>JAFSGP010000020.1 GCA_017440755.1 Clostridia bacterium | reverse complement strand
TCGTCAAGGGGCGCGAGGTGGAGGCAAGCTTCACCGAAGAACCCAACCCCGACATCGTCCCGCAACTGAAAACCATTCTGCTGGGCGATGCCAATCCCCCTGCCTACAAGAGGGCGAAGCGGGAGAAAAAAGAGGAGCGCACCTGGAACATCGATATGGACCGCGTGCGTTCCGCCATCCCCGCCGAGATTCCTGACGAGGAGATGGAGGCCTATACCGAAAAGGCGCTGGAGTATTACCAGCAATTGTTGCAAAAGCGAAAAGCGAGGGATGTCCGATGAATCCGCACATTCAATTGCTTGGGTCACACAATCGACAAAACGGGTACCCCCTCAGTAAAATGATGGCAAAGGAGGTGAAGTAATGGCAAAACGAGTATGCTGTTTATACCGCGTATCCACCGGCAAACAGGTGGACTACAACGGCAACAACGAAGCCGATATCCCGATGCAACGCAAAGCGTGCCACAAATTCGCGCTGGAAAAGGGCTGGAACATCGTGCACGAGGAACAGGAGGATGGTGTTTCGGGTCATAAGATCCGCGCCGAAAACCGCGATAAAATCCAAATCATCAAGGAACTAGCGCGTAAGAAACAATTTGATATTCTGCTGGTGTTTATGTTCGACCGCATCGGTAGAATCGCGGACGAGACACCCTTTGTGGTGGAATGGTTCGTAAAAAACGGCGTGGAGGTGTGGAGCACCCAAGAGGGCGAGCAACGATTTGACAACCACACCGATAAGCTCTTAAACTACATTCGCTTTTGGCAGGCGGACGGCGAGAGTGAGAAAACCTCGGTGCGTACCAAAACGAGCTTGGGTCAGATCGTGGAGTCGGGTCACTACAAGGGTGGCGGTGCTGCTTATGGATACGACCTTGTGAAAAACGGGCGCACTAATAAGAAAAAGCACGAACTTTTTGATCTGCAAGTGAATGCGGACGAGGCATTGGTGGTGAAGATCATTTTTGATAAATACACTCGCGAGGGGCTGGGTGCCCACACCATCACAACCTGGCTCAACGACCACGGCTACCGCGCCAGAACGGGCAAAAAGTGGCATTCCGCTACCGTGCGGGGGATGCTGCAAAATCTCACGTACACAGGGGTACTCCGCAGCGGAGAATCCCGCTCGGGTGTTATCTTGGAACTGCAAATTATTACCCCCGAGCAGTTCGAAAAAGCGCGTGAGATAATGAATCAACGGTCGATCAACCACCGCGCCAATCCTGTGCCGCCGATGAACAGCAAAGCCAAATCGCTGCTGGCGGGTAAGGTGTTTTGCGGGCATTGCGGGGCGCGGTTACTGCTCAGCACCAATGGGCGGTACCGCAAACGCACTGACGGCACGGTGGATATGACCAAGCGGCTGCGCTATGTCTGTTACGGCAAGACCCGCAAACAGACCGAATGCGACGGGCAAACCGGTTACACCATGCACATTTTGGACGATATTGTGGACTCCATCATCAAGGATATTTTCGCCAAGATGAAAGGGGTGTCCAAAAGCGAAGTGGTCAATGCGAAATATGCCAACGAGTTGGAATTGCGCAAGGCGCGGCTGATTATGCTGAATGCCGATTACGGCAAGGCGAGCGACAATCTCACCTTGCTCAAATCTGAGGTGGTGAAATCCATTCGGGGAGAGAGTTCCTTTTCCACCGAGATGCTGTCGGATTTGATTCGCGAGGCGGAGAGCGAATGCGCGCGTTTGGAGGAACAATGCGCGGATGCGAGGCGGGATGTGAAAGACACCGAAAATCTGCTCCGTCAGCTCAGCGACCATTTCGACGAGCTCATCTCTTGGGCGGAACTGTACGACAGTGCGAGCTTGGAGAAAAAGAAGATGGTGGTGAATGCCCTCATCAACCGCATTGAGGTTTCCAGAGATTATAAGGTGAAGATCGATTTCAACTTCGACTTTGAACAGTTTACGAACGGCTTAGACATCGCGGCATAACAAAAAGCCGAGCAGAGCGTGATTTGCGCTCTGCTCGGCGAATTGTCTTTATTTCATTCTCTTTACAAAGTGGAACATTTCATCGGGGCCTTCGTTCGGATCATGGTCTTCGTCGCAGGGCTGGTGAGTGGGTGCAAAATGCTCGCACCAAAATTCGTCGATTTGGAAACCACATTTGTTGACGTAGAAATGGATATTTCGTTTTTCAAAATACGGGGTGCAGGTTTCCCAAACTTCCGTTTCGGGGTGGAGGGCTTCCACTGCCTGCCACGCACCGTAGCCGATGCCTTTGGTATGCTCTTCGGGAGAAACGAACAGGATTTCCAGTTCGTTGTGGTGAGTCTCGTTATTGATTTTGAGGATCACACCGCCGACCTTTCTGCCATCCAGCATAATGCGGTAGGTCTCATTTTTAGGATCGTCGATGCAACGCTCGATGGTCTTTCGAGAAATGATCTCGCCATCATCGTCAATATGATCGTCCCGTTCGTCGAATTCTTCCAGCGCACCATACTTAAACGACCATTGATTATCGAGGATAAACTGCTCCCGATCATCGGCGGTTAAGGGAACAAGGGTAACCTTTGTGTGTTTCATAATTACCTCCTAAAAAAGAAAAAGGCTCCGGCTATTGCATACACAATAACCCGAGCTCACTCGGACACCTAATCCGGCTTTTCGGCGCTACGGCGCACAGCCTCCGGTGACATTTAAAATTTAATAAAAAAATAATCACCTAGTATACAGTTGGTGGAGATAAGCGGGATCGAACCGCTGACCTCTTGAATGCCATTCAAGCGCTCTCCCAGCTGAGCTATACCCCCATATGAGGTATACTAGGTGATTTATTTATGAAATTATGAAGTGGGGTTCAACTTTGAGTGCATCGCGCTCCCAGCTGAGCTATACCCCAAATACATGTTCTTCGAACAGGTGATATGATAACAAATTAGGGGCGAGTTGTCAACCCTTTTTTCGAAAAAAATTCGGAAAATCAAAAAATAGGTAAATTTCTTCTGACCACTTGCAAAACGGGCGCGCGTGGGATATAATAAAACCGATACTATAGATAAGGGCAGGTGATATATATGGAAAGCGGTAGTACAGTGCCTCGAAGTAGACGGCGCCGTTGCGTTCTGTATATAACGCCTGTGGAGTTGGGTTGACAGCTCTGTCTTGTTATGTGCAGACCGCTTATTCTATGAATAAGGAGGTCTTTTTTTATGGCTGAGGAACAGAAAAACATGGTGGCGATGGGGGAGGAGATGTCCCTGAGCCGTCCCGACTATACCGAAGAGCTGACCGCCCTGCTGCGCAGCCGTCAGCCGATAGCCGAGCTGCGGCAGGCAATGGAGGACTACCACGACAGCGACCTGGCGGACCTGTTGGAGCAGCTGCACGGCTCCGACAGGCGCCGTTTCTATCGTATTCTGGGCATCGAGCGGGTCAGCGACGTGTTCACCTATCTGGAGGAGCCGGCACCCTATATCGAGGAGCTGGACGCGGAGCTGGCGGCGGACGTTCTGGAATATATGGACGCCGACGATGCGGTGGACGTGCTGGAGGAGCTGGACGAGGAAAAGCGGCAAGAGCTTATCGAGCTGATGGAGCCGGACGCCGCTGAGGATATCCAACTGATTCATTCCTATGATGAGGAGCAGATTGGTAGCCGTATGACCACCAACTACGTGGCCATTGGGCGCGACCTGACCATTAAGCAGGCGATGCGTTCCCTCATTCGTCAGGCGGCGGAAAACGATAATATCTCCACCCTGTACGCCCTGCGGGAGGACGGTACGTTTTACGGTGCTATTATCCTCAAGGATTTGATTATTGCCCGTGAGGACGCGGTTCTGGAGGATTTGATTATCACCTCTTTCCCGTACGTGTACGCAGCGCAGACGGTGGAGAGCTGTATTGAAGAGCTGAAGGACTACTCCGAGGACTCCATTCCCGTGCTGGGCGACGACAACCGTCTGCTGGGCGTTATTACCGCTCAGGACATGGTGGAGGTCGTGGACGAGGAGCTGGGCGAGGACTATGCCCGTCTGGCCGGTTTGACCGCTGAGGAGGATTTGGGTGAACCGCTGCTGCAGAGCATGCGTAAGCGTATTCCTTGGCTTGGTATTCTTTTGCTGTTGGGCTTGGTGGTGTCTTGGGTAGTCGGCCTGTTTGAAAACGTGGTCAGCAGCCTGCCGCTTATTGTTTGTTTTCAGTCCTTGACTCTGTCTATGGCAGGCAACGTAGGCACCCAGTCGCTGGCGGTCACCATTCGCGTGCTGATGGACGAGCACCTCACCACGCGGCAGAGCGCCGCTCTCATGTTTAAAGAGGTGCGTGTGGGCTTCTGCAACGGCGCGGTGCTGGGATTGCTTTCCACGCTGCTTATCGGTGCGTATATCCTGTTCTTAGAGGGGCAGGGGTTGGTGTTCGCCTTGGCGACGTCGGGCTGTATCGGCGTTGCCATGCTGGTGGCGATGACGGTCTCCAGTTTTACGGGCACCGCTATCCCCATGCTGTTTAAGAAAATGGGGGTGGACCCCGCCGTAGCGTCCGGTCCGCTGATCACCACCTTCAACGATTTGGTGGCTGTGGTGGCTTACTATGGTTTGGCTTGGTTATTGTTGCTGCAGGTTTTGCAGTTGGTTTAATCTTTATTGTCCTAAGGAGGAAAAGTATGAACGTTGTTATTGCACAGTCCGGTGGTCCTACCGCCGTTATCAACGCCTCGCTGCTTGGTGTATACAAGCAGGCGCGTCAGTGGGGCGAGGTAGACACCGTCTACGGCTCACTTAACGGTATCGAGGGCATTATCTACGACCGCTTGGTATCGCTGAACGAGCAGCTCGCCACCGAGGAGCAGCAGGCGCTGCTGCGCCAGACGCCTGCCGCGGGACTGCGCTCCTGCCGTTACAAGCTGCCGTCCTTTGAGAAGGACCCTGCGGTGTACGAGCAGATTCGCGCCACGTTGGAGAAGTACGACATCGGCGCCTTTTTCTACATCGGCGGCAACGATTCGATGGATACGGTGGATAAGCTGTCCACCTATTTTGCTTCCGTGGGTTGCCCCATTCGCGTGATGGGCGTGCCCAAGACCATCGATAACGACCTGATGCTCACCGACCATACCCCCGGTTACGGCTCGGCGGCTAAGTTTGTGGCTACCACCGTGTGGGAGATTATCCGTGATGCCACGGTATACGAGCTGGACAGCGTGCTTATCGTGGAGATTATGGGGCGGGATACCGGTTGGCTGACCGCCTCGGCGGCGCTGCCCCACCTGTTTGGCGAGGCGGCACCTCATCTGGTATATCTGCCGGAGGTAGCGTTCTCTGCCGAGCAGTTTATTGAGGACGTAAAGCGGGTACAGAAGCAGTCCCGCACCGTTATTGTTGCGGTATCCGAAGGCGTGGAGGTGGAGAGCCTCTCCGCCTACCAGTCGGGCAAGGTGGACAATTTCGGCCACAAGTATCTGTCCGGCGTGGGCAAATGCCTGGAGGATTTGGTCAAGGAAAAAATCGGCTGCAAGGTGCGCTCGGTGGAGCTGAACATTCTGCAGCGTTGTGCCGCCCACATTGCGTCTGCCACCGACGTGGCAGAGGCGGAGCAGCTGGGCGCCACCGCTGTGGCGGCGGCTGCGCAGGGTCACACCGGCGAGATGGCGGCTATTCAGCGTGGGGTAGGGGAGTACAATCCCACCTATACCACCGTCCCCGTCTGCGAGGTGGCGAATAAGGTCAAGTACGTGCCCCGCGAGTGGATCAACGAGCAGGGTAACAATATGCTGCCCGCAGCGCTGGAATATATCCTGCCGCTCATTCAGGGCGAACCCGCCACCATTACGGAGAACGGCTTGCCGAAGCATTGGATTGTTAAATAAGGTATAGTACAATAAAAGGACCGAGTCGGCGACTCGGTCTTTTTCAGTTTTTAATTATTGTTTTCCTTGCGCAACAGATGCTCTTTAAGCACCAAATTAATAAACTGGGAAAGAGAGCGGTCGTCTTTTTCGGCTTCTTCCCTTGCCTTTTCCAAAATATCGCTATCTATGGTAATGCTGATTTTTTCTTTTAAAGGTTTCATCGTATCACCTCACATCGCCGATTATACAACAAAATGTGATTTAGTATTGACAAGTAGGATAAAGTAGGATAAAATAAGATTTGTCGTTTTTGGACGAAATATTATTTGAGGTGATAAAAATGAAGTTTTGTCAAAATTGCGGAAAAGAGCTCCTGGATCAAGCGGTTATTTGTCCCGGCTGCGGCTGCTCGGTGGCAACGGAGGCTAAGCCGGCTGTGGAGATCGTGCCTAAGAAGGCGAAGACAGCCTTCGTAATGGGTATCTTGAGTCTCGTGTTGCTGTACCCCCTGGGCATTGCGGCGATTATACTGGCTAATCAGAGCAAGGCGGAGACTGGCGGCGTGATGTGCAAAAAGGCGAAGAGCGGAATGATCTGCGGCATCATTGCTCTGGGCATCTTTGCTGTTAATCTGATTCTACTGTTCAGCGGGATGATGTAATGCTATGAAATATTGCAGACATTGTGGAAAAGAGATTATGGACGAGGCGGTTATCTGTATCAGCTGCGGTTGCTCGGTGCGTGGTGCCGCCCCGACTGCGGTGACATATACGCCGCCTGTTGTACCGCCGTCTGCAGAGACGGAGGAGCCGTCTACCGCTACCTGGTCAAAGATACTAGGCATCCTCAGCTTCTTTGTAGGATGGTTTGCGCTGGGCATCACAGCAATGGTTCTCGCCTATCTAAGTAAGGATGATACCGGAGGGACGATGTGCCCCTCGGCACGGGTGGGACATATCTGTGGGTTGATTTCCACCATTCTGTCCGGTGTGTTGTTCGTTATCCTCATTGCGGTGTTCGCATCATCGGGGCTTTATTCATACCTTTGATTTGTTATGGAGGAAGAAAAATGAGTTTTTGCAGTAAATGCGGTAAAGAGATCACCGATCCGTCCGGACGGTGCTTGGTATGCGATCCGGTAGCGGAGCCGGTGGCAGAGCAGAAAATGCCCTGTCCCCATTGCGGTGCCGAGGTTGAAGTGAGTACAACAGTCTGCGCCGCTTGCGGCTGCCCGATAATGACGGCAGAACAAGCCCCTCAGACGAAGAAGACAGCAAAGAGTCCGATAAAACTAATTCTATTGATCGCCGCTGCGGTAGTGGTTTTGGTGGGTCTTGTTATCGGCGGCATTGCTATTAAGAATAATGCCCGTCGTCAGGAGATCATTGACAAGCTGGCAGGGGAAACGTTTGAGTACTATGATTATGAGATTTATACGGCAATCGATTACTCGTCTATCAGCATAGAGCGGTTGACATTTGATACGGACGGGGAGTGCACCAAGTATTATTACTATTCCAACATTGATTTTGAAGATGAATATGATATTTCTTACACGATTTTGTGTAAAGACGGTAAAGAGTACTTGGAAATAGGGAGTAGCACTTATGAGATACAGTATAATTACCTCGGTGAGATCGACGGGCTGTATGATGTAACATTTGAGAATTTGTTGGAGAAAAAATAAAGGAGAAACACTATGAAATTTTGCACCCATTGCGGAAAGGAACTGTTGGATGCGGCGGTTATTTGTCCCGGATGCGGCTGTGCCGTGGAGGGGCAGGGGGGAGTCCCCGGTGTAACTGCTGCCGACGGTAATGCTCTGCTGACTAAGCTGTCGGAGCGTGTCAAGACCAACGGTATCATCTGGCTGGTCATTGCCGTTCTGCAGATGATCGGCGGATTGGTGTTCAACTGGTTTTTGCTGGTGGTCGGTGTGCTTAACATCGTTTCCGCCATCAAAGATTTGCAAAGTAGCAAGACCATACCGCAAAACCCTGTAGGCATTGTAAAAAATGCCGAGCCACTGACCGGACCGATTATTACGCTGGTGTATAACCTGGTTATCGGCGGTATCATCGGTGTGGCAGGCTCCATTTATTACTTTATCGCTATAAGAAACTTTGTAATGGAGAATAAGGAAACGTTCCTAGCGCTGGAAAGTGCCGCTGCTCCGAGTGTAAGCAATATGTGAAAGAAGCGCCCTCTGTGTACCTTGCACAGAGGGCGCCTTGCTATGCTTTTGAGGTGAAAAGAAAAAACTTTCGTATTTTTCAAAAAACCTATTGACAAAACCGAAGTCGTAGTGTATTATATATTTGTAATCATTACAAACTAAAAATGATTACAAGAAAGGAGGTGCGAGATGACAGCGAAAGAGATGGCAGCCGCCTTATGCGAGAGGGGAGTGCGACCAACACCCCAGCGCTTAGCGGTGTACGAGTTTCTGTGTATGCATCCGATTCACCCCTCTGCCGATACGGTGTACGAGGCGGTTGTGGAGCATAATCCGCATTTTTCTCGCACCACCGTCTACAATTCCCTGCGCGCGTTGATGCAGGCGGGTTTGGTGCAGGAGCTGTCTATGGACGCCGATGAGAAGCACTATGATGCTAACACCTCACTCCACGGACATTTCCACTGCCGTCATTGCGGCTCGATTACGGATTTTCCGTTGGAGCCTACGATGGTGCAGAGCCTGACTCCCACCGGCTACACCGCACTGGGGCAGGGGATCTATCTCAGCGGGCTGTGTCCCGCCTGTCAACCTTAAGCAACCCATTATTTTATCACAATTTTTGGAGGTAACAAGTATGAAAAAGTTCGTTTGCACCGTATGTGGTTATGTTCACTCCGGCGATTCCGCCCCTCACGTCTGCCCCGTTTGCGGCGTGACCGCTGACAAATTCAAGGAGCAGGGCGGCGAGAAGTCCTGGGCTGCCGAGCACGTGGTCGGCGTTGCACAGGGTGTGGACCCCGAGATCATCGAGGGTCTGCGTGCCAACTTCGCGGGCGAGTGCTCCGAGGTGGGCATGTATCTGGCGATGGCTCGCGTGGCACATCGTGAGGGCTATCCCGAGATCGGTCTGTACTGGGAGAAGGCCGCCTATGAAGAGGCGGAGCACGCCGCTAAGTTTGCCGAGCTGCTGGGCGAGGTGCTGACCGACAGCACCAAGAAGAACCTGGAGATGCGTGTGGACGCTGAGAACGGCGCCACCGAGGGCAAGTTCGAGCTGGCGAAGAAGGCGAAGGAGCTGGGTCTGGACGCGATCCACGACACCGTTCACGAGATGGCCCGTGATGAAGCTCGACACGGCAAGGCATTTGAGGGACTGCTGAACCGCTATTTCGGCTGATAAAACTACCGACAGGCACGGATTTGATCCGTGCCTGTTTTGCTTGGCGCCTTAAGGCGTGGGAATAAACCCCCAGTTCTACTGGGGGAAGATAAAAGCTTTAGCAAAAGAAAAACCTCCGTGATACAATGGTAAATGGTTTGGCGACCGCATTACCAAAAGTATCAAGGAGGTTTTT
>JAFSGP010000011.1 GCA_017440755.1 Clostridia bacterium | reverse complement strand
TTTCACGACTTGGTTCCTCCTTCGTCTTTTTCGTTGTGGTTGGCAAACCCACTTCTTATTTTAGACGAAGGAGGATATTTTTTCTACTCATAGCTAAAGCTTTATTGTACCACCAGCACTGCTGGTGGTTTCCTTTTACAATAAAAACAGGTCGCTGTGTGACACACACAGCGACCTGTTTTTTTACAGTTATAATTACTTTCTCTTGGCAAATTCTCTCATCAAACCATTTAGTATTTCCTGTTGGCGTATCGACAGTCCGTCTCCTTTTCCGCTCGGCTCCTTAAACTCCGCTAATACCGTCTTCAGCAATGCTTTCTGTTGCAAAGATAGTCCATCAATTGCTATCATTTCTTCTTTGTCAATTCCCACAAGGTAGTCCAATGAAACACGGAAAACAACCGCCATCTTTGTAAGGACCGCCAACGGCGGCACTTTGATGTTATTCTCATAACTGCATATCACCGATTTACTTCTGCCAATTCGCTTGCCAAGTTGTTCCTGTGACAGCTTTTGCTGCTCACGCAGCTGTCGCAGTCTCAGCCCAAAATCAAACATAGCGCCACCTCCGCAAAAGTTTTCTTACAGTGAATAGTTTATCGCACTTGCGTTTTCTGTCAGAAAACTGTATACTGTTTTTGTTCTGTGTTTGGAAACTTTTTGATTGGGGTGAATTCCATTGGAAAACAAAGTGTGCTGTGGTTTTGGACATCGGGTGGTACTGCATCCGCTACCTCTTGATTTGGTGTTGGAGCAGATGATCATACAGAATCATGTCACCGTTTTTATGACCGGCGGTATGGGAGAGTTTGATATGCAATTCGCTAAGGCGGTACGAAAACTTAAAAAGTACTATCCTCCCATTCGACTGATTCTTGTTAAGCCGTACTTTTCTCACGAACTGAATACTAATCAATGTAATTATGAACGACTTTACGACGAAATAATCATTCCGGCTGCGGTGGAAGGTGTACACTACAAGGCAGCGGTGGAAAAACGGAATCGTTGGATGGTGGAGCAAAGTGATTTTGTTATATCGTACTTATATCGTCAATACGGTGGAGCGTATAAAGCTATCCGTTATGCAGAAAGATATAACAAAATCGTCATACCTATAAGAGATGAATAAAAAAGGTCGCTGTGTGTATCACACAGCGACCTGTTTTTTGGGGTTTTCTTTGCAACAAAGCCTTCCCCTTGAGGGGAAGGTGCTGAGCGCAAGCGAAGCGGATGAGGTGTAGCCGTCCGCAGACGGTATTGTTCTTTCCACCTCATCAGTCGCCTATCGGCGACAGCTTCTCCTCAAGGAGAAGCCTTTTTTTACAGCAAATATCCCGTGGCTATGCCGATCGCCGCCGACAGGCAGATGATGAGGATAGGATTCACCTTCTTAAATGCCAGTACCGCACACAGGGCGAAGATGGCGAGGGAAATATACAGATTCATGTCCGTGAACACCGCCAGACTTAGTCCGGCAGGGAACAGCACGCTGCCGCCGATGGACAGTACCGCCGCTCCGATGAGCCCCACCACACAGGGCTTGAGACCGCTCATACAGCCCTTTACGGCGAAACTCTGCTGGAACTTCTGATAGAACTTTGCTACAATCAGAATGATAAGGAAAGAGGGCAGCACCGTACCCAGCGTAGCAACAGCCGAGCCCAAGACTCCCCAAGCGCCGCCATAGGCGTCCCCCGCCACAATGGCGCCCACGTAGGTGGCCATATTCACCGCCACGGGACCGGGGGTGGACTCCGCCACGGCGATAAAGTTGACCAGTGACTCCAGCTCGATCCAGCCGTGGTTGAGTACCTCCTGCTGGATTAGAGGCAGCATCGCGTAGCCGCCACCAATGGTAAACGCGCCAATCTTAAAAAAGGTGAGAAACAGCTCCAAAAAAATCATACCTGCTCCCTCCTTTTCGTCACGTAGGAGGTGATCAGCCCCACCAGCGCACAGCCGATGAGCACCACCAGCACGGGCACGTCAAGGAAGGCGGTGATAAGAAATGCCGCTCCCATCAGGAGATAGGACACAAGCCCCTTGGGACATTTCTTGTACATCGTCCACAGGCTTTTGAGCAGCAGCGCCAGTACGCCGGCACGAATGCCGTTAAAGGCGAACTGCACCGCTTGCAGCTCTTGAAACTCCTTAAGTACGTAAGAGATAGGCAGAATGATAAGGAAGGAGGGCAATACCACGCCGAAGGTGGCACAAGCTGCTCCGATAAAACCCGCCGTGCGGGTGCCGATGAAGGTGGCCATATTGATGGCGATGGGACCGGGGGTGGACTCGGCAATGGCGATCATCTCCAGAATCTCGTCGTCGGTGGTCCACTTTTTATTCTCTACCACCTCCCGCTGGATCAGCGGGATCATGGCATAGCCGCCCCCAAAGGTGAAGGCGCCTATCTTAAAAAAGGCAAAAAACAGCTGCCACAGCAGATTTAACTTATTCTTCAAGGCATACACACTCCTTTACCGCCCATCAGTATACCATATCGGGTAAAAAATGGCAAGATGCGTTTTACGGGCGGGGCGATTCACGAATCGCCCTTTACGGGACGGGGAAACCAGTCCCCTACGGTAGGATATGCCGTTTGTGCAGACCTATCCCGTAGGGGCGAACTGTGTTCGCCCGCGGGAGGGGCAAGCCCCTCCCCTACGGTTTGGGGCTGGTGCTCCGCAACGTAGGGGCGGGCGGTCTCGCTGCGGCTCGGTCCACTCGCAGTTCTGACAGTCCACCGGACTGTCATTCATTGCTGCTCGTGTCGCTTCGCTACCTCGACCGCCCGTTTTGGATTTCCTTTTTTGGGACAAAACCCCTCCCCTACGACCTAATTTTTGCGTTTGCACAAAGTATATGTATAAAAAAGTGTATATACCGCCGTTTTATGCATAAAACGGTGAATTATATGAAAAAATATTCAATTTCTTTGCAAAAGGGGGTTGACAAATTCTTTTATTATATATATAATAGCATACGTTCCGTCGAGGAAATCTCTCCTCACGCTATCACGAATATTTATTCAAGGAGGTCCTTCAAAATGGACAAGAAAGATATTAAGAAAGTCGTACTCGCCTATTCCGGTGGTTTGGACACCTCCATCATTATCCCGTGGCTGAAGGAAAACTACAACAACTGCGAGGTTATCGCCGTGGCCGGTAACGTGGGTCAGGCGGACGAGCTGGACGGTCTGGAGGAGAAGGCCATCAAAACCGGCGCCTCCAAGCTGATCGTCGCCGATCTGGTGGACGAGATGGTGGACGACGTCATCATCCCCTCCCTCAAAATGGGTGCCAAGTACGAGACCTATCTGCTGGGCACCGCCTTTGCCCGTCCCATCATCGGCAAGCGGCTGGCGGAAATTGCCATTGAAGAGGGTGCCGACGCCATCTGCCACGGCTGCACCGGCAAGGGCAACGACCAGGTGCGTTTCGAGCTGGCTATCAAGCGGTTCGCCCCCGATATGAAGATTATCGCCCCCTGGCGTGAGTGGGATATCAAGTCCCGTGACGAGGAGATCGACTATGCCGAGGCCCACAACGTGCCTCTGAAGATCAGCCGCGAGACCAACTACTCCAAGGATAAGAACCTGTGGCACCTGTCCCACGAGGGTCTGGATCTGGAGGATCCCGCCAACGAGCCCGACTACGACAAGCCCGGCTTCCTAGAGATGGGCATCAGCCCCTTTAAGGCGCCCGACGAGCCCACCTACGTGACCATCGACTTTGAGGCGGGCGCTCCCGTCGCCCTCAACGGCGAGAAGATGAAGGCCTCCGCCATCATCGACGGTCTGAACAAGCTGGGCGGCGCCAACGGCATCGGTATCATCGACATTGTGGAGAATCGTCTGGTGGGTATGAAGGACCGCGGCGTCTACGAGACCCCCCGGCGGCACCATTCTGTACTTCGCCCACGAGCAGCTGGAGATGCTGACTCTGGACAAGGACACCCTGCACCTGAAGCAGAAGCTGGCGGTGGACTTCGCCGACCTCATCTACAACGGCAAGTGGTTCTCCCCCGTCCGTGAGGCGCTGTCCGCCTTCGCCGACGAGTCCAACAAGTTCGTCACCGGCACGGTGAAGCTCAAGCTGTACAAGGGCAACATCATTCCCGCCGGTATGACCTCCCCCTACACCCTGTATTCCGAGAATCTGGCTACCTTCGACGAGTCCGACTACGACCAGAAGGACTCTCAGGGCTTCATCAACCTGTGGGGTCTGCCCACCAAGGTGCAGGCTCTCCGTGAGATGGGCAAGCTGAAATAATATAGGTTTATTGTGGCATTGCGGGATTTTCCCGCAATGTCATTACCTGTTTTTAGAATGGAGTTTTACTATGGCAAAAATGTGGGCCGGACGCACCGACGGTGCGACGGATAAGCTGGCGGATGACTTCAATTCCTCCATCCGTTTCGACTGCAAAATGTATCGGCAGGACATCACCGGCAGTATGGCGCACGCCGCTATGCTGGGCGCACAGGGAATCATCACCGCTGCCGAGGCGGACACCCTCATCGACGGGCTGCAGGGCATTCTGGACGATCTGGACAGCGGGGCTCTCGCCTTCGATATGGAGTGCGAGGATATCCATATGTTTGTGGAGCAGGTGCTCACCGAGCGTCTGGGGGACGTGGGCAAAAAGCTGCACACCGCCCGCAGCCGCAACGATCAGGTGGCGCTGGACCTGCGCATGTATCTGCGGGACGAGATCGCCGATATCACCGCCCTCATTCGCGACCTGCTGGAGGCTCTGGTGGAGCAAGCAGAGGCGCACAAGGGCGCCATTATGCCCGGCTACACCCATCTGCAGCGGGCACAGCCCGTCACCTTCGGGCATCACCTGATGGCGTACGCCATGATGCTGCTGCGTGATCTGGACCGCTTGGCAGACTGCCGCCGTCGCATGAACCACTCCCCCATCGGCTGCTGTGCCTTGGCAGGCACCACCTATGCCACCGACCGCCGCTTTGAGGCGGCGCGGCTGGGCTTCGACGATATCTGCCGCAACAGTCTGGACGGCGTGTCCGATCGGGATTTCTGCGCGGAACTAATGAGCGCTCTCTCCATTCTGATGATGCATCTCTCCCGCTTCTCCGAGGAGATTATCCTGTGGTCCAGCTGGGAGTTTAAGTTCGTGGAGCTGTCCGACAGCTTCACCACCGGCTCCTCCATTATGCCCCAGAAGAAGAACCCCGACATGGCGGAGCTGGTCCGCGGCAAGACAGGGCGGGTGTACGGTGACCTGCTGGCGCTGCTCACCACCCTCAAGGGGCTCCCCCTGGCCTACAACAAGGATATGCAGGAGGATAAGGAGAGCGTGTTCGACGCCTGCGAGACGGTGCGAATGTGTCTGGGCGTGTTTGCGGGAATGATCCGCACCATGACCCCCAACACCGCCAACATGAAGCGGGCGGCGCAGACCGGCTTCATCAATGCCACCGATCTGGCGGACTATATGGTGAAAAAGGGGCTGCCCTTCCGCAGTGCCTATAAGATTTCGGGGCAGATTGTGGCTGCTTGCATCAAGGACGGCAAGGTGCTGGAGGACCTGACGCTGGAGGAGTACAAGGCCTACAGCGACCTGTTCGAGGCGGACGTGTTCGACGCCATTGACCTTGCCACCTGTGTCGCCACCCGCATCAGCGAGGGCGGCACCTCGGTTGCCTCGGTAGAGGCGCAAATTGCCTATGTGAAAGAGAAGTTGAGCGTATGACAAAGGTATTTATCGACGGCAGTGCCGGCACCACCGGCCTGCGTATACACGAGCGGCTGGCGGGGCGCCCCGAACTGGAGCTGATTATTCTGCCCGACGAGGTGCGTAAGGATATCGACGCCCGCAAGGCGGCGCTGAACGAGGCGGACATCGCCTTTCTGTGCCTGCCGGACGCCGCCGCCATCGAGGCGGTGGGGCTGGTGGATAACCCTCACACCGCTATCATTGACACCTCCACCGCCCACCGTACGGCGGCGGGCTGGACTTACGGCTTTCCCGAATTGACGGGACGAGAGGCGGTTGCCGCCTCCAAGCGGATTGCCAACCCCGGCTGCCACGCCAGCGGCTTTGTGGCACTGGTAGCGCCTCTGGTGCGGGCGGGTCTGCTGGCGGCGGACGCACAGCTGACCTGCTTCTCCCTCACCGGCTACTCCGGCGGCGGCAAGAATATGATTGCCGCCTACGAGGCGGCGGACCGGGACCCCCTGTTGGGCGCTCCCCGTCAGTACGGACTGGGACAGCAACACAAGCACCTGCCCGAAATGGCGGCGGTGTGCGGGCTGGATACCGATCCGGTGTTCTGCCCCATCGTGGGGGATTTCTACAGCGGTATGGAGGTAACCGTACCCCTGTTTGCCTCCCAGCTGAATGGGTCCATTGAGGACATCAAGGCAGCATATCAGGCCACCTACACCGGTCCGTTGGTACGCTTTAACGAGGCGGCGGACGAGGGTGGTTTCCTGTCCGCAGGCGCTCTGTCGGGGCGGGACGATATGGAGCTGACCGTCACCGGCAACGGCGACCGCCTGCTGCTCACCGCCCGCTTTGACAATTTGGGTAAGGGTGCGTCCGGCGCCGCTATTCAAAATATGAACATACTGCTCGGCGTGGAAGAAACCACGGGGTTGGTTATCGGAGGATAAAGTATGATTAAAGTAATCGACGGCGGCGTTTGCGCCGCAACCGGCTTCACCGCCGGCGGCATTCATTGCGGAATTCGCAAGAATCGCACCAAAAAGGACCTGGCGCTTATCGTGAGCGAAGTGCCCGCCTCCGCCGCGGCGGTATACACCACCAATCTGGTGAAGGGCGCGCCCCTCACCGTGACCAAAAAGCATCTGGCTAACGGCGTGGCGCAGGCGGTCATCTGTAACAGCGGCAACGCCAACACCTGCAATGCCGACGGCATCGAGGTAGCGGAAAATATGAGCGCCGCCATCGCAAAGGCGCTGAGCTTTTCCGCCGATGACATCGTGGTGGCTTCCACCGGTGTCATTGGGCAACCGCTGAACATTCAGCCCATCGTGGACGGCATTCCCGCTCTGGTGGACTCTCTGTCTGCCAACGGCAGCTCTGCCGCCGCTGAGGGCATTATGACCACCGACACGGTGGAGAAAAGTGTGGCGGTGGAATTCACCGTGGGCGGCAAGACCTGCCGCATCGGCGGCATCGCCAAGGGCAGCGGTATGATTCACCCCAACATGGCCACCATGCTGGTGTTCATCACCACCGACTGTGCCATCTCCCCCGCTATGCTGCAGAAGGCGCTGTCCGGCGATATCGCCGACACCTTCAATATGGTCAGCGTGGACGGGGACACCTCCACCAACGATATGGTGGCAGTCCTCGCCAACGGTCTGGCGGGCAATGCGGAAATCACCACTGAGGGGGAGGATTTCTCCACCTTTATGCAGGCGCTAAACACCGTCACCGTGGGGCTGTGCCGCCTCATCGCCGGCGACGGCGAGGGTGCCACCAAGCTACTGGAGTGCAAGGTGACCGGCGCCGCCGATACCGCTACCGCCAAGACGGTGGCCAAGAGCGTCATCTGCTCCAGCCTGCTAAAGGCGGCTATGTTCGGTGCTGACGCCAACTGGGGTCGCGTGCTGTGCGCCATCGGCTACAGCGGCGCGGCAGTGGACGTGAACAAAGTGGACGTATCCTTCTGCTCTGCCAAAGGCGAAATCCCCGTGTGCGTGAACGGTGCCGGTATCCCCTTCTCGGAGGAGAAGGCAAAAGAGATTCTGCTGGAAAAGGAAATCGACATTCTGGTAGAGCTGAACAGCGGGTCTGCCGCCGCCACCGCCTGGGGCTGCGACCTGACCTATGACTATGTGAAAATCAACGGTGACTACCGTACCTGATGGGAGTGTTTCCGATGAATAATCAGTTTTCCAATGCGCAGCGCGCCGAGGTATTGACCCAAGCCCTGCCCTATATCAAGCAATATAACGGCAAAATTGTGGTCATTAAATACGGCGGAAACGCCATGATCAACGAACAGCTCAAGCAGCAGGTGATGGAGGACATCGCCCTCTTATGGCTCATCGGCGTCAAGGTGGTGCTGGTCCACGGGGGCGGCCCCGAAATCAGCGATACCATGAAAAAGCTGGGCAAAGAGGCGGTGTTTGTGGACGGTCTGCGGGTCACCGACAAGGAGACGGTGGACATCGTCCAGATGGTGCTGGCGGGTAAGGTGAACAAATCTCTCGTCACCCTGTTGCAGATGAAGGGCGGTCACGCCGTAGGTCTGTCGGGTATGGACGGCGGCATCATCGAAGCTAAGGTGAAGGACGACCGTCTGGGCTGGGTAGGTGAAATCACCAAGATTCGTACCAAACCCATCACCGACCTGCTGGAGAAAAACTATATCCCCGTTATCTCCACCGTGGCCAGCGACCACGAGGGTAATACCTACAACATCAACGGCGACACCGCCGCCGCCTATATTGCGGGCGCGCTGGGCGCGGAGCGTTTGATTATGATGACGGATATCGCGGGCATTCTGGAGGACAAGGATAACCCCGACACCCTCATTCCGCAGCTGACCATCTCGCAGGCGAAGGCGCTGTACGACAGCGGTGTCATCTCGGGCGGCATGATTCCTAAGGTGGACTGCTGCATCGAGGCCATCCACAAGGGCGTGCAGAACGTCATCATTATGGACGGGCGGGTACCTCATTCCATTCTGATGGAGATTCTCACCGACGAGGGTGCGGGTACCATGGTTATGGGAGACTGACAATGAGCTATATTGTAGAAATAGATAAAGAGTACGTAGCAGGCACCTACAACCGCTTCCCCGTGGAGATTGTGCGGGGTAGCGGCTCGGTGGTGTATGACACCGACGGCAAGCGTTATATTGATATGGGCTCCGGTATCGGTGTCACGGCTCTGGGCTTAACCAATGAAGGGTGGCAAAATGCGGTGGCAGCGCAGCTCGGACAGCTGCAGCATATGTCTAACCTGTACTACACCGCTCCCTGCGCCGAGTTAGCGCAACTGCTGTGCGAGCGCACGGGTATGAAAAAGGTGTTTTTCGGCAACTCCGGTGCGGAGGCGAACGAGTGCGCCATCAAGGTGGCGCGCAAATACGCCGCCGACAAGAAGGGCGCCGATTACACCACCATCATTACGCTGGAAAATAGCTTCCACGGGCGCACGCTGACCACCCTGGCGGCCACGGGACAGGACCACTTCCACGAGCTGTTTCAGCCGCTGACCCCCGGCTTTGTGCACACCCCCGCCAATGACATCGAGGCGTTGCGCCGCACGGTGGCAGAACACAAGGTGGCGGGTATCCTGTTCGAGTGCGTGCAGGGTGAGGGCGGTGTCATTCCGCTGGAGCCCGCCTTTGTACAGGAGATGGCGCGCTTAGCTTCTGAACAGGATTTTCTGCTGATGGTGGACGAGGTGCAGACCGGTAACGGTCGCACGGGTCAGCTGTATGCCTATATGCACTATGGCATCACCCCCGACGTGGTCACCACCGCCAAAGGCTTGGGCGGCGGCTTACCCATCGGCGCCGCCCTACTGGGCGAAAAAGCGGAGAAGGTGCTGGGCTTCGGCGACCACGGCTCCACCTACGGCGGCAACCCGGTCTGCTGTGCCGGCGCCTATTATGTAATCAGCCATATCGATGATACCCTGCTGGCCGAGGTGCGGGAAAAGAGCGACTACGTCTTCTCTGCCCTGCAAGGGGCTGAGGGGATTAAGTCCGTAACGGGCAAAGGGCTAATGATTGGTATCGAAACCGTCAAGCCTGCCGCCGAAGTGCTGAAAGCCTGTATGGAAAACGGGGTTCTCTGCCTCACCGCCAAGGCTAAGCTGCGGCTGTTGCCTGCCCTGAACATTCCCATGCCTCTCCTGCAAGAGGCGGTGGCAGTCATTCTGGACGCCTGTAAAGAATAAACGAGGTGTACGAAAATGAAAAGATGCTTAGTTTTATGTATCGCGGCGATACTGCTGTTGGTAGGGCTCTGCGGCTGTAAGGAGCAGGGCGTCACCATGGAGGAGCTCTCCCAAGTCGGTACACTGAAAATCGCTTTGATAGGCGAGTGCGCTCCCTACGTGATACAAAACGAAGACGGTTCCCTGTGGGGCATTGAGGTAGACCTTCTGCATAGGGTTTGCGAGCAGATAAATGTCAAAGCGGAATTCACCCTACTGGACCGAGAAACGGCGCTGAACGGGGTGGAGAAAGGGGACTACCATCTGGCGGCAGGGATGCTGTCGGATAAATCGGAAACGGAGCAAACGCTGGTATACACCAACGGGTACGCCAAAATCCCCCAAGCGGTAGTTTGCAAACTGGACGGTGAGTTTCACAATATGACCGACCTGCGCGTCAAACGCATCGGCACGCGCATCGGCACCTACGCCCACGCGCTGTCCGCTCGCGAAGGGTATTTCGGGTTCGGCTACAACACCTTTTCAGAAAGTCTGCAGCAGTTGGAGCAGGATAAGGTGGTAGCTCTGCTGATGGACCGCTGGGTCGCTCAACAGCTGGTGACGCCCTATGACGAGGAAACCGCACAGGCGGGAGATTTGGTCATACTGGACGGCACCGTGGCAACGGGACTCCACTGCTTCGCTATGGCAGGCGGTAGCGGCGATGTGGTTAATCAAATCAACATCGCCATCTCCCAATTGGCCGCGGAGGGTATCATAGCCGAGATATTTGAAACCTATTTCGCCACCTACTATTCTCCCTATCAGTAAATCTCAGAAAAGGAGAGGCTCCCATGCTGAAACAGAATCAAAAACACTTTCTTAAACTCTTGGATTTTTCACCCGCGGAAATCCGCGGTCTGATTGACCTGGCCGCCAAACTGAAAGCGGAGAAAAAGGCGGGCATCCCCCACCGTCTGTGCGAGGGGAAGAGCATCGCCCTCATTTTCGAAAAGACCAGCACCCGTACCCGCTGTGCCTTCGAGGTGGCAGCCAACGATTTGGGTATGCACCCCGTGTATCTGGACCCCGCCGGCTCCCAAATCGGCAAAAAGGAGTCCATCGCCGACACCGCCCGCGTACTGGGACGCATGTTCGACGGCATCGAGTATCGCGGCTTTGGGCAGGAGATTGTGGAGGAGCTGGCCGCCCACGCGGGCGTGCCCGTGTGGAACGGACTGACCAACGAATTCCACCCCACCCAGATACTGGCAGATTTTCTCACCATTCAGGAGCATTTCGGCTCTCTGGCGGGAATTAAATTGGTGTATATGGGGGACGCCCGCTATAATATGGGCAACTCTCTGATGGTTGGCTGTGCCAAGATGGGTATGCACTTCGTCGCCTGCGCACCAAAGACCTATTTCCCCGACCCCGAGTTGGTGGCACAGTGCCGCGCGGTAGCCGCCGAGACCGGCGCCACGCTGGAATTCATTGAGGACCCCAAGGAGGCCACCGCCGGCGCCCACGTGCTGTACACCGACGTGTGGGTGTCCATGGGTGAGCCGGACGAGGTGTGGCAGCAGCGCATTGAGGAGCTGTCCCCCTATCGCGTGACCATGGAACTGCTGAAAAACGCAGGTCCGCAGTGTGTGTTTATGCACTGCCTGCCCGCTTTCCACGACCTGAAAACCACCGTGGGCAAACAGATTCACGAAAAGTTCGGGCTGACCTGTATGGAGGTCACCGACGAGGTGTTCGAAAGCGACCGCTCCATCGTCTTTGACGAAGCGGAGAACCGTATGCACACCATCAAGGCGGTTATGGCCGCCACCATGGGCGAATAAAGATAAAAAACGGCTGAAACTTTTCAGCCGTTTTTTCCTTTCTCTATTGACAAGCAAAAATTCTGTGGTATACTATATTTAACAATTAAGTTAATTGTTAAATGATAAAGTGAGGTGCGTTATGGGACTGCAACAAACAATGAAAGCCCTGTCTGATCCCGTGCGCCGTGGCATTCTGGATCTGCTCAAAGAAGGACGGCTGTCCGCAGGGGATATTGCCGACCGCTTCCCTATCACGGGGGCGGTCATCTCCCGCCATCTATCCGTACTCAAGGAGGCAGATCTCATCCGCGACACCAGAGAGGGTAAGTACATCTATTACGACCTGAACGTCTCCGTGCTGGAGGAGATGCTTCTGTGGGTCAGCAACCTGAAAGGAGAGAGTGACAATGGGTGAGTATTGGAAGAGGAATAAATGGACGATGCTGATCACCTCGGTGGTGATCCTGCTGCCCATACTGGTCGGTATTTTTGTGTGGGATACCCTTCCCACCGAATTGCCCTATCACTGGAACGTCCGCGGTGAGGTGGACAACTGGGTGTCCCGCGGTACAGCCGTATTTCTGATGCCCTGTGTTTTGCTGGCGTTTCAGTGGCTGTGCTTCCTCTTGTCCGCTCTGGATCCCAAACAGAAGAACGTGAAGGATAAACCCCTGCGTATGGTGCTGTGGATCATCCCTGTACTGAACATTCTGCTGAATGTGATAGTGTATCTCACCGCACTGGGACAGGAACTTGACGTGGCGGCGCTTCTTTCCCTTTTTATGGGTGCGCTGTTCGTGGTAATCGGCAACTATCTGCCCAAGTGCCGCCAGAGCTATACGATGGGCATCAAGCTTCCGTGGACGCTCCACGACGAGGAAAACTGGAACGCCACCCACCGTATGGCGGGAAAATTGTGGCTGGGCGGCGGTCTGCTTACGATGGCATGTGCTCTGCTGCCTCCCGTAGCTATGACGATAGTTATGCTCACTATTCTGGTGGTGATGGTGGCGGTGCCCACGGTGTATTCCTACCGCTTCTATAAGAAAAAACAAGACAAATAACAAAAAGAGCCGACAGACTTTATGCTGTCGGCTGCTTTTTTAGTTCAGCAATTCATATATCTGATGAAGGTCGGTTATCTCGTAGTCCGGCAGGCAGTCGGCGGGAGCAGTCTCTCCATGGGGATTATACCAACAGGTACGGATACCCGCATTCTTGCCGCCGCGGATGTCGCCGGTGAGGGAGTCGCCCACAATGAGGACCTCGCCCTTGTCCACCGGCTCGATATGGGCAAACACGTGGTCAAAGAACACGGGACTGGGCTTCTCTGCCCCCACCTGCTCCGACAGGAAGATGCCGTCCATCAGCTCGCCCAGACCCGACAGGCGCAGTTTTTTGTTCTGTGCCACGATGGTGCCGTTGGACACCACGTACTGCCCCACCTTGTCCTGCAAGGAGCGCACGATGGACAGGCTGTCGTCGCAGTATGCCACCGTATCCCCTAGGCTGTACTGATACGCCTCGTTGAATGCCTCTGCCACCGTCACGTCCAGCCCCTCGGTAGCGAAAAACTCGCGGAACCGCCCCACCAATATCTGAGGCTTGGTCATCTCGCCCCGCTCCAGCCGCTGCCAATACTGCTTATTGAGCATCGAATAGCGGGCGAGCATCTCGTCGGTGCATTCGCCGAGACTAAACTGCGCAAACAGATGGCGGATCGCCACCCGCTCCGCGGCATGAAAATCCAGCAGCGTGCCGTCTACGTCCCACAAAATCACACGAATCATTGCGCAGCCTCCTCTGTCACCGCTACCGCGCGGTCCAACGCAAAGCTGTATAGGAGCATCTCCTTCACGGGCAGACACAGCAGCTGCTCCAGCGCCTGCTTATAAAACAGCAGCTGGGAGCGATAGCGGGCGGTAAGCTCCTCCGCGGTTTTGACGCGGTCGGTTTTGTAATCCACCAGCACCAGCCCGTCTCCTTCGCGGAACACACAGTCGGCAATACCCTGTACCACCACCGTTTCCTGCCCCATGGCGGCAGGCAGCGACGCGAGAGTGTCCGCCATAACGGGTACGGTAAAGGGGTACTCGCGCCACACCGTCTGCGCCGCCGCCATACGGGCGAACAGCGGACCCGCCAAGAACGTGCGTATCTTATCCGTCGGCAAGGCATTCCGCTGTGCCTCGGTAATAAAGCCATTTTCCGCCAATCGCGCCGTCTCGCCCTCCAGATCCGCCGCCGCACGGGTCAGGTCGGCATACTGCATAAAGGTGTGCAGCGCCGTACCCTTTTGGGCGGCGGTGAGCCCCTCTTTTTGCAAAAAGGCGGGGCGCGATACCGCGATATGGTCCCGACTCATGGATTCGTGGGACAGCTGAGAGGCCGCCAGCTTGGCGGGCACGCTTTGCAGCGCTTCGTAGGGATACACGTATCCGAACCGCTGCCGCAATGCCGCCGCCAAGCCCTCGTCCGCCTCCACCGTCGCAGAGGATACCATGGCGGCGGTCAAGGACGCAGGCGCGCAGGTCTCTACCCACCAATTCTGCTCCGAAGGCAGAGAACGGCACGGTACCGCCCGCAATGGCGCAAAAGCAGGGTGCCGCAGTGCCGCGGTCAACAAGGGGTCGCCCACACAGGTGGCGCGCAGCACCGTATCGGGCAGCAGCTGCTCCCCGTCAGGCAGCTCCGCCCCACGGGCCGCCAACACTTTGGAGATATCCTTGGCGGTATACACCATAAACAGCCGCTCTCTGGCACGGGTCAGCGCCACGTACCACACCCGCAGCTCCTCCGCCGCACTATCCAGACGGCGGGCACTCTGTACCCCCACAAAGGGGAGGGTGGTATGCTTTTCCTGCGCCTCATCGTCGCGCAGCCGCAGACCGATGCCGGCAGTGGCATGGAATAACAGCTTGCAACGGGCGTCGTCGTTGTTGTTCTTTCCGCCCAATCGCGCCAAAAATACCACGGGGAATTCCAGACCTTTGGAGCCGTGAACCGTCATCATCTGCACGCCGTCCTGCCGCTGGGTACTACCGCCCGGCAGGTCCTTGCCCTGCTCCTCCAGACGGTCGATATACCGCACAAAGGCGGACAGGCCGCGAAATCCGCCCTGTTCAAAGCTACGGGCAACCTGATCCAGACGGTGCAGGTTGGCCACCCGCTGCCGTCCGCCGCTGCGGGCGGCGTACACCGCCTCCAGACCGCTCTCGCGGTACACAAGCTCCAACAGACGGTCGGCGGGCACCGAAACCGCCAACGTTCGATAGCGGCGCAGGTCGGTGAGCAAAACCGCACAGCGGGCGCACAAGTTCGCCTCCCGCCCCTCTTCGGGGTGGCTATAGTTCTCCACCGCGGTATACAGCGGGGTGTGTCGCCCCGCCGACAGGCGCAAAAGCCCCATCTCGTCGGGGGTAAATCCATACAGCGGCGACAGCATCACCGCCGACAGCTCCACTTCCCGCAGAGGATTATCTATCACGCGAAGCAGAGATACCACCGTACGTATCTCCGCCGCCGCCAACAAGCCGCCGCCTGCCTCTGCCGCCGTGGGAATGCCCAAACGGTTAAACTCAGCCGCAAAGCGACCCATCGCCTTGCGGGTGCGGAACAGCACGCAAATATCCCGCCACTGCATCGGACGGGACACCCCGTCCTCCTCGACGGTTGCGGCATCCAGCAGCTGCCGTATTTTGCGGGCTATGAGATGGCTTTCTGCCTGCTCGGGGGTGAGGTCTTCCTCCCCCTGCTGCATATCCAGCAGCAGCCATTCGGCGCGGCAATCCGCCCCCTCACTATAGGCGGCGGAGCACACCAATTCTTCCCCATCGGCATACTCCACTCCACCTAACCGCCGCTGCATCAGCTGACGGAACAGGAAATTGACCGTATCCGTCACCTGTCGGCGACTACGGAAATTATTCTCCATCGTAATGGTGGCGGGGTAGGTCGCCACCGCAGGGTCGTAAGGGGGATAGCTATCCCGTCGACTCGTAAATATCTCCGGCATCGCCTGACGGAATCCGTAGATGCTCTGCTTGACGTCACCCACCATAAACAGGTTGTTCCCCCCGCGGGAAAGCGCGAAAAACAAAGCGTCCTGCGCCGCGTTGGTATCCTGATATTCGTCCACCACGATTTCCGCAAAATGGGCAGACAAGGAAACCGCCAAGGGGGTGGGGCGATGGGTTTCGCTATCCAGCAGCAAGCGCAGAGTCTCCTGCTCCAGATCGCCGTAGTCCAACAATTTCTGCTGCCGTTTCAGTGCGGTATAGGTCTTTTGGTATTGCTCCACCAGCCGACCCAGCGCCTCCACCAACGGCGCCATCTGCGCCAAATCCTCTCGGCATTCTTCCTCCGTGCCGCAGAAAAGTGCCGCCGCCTGTTCCATTTTCTTCTTGGTGATTTTTCGTAAATTCTGTATCTGCTCCTTGCAATCCAGCGCCACCGCGTCCTTGGCGCGCACCGCCGCCAACCGCTCGAAAGCAAAGCCGTCCACGGCTCGATACAGCTCGTCGTAGGACAGGTCCGACAACCGCTCTCGCAATTCGTGTAAGCGGTTACATTCTAACCGCAACGCATCTTGGTAAGGCTCCAGCCCCTCAACGCTTGCCAAGGAAACCGCCTTCTCTGCCCGCAAGCAGGCGCTCTCCAGCAGCATATCCAACTCCTGCAGAATCGGCCCCATCCACAGGCTCTTCTCCAGCGGCACCACAGCGGTATACGCGTCTAATTGCTGCCGCAGCCACTGGGCAGGAAACGGCTGTGCTTGCATAAAATCGTAGGCATGCAGAACTGCCTCTCGCAGACCGCTGTCGCTCTTATGGGAGTTGAGCTGGTTGGCCAGCGCGATAAATGCCCCGTCCTTCCGGCGATAGTTTTCCTCCAGCACCGTATCCAGTGCTTCCTCCGCCAGCACCTTCGCCTGCGTTTCCTCCGCCACCTTGAAACCAACAGGCAGACCCGCCTGCGCGGCGTGCTCCTGCAACAGGCGCGTGCAAAAGCCGTGAATGGTGGATATGTTGGCTTGGGACAGCAGCATCTGCTGCCGCTGATACAGGCGATTTTCGGGTTCCTCCGCCATTTTCGCCACCAGGGCATTGCTCAGCCGCTGTCGCATTTCTGCTGCCGCCGCCCGCGTGAAGGTCACAATGAGCAGACGGTCCACGTCCACCGGCGCAGTGGGGTGGGTGATGCGGCGGATAACCCGCTCCACCAGCACCGCCGTCTTGCCAGAGCCGGCGGCGGCGGAAACCAGCACCGAGCCGTCGGTGGCGGTAATGCTTTGCTCCTGTTTAGCCGTCCACACACGCTTGCTCATCGCCGCTCACCTCCTCCAACTCCGCCAACACCGCGGTCATGGTCTGTTTTTGCAGTACCCGCACGGGCGCATCGCTGTCCCGTCCGCACACCGCCTGATAATCACAATATTCACAGGGAGTCTTATCCCCCCGCTGCAGAGGCAGGGCGTCGATATCCCCTGCCAACAGCCGCTCCGCCATACGGGTGAGCAGCTGCTCCACCACACCCCGCAGCAGGGAAAACTGTTTCAAAGTTACAGCGCTGCCCTTCACCTGTCCGCCCTTGTCAATTTTGGCAGGGATAAACACGCTCTGTGCCTCCTGCTCCATGGCCAGCACCACCGAGGGGTCGTCCAGCACCAAGCCGCTCATACACATACTCTTGAGCCGCTGTGCCGCCTCGTCCCCCCGCTGTACGGTCAGGTCGGACAGGGGGTGGTACAGGATACCTGCCGGTCGCAGTGTTCCCTCCTGTACGTAGCGGCGGCTATTGTCACACAGAATGAACAGGTACAGCAGCATCTGCATGCTCAGACCTGCGGTCAGTTCGCACAGTTCGAAGGTCTTCGTACCCGTCTTATAATCCACTACACGGACATAGGCGGTACCGTCCTCACGCACAAACAGGTCCACGCGGTCCACCTTGCCCCGCACCTGTACCGTGCCTCCCGCAAAGGGCAGACGCAGGGACAGCACCGCCCCCTCCTCCGCCTCTTCCTCGGGGGAAATGGTCAATTCGAAATCGCAGGGTACAAACTCGCTCTGCCGCAGCTCCATCACCGTGTGCCATAGCATATTACAGGCGGACCGCTCCGCCAGCCCTACCTGATACAGGAAGCGACCGCTCTTCTCCGCGGTACCGCCCATTTCCCGCTCCAGATAGGCAAGCACCGTCCGATGGACGTCCTCCCGCAGCGTAGCGAGCAAGGTGGCGTCCACCGAGGTGTCCTGCGCCGCGTCCGCCGCCTTGAGGCGGTCTATCAGCCCCTTTTCGGCGGTGTACACGGGTAGCAATATTTCCATCACGTAGTGAACGATGGTGCCGAATGCCGCCGCGTCCACCTGCGCCACCCGACGGGGTTGAATGCGCAGACCGTAGCGGCAAAAATAGGAGAATCCGCAGTTATAAAAGCTCTCTGTCTGGCTGGCGGACAGGCACATATCGGTGCCGAACAGCCCCTGAGCCACCGTCGGCTGTTCCAGGCGGAACGGCGTATCCGCCGCGCTCCGCTCCACCGCCGCCAGACGGCGACAGTAGGCGGGATTCTCCTCTATCACCTGCCGCAAACCCGCGGTGGCGGCGGAGGGGGCCTGATAGCCCCGCGCCAACCGAGAGAAGGCATCGCCGTAGCTCTCCACGTCCCAACCGTCCTCGCGGCAGGGCTCCTCCACCACGCAGTGGGGTAAAATCCGTTTTATCGCATCAATCAGCGGCGAGGGGGCGCACTCCCCCTCGGTGTGATAGCACACCACAAGCCGCTCCCGCGGTGCGGATACCGCCGTATACACGTAGTATCGCTCCTCCACGCAGCGGCGCAACAAATCCGCGGACAGGGTAACCCCCTGCCGCTCCCACAGCCGCCGCTCGTCCTCGGTGAGCAGACCGTTCCCCACGGGATAGGCGGGAAAAACGCCCTCGTTCGCCCCTAATATAAACACCACACGGGGATTATTGTAGCGGATACGGTCCGCACCGCCCACCGTCACCGCGTCCAGACCCTGCGGGATATGTCCCATGTCCAGCATCTGACACAGCATGGTAAACAATTCCTCCAGCCGCGCCGCCGCCATTCGTTGGTCACCCAACGCCAGCACAAAGCGGTCCAGAATGCCGATAACCTCGTCCCAAAGACGGGCGGCGTGAGCCGCCAACAGGGGTTGCGCCAATTCCTCCAAGCAGGCGGTCTGCGCCGCAATGCGAGCCGGCAATTCCTTGTCAGCGGTGAGATAGGTATACACCGCCAGCGCAAACTGCCGTCCCGTTAAGGCGCCGCGCAGACTTTTACGCAGGGCAGAGAGCGGCGCTGCCACCAGCTCCCGCATCTCGTTGAGACGCTTGAGCTGCGCACGATGGGCGGGCTTCCACTCCAGTCCTAAGCCGGCGGGGTTTTCGGTCCATTCCCGCTCCCAAGCGGTGCCTTCAATCCGCCACATATACACGTAATTTTCCAGTTCGCCGATGTCCACGGGGGACAGGGCGGTCAAATCGGTTTTGAGCAGGCGGAACACCTCTTCGGTGCGCCAGCCACCCACCGCCAGCCGCAAGGCGGCACGCAGATACACCACCAACGGCTCGCACAGCAGGTCGGTACGGGTATCCATATAGCAGGGGATTCCCTCCTGCTCCAGTGCCGCGTCCAACAGCCCCTGATAGGCAGACAGGTCCCGCGCCACCACCGTAATATCCCGACAGCGGTAGCCCTCCTCCCGCAACAGGCGGCGAATCCGCCGCGCCACCGCCGCGCATTCCTCATACACGTCCTCACAGGGGACAATCGTTACCTCCGACGCCTCCTCCTCATACACTGCGGGGGACGGAGCGTACAGCTCCTCTTCCAGCGCCCGCAAAGCGCCGCTTTGGGTACGGTGGTTTTCCTTCAGCAGCACCGCCTCCCACTGCAGCCCGTGGCTGTCCGCCAATCGGCGCAGCTGCTCCACCGTATCCGTTACGGGAGAAAACAGGGTGTACTCCCGCCGACAGGTAGCGCGGTCGGTGCCGGGGAATGCCGCTCCCGCGGTTTCGCTGTCCAGTGCCACCGTCACCTGCGCCGCGGTGGGCAACAATCTGCCCAACACCGCCAGCTCCTGCACCGTAAAGCCTTTAAACCCGTCCACAAACACCGCCGCTCCGCGGGACAACGAGCTATCGGACAGCTGCTGTGCCAAATGAGTCAGCAGGTCCAGCTCGTCCAGCCCTGTCGCCTTTGCCAACCCCTCATAGGCAGTGAACACCCGATACAGTCCCTCGGTCTTTTCCGCCAACAGGGTGTCCTCGGTTTGGGCGAGCGCGGCGGCGGTACGCTCCAATTCCTCGGTGGAAACGGCACACTGGCGCATCTCCTCCCACAGAAGGAGCAGCTGCTCCACGTAGGCGCTGTCCGCCGCCAGATAGGGGTGCAACCCCTCCAGCGGTTGTGCCGTATCCTGCGCCACCGCCGCTATCTGCTCCAAAGCGCGGCTCATCAACAGAGCGCGGACGCCCTCGTCCAGCCGCTCTCCTGCCACGCCACCCACCTCGCGGAACACCTTGTCCGCCAGGCGGGTGAAGCTCAGCACCTGTATCTGCGCCGCCTTCTGCACCCCCAAGCGAGTCAGCAGCCGCCGCTCGCTCTCAAAGGAATGCTGCTCCGGCACCAGCCACAGAATCGGGGCATGCCCCTGCGCCACCAGCTGCGCCATATTTTCCAGTATCGCATAGGTCTTTCCGCTGCCGGAAGGACCAATCAACAGTTGCAGCATATCCTCACTCCTTTACTTGATACCTTCATTATACAATGCCTCTTCCTAAAATTCAAATAAATACGACAGAAAAATAAAAAAAGAGGATATCATACGATATCCTCTCAATACTCACCTTTTTTCAGCTGGGCGCGAATGAGGCGATAGGTTTCTTCCTCCCCCTGCTCTGCCAGCACGCGCAGCCAACTCTCCAGCAATTCCGAGGTGGCGGGGTGAATGCGGCGGCGGGGCTTGCCCCGCAGAAAATACGCCAGCGGATACGCCTGCGTATAGGCAGCTCCCTGATAGATTTTACTGGCCGCCAAGCGGTCGCAGAACATCTCCACCACGTACCGCAGCGGCATTTTCACCGGCTCCACCTGCTTGGTAGCTGGACAGTAATCGGTCCAATATTCAAAGTGGTGGCGGTTACGCCCCTTGTGGTGCAGCCAGGCACGGGAATAGCCATAGCGTGCCCGCTCCTCCTCATTGGGGCTGCGTGTCCCTTGATAATAACGAGCCCCCACCCAAAACTCCACAGGGCTGTACTTGGACAGGTCGTGGAACAGCCCCTGCCAACCGATGCCTGCCCGAAAGCAGTGGGCTATCACCCGATGGCGATGGCGGGTAATGGTGATGAAATGGCGAATGGGATGCATATACACTCTCCTTCTTGCAAAGCGGCGGAAAATATGGTAGAATTTACTGTGCCGTAAACAGATTGGCGGTTTCGGACAGCTCCGCCATGGAAATGCACTCGTTTTCGGATACTATCACGTGGTCAATCAGCCGAATGTCCAGCGGTGCCAGCGTTTCCATCAGCTGACGGGTCATATCATAATCCTCCCGCGAGGGAAAGGCAAACCCGTTGGGGTGATTGTGGGCCAGCACCACCTTGGTGGCATTATCCCGCAGTGCCTGCTGTACCACCGTGCGGATATTGAAAACCGAAGAATTGACGCTGCCCTCAAAAATGCGGGTTCCGTTGAGCAGCTTGCGCTTGTTATCCAAGGAGATAAGCAACACCGACTCCTCACGCTGTCCGAAGAACCAAGGCTTGATATAATCCGACAGGGCCTTGTCGTCGTGGAGATGGGTCACCCGCCCGTTCAGCTCGCTGTAATAGCGGCGGCACACGTCCCCGCACAGAGAGAGGAGGGTGGCGACATGCGGGGTGACCCCCTGCACCTTCATTAGGTCGGCGTAATCCGCTTCCAGCACGTTGGCGAGCCCACCGAAGCTGTCGTCCAACCGATGCGCCAGCCCATTGGTGTCCTTATACGGAATACCGTAAAACAGCAGAAATTCCAACACCTCGTGACTGCTGAAGCCCTTTAGTCCGGTGGTGAGATACCGTTCCTTCACCCGTTTTCTGTGTCCGTCGTGGGACACGTCTGTTTGCTTTCTCTCCGCCATGAGAACGTCTCCTTCGATTGTATGTTCTTCGACATTTTACCATGAAAATCCCCACTTGTAAAGAGGTTCCACGGGAGGTACCCTATGAAAAAGACCCTCACAATTACCAAAAACGATGCCGGACAGCGTCTGGATAAATTTTTGACCAAAACCTATCCTCGCCTACCCCAATCTATGCTGTATAAGGCAATTCGAAAAAAAGACATTCGCCTCAACGGCAAGCGGTGCGACATCGCCGACCGTCTGGCGGAGGGGGACACCCTTTCCCTGTTCCTGCCGGAGGATACCCTGCAGACCGTACCGCCTACCTATGAGTTCATGCACGCCTCCCGGAGGCTTGACATTGTGTATGAGGACGACCATCTGCTGCTGCTCAACAAGCCTGTCGGACTTTTGGTACACCCCGATGACAAGGAATTTGCCGACACCCTAATTTTTCGCGTACAGCGATATTTGTATGAAAAAGGTGCCTACGACCCCGCGGCGGAGAACAGCTTTGCTCCCGCCCTCGTCAACCGCATTGACCGCAACACCGCCGGCATCGTCATCGCCGCCAAAACCGCCGCCGCGCTGCGCATTCTGAATGAAAAGCTGAAAAATCGCGAAATCCAGAAGTACTACCAGTGCATCGTCCACGGCAGTATGCCAAAGCAGGAGGATACGCTGGAGGGGTATCTGGAAAAGAACGAATCTCAGAACCGCGTATACATTTCCGCCACACCGAAGGCGGGAGCCCGCACCATTCGCACCCGCTATCGGGTGCTGGCGGAGAAAAACGGGCTTTCTCTGCTGGAAATCCACCTGCTTACGGGGCGCACCCACCAGATTCGCGCCCATCTCGCCAGCATCGGACACCCTCTGCTGGGAGACGGTAAATACGGCACAAACGCCCAAAATAAAGGCACCGGTTTTCACAAGCAAGCCCTCTGCTCCTACCGCTTGGTGTTTGATTTCACCTCCTCGGCGGAGGAGCTGGATTATCTGAACGGCAAAGCCTTTGAGCTGGCAAGCGTATGGTTTGCCGAAGCCTTCTATAATGGGGAAATCAACTAAAACTGCAAAAAACGGCGACAGACGCGTGGACTGCTCCGTTTTTGTTTTTTTCGTTAGTGACAAACTTTCGCTATCCTTTTCACTCAACTTTGTGGAAAATATGTCCTTTTAATATATATATTATATCTTGCAAAAGAGAAAGACTTGTGTTATAATCCTATTATGTATAATTGTCCTACCTATGTATATCATTTTCTTCACAAAGGAGAGATACGTATGTTCCAGACCAAAAAAGTGCTGGCCGTCGTTCTGGCCGCTCTGCTGGTGCTGCTGGCAATGCCTATGGCTGCCTTCGCCGACACCGCAGAAAATGCCGCCACCACCTATGTGGACGGCAAAGAAACGGTTTCCGCCTATCGGGGGGATACCGTCACCGTAACGGTGAACGTCACCGCTGCGGCAACCACCACCCTGTCCGTTTCCTTCGGAGAGTCCTTCGACAGCAACGCCTTTACTTTCGTTTCTGCCGAGTGGCTGCTGACCGATGGTGTCCTGTCCGACGTGGACAAGGCGAACGGCCATGCGGTCATTACCTTCGAGAACGCTGTCGACCTGAACGGCGCTGCGTTCCGCTATGTGCTGCGTGTCAAGGATGCCGCTACCTATGCGGACTACACCCTGCAGCCCACTGTACGCGCCGAGCAGAATCTGGCTGTCAGAGACGTGGCGGTATCCGCCGCTACGGTTTCTGTGGCGTTCGATCCCAAGGACATGTTCACCGTGGCCGAGGACTTTGAGGATATCAATGTCACCGGCACCGAAGGCGCATACAAGGAAATTCCGAATCAGCCCTTCGGTAAGGCCTTGTGGTTTGGACGCAGCACGGATGCGGTTGATGCCACAATTACTTTTGACGAGG
>JAFSGP010000010.1 GCA_017440755.1 Clostridia bacterium | reverse complement strand
AGCCTCCCCTGTGTAAGGGGAGGTGTCCGAGCAAAGCGAGGACGGAGGGGTTGTGGTTAAAAAAGCAGAACAGACCATTCGTAGGGGACGGCGTTTACGACGTCCCGTTTTTGACGGGAGGGGCAAGCCCCTCCCCTACGATGGGATTTGCGGTCTGCACAGACCACCCCACAAACCAAAAAGGCTCCGTCCGTACGGACGAAGCCTTCTCTTTGGTGAAGTCCTAATGATTAGCCGTTGGCCTTCTTAGCGAGGGCGGACTTTTTACGGGCTGCGGTGTTCTTGTGCAGCAGTCCCTTAGCAACAGCCTGGTCGATCTTCTTGGTAGCCAGCCGGACAGCCTCGGCGGTGTTCTCACCGGAAGCAATAGCGGCGTTTGCCTTTTTGATCTCGGTCTTCAGAGCAGAGCGGTTAGCCTTGTTACGAGCCGTCTTAACGGCGATAACCTTAACACGCTTTTTAGCGGATTTAATGTTGGGCATGGTCACACCTCCTCTTTGCATCGAATAATCAGATAAATCACGCACATGATATATTAACACCTTTCCCCGAAAAATGCAACATAAATTTTTCAGAAATGCGTTATTTTTCGGTTTTTGCATAGTTTTCTGCCCCAAAAAACCTAAAAGGAGGGTCAAATCGTATGAATTTTCGCACCGATTTGGCGGTGGAAGCCGCCGAACCCCATCAACTGACCGCCGCGGACGTACGGCAGGAACACACCCGTGAGGGGGAGCTGGAGCTGACGCGTATGCAGGTGATATCCCCCCACGGGGAGCAGGCGTTGGGCAAACCCCGCGGTCGGTATATCACCGCCCAGTTTCCGCCCCTGTCGGACGATGAGCGGCAGCTGGAGACGTACGCCGCCTGTCTGGGACGGGAGCTGGCGGCGATGCTGCCTCCCGAGGGAACGGTGTTGGTGGTGGGTCTGGGCAACCGCACCGTTACCCCCGATGCGCTGGGTCCCGCCACCGCCTCCATGGTGCTGGCGACCCGTCATATACGAGGGGAGTTCGCCCGTACCGCCGGTCTGGACGACCTGCGCCCCACAGCGGTGGTCACCCCCGGTGTGTTGGGGCAGACCGGCACCGAGAGCAGCGAGATTATCCGCGGCGTGTGTCGGGAGATTCACCCCGTGGCGGTTATCGTTATTGACGCGCTGGCGGCGCGCAGTGTGGCGCGTCTGGGCTGCACGGTGCAGCTGTGCGACACCGGCATCTCTCCCGGCAGCGGCGTGGGCAACGACCGCCGCCCCCTCAACCGCGAGGTGTTGGGGATACCCGTCATCGGCATGGGGGTCCCTACGGTGGTGGACGCCGCCACATTAGTGCAGGAGTTGGGCGGTTCGCCCGCCCCCGACCGCGCCGCATCGCCTATGATGGTGACCCCGCGGGAAATCGACTTGGTGATTGGGCGCGCCGCCCGTTTGATTGCCCTGAGTATCCACGCCGCTCTGCAGCCCGCCTACGCGCCCGCCGAGCTGATTGCGGTGGCGCGAGAGATGTGACCGTCGCCGTTATTTGTACTTGTTCTGCTTTGCCAGCGCCAAAATGACGCCAATGGGGAAGTACAAAATCGCGCAGAGGATACCGAGCAAGGTGTTGGGCGCGCCTTTTTTCGGCGAGCAGCACAGCACCAGAACAAAAACCACGACCAAAAAAATTATAAATCCCATAACCATCTTCCTTTCCTTCGATATTCGCAGTATATCACAAGCAAAGACCCATAAAACGGACTTTGCCAGTCGTTCCCTGTCGTTTTTTTGCTTTTTTCGGCAAAACCGTGGCATTTTCGTGAAAATATGCTATAATGGGTTTGCGTTTCTTTGCGGCATTGAAAACGAAACGAGGAGCGGTTATGAAAATAAGAACCAAGAGAACCCCCTACAGCGTGGTAGCGGCGACCCCCCGCGCCGAGCACAAAAAGCCGTTGCGCCCCAGTCTGTTGCTGGCGACGGTGGTGCGGCTTGTCACCCAATTTGACCTGTGGAAGGCGCGGTTTACTCACACGGGCAGCCTGCCGAAGGACCTGGGTCCCGCATTGGTGCTGATGAACCACTCCAGCTTCATCGACCTGCCTATCGCGTTCCGCCTGTTGTACCCTCGCCGCTTCGGCATCGTGTGTACCTCCGACGGATTGGTGGGCAAGCGGTGGCTGATGCGGTGGCTGGGTTGTATTTCCACCCAGAAATTCGTCAGCGACGTGTCCCTCATCGGGGATATCCGCCACACCATAAAGGAGAAAAAGTCCTCGGTGCTGATGTATCCCGAGGCCAGCTACAGCTTTGACGGCACCGCCACCCCGCTGCCGCGGCGGTTGGGGATTTTGCTGAAAAAGCTGGACGTGCCCGTGGTCATGATCAAGACCGAGGGCGCCTTCACCTACGACCCGCTGTATAACGGTCTGCGCAAGCGGCGGGTACCCGTGTCCGCCCACATCGAGGTGCTGCTGACGGCGGAGCAGATACGGGAGCGGTCGGTGCAGGAGCTGGACGATATATTGGACGAGGCATTCACCTTCGACCATTTTGCGTGGCAGAGGGATAACGGCATCGAGGTGGCCGAGCCCTTCCGTGCGGAGGGGCTGGAGCGTATCCTCTATCGCTGTCCCCATTGCGGTGTTGAGGGGCAGATGGTGGGGGAATGCACTACCCTAACCTGTACCGCCTGCGGCAAGGTGTATGCGATGGATAAATTGGGACAGCTGGCCGCCGCGGACGGGGAGCCCGCCTTCGCCCACGTGCCCGACTGGTACGCCTGGCAGCGCGCCGAGGTGCGGCGGGAGATCGAGGCGGGCACCTACCGTCTGGATACCCCCGTGGAGATTGGTATGCTGGTGGATTTCAAGGCGGTGCATATGGTGGGCAGCGGTCGTCTGGTGCACGACGGGGAGGGCTTCACCCTCATCGGCTGTGACGGGCAGCTCTCCTATCGGCAGGTGCCGAAGGCAAACTATGGGCTGTACGCAGACTATTATTGGTATGAAATAGGGGACGTCATCTGCATTGGGGATAAGGACGCGCTGTACTATTGCTTCCCGCCCAAGGGGGTCCCCGTAGCAAAGGCCCGCCTGGCGGCGGAGGAGCTGTATAAATTATCCCGTCGCCGCCCTGCCAGAGCGGCCACCGCCGATTGACAAAAAGGTAGAAACTGTGGTATATTGGAAGTAGCAAAAACATATAAGACGGTAAAAGGAGTGTTGATTTATGGAATGGTTGTATATCTTAGTTGGTTTGGTGGTTATTTTCATTCTCGCCAACATCAAGATTGTCCCGCAGGCCCACGAGTACGTGCTGGAGTTTCTGGGTAAATACCAGACCACTTGGGGTGCGGGTATCCACGTGAAGATTCCGCTGGTGCAGAAGATTGCCAAAAAGGTGACCCTCAAGGAGCAGGTGCTGGACTCTCCCCCTCAGCCGGTTATCACCAAGGATAACGTTACCATGCAAATCGACACCGTGATTTATTACGCCATCTACGATGCAAAATTGTACGCCTACGGTGCGGTGAACCCCATTTCCGCTCTGGCGAATCTGGCGGCCACCACCCTGCGTAATCTGGTGGGCGAGTTGGAGCTGGACGGTACCCTGACCTCCCGCGACACCATCAACGCGAAGATGACCGCCATTTTGGACGAGGCCACCGATAAGTGGGGCATTAAGGTGCACCGTGTGGAGTTGCGCAATATCATTCCTCCTGCGGAGATTCAGAACGCGATGGAGAAGCAGATGAAGGCGGAGCGTGACCGCCGTGAGACCCTGCTGCAGGCAGAGGGACACAAGGCGGCGGCCATTACCCGTGCCGAGGGCGAAAAGCAGGCGATGATCCTTGCCGCCGAGGGTGAGCGCGACGCGCGCATTGCCCGTGCCGAGGGTGAAGCCCGCGCCATCTTCTTGGCAAAGAAGGCGGAGGCGGACGGTCTGCGTGCGCTGAAAGAAGCAGGCGCGGACGAGGCGATTCTGGAGTTGAAAAAGTACGAGGCGCTGGTGCAGATGTCCAACGGCAAGGCGGCGAAGATTATCGTTCCCACCGATGCGGTGCAGATGACCAAGGCCAACGTGCTGTTCTCCGAGACCACGGGTCTGGGCGACGTGACCTACGAGGCTCCCGAGGAGCCCGTCCCTGAAAAGGAAGACCCTTGCTGCGACTAAGACAAAACAAGAAAAGTCCCGACCGTCAGGTCGGGACTTTTTTATTACAGCGTTTTCAGGAAGCCTTCCAGACGGGAGGCAATGCGGGCGTGTCCCGCATCCGAGGGATGCAGCCAGTCGGGCAGATAGGTCTCCTGCACCTTGGTTACGTGGTGGGAGATACCGCCCATACGGTACAGGTCCAGCACCGGCAGACCGTAGTACTCCGCCACCTCGCGGATGGCTTGCACGTAGCCTGACAGCGGGGCGGCGGTGCGAGCCACTTGGTTATAGAAGGGGTCGTCCTCGCCGCCACGGTGGATGGGGGTAATCACCACGATCTCGGCGGTGGGATATTTGGTCAGCAGTTTGCGGTATAGGCAATGAAGAGCACCGTAGAAGGAGGTCTCCTCCCGATCTGTCATACGACCGAAGGGGGCGTCACCGTGTCCGAAGTCATTGGTACCGCCGAAGACGACGACAATATCCGCCTCGGGGTCCATCCCCTCCACGCGGGAGCCGAAATATTGGGCATAGCTTTCGCCACCGGGGGACTCAGGGGTGCGCTGGGGAGCAATGCGGGTGCCGCTGATGCCGTAGCCCTTGACGATGGCGCCGGTATTGCGTCCAAAGACGTTCCAGTAGGCGTTCTCCTCGCAGGAGGCACCGGTCCCTCGTGTAATGCTGTCCCCTAAAAAGAGGACTTTTTTGCCTTTGAGGTCCATAAACGTATCTCCTTACAGCGTTTTCAGGAAGCCTTCCAGACGGGAGGCGATGCGGGCGGCGCCGGCATCGCTGGGATGCAGCCAGTCAGGCATATAGGTGTCACGCAGTTCTGTGATCTCGGGGGTCATACCGCTCATGCGGTACAGGTCCAGCACAGGAATGGCATAGAATTCCGCCACCTCGCGGATAGCCTGCACGTAGCCGTGCAGGTTGGTGACGTTGCGCAGACCGAAGTTGTTAATGGGTGCCTCCTCGCCACCACGGTGGAGGGGGGTCATGACCACGATCTCAGCGGTGGGATATTTCGCCAGCAGCTTGCGATACAGGCAGTGGAGCGACCCGTAGAAGGAGGTCTCCTCCCGATCCGCCATACTGCCCAAGGGGGCATCGCCGTGACCGAAGTCGTTGGTACCGCCGAATACCACGATCACATCCGCCTCGGGGTCCATGCTCTCCACACGGGAGCCAAAATACTGGGCAAAGCTCTCGGCGCCCTCCCGCTCAGGGGTGCGCTGGGGGGCAATGCGGGTACCGCTGATGCCGTAGCCCTTGACGATGGCGCCGGTGTTGCGCCCGAACACCTGCCAGTAGGCATTTTCGGGGCAGGAGGCACCCACACCCTCGGTGATGCTGTCCCCTAAAAACAGCACTTTTTTGCCTTTGAGTTCCATATGTATCTCTCCTTACAGCGTCTTGAGGAAGCCCTCAATGCGGCTGGCGATGCGGGCGTGCCCCAAGTCGCTGGGGTGCAGCCAGTCGGGCATATACAGTTCCCGCACCTCCTTGACTTCGGGGGTCAGACCGCTCATACGGTACAGGTCCAGCAGCGGCAGTCCGTAGTACTCTGCTACCTCGCGGATTGCCTGCGCATAGGCAGACATGGGTGCCACGTTGCGGATTTTCTCAGGACTGCCGTTGATAGCGGCCTCCTCCCCGCCGCAGTGCAGGGGGGTGGCGAGAACAATCTCCGCGTTGGGATACCGCTCCAGCAGTTTGCGGCACAGGCTGTGCACCGCACCGTAGAAGGTGATGTTCTCTCGGTCGGACATCTTGCCCAAGGGCGCGTTGCCGTGACCGTGGTCGTTGGTGCCGCCGAAGACGAACACGACCTCGGCATCGGGGTCCAGCTCGTCTACGCGCAGTTCAAAATACTTCTCTGCCCACTCAAACTTCTCCACGTTCGGCTGCTTGGCATAGCGGGTGCCGCCGATGCCGTTGCCGCTGACAATAGCGCCGGTGTTGCGTCCGAACACCTGCCAATAGGCGTTTTCGGGGCAAGAGGCACCCACACCCTGGGTGATACTGTCGCCCAAGAAGGCGATGCGTTTCCCTTTTAGTTCCATAGCACGTTATCTCCTTTTCATCAGCCGATAGACAGGTTTTTCGCGGGGAATTGGGGCTCGCAGGTAATGTTCATGCGCATCTTGCGCAGAATGGACTCGTCACCCGAATGCAAAATCTCGGTGGAATGCAGGTCGCAGCCCCGCAGTTTGGGCAGCTGCGCCACCGCCTTGGCCGCTACCGGGTCGGAGGCGGCGCAGATATACAGCGCGGTGAGGGCATCGTCCAGCTTGAGGGCGCTGGATTGGCTGTTGAGCAGGTTCACCTTCAGGTCGATAACCGGCTCCAGCACCGCAGGGCTCATCAGCAGAGCCGCCTTGGGGATATCCGCCATCACCTTGATGGCATTGAGCACCGCCGCGGAGCAGGCGCTGAGCAGGGAGCTGCCCTTGCCCGTGATGATGCGTCCGTCGGGGAGCTGAATGGCGGCGGCAGGCGCCTGCACCCGCTCGCTCTTTTCCAGTGCAGGCTGTACCACCGCGCGGTCGGCGGTCTTAATGTCCAGCTGCTGCATAATCATCTTCAGTTTTTCCACGGTCTCTGCCGTTTCCCGTCCCATACGCTGGTCCGCCAATCCCTTATAGTAGCGGCGCAGAATCTCCTGACGGCTGGCCTCGCAGCACACCTCGTCGTCCACGATGGCGTAGCCCGCCATGTTGACGCCCATGTCGGTGGGGCTGCAGTAGAATTTATCGTTGCCGGTGATGCGGGTGAGAATGGTACGCACCAGCGGGAACGCCTCCACGTCGCGGTTGTAGTTGACGGTGGTGACACCGTAGGCCTCCAGATGAAAGGGGTCAATCATATTGACGTCCTGCAGGTCGGCGGTGGCCGCCTCGTAGGCCAGGTTGACGGGGTGCTTGAGGGGCAAATTCCAGATGGGGAAGGTCTCGTATTTGCCATAGCCCGCCTTACTGCCGCGGCGATTCTCGTGGTACACCTGCGACAGGCAGGTGGCCAGCTTGCCGCTGCCGGGGCCGGGGGCGGTGACCACCACCAAGGGCTTGGTGGTTTCGATATAGGGGTTGGCACCGTAGCCCTCGTCGCTGACGATGTGGTCCACGTCTGCGGGATAGCCGGCGATGGGGTGGTGGATATAGTTGCGAATCCCCAGCGCGTCCAGCTTATTCTTGAACTGGTCGGCGGCGGCCTGACCGGTGTAGCGGGTGATGACCACGCTGTTCACCTGAATCCCCATCGTGCGCACGATGTCGATTTGGCGCAGCAGGTCCTGGTCATAGCTCAGACCCAGATCCGCACGAATTTTATTCTTTTCGATGTTATCGGCGCTGATGCAGAATACGATTTCCGCCTGATCCGCCATGGAGCGGAGCAAACGAATCTTCGCGTCCGGCTCAAAGCCGGGGAGAACCCGGGCGGCATGGTAGTCGTCAAACAGCTTGCCGCCGAACTCCAGATACAGCTTTCCGTCAAACTGGGAAATGCGCTCCAGAATGTGCTCCTTCTGTTTTTGCATGTACAGTTCGTTGTCAAATCCCTTTTTCATTCTCACAAACTCCCCCAATAAAACATACGCATTAAGCATACCACATTTCCTTTTTACATACAAGAAAAAACTTCGGATTTTTCATCAAAAATTGCAGAAAAATTTGCAGATTTTTTCCCGACGCAGGAAATGGTTGCCGCCCCCGTAAAAAAAACTTGTCACCGACCGTATATTCGTGTATAATGGTTCTGTATCGGCAACGAAAGGGGGAGAAATCCATGCGATTCGGCGATTTCGTCGGCAACGAGTCGGTCAAAAAACAGCTGTCTGCGGAAATCGACGGCGGACGGTTTCTCCACGCTTTGGTGCTGGAGGGGGCCGTCGGCAGCGGACGGCGCACGCTGGCGCAGGTTATCGCCCGTGCGGCGGTGTGCCACACCGAGGGGGAGCGCCCCTGCGGGGTGTGTCCCGCCTGCGTAAAGGCGGTTCACCCCGATATTGCGGTGTTCGGCGAGGAGGACACCCCCCTGACGGTGGATACCATTCGCCGTCTGCGGGAGGAGGCCTACGTTCTGCCCAATGAGTCCGCCTATCGGGTGATGCTTCTCTGCGACGCCCAGAATATGACCCCTCAGGCGCAGAATGCCCTGCTGAAGATACTGGAGGAGCCGCCGCGGCACGTGCTGTTTATTCTCACCTGCGACAATCGCATTTCGCTGTTGGAAACCATTCGTTCCCGCTGTGTGTGTATGACCCTGTCCCCTGTCTCGTGGGAGGAGGCGGCACCCTTGCTGCGCGCCCGTTTGCCCCACGCGGAGGAGGAGAAGCTTCGCCGCGCCCACAGCCTGTTCGGTGGCTACATCGGACAGGTGATACGCGGGGTGGAGGACGGCACCTTCCGCACGGTGTTGGAGCTGGTGGAGCAGTTTGCCGCCGCGGTCACCGAGGTGTCGGAGCTGCCCCTGTTGCGGCTTACCGCCCGTTTGGAGAAGGATAAGCTTCTGTCCATCGGCGTGCTGGAGGGCCTGCGTCTGGTGTTTCGGGATGCGCTGGTGCTGTCCTACGGCGGGCAGGCTCTGCTGTCCACCGCCCCTCACGAGGCGCGCCGCCTGAGCGAGCGGCTGTCCGAGGATAAGCTGGCGGCGCTGATTGAGCAGACCGAATTGCTGCAGACTGCCTTGCAGCGCAATATGAACAATACGTTATTTCTCACCCGACTGAGTGCCTGTCTGCGGCAGGCTGTCGGTCGTTGACGGATAGAAAGGATAGGTATACGTTATGGCTATGACCGTAGGAGTTCGGTTCCGTACCAACGGAAAGATATACGACTTTGACCCGGGCAACCTGTTGCTGTTGCCGGGGGAAAAGGTGATTGTGGAGACCGCCCGCGGCACCGAGTGTGGTGAGGTGGCCCGCGCCAATCGAGAGACGGATACCCCCGCCGAGGTGCTCAAGCCGGTGCTTCGCCGCGCCAACGAGGAGGACCTGCGCCGTCTGGAGGAGCTGGCCGCCAAGACCCGCCACGCCATGCAGGTGTGTCAGGAGCGCATCGCCGCCCACGGACTGGATATGAAGCTGGTGGAGGCGGAGTATGCCTTTGATAATTCCAAAATCACCTTTGATTTCACCGCCGAGGGGCGGGTGGATTTCCGCAATCTGGTGAAGGATTTGGCGGGGCTGTTCCACACCCGCATCGAGCTGCACCAAATTGGTGTCCGTGACGAGGCGAAGAAGCTGGGCGGCATCGGCATCTGCGGACAGCCCTTTTGCTGTTCTCGGTTTCTGAAGGATTTTCAGCCGGTGTCCATTAAGATGGCGAAGGAGCAGGGTCTGTCCCTGAATCCCACCAAAATCAGCGGCTCCTGCGGTCGTCTGATGTGCTGCCTGAAATACGAGCAGGACGTGTACGAGGAGCTGCTTAAGCTGAGCCCCAAGGTGGGTGCTACGGTGATGACCCCCGAGGGACGGGGCGTGGTCACCGAGAGCAACGTGCTCACCGGCAAGCTCAAGGTGCGTTTGGATAAGGCGCCGGATTCCCCCGCGGTGGATATGATGCGGGAGGACGTGTCCGCGGTGATTCGGGACAACCGCCCCAAGAATAAGCCTGCCGAGGGAGAGGGGGAGATCCCCGCTGAGGCAGAGACTCCCGCCGTGACCCCGCCGCCCGTACCTGCCGCACCCGCGGCGGAGAACAAGGGCGGTAAGAGTGACCACCGTCCCCGTCGCAACCGCCCCCGCAATAAGCGGCAGGGCTGATGGCGAAATTTCCCCTTGCATTTTCGACAAGATGGTGCTATGATAGGTACATCACAAGTAGGAGGTGTAAACTATGGCATATGTTATTTCTGATGCGTGCATCTCTTGCGGCGCTTGCGCCGAGGGTTGCCCCGTAGAGGCGATCGCCGAGGGCGACGGCAAGTACGAGATCAATGCGGATACCTGCATTGACTGCGGTGCTTGTGCCGACACCTGCCCCGTTGGTGCTATCGCTGCGGAATAAGCACAAAACGGCAATGCCGGACAGCCTCGCTGTCCGGCATTTGTTTTAGATGGAGATTTGCGGTCAAATCGGTTGACACGGAGGCAAGAGGGGTTGTGCCATCTTTAAACTTCGTCGTAGGGCGGGGCCTTGGTCCCGCCGCCGAAGTCTGTACAATCCTAAAACGGCGGGAGCAAGCCCCCGCCCTACGGTGTTCGCCTGTCTGCCGCATATTATCTAATGTCAAAAAGGAGGGACAGCTATGGAATGGATTCCCGTATATGACGAGATACAGGCGGCGGTGTCCGACACCCATCGCTTTGGTACGGACGCGATTCTGCTGTCCCATTTTGCCGCCCCGTCGGCAGGGGAGCGGGTGTGCGAGCTGGGTACGGGCTGCGGTGCCATTGCGCTGCGGCTGGCGGCCACCGGCAAGCCCGCCGCCGTCCACGGGGTGGATATTCAGCCCGAGGCCATTGCCTTGGCGCAGGCGGGGGCAGACGCCTTCCCGCGCCGCCCTCGGCCCACCTTTCAGGTGGCGGACTGGCGACAGTATCGCGAAATTGGGGCGGCGGGGAGCTTTCGCCGCGTGGTGTGCAACCCGCCCTATTTTCCGCCCCACAGCGGTGGGGTGAGCCGTGACCCGGCGGCGGAGCTGGCGCGTCACGAGCGGGAGGATACGCTGGACAGCCTGTGTGAGGCGGCGTCTTGGCTGGTGCAGAGCGGCGGCAGCTTTTGCCTGTGCCACCGCCCCGAGCGGTTGGCGGCGGTGCTGGCGGCGCTTACCCGTCATAAGTTAGAGCCGAAACGGCTGCAGCCCGTGCAGAAGCAGGCGGACACCCCGCCGTGGCTGTTTTTGCTGGAGGCGCGCCGCGACGGCAAGGCGGGGCTCAGCTGGCTGCCGCCTTTGGTTCTGTATACCGCCGACGGACAGCCCTCGGCGGCAATGAAAGAAATCTATCGGGAGATTATCCCGTCCGAAAGCAGGTGACACAATGGAACGGACCGATTGCGGTACGCTGACGCTGGTGGGAACCCCCATCGGCAATCTGGGGGATTTTTCGCCCCGCGCGGTGGCGGCGCTGGAGAGCTGCGATTTTATCGCCGCAGAGGATACCCGCGTGACCCTGAAATTACTCAATCATTTCGGCATTGTGAAGCCCCTGGTGAGCTACCACGAGCATAACAAACGGGAGCGGGGCGAGCAGGTCTGTGCCCGTCTGCTGGGCGGCGAAAACGGCGTGCTGGTCAGCGATGCGGGCATGCCCGCTATTTCCGACCCCGGGGAGAATTTGGTGGCGCTGTGCCGCGGCTACGGTATCCCCGTGGGGGTGGTACCCGGTCCCACGGCGGTGACCACCGCCCTGGCGTTGGCGGGGCTTCCCACGGGACGGTTCACCTTTGAGGGCTTCCTCAGCGTGAATAAGAAACCCCGTCGGGAGCATCTGGACAGCCTGCGGACGGAACAGCGGACCATGGTGTTCTACGAGGCACCTCACAAGCTCACCACCACCCTCAGCGACCTGCTGGCGGTGCTGGGTGACCGCGAAATCGCCTTGGTGCGGGAGCTGACCAAAATCCACGAAGAGGTGGTTTCCACCACCCTGTCGGCGGCGGTGGAGAAATACACCGCCGAGGCGCCGCGGGGCGAGTTTGTGATTATTGTCCGCGGGGCGGAGCCCGTGGCGGTGCAAACCGCGGACCCCGAAACGGCGGTGGCGCTGGCGCGGGAGTATATGGCGCAGGGGGTATCCCCCTCCGAGGCGGCGAAAAAAGCCGCCGCCGATACGGGACTGCGAAAAGGCGAGATATACAAGCTGTTGATAAACAACTGAATTTTACAGGGAGGATAGGAAATGGACTGGAAAGAACTACTGGTTTTATGCATACTGGCGGCGGTGGTGTTGGTTGCCTTCCGCCTGACCAAAAATCGCGGCGGTCATGGCAGAGCCGCCATGCTGATGAAAAAATATGCCGACCTGCCGTGGGAGAAGCTGGCGGCAGCGCCGCGGGAGGAGCTGGTGGAGGCGGTGGTCAGCCACGTGCTGGCACAGGCGGAGAATAGCCGCCGCCCCGACGTCGTTATGGTGCTGGCGGATAAGCCCCACGGCTTTACCGTGGTGTACAGCGTGTGGGCGGTATGCCGCGAGATGGCGGCGGGCAGCTATGCGATGCTCAAGCACACCGCCACCAAGCACCTGACCGAGCAGGCGGAGGCGAGCTTTACCGCTATTGGTGCGGCGGGGACCGCCGCCGCATGGCAGGCGCTGTGCGCAGACCCCTCCGCTGAGGCGGAGGGAGCGTTCCATCGGGCGGTGGAAAGCGAATGCCCGCTTTCGCTGTGCGAGGCTTATATTTTGGATAACCCCGAACAATTCGGCGGCGAGCCCGCCGAGGTGACGGAATGAGCCGTCCCTTTCCCCTCAATTCCTTGGGGCTGACCCATCAGTTTATGGCGGCACACGTGGAAGAGGGCGCTTTCTGTATCGATGCCACCGCGGGACGGGGGCGGGATACCGCCTTTTTGTGCCGCTTGGTGGGGGAGCGTGGACGGGTGCTGGCGTTGGATATTCAGCCGGAGGCGGTGGCGTCCACCGACGCCCTGTTGCAGCAGGAGGGTCTGCGGGACCGCGCCGAGGTGGTGCTTGCCTGCCATAGCCGTCTGGGGGAATATGCCGCCCCTGCTACGGTGGACGGCATTATGTTTAATTTCGGCTGGTTGCCCGGCGGGGACCACACCGCCTTTTCACAGCCGGAAACCAGCATAGCGGCGCTGGATTGTGCTCTGACCCGCCTGCGGGTGGGCGGGGTGATGACCTTGTGCATCTACTACGGGCGGGACAACGGTACCGCCGAGCGGGACGCCATTCTCGCGTGGCTGTCCACCGTGGACAATCGCCGCTATACGGTGATACGGGCGGATTTCACCAACCGTACAGGAGACGTCCCCATTCCTGTATTTATTATCCGTGAGCAATAAAAAAGGCCACCGAAAGGGAGACACTTCGTAAGGAAGTTGTCTCCCTTTTCTTGTACATAAAAATGACACTTTCAAAACTTGAAAGTGTCATAGTGGGTTACATACTTTGAAATTATACTAATCTCAAAATATAAAGTTTGTTTTTATTACGCTCTAAAATTATGTCCGCAATCATGACAGAAATAGATTTTTCTACGATTTGAGAACCATCTTTTTGATTGCCATACATGACCTTTACCTGATACCTTATGTACGATTGCCATCCACCAATCATAGCAGAAGAACACCATCATACCAATACACCACTTACACATAAGCCACATAAAATACCAAATACCAAAAAGAACCATATACAAACAACCGTGTTTACTTGATTCGTTAGATAATTGGACTTTTGTACTACCGCATTTAGGACATTTTACATTTAATGCCATAATACCACCTCTTTCAATATTTTATCTTATTTTATACTACTTTATGCGATTTGTCAATATTATGGAGCTCTTTATCCTATAATATTTTTGAGGTGGTAAAATGAAACCTTTGAAGGAGAAAATAAGTATAACCATAGATAATGATGTTTTAGCAAAATTAAAAGAAAGAGCCGAACTGGATGATCGTTCACTTTCTCAATATATAAACATCATCTTAAAACAACACATAAAAGCTCTAGACGAAGAAAAGCCGTGAAATTCACGGCTTTTCTTTATTAATGAGTATATCGTCATTAAAGCGCTTCCTTACGGAGGGTGCCCCAAAGGTGGCCTTTTTTAGTCTTCGCTTATAACAAACAGCTCATTGGGGGTACAGCCAAACAGTAGGCACAGGGTTTCAATGTTTTCATAGCGGATCGATTTGGTTTGGTTGTTGATCATCTTGTTGAAATTCTGATAACTCATACCAAGTTGCTTGTAAAGCCAGTACTTTGTTTTCCCGTTTTTCTCCAACAGGCGCAGAACATCTAACTTAATCATAAGATATCTCTCCATATAGCATCTTTTTATGAGATAATATCTTATTTTTCTCTTGCAAATATAGACTAATACATTATATAATGAAAACAGTCTATATTAAAAGGGAGAGCAGAGAATGATCATTGATGTAACGGGAGTGGTTTTAATTCCCGGGAACGGCGGGCGTGACTGTCCGGGAAACGGTAGCGAAAGAGACGAGAACGGCACACCGATTGCTTGGTGTTGTGACGAATGCGATTATGCATTATGTTGTTATGACCCCGAACACACGAACGCGTGTGATCAGTGTGATGATTTAGAATGTCCGCATTCGCCGAGTCAAAAAAGCACGCCTCCCTGGTGATGGAGGCGTGCTTCACTTAATACTATCTGTCGCCAATGTGTCCGCTGTGTAAAAAACGGGTCATTCAGCACAAATATAATCGATTTTTGCCAATTCCTCGGGGGTGAAAGCGGTGTTGTGCGCCGCCTTCAGGTTGCAGAGGATTTGCTCGGGGCGGGAGGCGCCGATGAGCACGCTGGTCACGGCATCTGCCCGCAGTACCCAGCTCAGCGCCATCTCTGCCAGCGTCTGTCCGCGGGCGGCGGCCACCTCGTTGAGAGCGGTTATCTGCTCCAGCCGCTTGGGGGTGAGAGCACTTTCCTGCAAGAACCGCCCGTCGGTGACGATGCGGCTGTCGGCGGGCACACCCTTCAGATAGCGGTCGGTGAGCAGTCCTTGTGCCAGCGGGGAAAAGGCGATAACGCCCTTTTTCAGCGCGGCGGCGGTTTCCAGCAGCCCGTTTTTCTCCACCGTGCGGTCGAAAATCGAGTAGCGGTTCTGGTTGATGACGAAAGGCACCTTCATCTCGTGGAGAATAGCGGCGGCGCGGTACAGCTGCTCGCCGTTGTAGTTGGAAAGCCCCACGTACAGCGCCTTGCCCGCTTGCACGGCGGTGGCGAGCGCCCCCATCGTCTCCTCCAACGGGGTATCGGGGTCGGGACGGTGATGGTAGAAGATGTCCACGTACTCCAGCCCCATGCGTTTGAGGCTCTGGTCCAGACTGGACAGCAGGTATTTGCGGCTGCCCCACTCGCCGTAGGGACCCTCCCACATATAGTAGCCCGCCTTGGTGGAGATGATCAGCTCGTCCCGATAGGGGGACAGGTCCTCCGCCAGAATGCGGCCGAAGTTTTCCTCCGCCCGTCCCGCCGCGGGACCGTAGTTGTTCGCCAGGTCGAAATGGGTGATACCGTTGTCAAAGGCGGTGCGGCACATCGCCACCATATTGCTGTATTCGCCCGTATCTCCGAAGTTGTGCCACAACCCCAAGGAAACGGCGGGCAGCTTCAGTCCACTGGCGCCGCAACGATTGTAGGGGGTAAGCTCATAGCGATTTTCGGCAGCAGTATACATAGCCATCAACCTTTCTTCTTTTTGATGAAAAAGGCCAGAGCCAGCTTGATGTCCTCGCGGAACAGCAGCCAGTTAAATGTCGCAAACAGCAGGATAACCACCGGCGAAATCAGCAGACCGGCTTTCACGAAATCCAGATACGAGGCGATTTCCAGCGGCAGGCAATGGAGCACCACCGCGATGCCTATTGCCAGTAGTGCGTTCGCACCGAAAATCCACAAATCCTTTTTGGGGCTGCGCTCCAGAATAACCTTGTTGGCATAGAAGATGAAATCCAGAGTGCGCCACGCAACGGCGATGATGGTACCTAACAGCACACCGTGAATCCCCAAGAACAGCACGCCGATGATGGAGGCCACCACGGTAATGGCGGTTTCCGCTATGCTGCGGGGCAGGGTCTGGCGGAAATGCCCCGCCGTTTTCACTGTATGGCGGGTGGGGGTCCGCACGTGCTTGAGCAAGCCCAAGATGACGAACAGCAGCGGCAGCCACTTGTCTATGTATGCAGCGTCGGTTACGCCGTCGGTGTACAGGGAGACAAAGGGAAGCAGCAGACGATAGGTAATTGTAAATACGGAGAAGAGCATGGCCGCGAAAAGCACCTGCATGCTGTCCAGCAGCTTTTTGTACCGCTCGCGGTTGGTGTTATACATCTGTCCCAAAGCGAAGGAGCAGCTGTTGAAGGGCATATCCATCAGTAGCTCCAGATGTCCCACAACCAGCGTGTATACGGCGTATACGCTCACCACCTTCAGGTCGCAGAAGAGGGTGAGTATCAGGGTGTTGCTGCTGCTGAATATCAGACCGGAAATCTGATGAACCATGGCGTCCTTGCTCTGGGTCAAGGCGGCGTGGTTGGGGGTTGCCGAAAGGTCAACCCACTTGTACTTTTTGTTGATATACAAAGACACGTACAGGGTCTGAATCAGCGACGGCAGGAAGGAGAGCATGATAACGTAATAAATTTTCATGCCATTCAGCAGCAGGACGATTTTCAGCACGTTGGTCAGCACCGTCACAAGGGTGGTCAAATTGGAGAATACGTACGCTCTGCCATCTACGGTGAGCAGGATTTTGTACTTGGCTTGGAAGAAGAAGGCGACCACGTTGCTGAGACCGGAGAAGAACATGATGAGGAAAACCTGGAACCAGCTCAGCTCCTCAACCGGAACAAACAGCGGGTACAGCGCCGCGATGCCGATGAGCCCCAGACAGTACACAACGCCGATACGCTGATAGTTTTTGTGTACGGCGGACAGAATCTCGTTGGTGGCGGGGCGGTCCTTGTTGCCTACCGTTTTGTACAGCGCCTGCGTGGCGGCTTCCAGAATGCCCGCCTCAAACACGATGAGGTAGCTGATAAACTGGGTCACCGAGTTGAGAAGGCCGTTCATTTCCGAGCCGTATTTCACCAAAATGATGCGGGGCAGCAGCATGCCCAGCACGATGGAAACCAGCATGGAACCGACGGAGCACATGAGGTTGTAGATGCTTTGTTTTGTTTTCTTATTCATGGCGAATCCTCTTTTATATTTGTGTTTTTTGCAAGATGTAATCCCACGAACTTATCCAACTATTTATTATAAAGGAAACGGCAAGAAATTGCAACCATGTATTTTCTCCGCAGAGCAGTCTGGTTTTGCAGACCGACGACTGCTCATGGACTCGTGGACGTTCGCCTGCGGCGAAGTCCGTCGAGATTTGCGCCGTTCAGTTGCTTCGCCGTGTATTGTGTCGTGGCGCAAACTCGCAGGCACTTGCGGCGTCTTCACACACGACGAAAAGAAGAGAGACACCTTATGGTGTGGCGCTCATGGACTCGTGGACGTTCGCCTGCGGCGAAGTCCGTCGAGATTTGCGCCGTTCAGTTACTTCGCCGTGTATTGTGTCGTGGCGCAAACTCGCAGGCACTTGCGGCGTCTTCACACACGACAAAAAGAAGAGAGACACCTTACGGTGTCTCTCTTCTTTTTGGTGGGCGCGAATGGACTCGAACCATCGACCTCCTGCGTGTGAACAAGCTCCGTCGTTTTACGACTCCGCTTGTTCCGGAAGGCGGCGCTCTAACCAGCCTAAAGCTGTACTTTCTCGTATTTCTCGATCTCCGCAAACGCTTACCGAAACACAGATGTGAACGCCTGTGTTTACCAATGTTGTCTTGTGTAGAGTAGTATAGATCAACGCCCGAGGAATGTCAAGCAGTGTAAGGCAATGCAAATCCATGCCTAGCATTGTTATCCCTCATCTAAGCCCAAAAGAGGGAGCGAATCAGCACCCCTTTTCGTACATACTTTATATTCCGTTATGCAGCGATTCCATTCACTTCTCTTTTCGCAGGCAAGCCTTGTAGAAGCCGCTGTAGGATTTATAGCCTACCCGAGCGGCAATCTCGGTCAGCGGCAGGTCGGTGTTCTCTATCAGCCAGTTGGCAATTTCCCGTCGGCGACGGATGACCGCTTTTTTGTAGGGGAGTCCGGTGTGTTTGAGTATCAGCCGCTCCGCCTGCTTCTCAGATACACACAGCAGCTGCGCCAGACCGGAAAGGGAAAGCTCCTTATCAGCGCAGCGGTTCAGAAATTCGCTGATGATGTAGCCTTCGTCCCGAATAGGGACGACCTTGCTGGGGGTAAACTCGTGCAGCTCGGTGCAGAGCAGCGCCAGATGCAGCACCAGACGGTTGTGATTCTTCGTTTTGTAGGCCAGGGCGGTTTCTGCCAATAGATTCTCTACGGTAGCAACCGAGATGTGCTTGTGCTGTGTTTCTGCGATGGGTAAGCTGGTCATAAAGATCATACGGCGGGTATCGGCGTCGCATATCAGCGCATCGTGATACACGCCGGCAGGGACAGCAAGCAGGTCGCCCGGGACACAGTTAATATGGGATTCGCCCACCTGATACTCCACCGGACCGCCGGCAACCAGGTGTATTTCGGCATGTCTGTGGAGGTGCACACCGTTTGTGATTGCCTTTGGTTCATAAGCGCCGTTCTGCAGGAAGAAGGATATGCTGGTATTTCCGATAGGAACCGTCACTTCGTTTGTCAGTTGTGTCTTTAGTTCATCATCCAGTTGCTTTACGCTTGCTTTCATAATAACAGTTTTCCTTTTTAGACAATTTGGCTTTGTATAGTCTGTTTTATTTATTGTTTGGAAATGTATAAACTGGTATCATTATAGGTGAAACTGGCGGACCTTGTCAAGGGCTGCTGTGTGAAAAAATTATACGAGGTGAACTGTATGAAGAAACGCCTATTTGCCATCGTGGTTTCGGTGGCGCTTCTGCTGGCAAGCCTCCCGATTGGTGGGCTGGTTATGGCAGAAACAGCACTTCTCAAGAGTGGCGACGGGCAACGTCCCGGCGGCACTACAAACGCCCCCGGACAGCCCTTTGCCGGTATTCCGGATGCAGCTTTAGTGCGTATTCCCGGACTGCTGTCCCTGCAGGACGGACGCATCGCTATCGTGCAGGATATGCGCTACCACGGCTGGCCGGAGGGCGGCGGTATCGACACGGTGATGCTTCTGTCCGATGATATGGGCAAGACCTGGGACTATTCTTTCCCCATCTACTTTGCCGATTCTACCGACAGCGGCTATCCCTGTGCCGCTACCGCCATCGACCCCTACCTTATGCAGGCGGCGGACGGCACCATCTACATTATGGCCAATGCGGCGCCTTCTGGTATCAGCAATATCATCGAAGAAGGCTTCATTGATTTTGAGTTGGGTCGTGGAACGGTGGAGATCGACGGAGCTCTGCGGCTGGTGCTGTCCGAGAGCTGGGACGGTGCTTTCACCAATCCTGCCACCGATGACGGCACGGTATATCCCTTCTATGTGGGGGATATCGCCGCCAACGGCTACGCTCCCATTCTGCGCCGTGCGGACGGCTCTGCTACCCGGTGGGCGGTGGACGATGCCCTCAACATCTACGAGATTGTAGACGGCGCCTATGTGGAGCTGACCCAGGAGCAGTACACCGCCAACGAGAAGAATGGCACGCTGGTGCAGCAGAATCTGTTCTTCCGTGACTCGGTGCTGCATGTATACAACACCGCCTATCTGTGGTGTGCCACCTCCAAGGACGGTGGCGAAACCTGGTCTCACTCCATTATTGACAATATGAAGGGGGACAATGAGTACGGTTCCCGCCACGGCTGTGGTCACGGTATCGTGACTGCCTCCGGTCGGATGGTTATGAATATGTACTTCAGCGCTCCCAACACTTATGACAGTGGTCTCGCTTTCTCGGACGATAACGGCAAGACCTGGACTCGCTCGGCGAATTTAGTGCCTCACCAGCACGGCAACTACTGCTCCAACGAGGGTGCCATCGTAGAGCTGGCGGACGGTACGCTGCGTCTGTTCTTCCGCTCCGACGGCTCTCCCAACAAGGTGCTGCAGTATTGCGATGCTAAGTGGGATGAGGAGCAGCAGAACTATGTGTTCGGTGATGTGGTGCTGACCGATATCACCGCCAACAACTCCACCGAGATTGGCGCTATCACCTATTCTAAGACTATTGACGGTGCCCAGGCGGTGATGGTATCCGCTCCTGCCGACCCCGGTATGCGTGCAGACGGTAAGATCTGGACCTTCCTCATCCGTGAGAACAACGAGATGGAGTTGGCGTATGTCTGGGATTTCCCCCATTACTGGGAGCCCCAGTCCTTCGGCTATTCCGACCTGGACGAGCTGAAGGATGGCTCTATCGGCATCTTCTGCGAGAACGTCAACCGTTATGAGAACCCCTCTATCAAAGAGGTTTGTCCCGGTGCGGTTATCGGGGACGAGGCAGTCAGCTACCCGCCCTATGCGGATACCGCAAGTGGCGCTACGCTGGGCAAAAACTCTGTCGTGACCCTGCGTACCGAGGAGAACAGCACGGTGTACTATACGCTGGACGGCTCTGATCCCACCACCGCCTCGGCGGTGTATGCGGATGGGCTGACCTTCATCAACTCCTCCGCCGAGACGCAGGAGGTTACCCTGAAGGTGATGGCAGTCACCCAGGGCAAAGCCCCCAGCCGTGTGCTGACCTACAACTACACCGTTTCCTCTGCTGATAGTGTGGTAGCGGATTTCGAGGACCTTGCTTTCTCCATCGTCAACGACGGCTCCACCTCCTCTGTGGTAGATGGTGCCCTGCAGTATAAGGTGTACAGCGGTTGGGGTCTGAAGCTGAGCTTTGACGGGGATGCTACCTTTGTCCCCGGCACCGATTCGGCACTGGCTTTCCACATCTCCGTGCCCGCCGATGCGCCCGCGAACCACAGCATCGTGTTCTTCGCTAAGGAGTCTACCGGTGCCGGCTACGGTCTGTATCCTGGTCAGACGGTGTATCTGGTGGGGGATAATGCCACCGAGGTGGCTACTGCTACCGTCAATGCGGCAACGAACAACCACTGGACGGCTCAGTCGGTGAATATCGCCCCCGGCTTCAGCGGCTACGTGGTGATTCCCACCGCTTCTATGTACAACGGCGACCAGGTGCGGACCTCCCCCTATGCGGGCAGTACCGTGGATGAGAACGGTCAGCTGGACCTGAACGCCATCACCGGCGTGGTATTCTCCAACGGTGGCGGCGGCGCCTTCAATGAGGTGGTCAACACGGTGGACAACATCACGCTGGTGTATGACCGTGCCGCCTTCATCACCCAGAATCTGGACAAGAAACTGACCTGCGCCCCCTCTATCGAGAGCGGCGCGAGTGTCCTTTCCGGTACGGCGGTCACCCTGCAGACCAACGATACCAAGACGGTTGTTTATTATACCCTGGACGGCTCTGACCCCACCCGGGAGAGCAAGGTGTATAACGGCAAGGTGATCCTCACCGCCGATGAGACTGCAGAGGTTACCCTTAAGGTGCTGGTCACCCTGGAGGGCAACGGCGACAGCGAGATCTTTACCTACACCTACACCGTTACTAACGGCAATCAGGTGCTGGCGGACTTTGAGAATGCCGCTGACTATTCTGTTTCCGCCGGTGGTGGCTCTGTCACTGTAGCGGACGGCGTACTGTCCTATTACACCAACAGCGGCTGGCCGGTATCGGTGGGCGTGACTCCTCTCTCCGACTTCGTTGCTGATGAGAATGGCGGCATCGCCTTCCACATCGACGTGCCGGATACGCTGGAGAGCAACTATCTGGTGTTCTGTGCCAAAGAATCCGGCGGCGCTGGCTACCTGTTGGCGGGCAACCGGACGGTGTATACCATCACCGATGGCGGTGTAGCCGATACGGTTACCACCAACGCCTCTACCAATAACTGGTATGAGCGATATATTTCCTTGCCCGGCGGTTTCCGTGGCTGGGTGGTGATCCCCTCCGCTGTGCTGGAGAATGCCGACAGCACTTGGGGCTCTGCCACCGATGCCAATGGTCAGCTGGATTTGAATGACATTGTGATGCTGGGCTTTGGTCACGCCAACGGCAGCCAGAACACCGTCACCAATGTGGTGGATGACGTGACCCTGTTGGCGGATGCCGCCGCCTTCGCCAACGAGTGCGAGGCAAATGCGTTGTCCTTGGATACCAATGCTCCTGACGGCAGTGCGTTGGTGGCCGGTACCACCGTCACCTACAAGGCGGAGAGCGGCACCATCATCTACTACACCACCGACGGCTCCGAGCCCACCCGCGCGGATGCGGTGTATGCCGACGGCATCACCCTGTCGGCGGATGCCATTACCTCTGTCACCATCAAGCTGCTGGTGACCAAGGATGGGCGCAAAGATATGGTGTATACCTATGGGTACACCATAGTGCCCAAGTCGGTTGTGGTTGCCGATTTCGAGAACGCTTCTGAGTATACGGTAACCATTCCCTCCGGTGAGGGTGCGGTGGCAGACGGCGTATTCGCCTTTAAGAGCAACAGCGGCTGGTCGGTGAGCCTGTCGGTGAAAACCGCTGTCGGCTATATGACAGGCGACGACTCTGCCTTTGCGTTCCATATTTCCGTTCCCAACACCAAGCCCGACAATTATATCGTGCTGGCCGCCCGTGAAACCAACGGCTCTACCTATACCTTGGCGGCCAACAAGCCGGTGTATCTGGTGGCAGACGGCGCCACCGAGGCAACCCGGATTTCCACCTATACCGGTGCGGGTGCTGCGTGGTATAACCGTAACATCGTGCTGCCCGGCGGCTTCTCCGGCTGGGTGGTGGTCCCCACCGCCTCGCTGTACACCACCACCGATACCGACTGGGGTGGCATCAAGGATGCCGACGGCAAGCTGGATCTTGACCTGATCAGTACCATTGGCTTCGGTCACGGCTCCGGCTCGCAGAACGACATTGTTTACACAGTAGACAATGTTATGGTTGCTTATGATGCCCAGGCTTTTGTACAGGATCATCTGGCGAAGACGCTTGCGGTAGCCCCTTCCATCGAGAGCGGCTCTACTGTGGTGAACGGCACTGTGCTCACTCTGACTGCCAACGAGGCGGATGCTACTATTCGCTATACTATCGATGGCAGCGATCCGACTGACGGTGTGGAGTATGAGGACAGCATCACCCTCAAGAACACCACCGGTACCCCCATCACCGTGGAGGTGAAGGTGCTGGTGACGCTGGACGGTGCGGCGGATCTGACCGCCACCTACATCTACACGGTGACCCCTTCCGCTTGGGTAGTGGAAGATTTTGAGGATCCTTCCTCTGTATCCATCAAGAGTTCTGCCGGCGAAGCCACCGTGGCAGACGGCGTGCTGACCTACAAGGAGACCCTGGCTTGGGGTACCACCCTGTCTGTGGATACCGCTCCCGACTTTGTGACGGGGGAGAACGGCGCTATCGCCCTGCACGTATCTACCGATGCGGAATACTGGTGGACCTTCGCCGCTATTGAGACTGGCGGGGCTTCCTATATGTTTAACGGCGGTACCATCAAGCTGGTGGCGGATGACGGCACGGTGACCGAGGTGGCTACCTCCGCCGGTGCCGGCGCCTGGTACCAGCGCTGTGTGGGCATTCCCGCCGGCTTCAGCGGCTACGTGGTGATTCCTACCACCGCTCTGGTCGCTACCGCCAGTACCTGGGGCTCCGGCAGTGATGCCAACGGCCAGCTGGATCTGAGCGACATTGCTAAGCTGGGCTTCTCCAACAATGCGGGCGCCTGCAACAGCCGCTACCTGACTCTGGATAACATCACGCTGGTAGCGGATGTAGACGATTTTGTAGACGGTCTGCAGACAGTGGAGAACGACCTGAACGGTGACCGTGCGGTCAACAGCCGAGATGCCATCTATCTCCTGTACCACACTCTGCTGCCGGAGCAGTATCCTGTCAGCGGTGATTGTGACTATACCGGCGACGGTGTAGTGGACAGCGAGGATGCTATTTACTTGCTGTATTACACGATGCTCCCTGAGCTGTATCCTATTGACTAACCTCTCTTCATTGTTTACCTCATAGAGAAAGCCCACCCGATCTTCGGGTGGGCTTTCTCGCTTTATAAGAGGGCGCTCATGGACTCGTGGACGTTCGCCTGCGGCGAAGTCCGTCGAGATTTGCGCCTTTTAGCGCCTTCGCCGTGTATTGTGTCGTGGCGCAAACTCGCAATGGTTCGAGCCAGCGACCGCAAAAAAAGGCACACACCCTATTGGGTGTGTGCCTTTTTTGGTGGGCGCGAATGGACTCGAACCATCGACCTCCTGCGTGTGAAGCAGGCGCTCTAACCAGCTGAGCTACGTGCCCATATTGGTGACCCGAACGGGAATCGAACCCGTGTTACCGCCGTGAAAGGGCGGTGTCTTAACCGCTTGACCATCGGGCCGTGGTTCTCCCCGACCCTCCTGCGAGAGTCGGGGAGACGGTGGTGGCTGTGAGTGGAGTCGAACCGCTGACACTGCGGGTATGAACCGCATGCTCTAGCCAACTGAGCTACACAGCCATATAGACGCCCCGAGTGGGAACGCAACACATTATATAATATAACCCGTGGGTTTGTCAACCATTATTTTTGTTTTTTGCGGAAAATGTTTTAATTTTTGCAAAAAGGGGTTTCGCCGAACGATACACCCATTCTCCAAACCGCTTGAGCAGCCGTCCTGCGGGGGGATACAGCGGTGCGAGGGCACAGGCCGCCAGGGCGGCGATAACGGTGCCGTCGGTACGGGCGGCGGCTCGCAGAATCACCGTCACAGTGCCTGCCACGACGCCCATAGCCGTTTGACTGCCGTAATCCTCGGGGGCGGTGGTGCGGTCGCCCAGCAGCAGGGCGGCAAGCACGGTTCCGCCTGCCAACACACCATACAGCGGGGACCCCCACACAAACAAGGAGAGCAGTGAAACCGTCGCCACCATACAGGCAACGGGCACAATGCGTATCCGTCGCCGAAGCAGCAGATAGCCGATTGCCAGCAGCAATACCGCGGTACAGGTTTCCCCCATACCGCCGGGGTAAATGCCAAAGAATAACCGCCACCGCTCAACAGCAACGGCGGGGTTGAACAACCCCTCCAACGCGGTAGAAGCCGCTTCACCGTCGGGGGTGGTCCACTGGGCGGGCAGGGTGTATGCCCCAATCATACGGGGGAATACGCTGCGAACAAACAAATATCCAACCAGCGCAGGGGACAACAGGGGGCGGGCAAAGGGCATGCCTTCAAACCGCCGCGAAAGAGCAGCGGGCACCGCGGCAATCCCTGCGGCGATGCCGCCGGCGATGGCCGCTATCCACAAGGGGGCAGATGCCGGCAGAAAGAAGGCGATGGCAAGCGCCGTTGCCAAGGCGGGCACGGTTTTGCAGGTGAGAACACCCAGCCGCTGCAGCCCCACGGCGGCGCCCAGATAGCCTGCGGTGGTTAGCAGCACGAGCCCCGCTGCCCGCCAGCCGTGGTTAATCAGCGCCAGCACCAGAACGGGAAACAGACCGGTCAACCAGTCCAAAGCTCGTTCGCGGTCGTGAAAGTCCTGCGTTATGGACAAGGTCATGTCCGCCATAGGTTCGCCCCCTTCCGAAAATCATTACAATCCCTATCATACCCTGTTTGGTGAAAAATTACAAGTGTTTTTTGGGGGGCGCGACGGGTTTCCCCTTGACAGCGCAAAATAAAGTCCGTATAATGAAAAAGCCGCAGATTCCGGCACCCATATGGGGGCGTAAAGGTTTCGACGGGGATTGTGAGATATGGTAAGCGAGTAGCGGCGCCGACCCGCTATAAAAGCGGCAAACGAAACAATAAACGACAACTCTAAAGTTGCTCTGGCGGCCTAATTAGGCTGCCCGTCCTGCCCCGGACCACCGCGACCGGGAGCGGGGCGTCGAATAGCGGTGAACGTGAACGGGGGGCTGCCACTCCTCTCGTCACGGCGTAGTGGCTACCGTAGCGCATAGCCTGCCCATCGGCGATGCGTGAGGGGAATCCCAAAAGATAGGCTGTACTCGGAGAAAGCTGTATCAAGTGGTTTTCGGACGCGGGTTCGATTCCCGCCGCCTCCACCATAACGCATAGATACGAACTCTGTATTACATGGTACAAGTCCGTATTTGCAATCGACATAGAAATACCGCAGAGGAAATAAGCCCTCTGCGGTATTTCTTATTTGCTGAGTTATGAAATAAGTAAAGAAAACAACTCAAAATTTTACTTGTTTCTTCACTTCTTGCGTTTAAGTTAAGAACATTTTAATTACTGTGCTGTGTAGCTCTCAATCAACAAAGGTACACCGGCGAAGATCCCAAATGCCGAAATAGTAACCGTCCATACTGACTATGCAGCGGTTGAAAATTGTGAGCTTGAGAGTAACGGTGTGCTTTTCAAGGTCATAACCTAAACACTCCAGAGCCTTAGAGATTTGCTTTTCTATTGCTATCACCCTGTATATCTTTTCAAGGGTGATAGGCTTTTTAATGCTTATGTTAGTCTGTTTCATTCTGCATCTGCCCTCTCTTTGATAAAATCTAAAATCGTGTATCTAATATCACGGCGACAGTGCAGGCTTGCATCAGAACAGAGCCAAATTATAGTAACCAATTCATCAAGGCTACAGCCGTTCCTATTTGCATAAAACAGCTTTTCGTACTGTTCGTTGCTACCTTCGGTAAACCAATTATGCTTAATGCAGAGCGCCCTTAAATCTTCATTGTTGATGATCTGTGCCATTGTATGATCCTCCTTAAAACTTAAACTCTTTGATATTTTCATCCTCAACGGTGAAAGTAGCGTTTTTATACTTGCGAGGGTGCTTTGCTTGAGTGGCCCGTGCATAATCAAGGGCTAAGGACCTTGCTGTTTGAGGGCAGCAGGCTTTAACGATATATCCAACGCCTTTGACCGGCTTACCTCTGGGCGGTGTTGCCCCGTGTACTGTTACTAATACTTCCCAATGTTTCATAATCTGCTCCTCCATTCAATCTGTAATGTACTCAACATACTCTTCATAAGATACAAAGGTTATCCACGTCCCATTGACACAGGCGCGGTAATAACCGTTTTTTGTGTAGCCTTCATCCATAGCGATTTGCTCCTTTATTTGTTCGGTTTAGTCCATTTTAGCACAGTATTGTCCTGTTGTCAAGGGGTTTTATAAAGTTTTTTCTAAATGTTTTTGAAAATATCTTGACATTGTGCAGTTTTTCCTTTATAATGATACTGCAATACTGAAACAGGAGGTAACAAACCTATGACTAACGCTCAGCGTATTAAAATGGCTCTTGCATATAAGGGTATGAGTGAGGCCCACCTTGCAAGAGAGCTTGATACCACGCCTTCCGCTTTTAATCAGAGATTGAAAAAGGATAAGCTAACCTCTGAGGAGCTGGAGAAGATCGCCGGTATCTTAGGCGCAGAGTATAAAGCTGCGTTTGTTTTCCCGGACGGTACACAGATAGGCTGATAGCCCCCTCCCCCTAAATCATTTTTTAGGGGGTATTGTGTAGCCCGAAGAAAAATTGACACAAAAAAAGCCCCGTGAGTGCAAATGTAACACTCACGGGGCTTTTTACTATAAATTTCCGTATATATGGGCGCTAAGGCGTAAAAACCTCTTTACTCTCTTTAATTTCATAGGTTTATAGGAAAAAGGTGTTACAATGTTACAAAACACGAAAAACCTTTGATATATTGCGGTTTTCCGTGTGTAACAAATAGGGTAACAATGCTGTTACACTGTTACCCTAAAAGTGTAACACTTTTCCTATTGTAACACCTGAGTGTTACGCCCTATTCGATAGTGGCTTCGTTGCTGTTCTCAAACACCTTATTAAACTCACCGACTGCGGCTTCAATGAGCATTTTCAGCTCAATATCAGTAATAGTAATGCCTTTTTCGGTCAACATTTCAGAAACAGATTCTACAACCTTGTTGTACTTATCCTGACCGTGCAGATCAGTGTAAATCTGTTCCACAGCCTGTACGCAGGTTTTGACAACCGCCTTTTTGGTGGCATCATCGACGTACTTCTGATAGAGGTTTTTCACCACAAAGCCGATATAACCGGCAATAGCGGTGATAATGGCATAGAGGATTTCCATACCATAGTTGGTGATAAACTCAGAGATAAATGTACGCATTTTAAGTACCTTCCTTATAATTTATTTGCACAGTTCGTTTACACGCTTCTGCACAGTGCTGTAGTTGTACCCGGCAGCAGTGAGGCGCTGTTTACGCTCTGCACCGTTACCCCATTTGCCGTTGATAACCTCTTTTGCGATTTCGTCAATAGACTTTTTCGCAGTAGTGGTAGTGGCAACAGCCGCGCCGGTGGCGGTTGTGATATAGGCACTGAAGCCCTTAGCCGTAATTTTCTTGAGCATTGCTTCAGCGTTTGCCTTGACAGCGTAAGCGCCCACCTGAATTTTGTACAGACCGCCGACCTGTACCATATAAGTATCAAATCCGGCAGCCTTTACCTTCTTGAGCTGAGCGTCAGCATTGGACTTAACTCTGTAAGCACCGACCTGTACACGGTACAGCACCTTAGGAGCAGCAGAGGTAGCAGGCTTTTCAGGCTCAGCCATAGCCGCCTTGACGTCCTTCCTGAAGCCGTCCATAGTATAGCCGGTTTTGAGCTGAATCCACAGATGCTCAGGATCGCCGTGATTGCTTGCAATACCTCTCTTGTGGCCCTCCTTATGACTGATGATAACACCGTCAGCCAAAGGATCGAGCTTGTACTGCTTGCAGAGGAAGGCGAACAGCTCAACGGCAGCCTCATAGGTGCGCTTCACTGCTGCTTTTGCGGTGGCAGTATCAGAACAGGTGAAAGTAGAGCCGCCCGTGTATTTAATACACGCAGGCTCACACATTTCAACACCAATATGCGTGTTGTTAGAGCTGCCGCCGCCGTGCCAGCCTCTATGATCCCACGGCAAGGTCTGATAGACCTCCCCCGTGTTGGCGTCAATGAATCCGTGGACGCATACCTCACGGCCATTAGCCGGAGGATTCCAGTTATTCACAAACACCATAGCGGAGGGCTGAGGACAGCCTACCGAGTGGAGCATGAGGCCCTTTACGGTGATTTTTCTGCCTGCGATATAGCAGGGGTTTTTGGTGAGGATCTTCTCAATGATTTTCAGTGCCATGTTTCAATCACTCCTTTACTGATGTTCATGGGCTTTTAAGTTGATATGTTTTTCGATCTTGTCAATGGCCTCAGACACAGGGCCATCACAGCCCTGCTCAGCAAGACCTTTAAGACAGGCGAGCAGTCCGTAGATAACAAGCGTCTGCTCATCCTGTATGCCGTGCTGATCTTTTTCGTGTCTGTCGCGCAGCTTTTGGATTTCGGTGTCAACCTTAGCGTCAATACGCTTGATTTCCACGTCCTGCTCTTTTTGGTGGTTAATCCACTTAAAGAGCTTCCACGCAAGCGTTACAAAAGCTGTAATAGCCGCAAGCAGACTGCCAGCCAAGATAATAGTCTGTGCGTCTACATACATTGGTGTACCTCCTTTACTCAGTAGTTACAGCCTTCCAGCCTGCCGGGTAAGCAGACGGCGACCATACATTGTTATCTATAACGCTTTCGTAAACAGTACCCTCAAATAGCACTTTGTCCCCGGTCATATAGGGGTTAGTGCTATCGGGCTGCTCCCATTCGGGGATTACGTTAGCGTCAGGGATAAGGACCTTTGCAAACAGACTTGCTGCCGCTACCGGCGTCCAGTCTGCCTGTGAGGTATGATCCTGCAATACTGAGTACAGAGTGCCGTTGTGTTGTACACGCTGTCCTGTGGTATAGGCTGTGTTAGCCTGCCATGCAGGAAACAGTGTTACGGCGGTAAGAGCCTCATCATCTGTGAGGCTCTGTACGCCCTTTTCGATAAGAGGGCGGAGCTGCCTTGCTAAATCAACAAGTTTCATTTACTCCACCCCCAAAATAATTTTTGCTGCCTGCAATTCGTCTGTCAGGGCTTTGTTGCTCTCTACAAGAGTAGCCACAGTACCCTCCAGCTCTTTAATACGGAGGCGCATTGCAGTTGCAGACATTACCTCCTCCGTAGGTGTTTCCGGCGTTTCGGTTTCGCCCGTGTCCGGCTGCTCCTCAGAGCCGGTATTGTCCTCAACGGACTCACCAAGCTCCAGCTTTTCCTTCAGCCCCTCATACTCTTCAGCGGTGATCTCCACAGCCTCAATAGATTCATAGCTGCCGGGAAAGTCCTCAGGCAGACGGTTAAGCCAATCGACACGCCAGATATTAGCGCCGTCTGAGGATTGAATAAACTGACCTTCAAACGCATCACAGGCAAGCATAATATTGTGCTTGCGCTGCCATTTGAGGAATACGTGGTTTACGTCAATAACCTCTCCGTCTTTAATGACTTTGTAGTAATTCATGCCTTTACTCCTTTCATCCTGTAGTTATTGAAAAAGGTGTTGTACCTTTGGATTATACTTTTACGCGCGCGGTAAGTCCGTGCGATTTTTACATATCCCAGCCAAGACTTGAAGGCTACGAAAACATCATCAAGTGTCATACGGCCCTGCTTTACTTTATTTACAAATTTCTTGAGTTTACGGCGCATACGGACAATACTTGCCTTTGCTATCTTTTTGAGGATATGGCCTGTTTTTGTTACCTTGTACCGTACCTTGAGAAAAGTAAAGCCCTGTGTAGCTTTTACAATTCGTGTCTTTGCCTCATTCAATCGCAGACCAAGAGCCTTAGCCATTTCAGAGAATACGGACAGCACTTTCTCAAGAAAAGATTTGTCCGTGTGGAGCATAATGCCGTCATCCATATAACGGATATAAGGCTTGATACAGAAAACCTCTTTAATGAGGTGATCCAGCTTGTTAGGTGCAACAAGGGCCATAATCTGTGATATTTGACTACCCAGCGTGATACCCACACCCTCCATATTTTGCAAAGCCTCAGCTATGCGGTTACGCTCCTTTTCATTCTTGATAAACCTTAGTAGGCTCTCTTTGTATTTGCGTATGATTTTCATAACAAGGTCAATGATCCGTTTGTCAAAGCACTGCGGCTTCATCGTTTCAAAGCATAAGCTGTGCCGGACACTATCGAAAAAGCCCTTAAAATCAAAGGTTGCAATGTAAAAATCTGTACCGCTTTTGCGGATTTGTCGCTGTAAGTGATAATCTAAGCGCCGTCTGGCAAAGCTCACACCTTTGTCCTTAACACTTGCAGGATTATCATAAATTAAAGTAGGCTGCAAAGTAGGCATAAGAGCATCATCACACAGGCAACCCTGTATTACTCTTGATTCAATATCTACCATTTGAATATTTCTGAGCTTGCCCCTCTCCGTGAGCGTCATACTGCGGACCTTGAAAGAATCAGGTAGCCTGCCGGTACTGATACACTGCTTAGCCCTGTAGTTTTTCACAATGGCGTGAGAAACATAGGCTTGCACACTGCCTTTCCAGCTTGTACCGCGCACACGTTTATTGAGGGATTTCTGTAAGTGTTGAAGCGTAACAACGCTGTCAAAATCACCGTACTGCTTAGCTCTTTCCATATCCCTATTGAGCTTCCTTTGCTTATCACGTGCTATACGTGCTTGTATTCGTTCATCATTCGTCAAGATTATTCCTCCAAACAAAAACACCGCAGACTGAGGCTCAAGTGCCTCAGCCTACAGTGCTGATCGTCTACTCCCGTCCTGCTGATATATTGAGCATTGTCTGGCAGGTAGGCAGTAACGGAAATGAAACAGAGGATAATGCTCAATCCTCTGCCATGCAAGAAGCGTCCTTCCGACTGCATCAGGGCCACCGACGCGGCGTAGTCAGCTTAAAGCAGCCGACTGTATATTTACCACTTTACCGTGGAGGGCTGTATTCTCCTTCTCATAATTTTAAGATAGTTTCACCCTTATACATGGTTACTCTAAATTTGAGAATCGGGGGCGGACCGCATTGCTGTTGGCAGCGTTGTTGCCGTTGTTGTTGGCGTTGCCGTTGTTGTTGACATTGGCAAAGTTCGTGGTGTTGCTGGTAGAAGCATCACGCAACCAATAGTTGTTCGCAGAATAGAATACCGCCCGTGAGGTTTTACGTCAGCGAAGAAAACCGCTTACGGTCTGACACTATGACACTGTGTACTAAACTGATACACTCATCAATAAGTGAGGACCATTCCACCATGACGTTTTCGCTGGGCTGACTTATGTTCCACAATGCGAATAGCGGACGTTGCAAGTGGTTAAGTGAGTCCAGACTGTGCCTCAGGTGTTTTGTTCTGTTGATATATTCCGCCTTTGTTTCGGGAATTTTTGCATTACCGAAAAGTGCAGAGGTAAAGGCGTTATCAACGGAGCGCTTAATATCGTCCAGCAGGTAGTCCTTCAGATATAAAGGCTCATGTGCGATTTTTCCGTAAGTGTACCTCTGTAATTCAGATAGCTTTTTAAGAAAAGCTGCTTTTTGTATCTGTTCATAAGGCAATACCTTAATCATGTTAAATTTTCTCTCCTCTCTGAGTACGCCGATAATTAAAGCGGATTCACGATTTAGCATATCCACCCAGCACTGCATTGAGGAGGGCTTATAGCTGAGCAAATTCCAAAAGCACCATAACGGAGCTTGTAGGCTCTGTATCGTATCAAGTGCATTGTGGAGAAGCTGCACCCTCAAGGCGTATCTTTGAGGATCGCTTGCAGTCTGCTCATTTGCATAGATAACATCACGGCAGATACTCCCGGTCAGCTCATAAAGCTCAGGACAGATAAACTTCTTATAGCGGTTAGGCACGTGAGATATTCTTTCGTGCGTATGCTTTTTCAAAGTTACCGCCTGTCTTTCAAATTCAGAAAATGCTATCTTACGCTTACTTCTGTGTACAGACATAAAAACCTCCATGTGATACCTATAATATCCGCCCGGACTGACGCCGGGCGGATACCAAAGGATTTTTTAGATAGAGAAGCGGGGGCGGACCGCAATGCTGTAGGCAGCGTTGTGGCCGTTGGGGTTGGCGCCGCCGCTGGTGCCGACATAGGCAAAGTACGTGGTGATGCCGGTAGAAGCATCACGCAACCAATAGTGGTTCGCAGACAACCATTCGCCCTCATGCCAAATCTTACCGATAGAGCTATTGCCGGTATCAACCCACACATCACCCTCTTTAACGCTGTGGCCCGTAACAGACGTAGGATCTGTACTCTGCGTATAGAAGGTAGCGTCCTGAGGAATAGTAACGCCCCTAAACGCAATACGGGACTGATTGGAGGTAAAGTAGGTAATGTGATTGCCGGAGTAAACCCACGGCTCAGCCGTAGTGCCGGACATTTCACGGTAGTTAGGCAATGTTACCTTATCAACGCAGGCTTGCAGCTCAGTAGACGCATCACCGGCAGTCTGCTGTACGGTGATAGGCTTGATAATCTGTCGCCACTGGATAGGCAGAGCATCATAGAATCTACCGTTAAGCCAAGCCCGGAGAGGCATAGCCTCCCAGCCGCCCGTTGTAACGTTGGAGGTGTTCATTTGCTTTGTAGTACCAAGAGAGCTTGCAAAAATGAAGTCAAGGCTTGTTTTTCCGCCGCCTTCCATAGTGTAAGCACCGCCCACAGATGCAACCTCAAGGTCATAAACCTTACCGGGCCAAGCAACAATTTTGCGGCACTCTGCATCTCCAATATCGCCGTAGTAAATCTTGCAGAGGTGCAAGACGCCCTTAGCGTAGTTGGTGATAGTACCATCCTCATTCTTGTTTGCACCCAGCGTCAGTGTAGCAGTTGTGTTTGTCGCAACGCTCTTATTGATGACCGAGTAGCCGATTGCATTTTCATAGCAACGGGAAGCATAAGCGGTTGCAGTAAGCTCACCCTTGACGTGGCGGAGTACCAAGATTTCACGGTTGACGCCACGATTAGTACCGAGGCTGTTTACACCCCAGCGGAGAGAAGGTCCAGAGTTGTAACGGCACTGGAAGCCGTTAAAGCTGCTCTCATCCATACAGCCTACCATTACCTGATCGTTAGTGGCGTCCTTAAAGGTACAATCCACAACGATAGTCCAAGAGCTATCTTCCTTGAGGAGCTGGATGCCGGTATCTTCGTAGGTCAAGCCGTCAAATACCTTATCCTCTGCTAACACTTTGGAGTTGATATTTCCATAGTTAGGAATATAACCCATTTTGATAGGTGTACGGTCCTTGAGGACAGCATAATCACTCATTTTAGCCAGTCCTGCCACTGCTGCCTGTCTGAGTCCGTAAATCTGTACGGCGCTCATTGCTGAGAGGTCAGTACCAACAGCAGGAAGGGCGGAAATGTTATCATAGATAGCCGTTACAGTCATATCCTCTACAACGCAGCCGGTACACTTATCCCATTCTCTAAACAGGTAGTAAGCAAATACGCTCTCATACTGTCTGTAGTAGGGAGTTTCACCGCTGTACACAACCTCAGTGCCGTACTCAGTAGTCTGTGTATCAAGGATAGAGCCGTCAATGTTCTTCCATGTAACAGTGTAAGTACGGGGAGTTTCTGTATAGGTTGCAACAATGGTAGTGTTCGTGCTGATAGAGGCAAAGCCCTTATCCCAGCCGTTGTAGGTATAAACAGTGGAGGCGGAGCTTTCTCTTGTAGGAGTGCTGATATAGCCTTCCTCAACAGGATCAACCGCGCCGCTGCCGGACAGAATGTACTGAGTGTGCAACACCTTACCGTCATAGTTTACAAAGGTAACGGTGTACTGCTGAATGATCTGCTGATACTCAATATTGAGGTTAGGATAACAAGCCTGAAGCTGAGCATACAGGGCGCTACCCAAAGCAGAGATTTTAACAGTGCCGGTAATGTGCGGATATGCCGTTTTATCATCAGAGAGAACGCCGTTATTGTTGAGGTACTTACCCTGTGCCGCAGTGCTAACAAGCTGCTCCAGCACGGAGGTATCATCTCCCAAATCAGCGTTTACGCCGATAATACGAATACCGCCCGTAAACTGTGCGATACGGTCCTTGATAATATCAAGAGCCGGGATAATAGGTGTATTTTCAACACGCAGAGTATTGATGTTCTCATAGCTCTCACAGCTAAACTCTGTCAAGCCCGTCTGATTTTGAGCAGTGAGGTTTGTAACAGCAGGAAGGTGAAGGACGGAGAGCAAGCCGCCGTTAGGCAGGCTAACAAAGGCAATGCCGCTGTTCTTAGCATATACCTTTTCAATCAGTCCGTTTTTGGTGAGGTCAAGCGTACCTGTCAAAGACACGCAGCCGCTTACATTGATCTCAGTAAGCAGGGCGCAGGCGCTTAAATCGAGGGCAGACAAACGGCCATTTGTATAACCGCTTGCAGTGCTACCGATAATCAGCTTCTTCAAGCGTGTAGCTTTTGCAAGCTGTACCTCATACGGACGGAAGGCGGAAATATCGCCTATGTCAGTCAGGTCAGATGCAGAGTAGAGATACACGGTATCAGATGCACCTACGTTGCCGGTGTTCTTAATGGTAGTGCGGTTTCCTGCAAATACCTTACCATTGGTAACATACACGCTGCCGGAGTCGCCGTACTTAACAGCAAGGTAGAGAGCCTGCATAGCCTCAAGGGTAATACCTGTGTCAGCCTGTGCGACGTCAACGCCTGCACGGAAGTTGATATTATCGTTGAGGAATTGTGCTGTCTGGTACTTAGAATACATCATGTGAGAGCGAGAGTACATAAAATCGCCCTTCTGATAGATTCTGTCGCCGCGCTGAATGTACTTGTACTGCGAGGTCTGAATGAAGGTAGGATCAGTTTCACTTACGGAATAATCCCAATATCCCTCAGTCCACGGATCGTGATACTTGTAGGACATATCACGGTTTACAACCGCAGCACACATCATTTCCGTGCTTTCGGTAATGTGCGTTCTGTAGAAGTTCTCATAGTTCAAGCCATTAGTGGCAAGCTCCTGTACCTTTGTTTTAATATCGGCTGCCATAGCCTCCTCAAACATCAGCCAGAAGTAGGACTGATAGCCGTTAAACTGATAAGAGCCGTTGAGCTGGTAGTCCCACTCTGCGTAGTACGGTACACGGAGGTAGCCGGAGTTCTCAGCACCGAAGCAGCTATCAAGGTCATACAGATCAGTGAGCCACAGTGCAAATGTGGAGTTCTCCCAATCAATCTTTTCAAAGTCAACCTCACCTGTGCTGCTGTCGATAATATCGCTCAGTGCCGTAATGGAGGGATCAGTGAAAACAAGATTTTCAGCCTTGACGTTCTCACAGCGTAAGAACATATTTTTTGCTCTGTTATCTGCGAGAGCCGTAAACTCAATAAACGCATAGTAGGTCAGGGCGCGGTTTCTGTTAAAGTGCTTATCAAACTCGTTGATAAAGATAGCTTTACGATACTCACGCTCTGTATAGTAGCTCTTGCCGTTGTAGGTATAAGGCTCAGACAAAACCTCAGTAGAGGCAGTCCAGAAATTAGCTCTACGCAATACCCAAGTGAAAAGCACCTGAATATAATCGTAGTTAGGCTCAAGCCCTGCGTCCTTCAGGTCGCCTTGATCCGGGTAGCAGGATTCAAGAGCGCCTACAACAGACTTATTATAGATAGAGGCAGAGGTGTCTGTTACCTCAAGCAGTCTGTCAGACTGGAAAAGGCAAATATCGTGAGTGTTATTCAAAAACTCCCACTTTTGACGGGTAGTATCATTGCCCGTGTCGCCTTCACACTCCAAACCAAAGGATTTAGAGTTGCCCTTATCGTTATTCAGCATACCGTCGCCGGCAAAGGTGATAACGCCCGTGTCAGGATCTTCAAGGAACAGCAAGCAACGGAAGCCGTAAACGGTGTTTTGGTATCTGCTGTCCTCCTGCTGAGCTACGGACAAATCGGTAAACAGCGAATCTGCCACATTTGCGTTGAGGGTGTTTGCGTGGTCGGTAGACATATAATCTATCTTATAGCAAAGGGTACTCTCAGGAATGGAGAGAGCGTTGCCCTGTGCATCACGGCCCTTTAACGCATACTTGACCTTACCGCTTGCGTCAGCAAGGTAAAATTTGTAGTTCTTACGCATGAATTTCTGCGAAGAAGTACCCTGTACTTTAGAGGAGCAGTACCATTGACCGTCTGAATCCTGACCGAGCAAAGAAAACTCAGTAACATAGCCGCCGTTGCCGTCCGGCTTAGTCAGAACAAGTCCGCCGTACTTACGCTGACTCTTATAGTTAGACAGCTCACCCGTAACCTTTAAGCAGGTGTACTTTTTGATTGCCTTGCTGTAGTCAACGTCCCCGTCATCAGTCAAAATATCGTTGTCAGCCGCCACAGCTAAACGCTCCTTAATGGTAGGCATAGCAGCGATAGCATTTTGTCTTGCTTCAGCTTCTTTCAGCCCACGATTATAGAGGCGTACACTGTAGAGGTCCACAATGCAGGTGTTATTACCGATAACAATATAGCTGCCCTGAGTGAAGCGGTCATTTGCGTCATACGGGATAGACTTTGCGTATTTGCCGTTGAGGTAAATACTGATACACTGTCTGCCGTCAGGAGCAATAGCCTCAATAACAAAGGCAAGGTGAATACGCTTGTTAGGCTGCAAATAGGAGGCGGCAATGTTCTCCTCATTCTCAATGAAGCCGGTACTGTCAAGCTGTACCTTAGCGCCATTAGCAGATAAGAGGTAACAAACCTGAGGCGTAACAACAAAGCCAATATCATTAGCCATACACTTAATGATCTCAGCGTTTCTGTTAGTAACCTCACGCACGGTAAAGACAAACTCAATGGTACGGCCATTGGTGGTAACAGTTGCGCCTGTCGCACTCTCAAGCCTTACCGTCTGTCCGTCCTCATCCGTGTAGCTCGTCTGGAATATCGGCAGCTCAATAGTGTGCTTTGCCGCACCGCTGATACGGAGAGCAACACCGTTTTCAGTGCTGATATAACCGTTGGAGGCATAGTTGAAGCCGGTATTTACCGCCTTAATCTTTGTAGCAGTACCCGTAGAATCGGTATAATCAAAGCCGTACTCAGCGCGGTCAGAGTCATTGTTGCTGTGTCCGCTGGACTCATACTCATATACAAGTCCTGTTTCCACCGGCTCAATGTTGTACTCAGAGCTACCGGCATTGACTGTGATCTCAAGAGTAACCTTAGTAGAGCCGCTGGAGAGTTCCACGTAGGCAGTTCCAGAGGCAGGGTACTCAGAGGTAGACCAAGTCTTTACGGTCTGATTTTCTACGTCTACAAGCTCAGAGGAGGCGTATTCTACCTGCTCCTCACCTTCAACAGCATACAGACGGATTTTAACACTGTCCGTAGTTTCCTGACCGGGAGTGTAAGCTACCCAATCAACCTTGATTTCATCACCGTAGTCAACGGCGGTCAGGTCCTTAGATACACCAATCATAGGTGCAGAGCTTGAGCCGTTATCAAACAGGATGATATTGTGGAGAACGTTAGAACGCGCGCCGTCTGCGGTTTCAAAGTAGTACATGAGGTCATGCACACCGTAGGCGTATTTGCCTACAAGGTTGATAGCCTCAGTGAGAGCTACTTTGTTGCTTGTACCCACGTCAACGGTATCATAAAGCACACCGTCAATGTAGAAGTAAACCACTTTTGCAAGGCCCTTACCCACACACTGATAGGTAAGAGTGGTATTGCCTGTAAACACCGAAGTAGAGAGGCTGTCAGAGGGAAAAGCCGGGGTAAGAGATTCAATATAAGCCTCAACACACTTAACTGTAAAGGTAAGAGATTTCTCAAGGCTGGACTCACCACCTACGGCAACAATTTTGACGTTGGTAGTATATCCAGCAGAGAGTACAGAGGTAATATCAAAGCTCACAGGCTCACCCTGAGCCACGCCGGACTTAGAGGTGAGTTCCTTATACTCCGTTTCGGTGGAAAGTTTGTAATACACGGACAGATTACCGAGAGCCGTTGTCTGCTCACTGCCGTAGTATTCATAGAAGCTAACCGTCAAAGCGGTCTGTGCAGAGGAGGCAACGGAAAAGCTCAAGGAGCTACCGCCGTTCACCAAACGCACAGAATGAGCAGAGCCGCCACCGCCGCCACCGCTGGAGGCAAGAGGAATACCGTTTACGCTACGCTCACCTTTGTAGGTAGGATAAACATAACCACTCTCTGCGTCCTGCTCAAGACCGAGATCATCTTTGTCGATTGATACATTGTCAAGCTGTTCCTCCAAATCCTCAACAGCTTTTACCGCCTCATCTGCCTTTTTCTCAGCATTAGCGGCGGATTCCTCAGCTTGCGCTGCGGACTGTTGAGCCTCTGAAGAATAGCCCTGAGCTGCCTTAGCAGCACCTTGAGCCGAAGCCGCAGAGTTAGCGGCACGTGTAGCCGCCTGATCTGAGGTTGTAGCTGCCATTTCAGCACTTGAGGCTCTTTGCAAAGCCTCAGTGGATTTTGAATTTGCATCACCGGCTAAGGTTTCAGCCGCCTTTGCAGATGCCTCAGCAGCGGCAGCAGAAGCAGCCGCCCTGTCTGCATCACCCTGTACCGCTTCTTT
>JAFSGP010000009.1 GCA_017440755.1 Clostridia bacterium | reverse complement strand
ATGTGATTGCACACCTCCTTCAACCAGCCATTTGGCGAAAGCCAAAAGGTCTATTAAGGTTACCCTTTTATCAAAACGAAAAATTTTGTAAAGAAAATCATATTTTTTCATTTTCCCTATTGACATTTCTTAGCTGGACTTATATGTGGATTTTTTGATTAATCGCAGAATTCTGCCACGCAGCGCCGGTAGGCGGCGACAGGGTCCTCGGCGGCGGTGATGGGGCGACCCACCACGATGTAGTCGGAACCAATCTTCTTTGCCTCAGCGGGGGTCATTACCCGCTTCTGGTCGCCGATATCGCCGTCGGCGAAACGCACACCGGGGGTGATGGTGAGGAAGTCGGCGCCGCAGGTGTCGTGCACCTTGCCCGCCTCCAGAGGAGAGCAGACCACGCCGTCCAGACCCGCCTTTCTGGCGTTGGCGGCATAGTGCATAACCACCTTGTCAATGGGTTCCTTGATCAGCAGGTCGTTCTCCATTGCCTCCTGGTCGGTGGAGGTAAGCTGGGTCACCGCAATCAGAAGCGGACGAGTGCCGTCGGGACGGGTCAGACCCTCAATCGCCGCCTCCATCATACGGACGGTGCCGCCCGCGTGCAGGTTGGTGATATCCACGTCCAGACCCGACAGAACGCTCATCGCCTTCTTGACAGTGTTGGGAATATCGTGCAGCTTCAAATCCAGGAAAATCTTGTGTCCGCGAGCCTTAATCTCCCGCACGATGTCGGGACCGGCGCCGTAGAACAGCTCCATGCCAATCTTGACGAAAGGCTTGCGCTCCACGCCCTCAAATTTATCCAAGAAAGCAAACACCTGCTCTGCGCCGGCAAAATCGCAGGCTACAATAACGTCCTTACCCATGTTACTTCGCTCCTCCTATAATGCTTTTCAAATCCGTGATGCCGTAGCGGTCCATCGCCGCCGGTAGGTCGCGGATAATATCCCGACAGGCGTAGGGGTTTACCAGATTGGCGGCGCCCACCTCCACGGCGGTAGCGCCCGCCAGCATCAGCTCGATGACGTCCTCAGCGGTGGACACACCACCCATACCGACGACGGGAATAGATACCGCATTCGCCACCTGATACACCATACGCACCGCCACAGGGAAGATAGCAGGTCCCGAAAAACCGCCCATTTTATTGGCGATAATCGGCTGCTTGGTGCGCAGGTCGATGCGCATACCCAGCAGGGTATTAATCAGGCTGATGCCGTCCGCGCCCGCGTTCTCGCAGGCCTTGGCAATCGCCACAATATCCGTCACGTTGGGGGACAGCTTGATGATAACCGGCTTGTTGGTCACCTTTTTGACCGCCGCCGTCACCTCAGCCGCCGCCTGCGGGTTGGTGCCGAAGCTCATACCGCCGCCGTGCACGTTGGGACAGCTGACGTTGACCTCCAACCAGCCCACCTGCTCCTCTTTGTCCAGCTTTTCGCAGGTGTAGGCGTAATCCTCGATGGAAAAGCCGCTCACGTTCGCCATCACCGGCTTGTGGAAGCAGGTTTTTAGTTTCGGCAGCTCCTCGGCGATGACCTTGTCCACGCCGGGGTTCTGCAGACCCACGGCGTTGATCATACCCGCCGTGCACTCAGCAATGCGGGGGGTAGGGTTGCCGAAACGGGGGTCCTTGGTGGTACCCTTGAACGAGAAGGTGCCCAATTCGTTAATATCGTACAATTCCGCGAACTCGTAGCCGAAGCCAAAGGTGCCGCTGGCGGGGATAATGGGATTGTCCAACTCAATGCCACATAGATTTACGTTCAGGCGTCCCATAATATCTCCTCCTTCCGAAGCACCGGTCCGTCCTTGCAGATGCGCTTGTAGCCGGTGATCACCTTGCAGGAGCAGCCCATACAGGCACCGAAGCCACAGCCCATACGCTCCTCAAAGCTGAACTGCCCCGAGGTGGCGGTGGCCTTATACACCGCTTTCAGCATCGGCTCGGGACCGCAGGTGTAGAAATAACTGTAATTTTCAGGCAGGGCGTGGGTGACAAAGCCCTTTACCCCGTAACTGCCGTCGGCGGTAGCCACCGTCACGGCACAGCCCAGCGCCTTGAACTCGTCCTCATAGAAGACCTCGTCCTTCGTGTTGAAGCCGAGGACCACCGACACCGCCTTGCCCTGCGCGCGGAGCAGGCGGGCCAGCATATACAGCGGGGGCACGCCCACGCCGCCGCCCAGCAGCAGGGGGGTATCCCCCGCCACGGACATATCGTAGCCGTTGCCCAGCCCCGTCAGCACGTCCAGCGTCTGACCGACGGTCATCTCGCTCATCTGACGGGTGCCCTTGCCCACCACCTTGTACACCAGAGTGAGGGCGTCCCCCTGACAGTCGCACACCGAAATGGGGCGGCGCAGGTACAGCCCGTCCAGCAGAATGTTGACAAACTGACCGGGACCGGTGATGTCGGCGGTGTCCCCCGTCAGCACCATGCGATAGACGGTGGTGGTGAGAGGGGTATTCTCTTTTATCGTAAAGATACTCTGTTTCATAGTTGCTCCTTGCGGAATTTATTTTGCGTCGATGGTGGACACCTTGTTAGTGACCTCCTCCAGCACGTCCAGCACGATGCGGACGGTATCCAGATTGGAGAACAGGGTCACGCCGTTCTCCACTGCACAACGGCGGATAAGCACGCCGTCCTCGTAGTGCACACCCGACATAATGGCGCGGGTGTTGATGACGTAGCTGACATAGCCCGCACGGATGGAGTCGAAGATCTCCTCGCTGCCCTCCAGCAATTTCTTCAGCACGCGGGTGCGGATGCCGTGCTCCTTGAGGTAGTTGGCGGTGCCAACGGTGGCCTCGATGTTGAAGCCCATGTCGTAGAAACGGCGCACCAAGGGGAGAGCCTCCTCCTTGTCCTCGTCCGCCAGCGTCACGATGACGGTGCCGTAGTTCTGCAGGTTCACACCGCCCGCAATCAGCGCCTTCTGCATGGCGCGGTGCAGCTTGTCGTCGTAGCCGATGGCTTCGCCGGTCGACTTCATCTCGGGGGACAGATAGGCATCCAGACCCTTAATCTTATTGAAGGAGAACACCGGCACCTTGACGTAGTAGCGGCTCTTCTCCTCCGGATACAGGCAGAAGATGCCCTGTTCCTTCAGGCTCTTGCCCAGAATGACCTCGGTGGCGATGTCCGCCAGCGAGTAGCCCGTCGCCTTGGACAGGAAGGGAACGGTACGGGAGGAACGGGGGTTCACCTCGATGATATACACATTGTCGTTCTTATCCACGATAAACTGGATATTGAACAGACCCACGATGCCGATACCCAGACCCAGCGCCTTGGCATACTGCAGAATGATGCCCTTTACCTTATCGGATACCGAGAAGGTGGGATACACGGAAATGGAGTCGCCGGAGTGAACGCCGGTGCGCTCCACCAGCTCCATAATACCGGGGACAAACACGTCGCGACCGTCGCAGATGGCGTCAACCTCCACCTCTTTACCCACGATGTACTTATCCACCAGCACGGGCTTGTCCTCGTCGATCTCCACGGCGGTCTTGAGGTACTGGCGCAGGTCCTCGTCCTTCGCCACGATCTGCATGGCGCGACCGCCCAACACGAAGGAAGGGCGCACCAGCACGGGATAGCCGATCTCGTTGGCGGCCTTGATGCCGTCCTCGATCTTGGTCACCGCGCGACCCTTGGGCTGGGGAATGTTCAATTCCCGCAGAATCTTCTCGAAGCTGTCGCGGTTCTCCGCCCGCTCGATGGCGGCGCAGTCGGTACCGATGATCTCCACGCCACGGTCCATCAAGGGCTGTGCCAGATTGATGGCGGTCTGTCCGCCCAGCGAGGCGATGACGCCCTGAGGCTGCTCAAAGTCGATGATAGCCATCACATCCTCGGGGGTTAGCGGCTCAAAGTACAGCTTGTCCGCCGTGGTATAGTCAGTGGACACCGTCTCGGGGTTGTTGTTGATAATAATGGCCTCATAGCCGGATTTCTTAATGGTCTGCACCGCGTGAACGGTGGAATAGTCGAACTCTACGCCCTGTCCAATGCGGATAGGACCGGCGCCCAGCACCACCACCTTCTTCTTGTCGGTGAGGCGGGAGTCGTTCTCCCCCGAATAGGAGGAGTACAGGTAGGCAATATACTTGCCGGTGTGCATCGTATCCACCATGCGGAACACGGGGGTGATGCCCGACGCTTTGCGCATATTGTAGACGGAAATCTCGTCGATGCCCCACAGGCGGGCGATCACCGTGTCGGCGAAGCCCATCTTCTTGGCGGCACGCAAGGTGTCCTCGTCGTGGTTTGCCTTCAGACGGTTCTCCATCTCCACGATACGCACAATGCTCTCCAAGAACAGTTCGGTAATCTTGGTCGCCTTGTGCAGTTCCTCCACCGTCATGCCCAAGCGCACCAGCTGGGTAATGGCGTAGATATTATCGTCCCGGCTCTCGGCGATGTAGGCGAGCAGCTCCTCTTTGGTCTTGCCGTCAAACTTGGCGTGGTAGAAATGATCCACGCCCGTCTCCAGAGAACGAACGGATTTGAGGAAGCACTCGTCCAGCGTGGAGCCGATGCCCATCACCTCGCCGGTCGCCTTCATCTGGGTGCCCAGGGTGTTGGGGGCGGAGGTAAACTTGTCAAAGGGGAAGCGGGGGAATTTCGCCACAATGTAGTCCAGATTGGGCTCAATAGCGGCGGTACCGCCCGCTACGGGAATCTCGCTCAGCTCCATACCCACCGCAATCTTGGCGGTGACGCGGGCGATGGGATAGCCACTGGCCTTGGACGCCAGGGCGGAGGAACGGGATACGCGGGGGTTGACCTCGATGAGGTAATACTGGCTGGAGTTGGGGTCCAGCGCAAACTGCACGTTGCAGCCGCCCTCAATCTTCAACTCGCGGATAATCTTGATAGCGGAGTCGTTGAGCATCTTCAGGTCGTGGTCGTTGAGGGAGAGGATAGGCGCCACCACGATAGAGTCGCCGGTGTGCACGCCCACGGGGTCCACATTCTCCATACCGCAGATGGTGATAGCGTTGTCCTTGGAGTCGCGCATTACCTCGAACTCGATTTCCTTATAGCCCTTGACGCTCTTCTCAATCAGCACCTGATGCACGGGGGACAGCTTGAAGGCGTTGGTGCCAATCTCCACAAGCTCCGCCTCGTTGTTGGCGAAGCCGCCGCCGGTGCCGCCCAGCGTAAAAGCGGGACGCAGCACTACGGGATAGCCGATGCGGGCGGCCGCCTCCTTTGCCTCCTCCAGAGAGTAGGTAATCTCGGAGGGGATAACCGGCTCGCCGATGGACTCGCACATCTCCTTAAACAGCTCACGGTCCTCCGCGCGCTCGATGGATTCACTGCTGGTACCCAGCAGCTCCACGCCGCACTCCTTGAGGATACCCTTCTTTTCCAGCTGCATGGCCAAATTCAGACCCGTCTGTCCGCCGATGCCGGGGACGATAGCGTCGGGGCGCTCATAGCGGAGAATCTTCGCCACGTACTCCAGAGTCAGCGGCTCCATATACACCTTGTCCGCAATGGTGGTGTCGGTCATAATGGTGGCGGGGTTGGAGTTACACAGCACCACCTCGTAGCCCTCCTCGCGGAGCGCCAGACACGCCTGGGTGCCCGCATAGTCAAACTCCGCCGCCTGTCCGATGACGATGGGACCGGAGCCGATAATCAGAATTTTCTTCAGGTCTGTTCTCTTAGCCATTGTGAAGTCCTCCTATATCTTAAACACAGTCATTGTAAACAATCTTGCCGTCGCAGACGGTGAGCAGGCACCGCCCGTAGAGGGTGTCGCCCGCGAAGGGGGTCGCCCTGCCCATAGAGGCGAACGCCGTCGGGTCCACCGTATAGGGCTTGTCCAGCTCCCACAAGGTGTAATCCGCGCCAAGCGGAATACCGAAACGCTGTCGCGGTGCCACCGCCATGCGGTGAATGATGTCCTCCAAGGGGAGTATGCCCGTCCTAACGAGGTGGGTATACAGCACAGGGAAGGCAGTCTCCAGACCCACCACGCCGAAAGCGCTCTTTTCCAGCCCTCTCGCCTTCTCCTCGGCGGAGTGGGGCGCGTGGTCGGTGGCTATCATATCCACCGTGCCGTCCAGCAGACCCTCCACCAGCGCCTCTCGGTCGGCGGCGGAGCGCAGGGGCGGATTCATCTTGAACCGTCCGTCCTCCTGTAGCATGCTGTCGTCCATTGTCAGGTAGTGGGGCGCCGTCTCGCAGGTGACGTCCACCCCCTCCGCCTTGGCACGGCGGATAACGTCCACACTCCCCTTGCAGGAGATGTGGCATACGTGGTAGGCGCAGCCGGTCTCCTTCGCCAGACGCAGATCGCGGGCAATGGGACCCCACTCGCTCTCGGAGCAGATGCCTCGATGCCCGTGGGCAGCGGCGTAGGCGCCGTCGTGAATGTAGCCGCCGCGGAGCAGGCTGTTGTCCTCGCAGTGGGCGACAATCATGCGTCCCAGTCGCTTGGCCTCCTCCATCGCCTGTCGCATCAGGCTCTCGCTCTGCACACCCCGACCGTCGTCAGAGAACGCGATGGCGTAGGGCGCCATATCTGCCATATCCGCCAACCGCTCACCCTGCTGCCCCACCGTGATGGCGCCGTAGGGGTACACGTGAACGGGGCTGTTCTGCGCCAGCGTCAGCTGCTCCTGCAGGTGAGGCTGGCTGTCGGGAACGGGGTTCAGGTTGGGCATGGTGCACACCGCGGTGTAGCCGCCCCGTGCCGCCGACCGTCCGCCGGTGACCATCGTCTCTTTATAAGAAAATCCCGGCTCGCGAAAATGCACATGCACGTCGCAAAAGCCGGGAAAAACAACAAAAGACCCTGCCGAACAAGGGAGCGCAGTTACCTTGTCCGCCAGAGAGGAAATAATGGTGGAGTCAACCAAAACGCCGCGAATGTTTTTTACCATTTCTCCGTTCACAGTGGCTCCTCCTCTTTCGTCTGCTTATTTCAGTAAATTATATCATATAGGCTGTTTCTTGTCAACGAAATTACCGCCTTTTGTTATGTAAAAAAACGACCGGTTGCAACCAAAATTATCGTGCAAAGTGCAAAGAAAACCCGACCTTTTTTAGGTCGGGTTTTCCAAAGAAGATTTAGTTTAGTTCGGGCAGGCTGGCGGCAGCCACAGACTGACCCACGCGACGAGAGCTCTCGTCGGGGATATGCAGCTGAATCTTGGCAGCCAGCTCGGGGAATTCCTTATCCAGAACCTCCTGGGCACGCTCCAGCAGGATAACGCCGCCCTCACCGGAGGTCACACGACCCATAATCAGCACGTGCTTGATGTCGTAGAACTCGGTGTAGAAAGCGATGGCATAGCCAAAATACGCACCGATGGTGTCATAGATGGCGGCGGCGCGCTCGTCGCCCTCGGCCATCAGACCCTGTACCACCTTCAGCTTTTCGGCGGGAGACAGGCTCTCCTCCAGCTCGATGCCGGCGGCAGGCGCCAGCTTAATCACCGCGTCCTGAGAGAAGTATTTAACACCACAGCCATAGTCGCCGGACCACTCGTCCACCATCGCGTTCTCGCAGTAGTCCACGGGAACGAAGGCGAGCTCGTTGAGCCAACCGGTGATGTTGCCCTGCGGATCCACGTAGCCGCCCGCCTCGGAGGTGCCCATAGCTACGCCCAGAACGGCATTGTCGTTCAGGTCCATGGCACCTGCCAGAGCGGTAACGTCGCCGTCGTTGGCAACCTCGATCGGGATATTCTCGCCGATCTCCTTGGCTACATCGATGTACATATTCTTGACCTTCTTGTCAAAGTCCTCGTCGCTGACCTTGAGGAACAGAGAGGCTACCATAATGCGGTTGTCCACGTACACACCGGCGCTGGACACACCGATAGCGTCCACGCGAGGCATATGGGAGGCAGCGGTCTTCATGGCCTCCAGAATGCCCTGATAGTGGTAGTCGGGGTCGGAATTTACCTTGGGGAACCACACGACCTCCTCGGAATAAACGCTCTCGCCGTTGATAACGGCGGACACCTTGCGGTCGGAACCGCCCGCATCGAAGCCGATGCGGCAGCCGTCCAGATGACGACCGATGGGGGCGGCGGCGGACTTATCCTCAGGGGCATCGGCCAGCGCGCAAACCTCTACCTCGAAAGCGGTCTCGTACACCCGCTCCATAAAGCGGACGTCGAAATCACGGCTACCGCCGTAGGAGAACGCCTCCTTCATCTTGGCGCCCACCACGTCGCTGCCGGCGATGACAATCTTGTAGCCGCCCGCTACCCACAGCATCGCCTTGGCCATACGCTCCACGAATTTCGCATTCTCCTCGTCGTGGCCGGTGCCGTCCTTATAGATACGCGTCTTATAGGTGGAGGTGTAGCCCTTGTTGCGCTGAATGGCAATCACGATGTCCTGCCCGTCCTGAGCGGTAGCGGCACGCATATCGCGGCAAACGAGGGACAGAGGGGCGAACTGGGGGTCAAGTTTGGCGTTTACTTTAAGCTTCATACTTAATCTCTCCTCCGATGATAGTTTTCTGCACTTGGAATTCGGTATCCGTTATGATAACGTCGGCATCCTTGCCAACCTCAAGAGAACCCTTTTTGTCGTCCAGACCCAGCGTGGTAGCGGGGTTGAGAGAGGCACCGTTGACGCACTCCCACAGCGGAATGGACGAATTGGTATAGACATTCCACACACCCTTGCTCAGCGGCAACACACTGCCCGCCACGGTACCGTCCTCCAGACGGCAAACGATGTCGCGGTAGATGATCTTGGCACCGCCCAGGGTGTACTCGCCGTAAGGCAGTCCGCCCGCCGGCAGGCAGTCGGTGATAAAGCACAATTTGCGCCCTTTCAGCTTCCACAGCATATCGTACAGGGCGGGGCTGACGTGGAAGGTGTCCGCAATCAGCTCGCAGCTGACGTCGGTATTCATCACCGCGGTGATGACGCCGGGAGCCCGATGGGCCAAGGGGGTCATGGCATTGAACAGGTGGGTAGCGTGAGAAACACCCGCTACGGTGCCCGCCATCGCGGTTTCGTAGTCCGCCGAGGTGTGCCCCATGGACACCACCACATCGGTATCTCGCACCATCTCACGAATAGCGGCGAAATCGGCGGTATCCGTCTCAGGGGCGAGGGTGATGATGCGAATGATGTCCGCGTACTCCTTGACGAAAGCCGCGTCGGGTTTGCGTATGTACTTGGCGTCCTGTGCGCCCTTTTTGGACTCGCTGATGAAGGGACCCTCCGCGTGGCAACCCAGAATGGTACTGCCCTCCCAGGTCTTGCTCTCCTCCTGCAGGCTGCGGCATACCTCCAGCGCCTTGCGAATAACCGCCATATCCACCGTCATGGTGGTAGGCAGGTAGCCGGTGACACCGTTTGCCAGCAAGCCCTTAGAAATGGTGCGGATACTCTCCTCCTCGCCGTCGCACACGTCGCGGCCCAGATAGCCGTGGATATGCAGGTCGATAAGGCCGGGGGCTACGTAGCCGCCCTTGGCATCGATAACCTCCGCATCGGCAGGAATGCCGTCCGCCGCCACGATACCCTCGATGACATCGGAGAACAGCAGCGCCTGTCCCTCCAGTATGCGGTCCTTGAGAATGATTTTGCCGTTTACGATTGCTTTCATACGTCACACTCCTCAGAGTATTGTTCGATTTCATCTTATCAAAGGGAAAAAACAAAATCAATACCGTTGCATAAGAGAAGGCAAAAATGTGAAATGATGGGTCAAAAATGTGTGATGAAAGGCAAAAACGTGCACTCGCTGTTTGCGAGTGCACGTCTTACAATCAATCTTTCATCCAAGTGCGGGGCAGGAAGGCAATAAGCAGCGGATACAACTCCAATCGTCCCAACAGCATGGCAAAGGAAAGCACCAGCTTAGACAACGGAGAGAAGGCGGCATAACTCGCCGCAGGACCCACCAACGCAAAACCGGGGCCCACGTTGTTGATGCAAGCCGCCACAGCGCTGAGATTGGTTTCCATATCAAAGGCATCCAGGCTGATAACCAGGAAGGTGGCGGCAAACAAGGCAAAATACAGCACCAGATAGGCACCGGCGGAGCGCACCACAGGATCCTCCACCCGCTTGCCCTCCAACTTAATCGTGCCCACGGAACGAGGATGCACCAGACGGCGCAGGTCGCGGGTGACCGTCTTGCCCAACAGCAATAAACGGGATACCTTAAGACCGCCGGCGGTAGAGCCGGCACAGCCGCCGATAAACATCAACAGCAGTAAAATCGTCTTGGAAAACGTCGGCCACAGGTCAAAGTCCGTGGTGGCATAGCCGGTGGTGGTGAGGATGGAGGACACCTGAAAGGCGGCATGACGCAATGCCTCACCAAAACCGTCGTACATAGACAGAATATTGCCGGTGATCAATGCAGTTGCTACCGCTGCCACCGCCACATACACCCACAGCTCGCGACTGGTGAATACAGGACGGAAGGAACGGATGAGCAATAAATAGTAGAGGTTAAAGTTCACACCGAACAGCAGCATAAAGACGGTGATGATCCACTGACAGGCGGTGTTGTAGCCGCCCAGACTGGTCGCCTTGATGCCGAAGCCGCCGGTGCCCGCCGTGCCGAAAGCGTGAATCAAGCTGTCAAACAGCGGCATATCCGCCAGCAACAAACAAGCCACTTCGATCAACGTCATTACCAAATAAATGAGGTACAGAATCTTGGCGGTATCGCGGATGCGGGGCACCAGCTTGCCCACGATGGGACCGGGCACCTCTGCCCGCATCATATGAATGGAGCGCCCCGAGCCGGAGGGCAGCAGCGCCATCATCAGCACCAGCACGCCCATACCGCCAATCCAGTGGGTGAAGCTACGCCAGAACAGCAGTCCGCGGCTCATACTCTCCACGTCGGTAAGGATGGAGGCGCCGGTAGTGGTAAAACCGCTCGCCATTTCGAAAAAGCCGTCCACATAGCAGGGAATCTCCCGGCTGAACCAAAAGGGCAATGCACCCACGGCCGCCAGCAACACCCAGGAGAGTGCCACGATGACGAAGCCCTCCTTGGCGTAGATGGTCTGGTTTTTCGGACGGCGCAGCAGGGTTAGTCCCAACCCTAACAGCACCGCCACCGCTATGGTAGCAAGAATAGACCAGAAGCAGTTCTCCCCATAGATGAGCGCCACCACCGCGGGAAGCGCCATTAAGATGGCCTCCAGCAGGACGATCTGTCCGGTCACGTAAAATACCATACGACGATTCATAAGTCGCCTACCTTACTTCAAAATATCCGCCAGGTCCTGCAGATGCTGGGCGGCGGCGATGACAACCACCTTATCCCCCGGCAGAATGACGTCTTCGCCACTGGGGATAATCGCCTCGCGGTTGCGCAGGATACCGGCAATCAGCACCTGCGGCTTCAGCTGCAGCGTGCGCAACGGAATGCGTACCAGACGGGGGTCGTCCTTGACGTTAAACTCCAGCGCCTCGGCACCGTCGTCCATCAGCTTGTACAAAGTCTCCACGTTACTGCCGGAAGCATTCTCCAGCGCGCGGGCATACCGCACCAGCACGTTGGCAATAATCTTGCGGGGAGAAACGATGCACTCCAGACCCAGCCGCTGCGCCAGCGCGCCCAGCTCGTCCCGACTGACCTTGGAAATCACCTTGGACACCTGATGGGCAGAAGCAAAGAAGGATAAGAGGATGTTTTGCTCGTCCATATCCGTAAGGGACACGAAAGCGTCCATATCCTTCAGCCCCTCCTCCAGCAGCAGCTCCTGGTCGGTGCCGTCGCCGTGGATAATCGTCGCCTTCGGCAACAGGTCGCACAATTCGTCGCACAGCGGCAGCTTTTTCTCAATAATCTTTACGTTGTTGCCGCCGGAAGCGAGCCGTTTTGCCAAATAGTAGGCGGTACGGCTGCCGCCGAGAATCATCACGTTGCGGGCGTGCTTGTTCACCATACCCATGCCGCGCAACAGCTTTTGAATCTCTGCGGGGGAGGCGGTAAGCCCCACCTTGTCCCCGCCCTGCAGCACAAAGGCGCCGTCGGGGATAAACACGCTCTCCCCTCTCTGCACCACGCAGATGAGGAACTTCGCCTTGAATTGGCTACGCAGCTCACTCAGGGGAACCCCCACGAAGGGAGAATCCTCCTTGAGGATAATCTCAATCATCTCAAACTTGCGACGGGAAAAGGTCTCGATTTTCACCGCCGAGGGCAGCCGCAAAATGCGATACAGCTCCTCCGCCGCCAGCCGTTCGGGGTTAATCGCCATCGACAGGCCTGTATGCTGTTTCATCGTGCTCAGGCTGCGGTCGTTATACTCGGGGTTGCGAATGCGGGCGATGGTGTGTGCCGCCCCCATCTGCCGCGCCATAAAGCAGCACAGCATATTCACCTCGTCTGAGTCCGTAACCGCTACTACCAGCTCCGCCTTGTCCACGCCAGCCTCTTCCAGCGTTTCACAGTCGGCGCCGTTGCCCATCACACCAATAACGTCGTACACGTTGGTCAGCTCGGTGAGCACCTCGCTGTTGTGGTCGATGGCGGTGACGTCATGCCCCTCCGCCACCAAACTGGCGATGGTGGTAGTGCCGATTTTGCCACCGCCTACAACGATAATATTCATAGTTTACCCTCCTCAAACAGATGGAGCTTTCTAAATGGACATCCTACCACAAAACGATAGGATTTGCAACCCCTCTGCTAAAAATAGGAAAGCAGGCGGCATACCTTCGTATGCCGCCTACCCGTTTATCTGACCGTCAGTTTGACCGCTTTGGAAATGATCTTGTTGCCGTTCTCATCGGTGATGATGCAGCGGTACTGATAACCATTGTATTTTGTCAGTGCTTTCACCGACAGGGTGCGAGTCCTGCAACCGGCGAGGCTTGTGTTTTTCCAGCTGCCGGAGGGAGTCTTGACCTGCCACCGATACGTAAGCCCGTTGCCTGTGGCGGTAACAGTAAACTTTTGTGCGGTGTTCTTGTTTGCCTTAATGCTGACCGGCTGTTTTGTGATCTTGGGGGATACTGCTGTCAGCTTGGCGGCAGTGGAAACGACCTTGTTGCCGTTCTCGTCGGTGACCACACAGCGATATTGATAGCCGTTGCGTGCCGCGGTGGCAGACACGGTGATGGTTTTCGTCTTATACCCTGTGGTGGTGGTGTTTTTCCAGCCGCTGCCGGTATTGATCTGCCAACGGTATTTGAGACCGTTGCCCGTCGCGGTGACGGAGAAGGTCGTCTTGTCCCCTGCCGTCACCTTGCGGGAGGCGGGATTTTTCGTGATTTTCGGGGATACCACCGTTAATTTGGCGGCAGAGGTGGTGACCTTGTTGCCGTAGCGGTCGGTGATGATACAACGGTACTGGTAGCCGTTGCGTGCCGCCGTGGCAGACACGGTGATGGTTTTCGTCTTGTATCCCGTAGTGGTGGTGTTTTTCCAGCTGCCGCCGGTGTTGATCTGCCAGCAGTACTTAATGTCGTTGCCTGTGGCGTTAACGGTAAAGGTCTGCTTATCCCCTGCCGTCACCGATATGCTTTTGGGTTGAGCAGTGATCTTGGGGCGTAGGTCAATGCCGCAGTAGAAGCAGGTGCCGCTTGCATTAATATGCCCCGAGGCGCTGCCTGCCATCTCGCCGCAGACTGAGCAAGTGCGGGGCGCCATACAGGTAGCCTCCGCCCAGGTGTGTCCCGGCGGTTCCCCTTGGGTGCCGCCGCAGCGGGTACAGGTGACGGGGGTATCGCAGGTGGCATCCGTCCAGATATGACCCAGAGCCTCCCCCTCGGTCTTGCCGCAAGCGGCGCAGGTTTTGGGGTCTATACAGTCCGCCGCCACCCAGGCGTGGCCGGGGATATCGCCCTCGATTTCGCCGCAGGTGGTGCAGGTCTTGGCGGTGGTACAGGTAGCCTCCGTCCAGGTGTGGCCCAGCGGTTCCCCTTGGGTGCCGCCGCAGCGGGTACAGGTGACGGGGGTATCGCAGGTGGCATCCGTCCAGATATGACCCAGAGCCTCCCCCTCGGTCTTGCCGCAAGCGGCGCAGGTTTTCGGGGCGGCGCAGGTCGGGTCCTGCCAGTTGTGGGTCAATGCTTTGCCCTCGGTGACACCGCAGGCAGTACAGGTCTTCGGCGCCTCACAGGTGGCATCCGCCCAAGCGTGACCCGGCGCCTTGCCGTCTACAATGCCGCAGGCGGTGCAGAACTTGGGATAGGTACAGGTGGCGTCCGCCCAGGCGTGAGCGGCGGTGTGCACGCTGTTTGCCAATCCGCAGACGGTACAATAGGCAGGTATGCCGCAGGTAGCCACCGTCCACCGATGGGTGCCGTCGGCGCAGGATTCCCTTTCGGTACAGCCGGTGATATTGATGTTCCCCGCCGCCGCCATACCGTTAAACAGGGATATATCCTCCACAAAGGTAAAGTGGTCCAATACCATACGGGAATTGCCGTAACTGCGCATCTCGATATTGATGCCCGCCAGCTGCTCCATCGTGCCGTAGTAGGGGCTTGCCACCGATACGTTCTGCCAAGAACTGTTGCCGGGGATGGGCAGTACCACCCAGCCGGCGGTCCTATTGGGCAGCAGCACACGCATATTCAAGCCGCCTGTACGGGCGGTGACGGTGCCGTCGGTGATAACATAGTACACGTTTTCGGAGGACAGGGTGATCAGGTTGCCCGCAAAGTCACGGGGATACACGTAGATGGGGTAATCCGTCGCCGTGGTACCGCTGTCGGTCAGGTCGTACCAAAAAGCCAGCGCCTTTTGTTCCTTAGTGCCCCTGCGGTCAAACTCAATGCGGAATTTGGCGGCGGTGCTGCCCCGCTGTATCTGCAGGGCACTATCGCCAAAGGGAGTGCCGCTCACCGTGGTGGCGGTGCCGCCCTCGAGATAGGAGAGACCGCCCTCCCCCTCAAAATCCTGGGCGATGGTGAAGAGCGGGGTGCCGCACAGCGCGCAGGCACCCTTGTGCCAGGTGTGGGCTTCATTGGTCGGCTCCCCCTCGGTCTCGCCGCAGATGGCGCACCGCTTGGGCAGACCGCAATTGGCCGCCAGCCAGTTGTGCCCTGCCGCCGCCGTCTGTACCGCACCGCACACGGCGCACGCCGTGGGGTCGGTGCAGGAGGAGGTGACCCAGCTATGCCCCACCGTGTCGGCAGGCTGCGAAATGCCGCACACGCCGCATACGCCGGCGGTAGCGCAGGAGTTGTTCGTCCAGTTGTGACCCAATGCAGCGCAGGGGTCGGACCCCGTCGCCACCGTCAGCAGATAGGTGGTCTGCAGCACGTTGCCCAGATACACCTCCACGGCGGTGACGCCGCTCATATCCACCAGAGCGCCGTAGATCTGCGCCCCCTTGGCATCGACAAACTGCATCCGATAGCCCGCCCGCAGGTCTACGCTACGCAGGAAGGCGGCGGAGGTCATCGCTTCGTACAAAGAAATCAGCTTGGTGCCGTCTGCCCGTGTGGACACCGCCACACGGGATGGGTCGGCGGACAGAACAAGGTCCGTATCCATTTTGCCACCCACGTCACGGGTGATCAGACCCGCCGCCGAGGAAGCGATGCGCAGGGTGTCCACGCAGAGGTCAGCCTCCCCGTCAAAGTCCAGCGCAACCGCCGTAAGCTTGGATAGGTCGCCGTCGGTATCCACCACCACCCAGCCGGCAAAGCCGGCGGGGATGTCCAGACAGTTGTCGGTAACCCGCCGCATCCGGGAAACGCCCTGTACGGTATTGATCAGCCAATATTTATCGCCGAGTGAGGTACCCTGCTCTCCGTCCAAACGCAAGGACAGAGAGACCGCCCGCTCGGTAGACAGCCAAAAGCCCAGACCGCGGAAGGATGCCGCCGCCTGCGGGTTGGTGACGGTAGCGGTCAGACGCACCTCGCCCCCGTCGGTGATAATCCGCAGACCCTGCCCCTGCTGAACGTCCACGGTAGTGGGCAACAGGGTGGTGGCGGCGCTGTCGCTGGTCGCTATGGTCGGCATAGCGCCTTCCATATCCCCCACCACCAGACCGGTGCAGGGGAAACCGCCCAGCGAAACGATAAATTCGTCTATATCGGACACGCAGCCATACTCGTCCAGCTCCATATAGCCGGTGAAGTTGACGCTGCTGTTATAGAAATCCACCACGCGCACGGTGACGGGGTCCAGCACCTGCTGCTCCTTCGTCTGCCCGGCGGGAACACCCCAATGGTGCTCAAAAGAGCTGTAAGGAACGATGACCCAGCCCTCGAAAGAGCCGTCCATCGCCAAATTCTGCGAAGTGAAGCTTGTTCGACGCGTGGCGACCCCATCCTGCACCGTATAGTAAACGGCGGAGGGCTTCAGTTTCCAGCACCGCTCCACGTTGCCCGCATAATCGTGCACCATAAAGCAGAGCTGGGTAAATGCAATGTTGCCCGCTTCCTTCATCGACAGCCAGAAGGCAACACCATCGTCCCCTGCCAGACCGCCGTTCTCGGTGTACAGCATCGTGCCGCTGCCGCCAACCGTCGTGTCCGCCTTTGCCCAGCGGAGCGCCTGCCCGCAGCCGGCTTTGCCGAGGCCGTATGACAGTTGGATATTGTACTCGCCCGCTATGCGGGTGGGCATTTTGCCGTCAAAGTTCATCGTCGTGCGGAACCAAACGTTGTCGGCGTTGATCTGCCCGTTATCTTCCTTAGCGCCGCACAGGGAGCAGATGCCGTAGTGATCGTAATAATGCCCCAGATACACCTGCCCCACGTACCCGCACACCCCACAGCGGGCGGGGTCACCGCAGACGGTGGGCTTCCAGTCGTGATCGTATGTCTGGCAGGGAGTCAGGCGGGCGGCGGTCAGCGTGCCGTTGCAGGCGGCGGAAACAAAGGCGTTCACATCCGCGGCAAAACCGATATCGTCCAGATACACCACGCTGCCGTAGTTGGTGCCCGTCTGGAAAAACAGCGTGTCAACAGTGCCGGTAGCGGTGGTGGTCTCCGGTCCCCACTGGTTTTCAAACGAGGTGAAGGGGATCACCACCCAACCGCTCACGTCCTTCAGTAGCGTCACCGAGTCCGTGGCGCAGACAAGCGGCGTCACGCTGCCGCCGCTGATAAGGCTGGCGGTGCCGCCTGCCGCGATGCGGAAGCAGGTGGTGTTTCCCGTGGAGGTGGTAGTATACACCTTGATGGCATAGGCAGCCGTCGCTGCAATCTGGTCAACGGTATCCACCCAAAACACCAGCGCGTTTTTACTGCCTGCCAAGCGATTCGGCGCGGAAAAGACCGCCGTGGAAGCTGCACCCGTGGTGCCTCGATTCCACGCATACGCTTTGCCGCCTTGGACATGTTTCGTCGTTCTGCCGATGCCGCCCACACCGCCCTGCATCGTCCACAGTCTATCGTGGTCCAGAGCGTCCGCATCCGCCCACACGGTATAGTGGGTGGTAGCCGCAATGGTGCCTATGGGCAACGCCAAAAACTGGGTGAGCACCAGCAACAGGCACAGTGCAAAAGACAAAAATCGCTTCATTGGTTTTCTCCTTTTTGGTGTCGGATGGGCATAATACCCTATGATTGCGGTCATTATACCATACTCCCGCGCAGCGGTACAATAAGCGGTTTGTACAAAAAAGCGCCGCTTTTTTCGTGGAAGTAACCAAAGAAAACCACCCACGAAAATCGTGAGTGGTTTTACAAAAACTTATTTTATCGCTTCTCTACGACCGTCGGCGGTCTGGGCGGTGTGGGTAATCACCTCGTCCGACAGACCGAGGAATCGCTTGAGGTTGCCACCGTAGGTGGCGGCCATCGTCTCCTCGCTGAGACCCAGCTCGGCATAGATGGCATCGTCGGTCTGCTGCCATTGACGGCACCAGTCCATGTTATAGTCGTCCGCCCGTCCGTCGGTGCCAAACAGCAGGTTATGCTGAATGTCGTAGCCAATGGTGTGCAGCTTCGTCAGCACCTCGCGCCGATAGATGGGAGGCGTGCCGGGGGTGATGTCCACAAACATCTCCACCGACAGGTCGGGGCGCTTGGTGTAGGCGTTGAGGAACTTGCCGTACAGCGCCAGATTCTCGTCGCACCAAGGCCAGGACACGTGAGCGAGGGCAAACTTCAGGTGGGGAATCTCCAGACAGCACTCCCAGTTGACGGGCTTATTGTAGTTGGAGGACACCGCACCGTCCCACAGAATGCCGCTGTGGAACAGGACGGGCTTGCCGGTGGTGGCGATGGCACGCAGCAACGCCATCGCCTTGTCCTCGTACACGTAGTAGTTGTTGCAGATCATCTTGAAGCCCATTATCCCACGGGCGACGGCATCCGCCACCTTGGCGCAGATGTCCGGCTCGTCGGGATGCACCCACAGGATGGGGAATAGCCGATCGGGATAGGCGGCGGTGAATTTCAGCACGTCGCTGACCCGCTCCTCGTAGGCGGCGGTGGTGTTCATAATGGTATAGCCCTCGGGAGGTACCGAGATAACCGAGGCACCATACATTCCCGCCGCCTCCAGCTGGGAAAGCAGGCGGGCGGGGTCGGCACCCAATACCCGCAGGTGGGTATGTCCGTCAAAGCGTTGCATACACGTCACTCCTTAGTCCTCATAAGGCTTGCAGGGTACCACGTCCTGCTCGTCAAACAGCTCGTAGCAGATGTCGTCCAGAGCATAGATACTGCGGGGGGCCGGCTCACGGTCGATCCACTGACCACGGGTGAAGTCGGGAATCGGTACCACCGCACCGCCCATAGCCACCGACTGCTCGGACAGAGCGGTCAGCGCCATCCAAGTAGCGCCGTCGTAGGTGTCGATGGGGGGCGCAATGCCACGCTGCACCGACTCGATGAAAGCACGCAGCACCAATTCGTCAATGGGACCGTGGGCGCCGCCCAGCATATTTTCTCTTTTTACCTTGCGCCACAGGGGATGCTGGTACTTGTCACGGAACTCAGCAGAGAAGTCACGCCACACCTCTTCGACGGGCTTGGCAGGGTCCTCCTCCAGGAACAGACGCTGGTCCTCCCACTTGCCGTAGTCCACGTACAGACCCTTGGTGCCCTGCACCTTGAACTCACGGGAGTAAACGCGGGGCAGAGAATCGTCGTGCAGCAAGCAGATGGTCTCGCCGTTGGCACACTTAATCATCGTGGTGACCACGTCACCCTGATTCCAATTGATCTTGGCATACTCGTGGTCGGGACCGTAGTTGGCCACCATATATTCGTGCATACCCCGTGCCTTGGAAGAGAAGCTGGACAGCGCCACCATCCGGTTGCCGCGGTTGATGTCCAGCATCTTGGCGATGGGACCCACGTCGTGGGTGGGATACAGGTCGCCGTCACGGCGCTGGAAGTTACGGAAGCGATAGTGGCGATTCTCCAGACCGTGACCGATCTCACTGCGCAGGTCGTGGGCGTAGGCACCCTCCATATGGATCAGCTCACCAAACACGCCCTGCTTCACCATATGATACAGCGCCAGACGGTGCTCGTGATAGCAGCCGTTCTCCAGGAACATACAATGGATACCCGTGCGCTCATAGGCCTTCACCAGATCGTAGCACTCGTCAATGGAATAGGCGCCGCACACCTCCATAGCGGTCTGCTTGCCCGCCTCCATAGCGGCGATAGCAATCGGAATGTGGGTGTTCCAGTCGGTGCAGATAACCACCGCCTCCACGTCCTCGCGGGCGAGGACCTCTTTATAATCTTGGGTGCCGAAGGGGATGTTACCCGCTACCTCTTTGACGGCGTCAATACCGTTCTGCACACGGTCCTCGTACTTATCGCACACGGCGGTGACCAAAACCCCCTCCAGAGAGCACAGCAGCTTCAGGGTGGGGACACCACGGGCGCCCAAGCCAATGAATGCAGTCTTTACGATTCTGTTTTCGCTCATAATATATACCTCCTATTTCAATTGAAACAGCTTACATCTCTTTGATACCCCTTTTTGCGGGTTTTGTCAAGGGAATGGGCGGGTTTTCGCCGCAAAAAAGCCCACTCCTACCATTGGTATCAGGAAACAACAGTTGCCTTTTTGCCCCCGTTGCGGTATACTGATTTTGAAAAGTCGGAAATGAAAGGAGCGGTTATATGTCCCACCCCACCTATTTGATCGCCTCCGACCTGCACGGGTCGGCCTATTACACCGAAAAACTGCTGGAAGCTTGTGAAGCGGAAAACGTCGACCGTTTAATTTTGTTGGGAGATATTCTCTATCACGGTCCCCGCAACGACCTGCCCCGCGGCTATGCCCCCAAGGAGGTCATCGCCCTGCTCAATCCGCTGGCGGCAGACATTCTCTGCGTGCGGGGAAACTGCGACGCCGAGGTGGACCAGATGGTGCTGGATTTTCCACTGATGGCGGACTATGCTCAGCTGGACTGCGACGGACAGCGGCTGTTCCTCACCCACGGGCACCATTTTCATGCGGATAACCCTCCCCCCTTGCACCGCGGGGACGTGCTGCTCCACGGGCACACCCACGTCCCCACCTGCCTGCACCACCCCGCCGGCTTCTGGGTGCTTAATCCCGGTTCGGTATCCATTCCCAAGGAGGACTCCCACCACGGCTATATGCTGCTGCAGGACGGCACCTTCTTCTGGAAAGACCTGCGCCGCGAAATCTGGCGCACCTTAAAGGTATAAAAACAAGAGAAACCGAAAAGCGGAGGCAATTGCCTCCGCTTTTCTATGCCCAAAATAACGAAAATTGTAAATTTATCCTCTTTTCTTATAAATTCAGACATTTTTCTTGTTTTTATCGGCTAAACCGGTTGACCTTTTTCATAAAATGCGTTACATTATTGGTTGCGCTTTGTTTTTTTATTGAATAAAATAATGTGTTACTTCATTTTTTGGAGGAGTTTTCCGCTATGACCGAGATATTACATGCCATCAGCAACGCCCTTGCCTCTGTCAAGGACGTTATCTGGGGTCCGCTTCTGCTGCCGCTGTTGGTAGGCGGCGGTCTGTTCCTCACCGTTCGCTCCGGCTGTGCGCAGTTCCGCCGTTTCGGCTACGCCATGAAGCACACGGCGGGCAGCCTGTTTAAAAAGGATCAGCACCACAAGGACTCCTCCGGTGTCAGCCCCTTTCAGGCGGTAGCCACCGCTCTGGCGGGCACCATCGGCACCGGCTCCATCGCCGGTATTGCCACCGCCATCACGGCGGGCGGTCCCGGCGCGGTGTTCTGGATGTGGATCAGCGCCCTGCTGGGTATGGTGACCAAATATTGTGAGATTGTGCTGTCCCTCTCCTTCCGCGAGACGAACGAAAAAGGCGAATGGGTGGGCGGACCGATGTACTACCTGCGCCACGGTCTTAAGTGGAAGAAATTCGGCAAGGTACTGGCGGCGCTGTTCGCCATCTTTGCCATGGCGGCGTGTCTTGGCACCGGTAATGCGGTGCAGTCCAACTCCATTGCCGACTCCCTGAGCAAAACCGTAGGCATTAATCCGCTGGTAACCGGTATCGTGCTCACCGTCATCGTGGCGGTGGTCATTCTGGGCGGCGTGCGCCGCATCGCCTCGGTGAACGAAAAGCTGGTTCCCTTTATGGCACTGTTCTACGTCATCTGCGCGCTGGTGGCGCTGGTTGTCAATATCCGTGCCGTGCCCGCCGCTTTCGCCCTCATCTTTAAGGAAGCGTTCAACTTTAAGGCGGCCGTCGGCGGCGCTATGGGCTACGGCATTATGAAGGCTATCACCAACGGCTTCTCCAAAGGCGTCTTCTCCAACGAGGCGGGTCTGGGCAGCGCTCCCATCGCCCACGCCGCTTCCTCCGCTAAGCATCCTGTGGACCAGGGTCTGTGGGGTATGTTTGAGGTGTTCTTCACCACCATCATCATCTGCACCATTTCCGCCCTCATCATTCTCACCACCGGTGTATACGCCGACCCCACCGCCTCCGCCGGTCTGGACGGCGCGGCGCTGAGCATCGCCTCCTTTAACACCATTCTCCCCGGTGTGGGCAACGTGGTGGTGACGCTGGCTACCATCTTCTTCGCCCTCTCCACCATTCTCGGCTGGGCATACTACGGCGAGGTGTCCGCCCGCTACCTAATCAAAAATCAGCGGGTCGCCACCGTGGGCTACCGCATTATCTATGTGGCAATGGTGTTCGTGGGTGCGGTGAGCAGTCTGGACGCTATCTGGCTGGTGTCCGAGATTATGAACGGACTGATGGCTATCCCCAACCTCATTGGTCTGGTGTGTCTGTCCGGCATCGTCATCCACATCACCAAGGATTACTTCGACGGCAAGGACGCGGAAAAGAAACTGGCGAAAGTTAAAAAATAACGTCAAAAATCCTATGCGAAATTATCGCATAGGATTTTTTAAAACCTTTCCAAATCAACTTGAAGCCTTTGGAATGATATGATATAATGCAATTAGAGTGTGTTCCTACAAAACTTAATATCTTACGGAGGTATAGGATGAGAGAATTTACGGCTGTCAGTTTGTTCTGTGGCGCCGGCGGTCTCGATATGGGATTTCATCATGCTGGCTTCAAAACCATCTGGGCAAACGACTTTGACATCGATGCCTGTAAAACTCATCGGAACTGGAGTAAGGCAACTGTGGTCTGCGGAGACATTTCAAAAGTGGATTATTCTGCCATACCTGTGTCCGATGTTATATTGGGTGGGTTTCCTTGTCAAGGATTTAGTTTAAGTGGACCACGTAAAATTGACGATTCCAGAAATGTGCTATATAAGCACTATGTGAAACTAGTTCGTCAAAACAAACCAAAAGCATTTATTGGCGAGAATGTCAAAGGTCTTTTGACAATGGGAAACGGACGAATAATTGATGCTATTATAGCTGACTTTGCTGAATGCGGCTATAATGTGTTTTACAAACTTGTAAATGCTAAAAATTTTGGTGTTCCCCAAGACCGCGAGCGTGTAATCATTATAGGTTTTAGACAAGACCTGCACATTAAAGGTTTTGAATTGCCAGACACCAACGGCGAAACAATGACACTTCGTGATGCTATCGGCGATATGCCAAATGCAAAACCGAGTGAGGTTTGCGATGCATCCTATTCATCCAGATATATGTCACGTAATCGCAAACGAGATTGGGATGAGGTGGCATATACCGTTCCTGCAATGGCAAAACAGGTTACTCTTTGGCCTGGTTCGCCCGATATGGTAAAAAAGGACAAAGACCTGTGGGAATTCGGTGCAGGTGGTGAAACTCGCCGTTTGAGCTGGCGAGAGGTCGCCGCCATCCAAACATTCCCTAAGGATATGGCGTTCTTCGGCGATTTAACAAGTATATATAAACAAATAGGTAATGCCGTTCCTGTAAAGTTGGCAGAGTTTGTTGCTAACTACATAAGACCTTATCTGGAACAGGCAGACCAGTAAAGAGGTTGATTATGGCTCTATCAAACACAGAATATGGCAAGGCATACGAATATGCTTGTCTTATAGCAATTAGAGAACACCTAACTGGTAAAACAGATGGTGATATTACCATTCAAGAATCGGATGCACTACAAACGGCCAAAACCGCTTTTGAAAAAGCAGAAAAGGAAGGTCTGTCCGATAAACTGGTAAAGGCAGCAAATGCGGCCGCAAGGGTGATTATTCGCCTTGAGCCGCAACTTGAATATGGTAATGGTTCTCTTAATCTGGTTATCCAAACAGACGCACAGGGCATCGCTGGTGATGTTCGTGATGTAGTCTGTGTTCGTAGAGCAAATGGATGGGAAATTGGTATTTCTTGCAAACATAATCACCATGCCGTAAAACATAGCAGATTATCTGCAACAATAGATTTCGGTCAAGAATGGGTCGGAGTCCCTTGTTCGCAACAGTATTTTGATGCAGTTGTTCCACTCTTTAATGAGTTAAGGGATATGAGAGTGAATGCCGTTGAAAATGGTGAACCGCTCCCATTGTGGAACGATATACCAGATAAGGCAGAGCGATATTATGTTCCTGTTCTCAATGCCTTTCTGGCTGAATTAAAAAGACTTGCAGACAATAATTCAGATGTGCCGAGTAAACTTATTGAATACCTGCTCGGTCGCTATGATTTTTACAAAGTCATCACGGATGACAGGCATAAAACAACAAGGGTTGAAGCAATCAATATCGCAGGTAATCTCAACAAATCCGCAAACAGTCATCGCTCCATTGTGGATGTTGCAAAACTGAAATTACCCACCAGATTTTATCATATGGGTTTTGTACCAGATTCCGACAATAAGCTCGAGATTGTTTGCGATGAAGGATGGACATTAACGATGCGAATACATAATGCTTCCAGCAAAATTGAACCATCCTTAAAATTTGATGTGCAGTTGGTTTCTCTGCCTTCATCCATCCACGCACAAGTTGAACCGTGGTAATCGCAATATATAACAAAACAGGCGGCACACGCATTTCGTGTGCCGCCTGTCTTTTTTCTGCATATACTGATTACAGCGATACCACCGCGGTGCGAATGCCGTCGCCCACAATATCCACGTATCCGTAGGTGCCGCCGTGCCCCAGACTGCCGGGGTTAAACAGATACAGCCCGTCGGCATACTCCTCGTAGGGGGTGTGGGTGTGTCCGAACAGGACGATATCCGCCCCCGCCGCGCGGGCGGCCATATCCAGACGGTAAAGGGTGTATTTTACGTCGTGGAGATGCCCGTGGGTGAAATAAAACCGCTTGCCGCCCAGCGTTTCCTGTCGGACGGGCGGCAGAGAGGCTCCCATATCGCAGTTGCCGGGGACCATATAGAAGGTACGGTCGGGATAGCGGTCCGCCGCGTCCTCCGCCTGCCGCAGCCCGTCCCCCAAAAAGAGCACCGTGCCGGCGGTGGGCTGCTGCTCGATTGCCTCGCACAACGCCCGCGTGCGCCCGTGTACGTCGGATACCACCAAAATCCGCATAGTCTCCCCTCCTGCATAAAATTTCCTCTCACATCATAGCATATAATACCATACAAAACACCATAAGGCAACCGCCTTGTCACCAAAGGAGGCAAAAGCATGGCAGAACTATCCTTTACCCCCGAGCAGATGGAAAAACTGCTGTCCTACGCGGGGCAGCGGCTGGGGACCACCCCCGAACAGCTGAAAGCGGTCTTTCAAAAGGAGGGGCTGGCGGGATTATCCGACTTTGCGGGAAAGGCCGCCCAATCCGACCGCCTGACCCCCGAAGAAATGGCGAAAACCCAAGCCCTGTTACAGGATAAAGAGAAACTGGCCGCCCTGATGCGGGACCCCACGATACAACAGCTGCTCACGCGGCTGTTGGGGAAGGGCTGAGGTGGTATCATGGACGATTTAAGCGAGAAATTAACCCAACTGCTCACCTCTCCCGAGGGAATGGCGAAAATCCAATCGGTGATGTCGGCACTGGGCGGAGAAGGCGAGGGCGAGGGCGCACAGCCGCCAAAGCCTGCAGAGCCGTCCCCTGTGCCGCCTATGCCGAGCGGTATACCGGACCTCGCCGCCCTCACAAAGGTGCTGCCCCTATTGTCCAATATGGGGCAGGACAACGAAGATACCCGCCTACTGCAGGCGCTGCGCCCCTATCTCCACGGGGAGCGAGAACAGCGGCTGGACGAAACCATGCGGCTGCTCAAAATGATGCGGCTGCTGCCGCTGCTGCAGGAACAGGGAATTTTAGGAGGAAGCAAGCATGGCGGATGATTTGATGCAGATGCAACGGCAGGCGGCGCGGCGGGTGCAGCAGATGCAGGAGCACTCCCGCCGTGTGTTTGAGGAGCACCAAGGGCGCACCGCCGAGAGCCTGGAGGCGGCCCGCACCCCCGGCTGGTGGCGACAACAGGAGGGGCTGCAATCCCCCGGTCTATACGCACGAACTGCGCCGCCGGAGCCGCCTGTTCCAACACCGCCCGCTCCACCGGTGCCGTCGCCTGTCGCCACGCTACCCTTGCCAAATCTGGATAAGGAGCAGTGGATGCTGCTGGGGCTGGCGCTCTTACTGTTCCGCAGCGGCTGCCGCACGGAACTGCTACTGGCGCTGCTGTATCTGGCGTTTTGAAAATAAACCAACCCAAAAGCCCGCTTTTTTTTGCGGGCGGTCGGGGACGCCCGCCCCTGCGAATTTTGCAAAGCGGAACGGATAAATCCGTTCCCTACGAAAAGGTCTCCCATTTCACAGCGTAGGGGACGATGCCCACATCGTCCCGTCAGGGTTTGTGCTATCCTTTAGACGGGCGGTCGAGGGCGCCCGCCCCTACGATAACCACTGTGGTTTGTGTGAACCGTTCGTAGGGGACGGCGCCTCGACGTCCCGCCTTGGTACCCGCTCAAGAAACGGAACGGATAAATCCGTTCCCTACAACCATTCGCAATTTCCCACACAACGAACAAAAGCCTCCGCCGAAGCGGAGGCTTTTGTGTTAGATATCTTACTTGTACAGGGGACCGTAAGCGGCGCAGGCACGATAGTCCTGACCCTCTTTGTCCATACCGAAGGCGTTCCAAGCGGCGGGACGATAGATATCATCCTCGGGCACGTTGTGCATGCACACGGGAATGCGCAGCATAGAACACATGGTAATCAGGTCGGCACCGATGTGACCGTAGGAGATAGCACCGTGGTTGGCGCCCCAGTTCATCATCACCTCATAGGCGGTCTTGAAGGGGCTGCCCTCCTTGCCGTCGCAGCGAGGTGCGAACCAAGTGCAGGGCCAGGTGGGGTTGGTGCGCTCCATCAGGGTATCGGATACCTCGTCGGGCAGGTTGACGGTCCAACCCTCGGCAATCTGCAGAACGGGACCCAGACCTTTAACCAGATTCAGACGAATCATGGTGCAGGGCATCTCTGCCTTAGTGGTGTAGTGGCTGGAGAAGCCGCCGCCGCGGAAGTTATCCTGACCGGCCTCGCACCATACGGTGGCGTCGGTCATCTTCTTGATATCCTCGTCGGTAACCTCCCACCACTTCTTCATAATGGCGTTACCATTCTCGTCGGTGCACACACCGGAAGCGTCCAGACAGGCCGCACCGGAGTTGAGCAGGTGAATAATACCGTTGGACTCCGCCGCCTTGCCCGTGAGCTTATAGCCGGTGACGCGCTCGGTGGCCTCGCCGGACCAGTAGGTGCGCACGTCGGCGAAAATCTGAGCACGGTGGGTGAGCAGACGCATCATCAGCATACCCATGCCGTTGAGAATGTCATTCTCGGTGGCCAGGGTGTAGGGCTCACGAGCGCCCTCGTAGTCGAAGGTGGAAGAAAGCAGCGCCTCGGGATAGTCACAGTTGGGCCAATGGTCGGTCCACTGACGCTGACCCTGGAAGCCACCGGCGATGGCGTTGTGACCCACCTTCTCCTCCTCGAACTTGTCGGACAGGTTGGGGTTGCCACCCATCAGGTCCTTGATGATGCAGTACATCTTAACGGTGAACTCCCACTGCTTCTCTTTCTCCTCGGGAGTGAACTTAATGCGCACCTTCTCGCCTAGGAAGTCAACCTCATCGGGGTTGTCATCGCGACCCTCTTTGCAGTGCTCCTTGGTCCAGGCCAGCGCCTTCTGGAACTCGGCCTCGTCGTAGATGCCCTCTTCCATACGGCGGAGAATCTCCACCTCGTCCACGGACTCTACGCGCATACCGAAGTAGCTCTCCATCATATCCTGATCCATAATGGAGCCGGCGATACCCATGCACTGAGAACCAATCTGCAGGTAGCTCTTACCGCGCATGGTAGCCACCGCCACGGCGGCACGACCAAAGCGTAAGAGCTTCTCCTTAACGTCCTCGGGAATCTGGGTCACCTGATCGCGATCCTGCACCTCGTGACCGTAGATGCCGAAGGCAGGCAGACCCTTCTGGGCGTGACCGGCCAATACAGCCGCCAGATACACCGCGCCGGGACGCTCGGTACCGTTGAAGCCCCACACACCCTTGATGGTGTTGGGGTCCATATCCATGGTCTCGGAGCCGTAGCACCAGCAGGGGGTAACGGACAGGGTGATATCCACGCCCTCCTTCTTAAACTTATCGGCGCAGGCAGCCGTCTCCGGCACACGACCGATGCAGGTATCCGCCATAACCACCTTAACGGGCTCGCCGTTGGAATAGGTCAGGTTCTCCTCGAACAGCTTCTTGGCGGCCTCCGCCATCGCCCAAACCAGCGGCTCCAGGCTCTCACGCATCATCTGGGGTCCACGACGACCGTCCACGATGGGGCGGATACCGATAACGGGATAATCGCCTACATATCTTTTCTTTGCCATATGTAATTACCTCCTTGAAAGTCAGCTTTCGCTGCTTAAATTTACACAAGTGTATTATACAGCAATCCTTTTGATTTGTAAACCTTTTTTATGCAAAATGCCATAAAAATCGCAAAAAAAGCGCCTCCGTTCATGGAACGGAGGCAACCGCTTAATTTTCGCTGAAAATAACCGTTACGTCGGGGTGCAGCTGCAGAATGGAGGCAGGCACCTGCGGGGTAATGGGACCGAAGAAGGCCTTCTCCAGAATCTCCTTCTTGTTCTGCCCGTTGGCGATGAGCAGCACCTTGCGCGCCGCCATAATGGCGCCCATGCCCATAGTCACCGCCTGACGAGGCACGTCATCGCGGCTGGCAAAGAAACGGGCGTTGGCATCAATGGTGGACTCGTCCAGAGCGACGGGGTGGGTCTCCTTGGTGAAGCAGTCGTCCGGCTCGTTAAAGCCGATGTGACCGTCCAGACCGATGCCCAACAGCTGCAGGTCGATGCCGCCCAAGGACTCGATAAGAGCGTCGTACTGCTTGCCCTCCTCCACGGGGTCGGCGGACACGCCGCTGGGAACGTAGGTTGCCTCCGGGCGGATATTCACTTTAGAAAACAGGTTGTGGTCCATAAAGTAACGATAGCTCTGGTCGTTATCGCCGGTCAGACCCACGTACTCGTCCAAATTGACGGAGGTGACGGCGGAGAAATCCACGTCACCGGCAGCACACAGCTCCGCCAAACGGGCATAGGTGCCCAGCGGGCTGGAACCCGTCGCCAGACCCAGCACGCAATTCGGCTTGATATTGACCTGGGCGGCAATGAGGTTGGCGGCGCGGCGGCTCAGCTCGTCATAGCTTTTTACGGTAATAAAATGCATACGTAATCCACTTCTTTCTTTTCATATTTGGGGATTCGCAACAGAACGGTTGCATTTTTTACAGTTTAATGGTACAATATTTTTGCTGTGCTGAGCAACCCTCAGTTTTGCTATAATATGCAACGATATTGACTTTTAGGAGGTGGACCGATGAACGAAATCGCCCTCAACTACGAAGAAAAGGATATAATCGACTATGGCGGTCTGCCGGTCAAGTGCCTGCTGTACGTATGCGAGCCCGGTGAACAGCCCTTCCCGCTTCACTGGCACCGCCGTATGGAGCTGCTGCACATCTACGAGGGGACGCTGGAACTAACCATTAGCGGTCAACCCATCACCGCCCGCGCAGGAGATACGGTGTGCATTCACCCCCGCTGCCCTCACGTGGCCTTTGCCGGCGAGGAGGGAGTACGCTACCGCGTGCTGATGTTTGAGACCAGTCTGCTGGCGGAGGAGCTGCTGCCCTATCTGGCGCCGCTGCGTGCCCTCACCGCCGGCTCTCTGCGGCTGCACACCTGTATCCGCGACGAGGGTGTAAGCCGTGAGATAAATGCCCTCACCGACGCCTATTACACCGATACCCCCTCTCCCACGCTGGTGCTGGGACAGCTGTTCCGTCTGGTGGGGCTGTTGGCGCAGGATTTCTGTGACGAAAGCTATGCGGGACACCCTGCCGACCGCCGCCTGTGGTCGGTCATCGATTATATCGAAAACAACTACACCTCCCCCCTGTCCACCGCCCAGTTGGCGGCACAGTTCCACTATGAGGAGGCATATCTGTGCCGTCGATTCCGTCAGCAGACGGGGCTGACGGTGCTGGCGTACTGCCACGCCCTGCGGCTCAGCCGCGCGCGGCAGCTGCTGGAGCAGACCGACCAGAGCATTTCCCGCATCGGCGCCCAGTGCGGCTATGACACCGCCAGCTACTTCATTCGCAAATTCAGCGAGCAATGCGGTATGACCCCCGCCCGCTGGCGCCGCCTCCACGGGGAAAAGGGAAAGGGGCAGAGCCCCCTCACCCTCACCGCCCCCTACAGGGAGGACGCCCATGGCTGATACGCTGACAAAAGAGGCTATCCTATCCCGTCTGCACACTGCCACCTTTGGGCAAAACCTACAGGTAATTGCGTCCACTGCCTCCACCAACACCGACCTGCGGCGGTTGGCGGCAGACGGTGCGCCTGAGGGCACCACGCTGATTGCCGTGACCCAGACGGGGGGACGAGGGCGGCGAGGACGGAGCTTTTTCTCCCCGAACGGCGGAATTTACCTTTCCACCCTCCTGCGCCCCACCACCGCTGACATCGGGCAGATAACCTCCTGCGCCGCGGTGGCCGCCGCCCGCGCCATCGAGCGGGTGTGTCCCCTGCAGGTGGGTATCAAATGGGTCAACGACCTGTATATCGACGGACGCAAGGTGTGCGGCATACTGGCAGAGGGAGAACTCGACACATTCGGTAAGCCCGCCTATATTCTGCTGGGCTTCGGCATCAACGTAGCTCCCTGCGAAATGCCTGACGAGCTAAAAAACATCGCCACCTCCCTGGGCAATCTGTGCGCGCCCCCCTCCCGCGCCGCGCTTGCCGCCGCTCTGCTGGAGGAGTGGGAGGCGGCATACATCACGCTTTCCGCCGAGGAGATTCTGGCGGAGAGCCGCCGCCGCAGTATCCTGACGGGGCGAGCAGTAACGGTGCTGCGAGGCGAAGAATCCTTCCCCGCCACCGTCCTCAGTATCACCGACGAGGGACACCTGCTGGTGCGTACCGCTACGGGTGACCTTCCGCTGACCTCTGGGGAGGTGAGCCTGCGGCTATGAACCTGCGACGCAACCTGCTTGTAGCCCTGATGGCGGCGGTGCTGTGCGTGCTGTCCCCGTGGGCAATCCCTATGGGACCCGTACCGATTACCCTCGCCACCTTGGGTGTCTATCTTGCCGCCGGCACACTGGGACCCAAGGGTGGTCCCGCCGCGGTTGGGCTGTATCTGGCGCTGGGCGCGGTCGGCGTACCGATTTTCGCCGGCTTTAGCGGCGGTGCGGGGCCGCTGGTCGGGCTGACCGGCGGCTATCTGTGGGGGTATCTGCCCTGTGCTCTGTTGGCAGGATTGCTCGCCGAACGCAGGGGACGGTTCGCTCTGCCGCTGGCTTTTCTTGTCGGCACGGCGGCGATGTACACCGTCGGCACCGTGTGGTATATGGTGCAGACCCACGGCACGCTCGGTGGCGCGCTTTTCACCTGTGTGCTGCCCTTTCTCCCCGCCGACGGGGTGAAAATCGCCGTCACCTCTCTGCTCATCCCCGCCCTGCGGCGACATATACCCTAAACCTAAGGCAGTATGGTGCATTACCATACTGCCTTGTTTTTGCAAAAATACTTGACTTTTTCTACATACCGCGATAAGATAACAATTGATATATAACAATAGCTATGCTACGGAGGTGCGGTATGCCGCCTAAAGTAAAAATAACAAAAGAAGATATCTTAAACGCCGCCGTTGCCATTGTACGGAACAGCGGTGCGCAAACCCTTAATGCCAGAACGGTGGCTGCGGCACTAAACTGCTCCACCCAGCCGGTGTTCTCCAACTTTGAGACAATGGAAGAGCTGCGCCTTGCCGTTGTCAAAGAGGCGGAGACATTGTGCGGCGAATACATCCGACAGGAAACGGAAAAGGGGGAATTCCCCGCCTATAAGGCCAGCGGTATCGCCTACATTCGTTTTGCCAAAGAGGAAAAGGAGCTATTCAAACTCCTGTATATGCGCGACCGCACCAACGAGGCGGTACCCGAGGCGGTTAGCTTTGGGGATGAAATGGAATCCTTTGTGCAAAACTATACGGGACTTAGCCGAGAGGATGCCAGAATGTTCCACCTTGGTATGTGGGTGTATGTTCACGGTCTTGCAACGATGGTTGCAACCGATTTTTTGAATCTCGATTGGGATCTGATAAGCCGTTTGCTGTCCGATGCCTATCTGGGAATGCGTAAACAATACGGAATGGAGTGATGGGTATGGATGCAATCCGCACAGAAAATCTGACGAAAGTATATAAAGACACGGTGGCGGTAGACAGTCTCAACCTGTCCGTTCGCCGCGGAGAACTTTTCTCCCTGTTAGGCGTCAACGGGGCAGGCAAAACCACCACCATCAAAATGCTGTCCTGCCTCACCCGCCCCACAAGCGGCGATGCTTTTTTACACGGTAAAAGTATTTGCAAAGATGCTGCCGCCGTGAAATCCATCATCGCCGTATCTCCGCAAGAAACGGCAGTTGCGCTCGGACTATCTGTTGAGGAAAATCTCCGATTGATGGGTGGCGTTTACGGATTTACAAAAGAAAAGCAAGCCGAAAAAATCGCAGAGCTGACCGAACTGCTGGGTTTGGAAACGGTAATAAAGAAAAAAGCAGGCAAGCTTTCGGGCGGCTGGCAACGCCGCCTAAGCATTGCTATGGCGCTTATTGGAGAACCGGAAATTCTTTTCCTTGACGAGCCGACTCTGGGGCTCGACGTGCTTGCCCGCAGCGATCTGTGGGATCTGATACGGTCCCTCAAGGGCACCGTCACAATTATTCTGACCACCCATTATATGGAAGAAGCCGAGGCGCTGTCCGACCGCATCGCCATTATGAAGGACGGCAGACTGCTTATCTGCGATACAGCGGATAAAATCAAGGAAACAGCGGGTGCAGACACCTTTGAGCAAGCGTTTATTCATATTGTTAAGGGGGTGGCAAAATGAGAACCCTGACCTTTGCAAACAGAAACGCAAAAGAAATCCTGCGGGACCCCCTCAATCTTTTCTTCGGGCTTGGTTTTCCCCTCGTGTTGATCTTACTGCTCAGCGCCATACAAGCAAACATCCCCGTAGCTCTGTTTGAGATACAGCACCTGACGCCGGGGGTTACGGTTTTCGGACTGGCGTTTATGACGCTGTTCTCCGCCACCATTATTGCCAAAGACAGAGGCAGTTCGCTGTTGCAGAGGCTGTACACCACGCCGATGACACCGATGGACTTCATTCTCGGATACACCTTGCCTATCCTGCCTATATCGGTGGCGCAATGCCTTATCTGCTACGTTGCCGCCGTGTTTCTCGGTTTACCCGTTACCGTCCACATTCTGTCCGCCGTGGTGTGCATTCTCCCTGTTTCTCTCCTCTATATTTCCTTAGGGCTGCTTTGCGGCAGTGTATTCACCGACAAGCAGGTGGGCGGTATCTGCGGAGCGTTGCTTACCAACCTCTCCGCCTGGTTATCCGGAGTTTGGTTCGATCTCAATCTGGTGGGCGGTACATTTAAGAGGATTGCCTATGCCCTCCCCTTTGTCCACGCCGTCGACATGGAACGGGCGGCACTGGCAGGGGATTTCGGCGGAATCTTTCCCCATCTGTGGTGGGTACTGGGCTATGCCGCCGTTCTGCTGGGGCTGGCTGTCCTATGCTTCTTGCGGCAGATGAAAAAGCAGTGAATCGGCAATAAAAAACACCCGACGACGTCGGGTGTTTTTTTGTTCTGTTATTTCTGCTCGATAACGGCCTTGCCGCCCATATAGGGGCGCAGTGCCTCGGGGATGCGCAGGCTGTACTTCTCGCCGTCGAAATCCAGATTGTTCTCTAACAGGGCGATCAGCATACGGGGGGGTGCCACCACCGTGTTGTTGAGGGTGTGGGCCAGATACTTCTGCCCGTCGGCGCCCTTCACGCGGATACCCAGACGGCGCGCCTGGGCGTCGCCCAGGTTGGAGCAGGAGCAGACCTCGAAATACTTCTGCTGCTTGGGAGACCAAGCCTCCACGTCGTAGGATTTCACCTTCAGGTCCGCCAGGTCACCCGAACAGCACTCCAGAGTACGCACGGGGATATCCAGCGAACGGAACAGCTCCACGGAGTAGCTCCACATCTTGTTAAACCAGTCCATGCTCTCCTCGGGACGGCAGATGACGATCATCTCCTGCTTCTCGAACTGGTGGATGCGGTAGATGCCACGCTCCTCGATGCCGTGAGCGCCCTTTTCCTTGCGGAAGCAGGGGGAATAGCTGGTGAGGGTCAGGGGCAGCTCTGCCTCATTGGTGATGGTGTCGATGAATTTGCCAATCATGGAGTGCTCGCTGGTACCGATGAGGTAGAGGTCTTCCCCCTCAATCTTGTACATCATGGCGTCCATCTCTTCGAAGCTCATCACGCCGGTCACCACGTTAGAGCGAATCATAAAGGGCGGAATGCAATAGGTGAAGCCCTTGTCAATCATAAAGTCGCGGGCGTAGGACAGCACCGCCGAGTGCAAGCGGGCGATATCCCCCATCAGGTAGTAGAAGCCCTCGCCTGCTACCTTGCCCGCCGCCGCCTTGTCAATGCCCGCAAAGGCGGCCATGATGTCGGTGTGGTAGGGAATCTCAAAGGTGGGCACGGTCTTTTCGCCGTACTGCTGTACCTCTACGTTCTCCTCGTCGTTCTTGCCGATGGGCACGGAGGGGTCGATGATGTTGGGGATCTTCATCATGCGCTCATTCAGCGCCGCCGCCAGCTCGGTCTCCTGCGCCTCTAAGTCCGCCAGCTCCGCCGCCTGCTGAGAAACCAGCTGTTTCTTCGCCTCCGCCTCCTCGCGCAGACCCTTGGCCATCAGACCGCCGATTTCCTTCGACACCTTGTTGCGGTTGGCGCGCAGATCGTTGGCGCGGGTGTTGACCTCCCGCTTTTTCTGGTCCAGCTCGATGACCTCGTCCACCAAGGGCAGCTTGGCGTCCTTGAATTTCTTACGAATATTCTCTTTGACTAATTCGGGGTTTTCCCGAATGAATTTGATGTCCAGCATAATACGACAATCCTTCCGCCTTGTTATAATGTACCAGTATAGCACAGGAAAATAGGATTTTCAAGAGTTATCTCATTTTTTCCAAGCGGGGTAACAGGGAGCGGCACAATAGCCCAATGAGGGCGCCTGTCAACGTGCCCGTCAGCAGCAGAACGGGGGCGTACCACACCACCGAGGCGGACAAAAGCGCCGCCGCCAAGAGAAGCTGTCCCACGTTGTGGGCGACACCGCCCGCCACCGAGACACCCACCACCGAAAAGCGGTGGCTGCGGCGGCACAGCCACATGACGAGTAAGCTGAGCAGGCCGCCGCACAGGCTGTATAGCATACTCACAGGAGAGCCGAAGGTAAATCCCGCCAACAGGATACGCAGGCAGGCAATCGCCGCCGCGTCCACGGGGCGCAATAGGTACAGCGTCACCAACGTCACTCCGTTGGCAAGCCCCAATTTGACCCCGGGGATACCCACGGGAATGGGCACCAGCACCTCAATATAACTAAAAATAAATGCCAAAGCCACCAGCAGACCGTACAGTGCGGTTTTCCGTTTCATTCGTCACACCTCCCCGTCCACGGCGGGCGCGCCCACCACCGTAACCACCACCCGATTGGGCAGGCACACGATGGTTTCGCCCCCGCGGGACACCGCCCGATGGCGCACGCAGATGCCGTCGGGACAGGTAGCGGCCACGACGGTGGCCTGCCCGTCCGCAATGACCAGGGTACAGCTGCCGCCGTCCACCCCTGCGATTTTCACCTCGGTGTTTTGTGACAAGGGGTAGGTGGCATAGGGCTTGCCGTCCACCGTGACGGCAACCGCCGTCCCCCGTTCCGCCAACAGCCATAAAACGGCGAACAGCAACAAAGCGACGGCTACCACCCCCGCTATCAGCCACACATCTCCGTTTTTACGACTTGCTTTCATATACGTCACCTTATGTAAAGGCGGCTATGCCGCCAGATAGTCCTGTATAAACCGATGGGCGTTATTTACCGCGTCCACCACCGCCTGCGCGGAAATGGTAGAGCCTGTCAGCCCGTCCACGGGGGACCCCATCGCCGCGTCCGTCCATAATTTGACGGGCAACAGCCGCCCCGCAAAGGGAGCGGCGAAGCTGTCACTTGCCACACGCTCTCCCAGATACTCGGTTTCGTTCTGGGATACCACCCGCATCGCCGCCAAGGTATTGCCGTCGGCGGAAAAGGTGCACTGCACCCGAATCACCGACTTGTACCCCTGTCGCGCCGCCACCACCACAAAGCCGTTTGGTGCGCCGCTGTCGTCCAGTGCATGGGCGGCGGACAGCACACCGTGCGCCGCCATACGCTCCTCCGACACCGCCAGCGGTGCCGCGCCCGTCACCGCCACCGAGGTGGGGTGAGAGGTGAGATAGGGGCGGCGCAGAGTGGTATACAAAAAGCAGGTTACCGCCACCAGACCCACCGAAAAGAGCAGCATCAGCAGTGCTGCCAGCCAACGCTCAAAAGAGCGAGTTCTCATAAAAACCTCCCGAAATCACGCAAGGATATACGATTCAAAATTGGGGGAATACCGCAGGCTGCCGTCCGCCAGCACCCACACCGCCGCCGCCTCGGGCACGGTCTGCAAAAATGCCATTCCCTCCTCCACAGGCATCACAAACAGCGCCGTGGACAGCGCGTCCGCCAGACCGCTGTGGGGACACAGCACCGTCACCGCCCGCACGTAGGTGGCGGGATACAGGGTGTCGGGGTCGATGATGTGGGCATACCGTCGCCCATCTACCTCAAAATACCGCTGATAGTCGCCGCTGGTCACGGCGGCACCGTTGGCCACCCCCACTGTCAGCAAATAGGGGCGGGCGGCATCGGCGTCGGGATTTTTCACCCCCACGGAAAAGGGCTGACCGCCCTTATCCCCTATGGCACGCAGGTTGCCGCCCACGTCAAGCAGGGCGGAAGTGAATCCCAGCTCCTCAGCAGCATATGCCGCCGCCAGCTCTGCCGCATATCCCTTGGCAATCGCCCCCACGTCCAAGGACGCCTGCGGGTCGGTAAGCCGCACCGTACCCGCTCCGCGGTCAATCTCCAAAAGGGAGGGGGCAGTGTGGCGGTTCGCCTCCTGCAAAGCCGCCTCCTGCGGCAAACGAGCAGCGGACGGGTCTGCCAGCGCCGCCGTGCGGCAGGCGTGCCACCGGGTCAGCACCGCGCCGAACAGGATGTTCACCCGCCCGTCGGTGCGCTCGTACATAGATAGCCCATATTCCAACAAATCCAAAATCAGCGGGTCCACCGCCACCGCCTTGCCCGCGTTGTCATTGACGGTTTTAAGATTGTTCACGCCCTCGTAGGTGTGATAAATATCAAACAGCCGATGATAATCGATCAGGCGATGATGCAGCTGCTCCGCTTTCTCATAGAAATCCGTCCCGTCCATACGGTATACCGTCAGACCGGTGACGGTGTCAAACACGTCCAGCCAGCTCGCCTTTTGGGGTGTGGCGGCAGTAAAAGAGGCGCACCCCACCGCACCAAAGACCAAGCATAAGGTCAACACGCCGCATAGCAGACGTCTGTGCATAGGATACACCTCTTTTCGTTTGTTTAGTCCTGTCGGGCGGCCTTAACCACGTTTTTCAGCATGCCCGAAACCGCAATCGTACAGCCGGTAATGGCGTCCGTCTTGCCCTCTGCATTCAGCTTGGCGGCCGCCAATTCCGCCGCCGTCTTGCCCACCGCAAAGGTGTCGAACGCATCTGCCTGCTCGTACCACTCCCGCTTGATGGCGGAGGCGGCCTTCATGCCATAGCCGTCCCCCATCTGCCGTTTGGTTTCCATGCCTCCCGACACGGTGGAGAAAATTCCCTCTGCCATGGTGAGCTTTGCCTGCAGCGTGTCGGTCATACAGCCGGTAATGCGCTCGCCCTCGTCCAGCGTTACCGCCGCCATTTCAATGTCAAACTTGGGCTCGGCGGAGGAGCCCTCCTCCTTTGCCGCGGTGAGCGCCAGCTCTAAGTCGTTGCCCGCCTCCATAGAGGCGGGTTTCGCCTCCTCGCAGGCACGTACCACCGCCTGAATAAAATCGGTGACAATCAGGTTACAGCCTTCGATTTTATCGCTCTTGCCGTCGGTGGTGGCAAGCCCGCTCAGGTCGCCCGCCATTTTCCCCTCTGCGAAATCGCAGAAGTTCTCCACCTGGTCCTCCCAAGAGGCGGTGCCCGCCCCTTCGCCGCCCATTTCCTCGGCGGTGGGAATATAGCTGTCCCCTTTTTCCATCTTGCTGGTCAGGTCCGCCACCTGTTGGGCGACCCCGTCCTTCAGCGTAACGGTAAAGGCAATCTCGTCCAGCTTACAGTCGGCAATCCGCCCGTTTTTGTCCAGCACCACCGCCGCGGCGGTAGCCTTCAGCATCGCGTTGGACGTATCCTTCATAGTCAGGGTGTGAATGCTGCCCAAACCAATCTTACGCTGGGCGTTGCCGGTGGCAGACCCGTCCGCAGACGGGTCCTTATCTCCTCCGCAAGCGGTGAGGCTAATCGCCAGCACCCCGCAGAGAAGCCAGATAAACCATTTTTTCATCGCGTTTCCTCCGTTCTGTCATCGTGTGTTTCTACACACCCCTACTATATGGAGAAAAACGCGGTCTATACGAAAAAAATTTAACTTTCTGCGGTATGGATAACTTTTACGGGGCATTTTGCCACGCAAGCGCCGCAGGAGGTACACTTTTCGTAGTCAATCTGCGCCAGGTTATCCACCACGTGAATGGCATCGTGGGGACATACCTTCTGGCAGATGCCACAGGCGATACAGCCCGCATCGCAGGCGACCTTTACCGCCTTGCCCGCCTTGTGGGAGGAGCAGGCCACCGCCACCGGCTTATCCGCGGGGCGCAGCCCAATGATGTGCTGGGGACACAGAGCCACACAACAGCCGCAGCTGATGCACTTGTCGGGGTTCACCACCGCCACGCCGTTCTCAATCCGAATGGCGCCGGCGGGACACACCGCCACACAGGTGCCCAGACCCAGGCAGGCGGTAGAGCACATTTTACCGGTAGCACCCGGCACCGTCACCGCCTGACGGCAGTCCCGTATGCCGAAATAGTCCGCTTCCCGCTTCACCTTATCGCAGGTGCCCGCGCAATGCACAAAGGCAACCTGCCGTTCCACCGACTCCGCCTCCGCGCCCATAATGGCGGCAATGGCGTGAGCCACGCTCTCGCCGCCCACGGGACAGGCGGACGCCTTCGCCTCGCCGCTGACAATAGCTGCCGCCAGCGCATCACAGCCCGCATAGCCGCAACCGCCGCAGTTGTTACCGGGGAGCAGCTCGCGCACCGCTACCTCGGTTTCGTCCACATGCACGTGGAAAACGCGACCCGCCAGACCCAGCAATAAACCAATTACCAAACCCACGCCGCCTACAACGGCGGTGGCGATTCCGATTGCTTCTATCATCTTGTCGCCACCTCCTTACAGCTGCAGACCGGAGAAGCCGGAGAAGGCAATCGCCATCAAACCGGCGGTCACCAGCACAATCGGCATTCCCTTGAACGCGTTGGGCACTTCATTATACTTCATCTTCTCCCGCAGACCCGCCATAATGATGATAGCAATGGCAAAGCCGAGGGCGGTACCGAAGCCCGCCACCACGCTTGTGAGGAAATCGTACTCATTCTGCACGTTGGTGAGCGCCACGCCCAGCACCGCGCAGTTGGTGGTAATCAGCGGCAGGTACACACCCAGCGCCGCATACAGACCGTGGCTGAACTTCTTGAGCGCCATCTCCACCAGCTGCACCAATGCGGCAATCACCAGAATAAAGACGATGGTCTCCATATACTTGAGCTCCAGCGGCACCAGCACGTAGTTGTAAAGCAGGCTGGTGAGGGCGGAGGAAAGGGTGATGACGAAAATGACCGCGCCACCCATACCGGCGGCGGTTTTCACGCTTTTAGACACGCCCAAGAAGGGGCACAACCCTAAGAACTGGCTGAGCACCACGTTGTTGATAAGCGCGGTGGTCAGCAATAAAAGCAACAAGCGCATCATACCGACTCACCGCCTTCCTGTTTGTTGGCTTCCGCCTTTTTGGCTTCGGCGGCCGCCTTACGCTGTTCTGCCAGTTTGCGAGCGTGCTCCGCCGTTTTCTCCGCCACCATACGGTGGTTGACCGCGCCTGCACAGCCGGTGCAGGTGGCGCAGTTGCCGCCGCAGGCCAGATTGCTCTGCTGCTCCTTGCGGTTGGTGGCGCTGGGAGCGTGGAACTTATTCTGAAGGGCGGTGAGAACGGCCAGCACGAAGAAGGCACCGGGCGCCATGACCAGAATGGCCACGGGCTCATAGGCTTCCGGCATCACCATAATGCCGAAGGCGGAACCGCTGCCGAAAAACTCCCGCACCAAGCCAATGAGGGTCAGCGCCAGCGTAAAGCCCAGACCCATGCCGATGCCGTCGCACACCGACAGCAAAGGACCGTTCTGGGAGGCAAAGGCCTCTGCGCGACCCAGAATGATGCAGTTCACCACAATCAGCGGAATAAAAATACCCAGAGACTCGTACAGCGACGGCACGTATGCCTGCAGCAGCAGCTGCACGATGGTCACGAAGGTAGCAATAATCACGATATAGGCGGGCATACGCACACCGCCGGGAATCACCTTGCGCAGCAGAGAAATCATCAGGTTGGAGAGAATCAGCACCGCCGCGGTGGAAAGACCCATGCCCAAGCCATTGATGGCATTGGTGGTCACCGCCAACGTGGCGCACATACCCAACATCAGCACCAGAACGGGGTTTTCTTTCAAAATACCGCTGACAATGCGGTCCAGCGCTTTTTTCATCATACGGTACCCCCTTCCAGCTGTTTCACCAAATCGATGGCGGCCTGTGTCTCCGCCTTCAGAGCGTTGGTGGTATAGGTGGCGCCGGTGATGCCGTCCAGCTGGTCGGCGGCGGTGATACCGTCAAACTGTGCCGCCACGTCCGCATTCTCCATATTGGCGCCAAAACCGGGGGTCTCGCTGTGGCTGAGCACCGCGTAGCCCACCACCTTGCCGCTCACGTCAATACCCAGAGCAATCTTTACGTCACCACCGTAGCCTTTGGCGGTCACCGCCATCACGTAGCCCAGACGATTGCCGTCAGCCGTGTCCGCCGTATACACCTCTTCTACCGCCGTACCGGCAGAGAGAGTAGCGTTATAGGTTTTCAGCAGAGAGGCGCTGTCCGCCACGTCCCCAAAGGAGGCGGCATCGGTATACACCGCCTGATAGGCCTCCACCTTCGCCTGCTGCTCGGCGCGGGCGATAGGCTCCTTGGTCAGCTCGTACACAAAGGACAGAGCTACCGCCGCCACCACCGTAATCAGCAGTAGAATGCCGGTGTTTTTAAAAATCGTTTTCATTTCGCCCCACCTCGCTTTCCGAATGCACGGGGGATGGTCACCTTTTCAATCAGCGGCACCAAGGTATTGCCGATGATAATTGCATAGGAAACCCCCTCCGCCGCCGAACCGAACACGCGGAACAGGGCGGTGAGCAGACCAATCAATACGCAGTAAATCACCTGACCCCATGCGGTGATGGGGGAGGTGGTATAGTCGGTGGCCATAAACACCGCACCCGCCATCAGACCGCCGGTAACCAGCTGTCCTACCAAGAAGTTTGCCGTCAGCGCTCTATCCGTCACCGCGCAGAACAGGGCGATAAAGCCGATGGTCGATGCCAGATAAATACAGGGAATGCGGGGGCTGATAACCCCGCGGCACAGCATGTACACGCCGCCCACCAGAATGGCCAGCGTCGAGGTTTCACCAATGCAACCACTGTGCAGACCCAAAAAGGCCTGCAGCAGGTCCACCGTCTGCCCGTCCTTGAGCATCTGCAGAGGGGTCGCACCGGTGACGGCATCCACCGTCAGACCGCTGACAAACTGCCACGCGCCCTCACGGAACAGATTGCCCACGGCGGGCATACCCGCTCCCACCAGCGCGGGGAAGGAGATGAGCAGGAAACAGCGCGCCGCCAGCGCGGGGTTCATAATATTCTGCCCCAAGCCACCGAACAGCTGCTTGACCACCAGAATGGCAAACACCGAACCCATCACGGGAATCCAAAAGGGCACCGTGGCAGGCAGGTTCATCGCCAAAATCAGACCCGTCACCAACGCACTACCGTCGGATACGGTCTGGGGCAGCTTCATCAGCCGTCGATAGAGATACTCGGTCAGCACCGAGGTCACCGCACACAGCACAATAACCAACAACGCGCGCAGTCCAAACACAAACACACCCATCACCAACGCCGGCAACAGGGCAATGGTCACGTCCCGCATGATGGTAGACGTGAGTAGCCCGCCGCGTATATGGGGGGCGGTGGAAAGATTAGCCATAGGAAAATCCGTCCTTTCTTAAGGTAATGCGAATAATGAAGAATCAGCCCTTGTTCAGCGCGGCGCGACGCTTATCGTTGAGCGTGGCCTTCGCGGTGCGGAAGGACTGGGTCAGCCGCCGCTTTGCCGGACACACAAAGGTGCAGGAGCCGCACTCCATACACTCGATGCCGTACAGCTTCTCAAAGCTCTCCCAGTCGCCGCTATCGGCGGCCTGCGACAGCATCGGGGGCAGCAAAAACTCGGGACAGGCACGCACACAGCGTCCGCAACGAATGCAGGCGGTGGGCTCCCACATGGCTACCTCGTCCCTCTGCATTGCCAGTATGGCGCCACTGGTCTTGAGAATCGGCACGTCCAGACTAATCATCGAAATGCCCATCAGCGGACCACCGGAAATAATCTTTTCCGCCTCCGCCTTTAAGCCGCCTGCAAAATCCAGTACCTCCCGCTGGCTGCTGCCCACGGGCACCTCCAGATTGCAGGGATTTGCCACCGCGTCACCCGTGATGCTGACCACGGTGGAAATCTGCGGAATGCGGTGGCACACCGCCTGTCCGATGGAAACCACGGTGGACAGATTAAGCACCACACAGCCCGCGGAAATCGGCAGCTTCGTAGCGTGGATTTCCCGTCCCGTGATGGCGCGAATCAGCATTCTCTCGCCGCCCTGGGGGTATTTGGTGTCCAAGGCCTGCACCGAAATACGGGGTGTATCCGCCGTCTTCTCGGTCAGCAGAGAAATCGCTCGGGGCTTGTTCGCCTCAATGCCGATAACCGCACGGGCGGCGGGGAACATATGCAGCAGCACCTGCAAGCCCTCCAGCACCTGTTCGGGTCGCTCCAGCATCAGGCGATAGTCGGAAGTAAGGTAAGGCTCACACTCGGCGGCATTCACCAGAATATATTCCGGCTGTACCCCCTCCTTCATGGTCAGCTTGACGTGGGTGGGAAAACCGGCGCCGCCCTGTCCCACAATGCCCGCATCGCGGACGATGTCCAGTATCTCCCCAGGGGATAGGGTGGTGTAGTCACGAGGGGTATCGTAACCCTCGCAGGGGGTGAACAATCCGTCGTTGTCCACCACGATAGACTTTACCTCTTTGCCGTTTACCGTGCGGCGGCGCTCAATCGCCTTCACCTTGCCGGAAACCGCGCTGCACACCGCGGCGGAAATAAAGCCGTCGGGCTGTGCCAGCATCTGTCCCACGGTAACGGTGTCCCCCACCGCCACCACGGGCTTGGAAGGGGCGCCAATATGCTGGGAAAGCGGGTATACCGCCTCCCCTTTGGGGAAGAAGGGCTGAATCGCCGCATCGGCGGTCAGCGCCTTGCCGTCGTTGGGGTGAATGCCGTGCTTGAATGTACGCATTTTCATACGCTACCTCACTTGTTTTTATGAAAATTGGGATTTCTCCCATTAGTGTTCCAAAAATCGCAAAAATAATAATCGATTGCCTTTTTTGTGTTGTTAAAAAAGTAACATGCCCTAAAAAGCACGGAAAGGCATCTCCCCCAACGTGGGGAAGACACCTTTCTGTCTCTGTTAAAGCAACCAATCAGGCATTGCCTGTCCCACCGCCGTAACCTCCGTAGCGGTCACGGGGGACGGGGCGGCAGACGCCGCGAATTTCACCAATTCTTTGCGCAGAGCCGTTGCCTCGGCGGCGGTCAGCTCCAAAATCACCGCAGGCACCGTCTTAAGCTCTGCTGCAAGCGCGGCAGACACACGGGCGGCGCCATCTAACACCCGCAACTCGTCGGGTCCCGTCTGCGCCAGCAAAACGGGCTGGATAACCCCGTGTTTCTTCACCGATGCGATAAGCTCGGGGGCGGCGTCCGCCCACTTCCTACCTTTCAGCGGCAGGATAGCCTGACACGCCACCTCGCGGAGGGTGGCGGGGTTTTTCGCGGTTTCGGCGGCGGCACGGCTGCCGTTTGCGGCGGCGGCTCTCGCCAAGCTGTTCTTACCGATGGACACGGACATCTACCTCCTTTGCCAATGCGGCATATTCCTGAGCGCTGCGGCTGCTCGCCTTATACGCTCCTACGGGACGGCTGCTGTCCTGCGCCCACTCGATAGAGCTGTCCACCCGAATGATGGACTCGAACACGTACACGTCCTCCATATCGCTGAGAATCTCCATGGTCTGCTTGAAATAATTCTTGCGCACCGACACCTTGGTCAGGGCGATGCCCAGCAGCTCCAATGCAGGGTTCATATCCCGCACCGCGCCCAAGAACTCAAACATATTCGCCAGACCGAACAGGCCCCAGGGGCTTGCCTCCACCGGCAGCACCAGCGCATCGGCGGCACACAGCAGGTTCATCACCCAGCCACCCAGCGTGGGGGGAGCGTCCAGCAGAATGTAATCGTACTCGCCGCTGTCACGGACGGGGGCGAGACATTTCTTAAGAATCAGTTCCCGCTGCCATTTGGTGAACAGCTCGTACTCGATGCCGCTCATCAAGGTAGAGGAGGGAATCAAGTCCACCCCCTCGTAGGCGGTGGGTACAATGTAGTCGGTGAGAGGCTTCTGCTCCCGAATGGCATGGTAGAGGTTCTTCTCCCCCTGCGCCATCGCCAGCACCTCGTCCTCGGGGAAAAAGGACAGGCTGAGGTTGAGCTGCATATCGCCGTCCAGCAGCAGCACCTTTTTGCCCATCTGCGCCAGAGAATAGCCTACGTTGGCACAGGTGGTGGATTTACCGCTGCCGCCCTTGTTGTTGGCGAAACAGATGACCTTGGTCTGCTTTTTGACTGCCATTGTACCACTTCCTTTATCTAATAATGAGATTATTCACCGAAGAAATGGCGGTGCACCGCCTCCACGGCGCGGTCGCCGTCCTTCTTATCCACCAGCACGGATACGCGAATCTCGCTGGAGGAAATGGTCTGAATGTTGATGTTAGCATCTGCCAGCGCCTCGAACATACCGGCGGCCACATTCTCGTGGGTCTCCATGCCCGCGCCCACGATGGAAATCTTGGACACGTCCTTCTCACACACCAAGTCCTTGGCGCCCACCGCCTCGGCATACTCCTTCAACGCCGCTACCGCGTCCTCCGCGTCCTTGGCGGGCACGGTAAAGGCGATATCCTTGGTGCCGTCGCGACCGATGGACTGCAGAATGTTATCCACGCAGATGTGCGCCTTTGCCACGCGGGAGAACACCTTAAACGCAATACCGGGGTTATCGGGCATACCTACAATTGCAACACGGGCCACGCTGTCGTCCTTCGCCACGCCCTTAATCAACATTTTTTCCACTTTCGTTACCTCCTTGACTTTGGTACCTGCTACCCGCTTCAGACTGGACAGCACTTCCATCTCTACGTTGTATTTCTTCGCCATCTCCACCGAGCGGTTGTTCAACACCTGTGCGCCGGAGGTGGCCATTTCCAGCATTTCGTTATAGGTAATCTCCTCCAGCTTGCGGGCGCCGGAAACCTTTCGGGGGTCCGCGGTGTATACGCCCTCTACGTCGGTGTAAATCTGGCACAGATCGGCACGCATCGCCGCCGCAATCGCCACCGCGCTGGTATCCGAACCGCCACGACCCAGCGTGGTGATATCGTCGTACTTGTTAAGACCCTGGAAGCCGGCTACCACCACAATGCGCTTTTTATCCAGCTCAGCGCGAATGCGCTCAGGGTTGACACGCTTAATGCGGGCGGTGGAATATTTGCTGTTGGTCTCAAAGCCCGCCTGCCAGCCCAACAGGGAAATGGCAGGGAAGCCCAGCGAGTCAATCGCCATCGCCAACAGGGAAATGGAAATCTGCTCACCGGCAGACAGCAGCATATCCATCTCGCGCTTGCTGCCGCGGGGATTGATTTCCTCCGCCTTTTCGATGAGGTCGTCGGTGGTATCGCCCTGAGCGGACACCACCACCACCACGTCGTTGCCCTCTTTGTAGGTATCGGTAACGATGCGCGCCACGTTCAGGACGTGCTCCGCGTCTTTTACCGAGCTACCGCCGAATTTCTGTACTACTAACATATATACATTACCCTTTCTTGGTCATAGAGTCCTTAGTTGTAAAAGCGCAGGCTGCGCAGCAGCGTCATATCGCCCAGCTGTGCCAGCTTGGTATCCAGCTCGTCCGCCGTCAGGGCGGGGGTGATAACCGCCACCTGCCCCTCTGCACCATTCGCCACGGTCACCGAACGAACCTCGCCGAACACCTGTGCCAAACGGGTCGCCGCCTCCGCAGGCGAAGCGCAAGCAAACCGCAGCAGCATCGCATAGGCGGTGCCGCGATAATTCTCCACGAACCCTGCCTCGGCAGGACCCCAGAAGAGATACTTGCGGGCGGACAGGTGCTTTGCCTCGTCGATGACGTCCGCCACCACCGCGCTGGCGGTGGGCAGCTTGCCCGCGCCGCGACCCACAAAGGCCACGTCGCCTACGCTGTCGCCCCGCACCATAATGCCGTTGAATACGTCGTCCACCCCTGCCAGCAGGTTATCCTGCGGCAGAATCATCGGTGCCACCATACAGGTCACGCCATGCTCGGTACGAATCGCTCGACCGATGAGCTTAATCACACCGCCGCAGGCAGCGGCATACTGCACGTCCTCCAAGGTCACCTCGGTGATGCCCTCGGTATGTACCTGCTCCGGCAACACGTGTTTGCCGAAGGCCAGAGAGGCAAGAATGCATATCTTGCGGCAGGCATCGTGCCCCCCTACGTCCGCCGAAGGGTCCCGCTCCGCATAGCCCAGCTTCTGCGCCAGCGCCAGCGCCTCTTCAAAGGACATATTGTCCCGAATCATCTTGGTAAGCATAAAGTTGGTGGTGCCGTTGAGAATGCCCGCAATCTCCAACACGTTGTTGGCCGCCAGACACTGGTCCAAGGGGCGGAGAATCGGAATGCCGCCGCCCACACTGGCCTCAAACAGGAAGTTGAGGTTGTTCGCGCGGGCCAACGCCAGCAATTCGTCACCCTTGGCGGCCACCAGCTCCTTATTGGAGGTAACCACGCTCTTGCCCGCCTCCAGACAGGCCTTCACGAAATCGTATGCGGGATGCAGACCGCCCATGGTTTCCACCACGATGCGAATCTCCTCGTCCTGCACAATCTCCTGAAAATCGGTGGTGAACAGGTCGGCATAAGGCAGGTCGGGGAACGCGCGCAAATCCAAGATGCGCTTGAGCTGCAGGGTGTCGCCTGCTTTGGCGGCGACGCCCTCTGCGTTGTGGCGGAGTATCTCGGCAACGCCGGAGCCTACCACGCCGTGTCCTAATATAGCTATGGCTATCATGTTGGTATCATCCTTTACTTTTTTACGGGGTATCGGGTTGTTCCGCACGGGAAGACGGAGAGTCTGCCACCGGCTCGTCTGCCACCGGCTCGTCTGCCACCGGCGCCGCCGTGGTGGTTGTCGCCGTCTCGGTGGTGGTCGTCGTTTTTTCAGTAGTCTTTTCGGTGGTTTTTTCAGTAGTTTTTTTGGTCTTTTCGGTGGTTTTCTTCGTCTTCTCGGTCTTTTCGGTGGTTTTCTCATCTTCCTTCTCGGTAGCGGAGGTGGTGTCCCCCTTGGTGGTTGTGGTGGCATTCTTGCCGTGCAACTCACACTCGCCCGGTTTGTTGGAAGACTTATACGTACCCTTTTCCTTGGTGGTACAGCCCTCGGTGGCCAGCTGACCGCTGGCGGTGCAATACTCCAGCACCTCGATGCCCTCCGGCTGTTCAAAATCCTTAATCTGCAGGTTCTGATGCAGAACCTTCATCGCCTTGTTCCACAGGCTCTTGGCATAGCCGGTCTGGGACTTGCGCAGAACCTGGTTGTTATCGTAACCGAACCAGCTGGCCGCCGACATATAGGCGGTACCGCCGGTGAAATACACGTCCTTCTCGTTTTCGGAAGTACCGGTCTTACCGAACACCTGCCAGCCGGGCCAAGACTTGCTGATATCCGCGGCGGTGCCGTAGGTGGTGACCCGCTGCATCAGCGCCACCATCACGTAAGCGGACTGGGCGTCCAGCACCATCGTGGACTGCTGTCCACCGGTGAGCAACACCGTTTCGTCGTCCTCCTTGCCGCGGGTGACCTTATAATACGTATAGGGCTTATTGTAATAGCCGCCGCTGCCGAACACGGCATAGGCCGCCGCCATATCCCGTGCGGTAGCACCGTCAGTCAACGCGCCCAGCGCCATCGGCGACAGGTCGATATCCGTCATAATCCGTCCGCCCACCGCCTTGGAGTCCACCAGCGTAGACAGGCGGAAGGTATTCAGCGCATAGTTGTAGCTGCGCTGCGGGGTCAGCTGCTGCACCAGACGAGCCGCCACGGTATTGAGGGATTTCTGCAGTGCCACGCCCAACAGCACGTCGCCGTTATCGGGGGTGGACAGCACCTCGTAGTTGTGGGGCCATTTTTCACCGCTGGTCAGGGTGATGGGGGCGTCCCGCACAGTGGAGGAATAATGCACCAGGTCCAGCGCAATAGCGGGACCGTAGGAGGTCAGCGGTTTCATAGAAGAACCGGGAGAACGCATGGACTGGGTGGAACGGTTGAGCACGCGGTTAGCCGTCTTTTCGCCGCGACCGCCGATGGTGGCAATCACCTTACCGGTATAGTCCACGGCAAAGAAGGCGGTCTGGGGATCCTCCTCGTCGTCCTCGCGGATTTCGGGATAATTGGTCTCGTCCGCGTAGATAGCCTCCACCGCCTGCTGAATGGCGGGGTTCTCGGCGGAGTAGATGTTTAAGCCCCCGTAATACACCATATTACTGGCGTAGTTGTAAGTGTAGCCGTACTCCTCGATAAGGTCCTCGATAACGTCCTCCACCACCAGATCCACGTAGTAGTCCTGCACGCTCTGACGAACATTACTGCTCTTAAACACCAGCTCCTCGTTAAGGGCATTGTGATACTCGTCTACGGTAATAAACCCGCACTCGTACATCTTCGCCAGCACCAGCTGCTGACGCTGACGCACGTTCTCGGGGTGGTTGTAGGGGTCGTATATGCTGGGGTTGTTGGTAATGCTGGCCAGCACCGCACACTCCGCCAGACTCAGGTCCTGCAGCTCCTTGCCGAAATAGGCGCGAGCGCCGATGCCAACGCCCACCAGATCGCCGGTAAGCGGCATATTGTTGAGATACCCTTCCAGTATCTCGTTTTTGGTGTACTCGCCGCTCTCCATGGCGGTGGCCGCCAGAATCTCGTTGATTTTACGCTTAATGCTGTGGTCCTTGTTCTGGGTGGTCACCTTAATCAGCTGCTGGGTGATGGTGGAGCCACCATACTCGTTGTTGCCCACATTAAATACGCGGTTGATAATCAGGTTGGCCATAGCGCCTACCGTCCGCTTCCAGTCCACGCCCTCGTGGTCCCAGAACCGCTCGTCCTCGATAGCCACCACCGCATTCTGCATGTTGAGAGGAATCTTATCCAAGTCCGTCCACACGGAGGTGCCGCCCTCCAGATTGTGGTAGGGCTCAAACTCTCCGGTCTCATTCTGCACGTAAATGATGGAGCGGTTGTCCATCGACATCTCGCCCAGAATGGGGATAAATCCGTCCGCCTCAAAGGTGCCGACCACGTACACGACCAGCACGCAACCCACCACGCTAAAGGTGATGACACCGATAAGCAGCACCGCCAGCGCCGCGTGCCCCAACCGCCGCAGGGTGCGACGAACCCGCTTGCTCTTCGCCGTGCGGGCAGGCGTCTGCTCGGTATTGCGGAAACGGGCGACCCACGTTGCTAACCGTTCTTTTATTTTTTCTGCAAATGCCTTCATTGCGCGCTCCTCTCCCGCGGAACCCGTTGGTCCTGCGGTTTGAAAAACCGATTTTGTCCCCATGACAAAACCATAAAAATACACACAATAATAGTATTGCAAAATCGGGCAAATGTCAAACCTAAAATGCAGTTTTTTACGAAAAAAAGCCTATTTTTTATAAAAAAGAAGTATTTTTTCGTCGCCACGGGAGAAAGAGGGGTATTTTGCTCCCCAAAAGGGGCAAACCAACCCAAAGGAGTGTGATAGCTATGGGCAAAACGTGGCGCACGGTTTTATGGGCGCTGTCCCTGTCTTTGGGGCTTGCCGCCGTGGTTTTGCTGCTGCTGTTTTTGTTCGTTCTGCCCCCTTCGGAGAGCCACTCTTCCGCCCGCTACGTGGTGGGGGAATGGGAGGGGCAGGTGGCGGTGTTTGAGGGCGGACAGGACTTCCCCAAGCAGGTATTTGACAGCTTCGTCAGCGCCTTGCCCCCCGCCCAACAGGAACAGGTGCGGGCGGGCATTCCCGTGGAGGACGAAGCACGCCTGTCGGTTCTGCTGGAGGATTTGACAAGCTAAGATGACCGCACAGCACGCAAAAAAGCCCGATGCATCGGTGATGCATCGGGCTTGGGAATGCGCTATCAGCCTACAGACAGGAAATTCTCGGGCTTGCACTTTTTAATGACGGACTCGTTGAAGTCAGCCTGAATCTTCTTGGTTGCCTCGGTGACCTCTTTGTCAAATTCCTCGTACTTCAGAGTCTGCAGAATGGTCTCCTCGGAATCCTCGTACAGCTTCAGCTTCTTGTCGTTGATGTCCAAGCGCAGAATCAGCGCCGCGGTAGGAGTCTTGCCGCCCGCCTTGTAGGTAACCACCTTAGCGGTGCCGACCTCTACCTTGCGAATCGCCTCTACCAGGTCGGCGTCCATGTCGGTGGCATCGCCGCTGACGCGGTTGTCCTCGTCCTTGCTGGCCTCCACCTTCTCGTCCTTGGCAGCGTTGGCCTTGTTGTAAGCATCCACAACCTTCTCGAAGTTCTTATCCTTGTTGTACTGCTCCAGATAGCCGTTGAGCTGGTCGGTAATCTTCTTCTGCTCGTCCTTCTTCAGCTCTTTGCCGTCCTTGTCGGTCAGGTCGATGGAGATAATCTTGTAGGACACGTAATTCTTCTCAAAGTACTCCTTGAGGGTCTTCTCCTTCACCTCACGCTCGCCGCCCTTGCCGTACAGGCCGAAGAACAGGCTGCGCTCGTTGAGATACAGGTTCTTGTAGGCGGACACAAACTTATCGTTGGTGAAGCCCAGGTCGATGAAGTTGTTGTCGGTCATCTCGCCCAGTTCCTTGTTGATGTCCTTCTCCTCTTCCGCAATCCAGGAGATATTGTGCTTCTCCAGCATCTGGGTCAGGGCCTCCTGACGAACGATGGTATCCTTCGTCTGCAGGGTGATGTACTCGGACAGCTCTACCTTGGGAGCGTCCTCGCCCTCACCATAGGTGAACTGCTGGGTCCAAGGGTCCATGCCGTATGCCTCGTAGTAATACAGGCCCTGGTCGTAGTACATGTTGTAGAAGGTATTGTACAGATAGGCCAGATAGTCACCGGTGGAAATCTCCTTGCCGGCAACGGTGCCCGCCACGTCGGGGGTACCGCCGATAATCAGCTTGGGCGAGCAGCCGGTCAGTACCATGGACAGCAGCATCACCGCAACGATAACGGCGCAAAAAACGCGTTTTGTCAGTTTCATTGATGTATTCCTCCTTGGTAGGTGCTTAATCCTGTCCATTATACTATCTTTTTCTCCATTTGTCCAGTACTTTTCTTAACCTGTTTTTGCAGAGCGAATTTTTCGCTAAAAAGTAGTTGCTCCCACGGGTTTTTGGGCAACAGATTTCACAAAATGTATGCAATATTCTTGACAGATACCCTTAATAAGTAGTATCATAAAGTACGGTTTTTACACTTTATTTACGAAAGGACCGAAAGTTTATGGCAGACAACACTCGTCTGGTCGGCACCGTATCCCGCGGCATTCGTTGCCCCATCATTCGTCAGGGGGACGACCTGGCCGCTATTGTGGCGGACAGCGTTCTCACCGCGGCGGAAAGCGAAGGCTTCGCCCTGCGCGACCGTGACGTTATTTCCATCACCGAGTCCATCGTGGCACGCGCACAGGGCAACTATGCCTCTGTGGACGCCATTGCCGCGGACGTGAAGGCGAAGCTGGGCGGCGGCACCGTGGGCGTTATTTTCCCCATTCTGTCCCGCAACCGCTTTGCGATTTGTCTGCGCGGTATCGCCATGGGCGCGAAGAAAATCGTGCTGATGCTCAGCTATCCCTCCGATGAGGTGGGTAACGAGCTGGTTAGCCTGGACAAGCTGGACGAGGCGGGGATTAACCCCTACTCTGACGTGCTGAGTCTGGAAAAATACCGCGAATTGTTCGGCGAAAATAAGCACGAGTTCACCGGCGTGGACTACGTGCAGTACTACGGCGACCTCATCAAGGAGTGCGGCGCCGAGGTGGAGATTGTATTTGCCAATCAGGCAAAGGCGATTCTGAACTACACCGACCATATCCTCAACTGCGACATTCACACCCGCGCCCGCACCAAGCGTATCCTGCTGGCCGCCGGCGCCAAGGTGGTGTGCGGTCTGGACGATATCCTCACCGCCCCCGTGGACGGCAGCGGTTACAACGAGCTGTACGGTCTGCTGGGCTCCAACAAGTCCACCGAGGATACCATTAAGCTGTTCCCGCAGGCATGCAAGCCTCTGGTGCTGGATATTCAGAAGCGCATTCTGGAGGCCACCGGCAAGCACGTGGAGGTTATGGTGTACGGCGACGGCGCTTTCAAGGACCCGCAGGGCAAGATTTGGGAGCTGGCCGACCCCGTGGTGTCCCCCGCCTATACCGACGGTCTGGTCGGCACCCCCAACGAGCTGAAGCTGAAGTATCTGGCGGACAACGACTTTAAGGACCTGTCCGGCGAGGAGCTGAAGGCTGCCATCTCTAAGAGCATTCAGGAGAAGCAAGACAATCTGGTGGGCAACATGGCCTCTCAGGGCACCACCCCCCGCCAGCTCACCGACCTCATCGGCTCCCTGTGTGACCTGACCAGCGGCTCCGGTGACAAGGGTACTCCCGTGGTGCTGGTGCAGGGCTATTTCGATAACTATACCAACTGATAAGAACGGATAAAAATAAGGACGGAGGAATATCTATGGCAAACAACGTAAGACCCGAAACCATGGAACGCATCACCACCCCCGCGCTGGCACAGGCGTTTATTGACGAGCAGATTGCCGAGGTGCGTGCGCAGGTAGGCAATAAAAAGGTGCTGCTGGCGCTGTCCGGCGGCGTGGATTCGTCCGTCGTGGCCGCCCTGCTGATTAAGGCTATCGGCAAGCAGCTGGTGTGCGTGCACGTTAACCACGGTCTGATGCGTAAGGACGAGTCCGAGAACGTTATCAAGCTGTTTCAGGACGAGCTGGACGCCAACCTCATTTACGTAGATGCCACCGACCGCTTCTTGGACCTGCTGGCAGGTGTCAGCGACCCCGAGCAAAAGCGTAAAATCATCGGCAAGGAGTTCATCGAGGTGTTTGCCGACGAGGCCCGCAAGCTGGAGGGCGTGGAGTTCCTGGCGCAGGGCACCATCTACCCCGATATTCTGGAGAGCATCAAGCAGGCGGAGGGTAAAAAGGCAGTCAAGTCCCACCACAACGTGGGCGGTCTGCCGGAGGACCTGCAGTTCGCGCTGGTAGAGCCGCTGAAGCTGCTGTTTAAGGACGAGGTCCGTGTAGTGGGCGAGGCGCTGGGTCTGCCCCACGCCATGGTGTACCGTCAGCCCTTCCCCGGTCCCGGTCTGGGTGTCCGCTGTCTGGGCGCCATCACCCGTGACCGCCTGCACGCCCTGCGTGAGGCGGACGCCATTCTCCGCGAGGAGTTTGCGAACAACGGTCTGGCGGAGCAGGTGTGGCAGTATTTCATCGTGGTTCCGGATATTAAGAGCGTGGGCGTGAAAGACGAGAGCCGCTATGAGGGCTGGCCCGCCATCATCCGTGCGGTAAACACCACCGATGCCATGTCCGCCACCATTGAGGAGATTCCCTACGCCGTGCTGCACAAGATTACCGCCCGCATCACCGCCGAGGTGGAGGGCATCAACCGCGTGCTGTACGATTTGACTCCGAAGCCTGTGGGCACTATCGAGTGGGAATAAACACCGAGCGCCGCCTGTGGCGGATACAGAAATAACGTATACAACAAGAGCAACCCCCAAGGAAATTCCTTGGGGGTTGCTTTTGTTTGTTTACTTCAAATCAATAGTGAACTGGCTGAGGGCAGAGCCGTAGCAGTCCTTCTCTACCGAGTAGTAGCGCACCGTCAAGGTTTCGCCGCCATCGGAGAAGTAGAACATCGCTACCATGCCCGTTGCGCCGATATTTCTGTCCACGTACTGGGCAT
>JAFSGP010000040.1 GCA_017440755.1 Clostridia bacterium | reverse complement strand
GCGTGCAAGCCTCGTCCAGCCAAGCCTGACCGCAAGCCTCGCAGTACCAGTACTCGATGTTACCATCCTCGTAGCAGGTAGCAGCCTTAGCCTCCACATGAGTTGCCTCGGGGTGGGCAGCGGGAGTAACCACAGACATCAGGTTGGTGTTCAGCATGCAAGCCTCGTCCAGCCAAGCCTGACCGCAAACGTCGCAGTACCAGTAAGCAATGTTACCGTTCTCGTAGCAGGTGGCGTCCTTCGCCTCCACAGCGATCACGTTGTGCTCCACCTCGCGAGCCTCGCCGCACAGGTTGCAGTCCACATCGCACTCGTTGTCATACTCGTGCTTGAGAGGCTGACCGGAGGTCAGACCGCAAGCGGAGCAGGTCATAGGAGCCTGGCAGGTAGCGCCAACCCACTCGTGAGAGTGAGCCACGACCTCGGCCTCCAGATTAGCTACCAGGTCAGCATAGTTGGCATCAGAGCCCTTGGGAGCATAGTAGTAGCCGATGTCGTCAAAACGAACAATCGGGATAGAGCCATCGGGGCCGGCAGCCCACCAGTGACCGCAGTTGGCGCCGGAGGTGTACGCATTGCCGAACCAGTTGGGCAGCAGCATAGCGACGATCTCCTGACCCGCTACATCGCCGGTGGGGATGAATACATAGCCGTTAAAGCCGGCGGGCAGGATGTTGTTGCTGGTGGCAACCAGCTCGCCATCCAAGTTGTAGAACTTGGCAGCGATGGAAGAATCGCTCCAACCGTCAATCTTGTTGTCATCATCCGCATCGGCATCGGCAATCGCCAGCGCCTTAAAGGAGGTGTCAACCACCGTGGTGGTATTCATACGGAAGAAGATACCGGTGGTCTTTTCCAGTTTGGAAGCGGGAGCGCTCTTCACCAAATAATCCGCACCGTTATTGAAAGCAACCCAGTACAGCTCACGGCTGTAAGCGCCGTTGAGCATACCGGCAGTGGCATACTTATTGGTGATGCCATTACCGCCGTCGGGGATAGCAATGTTCTCGCCGTTGGCACCTGCATTGGCGCGCTCCTCGGCAGACTCATAGGTCTGGAATACATCGAACTCAACCTGAGGCTCGATAACGGGATTGTTGGCAACCAAGTCAGAAACGACAGCCGCATAATCCGCATCGGAAACTACAGCGTAGTAACCAATGTTGTCGAGGAGGATAGTAGGAGCGGTGCCGTCAGGACCGGCAACCCACCAGTGGCCAGTCCCATCAAGTTCTGCAGCAGCATAGGCATTTGCAAACCAATAAGGCAACAGATGGGCGGCAATCGCCTTGCCCTGCACATCGCCACAGGGAATGAAAGCGTAACCATCAAAGCCGGCGGGCAAGATGTAGGTGCTGGTGGAAACCAGCTCACCATTCAGATTATAATACTTTGTGGCCTTGGGACCGAAATTGTTCGGCCAGTTCAGGGCGCCTTCCTTATCATCAGTGGGCAGAATGAGGAAGGGAGTCTTCACCACCGTATTGGTTTTGATACGAACATAGATACCGGTAGTCTTGCCCAGCTTGGAAGCGGGAGCATTCATCACCGGATAGTCAGCGCCGACACGACCAGTAGCGCCGTAGTAGTACAATTCACGAGAGGTGGTACCGCTCAGCTGACCATCGGTCACATAACGGTTGGTAATAAGGTCGCCGTCGCCGCTATTCACTTTAGCACCGACAGCAGCGGCGTTCGCCTGCTGCTCGGCGGTCTCGTAAGCCTGGAACTGGTCAACGGCATAGGACTTGTAGCTACCCTCAACCTCGTTCATGATGGCAATGCACTCCTCCGCGGAAGCGGCGGTGTAGAAACCAACGTTATCGTAGGTAACCACAGTCTGGGTGGGATCGCCCCACCACTGGGACAGGAAGTCATAACCGCCAACCGCCCAGTTCTGAGCGTACATAATGGTCAGACCTTCCAGAGACTTGCCGGACAGGTCACAGGGGATGAACACATAGCCATCAAAATTGGCAGGCACCAAACGACCGTCACCGGAGACGGTCTTGTTGGTGCCGTCCAATGCGTAGTAACGCGCATTGACGCAAGCGTTGTTGTAGCTCCAGTTCATCAGAGCGAACTGAGCGTTGTTGTTGCCGCCCCAAACCACGTCGGTAGACGCCGCACCGCAGGTGCTGACATACATCGTGGTAACCGCAGTCCGGCTGCTCTTCATACGGAAGAAGATACCGGTGGGGTTGGACAGGTCGTGCTGCATCGTAGCAGCATCAGCCACCAGATGGTCAGCACCGGACGTGCCGATACAGGTAAGCTGAGTGGAGAAAGAGCCCAAACCGGACAGGGCAGCCTGTGCCACATCGGGATCCTTCGTCTGCGCATCAGCGACGCCACCGTCAACCAAGTTGGCGTGGCCCCAATAAGCGCCGTTGGGGTTTGCGCCCTCGTAGTCCTGGACGATCTCATAGGCATAAGATGCGTCCGCTGCGACGGGCAGTGCTGCGAATATGCAGGTGAACAGCATAACGCAGGCAGAGAGAATTGCTAAGATTCTTTTGCGCATAGGATTTCCTCGCTTTCTAAAAATTAATATCCAATACTGGATACTTAATTCTTTTTTACCATATTTTAGCGCCCATTCCAATAGGGCGAAATGACTTTATGGTAGGGTTTCTTGCTTTTGTACATTATATAGACCTTGTTTTACGGACAACATGCCGTTGTCCACCGCGACTAAGCAACCGTAAGAACGAGGCGACACCACCTCCCCCACGCAAAAAGCCGATGCTCGGCTGAGCATCGGCTTTTTGAATAGACGTTCTTCTTATTTCAGGAAACCGCTGACAATCTGCTCCTCCGCCTCTTTCTCCGAAAGGCCGAGGGTCATCAGCTTAATCAGCTGTTCGCCCGCAATCTTACCAATGGCTGCCTCGTGAATCAGGGAGGCATCCAGATGGTTGGCGGTCACCTCAGGAATGGCGCTGACGCAGGCGTCGTCCATGATTATGGCGTCGCACTCGGTGTGGGCGGTGCAACGGCTATTGCCGTTGACGCAGGAGCGAAACACCTGACGGGAGGTATCCTTTGCCACCGAACGCGATACCACGTGAGCGCTGGCGTCCTCCCCGTTGAGGTCGATGACGAAATCCGTTTCCGCCACCTGTTCCCCATGGGTCATCAGCTTCTCTTTGATAATCAGAGTCGCCCCCGCCGCCAGCGTGGCACGGGTGTCCCGCTTGGTGGAGGTAACGCCCTTAATCTGGGTGGTTTCCATCTCCATATAGGCATTCTGCGCCAAGTCCAGCACGGTGGTGGGGTTCATCACCCGCCGGCCATTACCGTTGCCGGAGCCGTAATGCTTCTCCACGTACCGTACGCGGGCACCGGGTGCCAGATGGAAGGCGTGGATACCGTCGTGGCGGGACTCCTCGTCTCCCCCATTGTGAATGCCGCAGCCCGCCACAATCACAACGTCCGCGTCCTCGCCAACAAAGAAATCGTTGTACACCATCTCCTGATGTCCCGTCTGGCTGAGCAGAACGGGAATGTGGACACTTTCCTTCTTGGTGCCCGCCTTGATGATAATATCGATACCGGGCTTGTCCGCCTTAGTCACAATGTCGATGTTCTCCGTGGTGCTGCGTCCTGCGGTCTCGCCGTTGGCACGGATATTGTAAGCACCCTGCGGCACTTCGTGGAGGTCCGCAATCTGCTCTAACAGATTTTGTTCAATCTTATCCATCTTCCGCACCCCCTTACAGCTTTTCCGTCAGCACGGCACAGGGAGAAACCCCGTCCGCCAACAGGTCGGGGAGAATCTCCTCCCGACTGCCCTCGGTGCGAATGCGTCCGTCCGCCACCACGATAACGCGGTCGGCGATATTGAGAATCCGCTCCTGGTGAGAGATGATAAGGATAGAGCCGCCCAGCTTCTCATGCATATTCTCAAACACGCGAATGAGGTTGTTAAAGCTCCACAGGTCGATGCCCGCCTCCGGCTCGTCGAAAATGGACAGCTTGGTGCCGCGGGCGAGAATCATAGCAATCTCAATGCGCTTAAGCTCGCCGCCGGACAGGCTGGCGTTGATTTCACGGTTAATGTACTCGCGGGCGCAGAGACCCACCTCCGACAGGAAGTTGCACGCCTCCGAAATGGAGATATCCCGTCCTGCCGCCAGCGTAATCAGGTCCTTTACCGTCAGCCCCTTAAAGCGGACAGGCTGCTGAAAGGCAAAGCTGATGCCCTTCTGCGCGCGCTCGGTAATCGAGCAGGTCGTAATGTCCTCCCCGTCCAGCAAAATCTGTCCGGACGTGGGGGTGATAATGCCGGCAATCACCTTGGCCAAGGTGGATTTGCCGCCGCCGTTGGGACCGGTAATCGCCACAAACCGCTCGTCAACAGTCAGGTTAATATCCCGCAGAATGTCCAGAGAGCGTCCCTGTTCATTCTCCACGGTGTAGGTAATGTTCTTCAGTTCAAGCATAGGTCTTTTGCCCTTCTTTTCTAAGGTGTTACTCCACCACCACACCGGAGGTCGTGATGGTATAGGTTATCTTCTCCAGCGTATCGTCAGCGATCACCACGTGCTCCGGCGCAATGTACAGCGTGTAGACGTTTGTGCCACCCGCGGGTACGGTGTAGGTCTCGGCAACCTTGTCCGTATAGCCGCTGGCTATCAGCTTCTTGCTGTCGCCGTTGTGAATCTCCACCAGAATGCTCTCCAGATGCTGCGGTTTATCCAGACCGTTGCCCAGCACCATCTCCACGCACAGATGACCGCCGTTGGTGTAGTAGGCCTTGGTCACCGCGCCCTTAATCCCCTCCTCGGACAATTCCGGCTTAGCGCCGCTGTCCAGAAAGTAGGAGGTACGGGTTTCGTCCTGCTGGAACAAAGCGCGCTGCCCCTCCTTGTAGAACTGCCAGCCCAACAGAGCAGCGCAAAGAATCACCACACCCGCCAGCACGCAGGCGACTACCACCATATCCTTACGCTCTTTCGGCTGCGTGCGCGCTGCCGCGCGGGCGGCGGCGCGCTGCTGTTTCAACGCCGCTTTGCGTGCCGCCTCTTCGGCGCGGCGCTCCGCTTTTATCTCCTCGGCGCTCTTGGACCGCCCGAAAATCTCGGGTTCCTCGGTAGATACCCCGTTGATTTTATACTCGTTTTTATCGCTCATAGTGCTACTCCTTACCAAATGTAATTACAGAAAGCCACATTAGAGTATTTTACACCATAATCGCGGTCTTGTAAAGACAAAAAAATAAAAAGTCGCAAAACGTCCCAAAAGAACGAATAAAAGGCACCTGCCTCAGCAGGTGCCTCGCTGCAGCCGTTCTCAGAACATATCCGTTACGTTCTCCAACAGGTCGCTGAAGGAGTGTAACGCCTTGCCGGCGTTGCGCTTGAGACCCTTCTTACTCTTTTTCATCATACAGGTACCCACAACGCCTGCGGTGCAGCCCAATGCGACCCCCATGCCCATGCCTTTCATGAAATTGCCTACGCTGTTTTTCATCGTTTCCGCCTCCTTTCGGAGATAGTTTGACCCAAAGAATGAAAAATATTTACATTTTTCATTGCCAAAGCCACGAATATGCGATAAAATAGACGCAAAACAACGCAAGAAAGAGGGAAACACCTTGCCTACTCTGAACATTGTGCTGGTGGAACCGGAAATTCCGCAAAATACCGGCAATATCAGCCGCACCTGCGCCGCCACCGGCGCTCGTCTGCATCTTATTGAGCCGATGGGCTTTGCCATCGACGACAAAAAGCTCAAGCGAGCCGGTCTGGACTACTGGCATCTGCTGGACATCACCTATTACAAGGGGCTGGACGACTTTTTCGCCAAGAACAAGGGGCCCTTCTTCTATTTTTCCACCAAGGCCAAGCACATTCACTCGGACGTGAGCTATCCCGACGGCGCCTATCTGGTATTTGGCAAGGAGACGAAGGGGCTGCCCGAGTGGTTGCTCCACGATAATCCCGACAGCTGTGTGCGGCTGCCGATGATTGACAACGATTCCGCCCGCTCCCTCAACCTGTCCAACGCGGTGGCGGTGGGCGCCTTTGAGGTGCTGCGGCAGTGGGGCTACCCCAATATGCGCACGGCAGGGCATCTGACCCAATACGAGGACTGAATATAACTGTAAAGCGGCTCTCCTTCACAGAAAGGAGAGCCGCCGTTTCTTTATCTGCGTTATTTTGGCAATCGTCGCCATACCACCAGCAGCACCCGCCGCAACGGCAGAAGCCACCGCCACAAAGCCACACGGCGGCGGTAGGCGGGGGATTCCGTCGAAATGCGCCGCCCCTTCACCTCAAAGGCGGTCGCCACCGCCAAGACCTGTAAAGGCAGAACCCTTTCCCCTATCCACTGGGCGTCTCCCAGCATTACGTAAGCGCGGGCAGGGGTTTCCTCTACGGCATGTACGCGGTGCAACACGTATTGCCCGTTATCCCGTCGAAACAGCGCCACGTCTCCTCGCCGCAAAGCCGCAGGGTCGGCAGCTATCAGCACCGCCGCGTCCCGTTGGGGACGCAAAAACGGCAACATACTCACACCGGTTACGGGGAGTGTCACCTCCTGTCCGCGGGACAAACCGTCCAGCAACAGCTCCGACAGCTCCGACATAGCGACTTCTACCTGCTTATTCATCCAAAAGCCCCTTTTCGCGGAGGGTAGCAACAAAGCTGGCGGCGTCTGCCGCCGCCTTCGCCTCGTCCACCTCATATTCTGCCAGCAGAATGGCGGCAAGCGCAGACTGGTCGGTATCCTGCTGCAACGAGCGCCACAGTAGCGCACCGCTCTCGTTTAGGGTCATAATACACCGAAAATCCAGTGTTTTCGCGCCCACAGGCACCACCACGGTGCGGTCTCCTATCTCACGAAGTAAAAACCCGTCTTTTATTCTCATATTTCTCCCTCCTCATTGGGGAATAGCGCGCGGCAGACGGTATCCACCGCCTCCTCGCTGATGGTACAGCTCAGGCAATACAGCGGCACAGTCTCCAAAAGCCGACGGGTGAAATCCACCACCCGCTCCCCCAATGCCGCATCGTAGTAGGGGCGGGCTATCTGCCCGCTGAGACGGTACATACCCTCCACCGCATCCAGCGGACGAATGGCGTTTCGCTCTCCCCGTTCCAAAAAAACAATCGCCTCCAAAGGGGCCGCCTCATTGCAATTGAGTGCGGTTTTTCCGCTCCAAGGGGTACCGTAAACCCACGGCTTGTCCCCCATAAAGCGAATGGCGGGCTTGTCATCGTTGAGGATAACCACCTCATCACCATACACCTGCTTCCACAGCCCTGCGTGGGTGGATTTCCCCACCCCCGAATCCGCAGATAACACCACTCCGTGCCCCCGCCAGCAAATAGCAGAACCGTGCAAAACACCGCCGCCCAGCACCGTCAGACGGTTGTGGAACGAAAAGCCGGTGTACATATACTCGTATTCCTGCAGCGTATGATGTTGGCTCTGCCAGTCGACGCGCAAGCAGATATCCACACGGCTGTAATCCGGGCTGTAGGTGATAGCCACCACCACCTGCCCCGCCTTGTTGCGGGCATAGCGGCACAGCCGACCGTCCGCCAAACGGACCAGATTGAGCCCGCTTTCCTGCGCCACGGGTTCCCCTGCGGGAACAGCGATGGTATCCTGCAAACGGGTGTGCATCACCAGCTGCGGCGGCTCTCCGTCCTGCCGCGCATAGGCGGCATAACGATGGGAAAACCAGGTTGCAGCTCCGCTTTCCACCTGCAGCGGTATATCGGCAATGCGTAACAAATGTTCCACGTCTCTCCCCACCCTTTCCAAAAAGCAGCCGTATGCTTTTCTTTGGTTTTATTCTACCACACATTTCGGTCGGTTGCAATCTATTTTGCAAAAAGCCCCCACTCACGTGGGGGCTTTTTGTATATGGGTTATGCCTTTTTCTTTCTCGTGAAGGTGGCAAGCAGCGCACCACCGGATACAAACAGCATCGCAAACCACAAGGTCAGGCGGCCGTCCTCACCGGTCTGAGGACTTTCCGTCTCAGGGGTCGTATCGGGCTGGGGCGGATACACGATATCCGTCTCCGGCTCAGGAATAGTATCGGGGACAGCATCTACCACCTCGAACACCACCTTGGTGGAACTCATCTTGTCATCGGGCGTGCCGTCCATATTCTTATCGAAAACGGCTACCGCCACGTTCTCCAGATTGGTATCGGTGATACCCTCGGGAATCACCATATCAAAGGTGACCGTGACACTCTCGCCTATCGCCAGCGCATCTACCGTCCAACGGATATCACCGTCCACGTACATACCACCGTGGCTGATGCTTTCCTCCACCAGAACCAATGCCGTGGGAATGGTATCGATGACGGTGATTTCCGTCACCTCTGCCTCGCCCGTATTGGTTACGGTAATGTGATAGGTGATGGTGTCGCCTATCTTCGCCTTAATCCGCTCTATCGTAGGCGCACCGCCATTGAGCGACTGCTTCTTGTCCACCGCCAAATCCAAAACGGGTTCAGGCTCAGGTTCAGGCTCGGGCTCGGGTTCGGGTTCCGGTTCGGGTTCGGGTTCGGGCTCGGGTTCCGGTTCGGGCTCCGCCGTTACCTCTACCTCATTGGAGGGCGTCTCGTCGGGCGTGCCGTCATAGTCGGTATCCACCGCAACCACCGCCACGTTCTTGAAGGTGGTATCCGCCTCAACCTCAGGTATCGTCACGGAGAAGGACACGCTAATCTCCTCCTCCACAGCCAGCTCAGCAATCGTCCAGGTAATCACACCGTCGGTATGCACACCGTTCAGATACACCTCGGTCAGAATCATACCCTGCGGCACCGCGTCGGTGATAACCAGATCCTTCAGGACTCCCTCGCCCGTGTTGGTAACGAGTATGGTGTAGGTCACGGTATCACCGCCCTGCGCAACAACAGCGTCCTTGGTCTCTTCGCCGTCATTCACCGACTGGGTCTTTTCGATGGTAACACCCAGTGTGTACGGCTCGGCGGTAATCTCCACCTCATTGGAGGGAGTGTCGTTGGGCGTGCCGTCATAGTCGGTATCCACCGTAACCACCGCCACGTTCTTGAAGGTGGTATCCGCCTCAACCTCAGGCACCGTCGCCGAGAAGGTCACGGTATGCGCCTGTCCCGCAGCCAAGCTGGGAATGGTCCAGGTAATCACATCGTCCATACACACGCCGCCAAAGTCCGCAATGCTGTCCTCATCGGCAATCAGTCCTGCAGGAATGGCGTCGGTAACCACCAGATTCGTCAGCTCCCACGCGCCGGTGTTGGTCACCGTAATCGCATAGGTCACCGTATCGCCAATAGCGGCCGCAAGCGGTTCCTTCGTTGCCGCACCGCCATTCAGCTGCTGCGTCTTCTCAATCACCACAGACAGGACGGGAGGCTCTACGATAATCTCCACCTCGTTGGAAGGCTTCTCCTCAGGCGTATCATCGCCGTCCAGGTCGGAGGTTCCCACCGCCACGTTCTTGAAGGTGGTCTGCGCTGTTACGTGGGGCACGGTCGCCGCAAAGGAAACCGTATACCACTCACCCACATCCAGTGCGGGCACGGTCCAGGTAATAGCCGTGCCGTCGTACACACCGCTGCCCAGACTGCTCTCCTCCACCAGCAAGCCTGCGGGGACAACGTCCGTAATCACCAAGTCCGTAAGGGTCGTTTCGCCGGTATTTTCCACCTTGATTTGGTAGATAACCGTATCGCCGCAGGCAGCCTGCAACGCATCAGCCGTTAAGGCGGCGCCGTTCACCGACTGGGTTTTGTTAATGGTGAAGTTCGGCACCAAAACGTCGGTTTGCACCGTATTGGTCTTCACCGTCAGGTCATTCTCGGTAATGACGATGGTGTTCTCCACCACCGCGTCCACCGCTGCAGACGGGGAAATCGTCCCATCAAAGGCGACCTGTATCGTGTAGCCTACCGGCACAGCAGGTACGGTCCACGTAATCATGCCGCCCACATACACGCCGTACACGTCTGCGTTGCTGAGATACTGCCCGTTTTCGTCGTACAGCTTCGCTACGGCAGAGCCGTCCGCGTACACCAGATTTGTATCCAGCGTATCGGTAATCACAACGGAGGTGACAGCCTCGGTGTTGTTCGTATACGTGCCCGTATAGGTAACCGTTTCGCCCAGCGCCGCCGCGGTCTTATCCACCGTCTTCTCGTAGGTGTAGTTAACCACCTCGTTGGAGCTATACACGTTACCGTCGGTAATCGCGGTAGCGGTGTTGGCAATCGCGGTGCCCTGCGCGTCCACCGTCACACGGAAGTGCACGCTCACCCGCTCCCCTGCGGGAACGGTCAGATTCCACGTAAGCACACCGCCGTTTTCACCGACAAAGCCGTCTGCCGAAGCGGAGCCGTTCACATAGGTGGTTCCGCCGGGAATGGTGTCCGTAATGGTCACGTCCGCCGCCGCGGCATTGCCGTTATAATAGCTTATCACGTAATCCAGTGCGTCCCCTACCGAAACGGAGGTGCCGTCAATGTTTATCTCGTGGTCGGCAGAAGTGAACGCTTCCTTTTCGAGGATATCCTCGTAGCGGTTAACAAATACCAGCTCCTCATAGATGGTGTTGGTATCCAAACGGGTCTTCGTCACCTCGGTCGCCAGCGTGCCGTCCCCATTATCGGTGACGGTTACGACAACCAGATACTGACGGGGGTCATAATGCAGGCCATATTCCTTGGCATCGTCCACCTCGTAAGCACCGCGGTTGACCTCCTCCACCAGATAGTAGTGGGTACCCAAATCCGCTAAGGTATAATCCAGATGGAAAGCAAACCTTCCGCCGCTGAGGGTAGCAACGTCGGGTTGCTGCGGGGCCAGATTGTCCCCAGCTGCATTAGAAGCAAACAGATTAAAGGTGAACTTGCTGTCGTCCAGCTCGCCGCCCGTCACGTGCTTGCGACCCGACAGGTCAACACTGCCCACAGCTTCGTAGACGTTTCGGAACACCACAGGGGCTTCGCCCGCCTGTCTGGCGGCAGACAGCTGCCCCTTACCGTCGTCGGTAACCACCACCGTGAAGGTGTAGGCGTTGGTGTCGTACGTCGTAACGCCCGCGACATTTCCTGCCAGTTCGGTCAGGGTGTAGGTGTACTCACCTGCCGCGGTATAGGTAATCTCAGGGAACACAATGCTGCCGTCCGCCTTGTTGGAGGCATACCAAGTATGCGTGCCGTCGGTCATGGCGAAGGTAAACTCCGCCTCGTTCAGCGTGCGACCTGTCAGATCCTTGGTTGCCGTCACTCGGTAGGTAGTCGGCTTCGCCTCGTAGGTGTTGCGGAATGCCATGGCGTTGCCCTGCACCGTATACACGTAGGGGGTCGCCACCAGCTTGCCCGCCCCACCGTCGGTCACGTCCACGCGGACGTAATAGACGGTGGCGTCGCTGGTCAGACCGTCCACGTTCTTCGCCGTCTCGGAAACACGGAAGTAGTAGGCACCCACCTTGGAGAAGGTCACGGTACCGAAATCTACCTTCGCCGCTACGCCGTCCTTAGCGGCAGCATTCTGTGCGGTCGCCTTCGGGATAACCACGTAATTCACCAATGCGGGGTCGGTAGCACCGCTATTCAGCAGCAGCGACAGGTTAAAGGTAAACTCGTTGGCAGTCATATCCCGTCCCGTCAGCGTCTTGTTGACGTCGGGGGTCCACGCGGCATCGTTCAAGGCGTAGGTGTTTTTCACCACAATCTCGTCCCCGTCCGCGTCCAGATAGGCGCTGTCCACGATAACCGTCGCGGTCTTGACAGAGCCGTCCTGATTGACGTCGTCCACCATCACGGTGACGGGGATATCCGCCGCATAGGTCATACCGCTTGCCGTCGCGCCCTTATAATTCGGGACTTCCGCCAGCAGGTACTCGTAGGTGCCCTCGTTGGCAATGGTCCAGATAATCTGCACCTCGCCCACCGCATCGGTGGTGCCGTCGGACGTAGCAACCACGTTGCCGCGGCTGCCGTCCGCTTTTTTCTCGTACAGCACGAAGGAGAAGCCTTCCTCGGTCACCAGCGGGCTGGCGGCAGGATTGTTCAGCACCTTCTGAATGTTCAGTACAGCGGTGGCATCGCCCGACTTATAGTAGTTGGTGAAATGGACGCCGTCCTTGCTGTAGCCATTGGCAGTTTTCGTAAAGGCAGCGCCGCTGTGGTCAGACACCACAGAAGCAATTTCCAGCTGGCCGTCCATGTCCGTATCGGTCACAGTAACGGTAAAGGTGTGGCGGGTCGCATCATAGGTGACGCCGTCCAGCACGTTATTCACTGCGTTATTGGGAATCAGCTCTACTACCTGATAGGAATAAACGCCTACCTTATCGAAGGGCAGCACCTTACTAAAGGTAATCGCAGGCTGCTCGTCGGTGGCGGTATCGGTGGCAATGGTGTTCCACTTGGTGCCGTCCCAGCTCTGCAGCGCATAGTCAAAGGACCAATCGTCCTTGCCCTGTCCCACCAACGTCTTGGTGCCGTTCAGGTCAATGGTGGTGGATACCGGGGCGGGGGCGTACTCATTAACAACGCCTGCGGTGATGGTTTCGCCACCCTTGACGGTGGCTTTATCGTCATTCGGCACCGCGTCGTTCGCCCAGTAAGAGGGAGCGGTAAAGCCTGCATACCACTTGCCGGCGACCTCGCCGTATTCATAATAGGTATTGCCGTCATAGTACAGCTCGCGACCGTTGGATACCGTGCCCTCTTCCAGACCGTAAATGGTCAGCTGTTCGCCATCGGCAAGATAGGCCAGGAAGCGGCCGTTGGCATCGGTGGTGACGGAAGAAATCCCACTATCGCCGGAATGTTCCGCTGTGAAGGTCTTGTTCTTTACGGGCTGTCCGTCAGCCGTGGTCAAGGTGGTTTCGATAATGAAATCGCCCAGTGTCGACGGCACAGTGTAGCCGGCATCGAAGGGGTGATTCACCATCTTGTTGATGGTCAGATTGCCGAACACCTTCGGCACGTTAACGAAGTTCGCCTTCGCATTACCCGCCGCCAAAGGCGTCAGGGTAATGCGGTCTGTATCCTGTCCGTTGACAGTAGACAGGGTATACAGGTCGGAATCGTTCTCGGTCACGGTGTAGGTATTGTTGCCGTCCAAATCGCTGATATACAGCTGTTCCCCATTTTTCAGGGATACGGTTGCCACACCGGCAACGAAAGAAACCGTTTCCGTCTGTGTCGTACCGTTCACCAGCACACGCACCGCATCACGAACAGCGGTTTCGGTAGCGTCCGAGCTGGCTATGGTAAAGGCAAACGCCGTGTTGATAGCGGCATCGCCCTCGCCCGCAGCAGTCACCGTCTTGCTGATGGTGATGCCCAGCGGCACAGAGACCGAAAGCTTGCCGTTATTGCCCAGCCACACCGCAATAGCGCCTACATGGGCGGTATCGGTGTTGTAGGTGGGTGCATACGCCACGGCAGCGGTTTTGGTCTCGTTGCTGCTTTTATCCACCGTCATATGGTGCAGACGATAGTTGCGCAGAGAGCCAACTGCCAGACGGGCGCGCACCTCTTTGAAGTCCTCGCCGGGGCGGTAGTTATCCAAAATATACTGCCGCAAATCCTCGGTGGTCATCGCCGACTTGTCCGCCTTTACGTAGGTGAACAAGGCCTGGCCGGAAATCGGGTCGTTATCTCCCGTCAGCACCACGGCGGTGAGAGAATCTTTCAGCTCTCCCCACTCGGCATAGGCGAGCAGGTGCACCAGCTCGCCGGTGTTGGCAGCGGTATTGGTTTCGTGGTAGTAATCCACGTAGGTGTATACCATATCGGTGTCCGCGGGGGCATTATCCGCCGCTACCAGCGTGTTGCCGTCCCATTTGAACAATTTGTCCGCCGACAGGTACTCGTACCGATAGCCGTCGTTGTGCAGGATACCAAACTCTGCCTCGTCAAAATTCAGCGGGTTTCCGTTGGCGTCCGTCACCTTGGAGAACACCGCGTAGGAATTCTGATGGTAATAATAGCGGTTTTCCGCAGAGGGGGTGAAGGAAACGTGAGCATCGCCCTTGGTAACAACGCCGCCCTGTGCGGGATTCATCTCGCCGTAGCGGTTCGCATAGAACTGCACCTTGCCGTCCACGGTGTTGGCGAGCACGTAGGCCTTGTCCACCTTGGACAGGTCAATCTCGCCGCCCGACATCACACCGTCCGCCATGCTGACGGTGTAGAACACACGGATAGGCTCCACACCTTCCGATTCGGTGAAGGTAACGGTTTCGTTACCGTTTTCGTCCACGTCCACCGTCACCGCGTCCACGATGACCGGTAACGCCTCGGACTCAATAAACACACGCAGGGTCTGCACCGGCACCGATTGAGGCATATAGGTGGTACCGTCCATCACGCCTGTGGTGACCGAGGTCAGCTCCATACGTACGCTCTCGCTAATATTAAAGATAGTACCCAGCGTGGGGTGGGTGATGTTTGCCGAGCCCGCTCCCACCGTGTAGGAGGTTACGTCGGTACGGCTCACCTTACCGTCAGCGGTGGCCACAGGGTCACCGTACTTGGTCTCCCCTTTGGTCACGTCATATTCTTTATCAAACAGCACCACCTTGTTAATGGCGTCCACCTGCATATATTCGCCGATGAAGTCCACATAGGTCAGCGGCACCTCCAGCGTAGAATCGCCTTGAATGATGGTGTCGGTGGTAGGCAGGAACGCGGGCGTTTTGATGGTGGTCAGAATCTGCTCAAAGGCAAAATCTAACTCGTCCGTGTTGTTTGCCGTAAAGTGCTGATCCACGTAGGCGATGTTGTCCATCACCTGCTGCTTAGTCACGCCGTAGGCGTTGTTGGGGTTCACCTGCTCAAACTCCCAGTCGAGAGCGTCGGTACGCTCGATGACTGTATTGACGTTGGTGGCGTTCACCCAAGACTGGTACCATGAATAAGCGGTTTTACCTACAGAGGAGGCAGAATTGTTATTGAAATAATTGGCAGGGTCCATCACCGAGAAGGCGTCTGCCTGCTCGTCTGCCGCCACCTCAACGGTGATGCCGTAGACCTCCATGCTGCGGCCGTAGGCATTTTCCACCGCCGACTTCATATAAGAGGCGTTGAGCAGCGTAGACAGAGTCACACCGGGGCTCATAGCGCCGCCGGAGTCGGGCTTCTGGTCGTTGTTCATAGATACGTTCTGCCAATCCTTGCCCACGGCAATATTGGCCATACCGTCCGCCAGCACAATGAGAACAGGCACACGTCCGGGCTGTGCATTTTCCTCCAGAATCTTCATGCCCATATCAATGCCGGCCTGAGTAAAGGTGCCATACTGATAGCCGCCATTGTCACCGATTTTACGTCCACCGGAGTGTGCCTCAACCAGACCGCCGCTGGGTCCGTACCAGCCGTGATGCACCGTGGAGCCCTGAGGTGCGGACAGGGTCAGGTCAGAATAGGTTGCCAGCGGAACCACCGTTTTGGCAGAAGCGTTAAAGGTAACCACCGCAAGGCGGTTATCTGCACCCACCAGACCGGCCAACAGCTCGTTAGAGGCATTAACCACGCGTACCAGACGATTGTCTGTGCCCATGGAGGTGGAGTTATCCAGAACAAACACCACGTCCAGATTGGCCGCGCTCGTAGTAGAGGTGGTCACCGAGGTGGAGGAACCCAGCGCGGAGTACACCACCATAAAATCGCCGTTGTTGGCGACGGTGTGTCCGTCCAGATTCACCGATGCATCGGTATACACCGACTTGTCCGTCCATACTCGGCCGGAATAGCGGTTACCGTCCGCATCCGTGCCCAGCATAGAGGTATAGTTACCCGCCGTAGAGGGATCCGCTACCCGATCGGCAGAGGACGCCGCCGCCAGCGACAGAGAAAGGGTGGGCAGCATGGATACCAACATCGTCAGCACCAAAAACAAGCTCAACGCCCGCTTCGCTCCCCTATTTTTCATCATATTCTGTAACATATTGCCATCTCCTTTTGCCTGAATAACCGTTTTCATGTGTTTCGACTGATGCGATCGGGTATCTTTCTGTAGATAGGGGTCGTTCATGCCAATCCCTCCTCTCGTACAAGAAGGTTCTCGTAGGACAAGGCAAGCTCGTCGCCCTCTGCGCAATTCAGATTCTCCCGATACTGCTGTAGCAGCACTTCGGAAAGCGTCAGATAATCAATGGCAAGAACCTGTTCGATCACGCGGTTGCTCGCCGTATCCGGCACGTTGTAGATTTTCATCAGATTGTGCAGCGTACAGGCTATCTTTTCGTCCAGCGTAATCTTATCTTCACAGGGGGTCATCAAAACCGCCACCTCAATGCCGGAGGCAATGTCCTCCGTGCGACGAAAATCGTCCTCGGTCCAGTTTGGATTATATTCTCCAAACAGTTCCGACGCCTTATGGAAATCCCACGTACGTATCTCGGTCAGCGTCAGTGGGTGGGTGTAGGCAGATACGTAAAAATCCCGTGCAATCTCGCTGCGCTCACACAGAGCGGTCTGCAAGGTAATCTCCAACGCATAGGCGAGCAACGGGGAAATATCCGTCTCTCTTGCCGCACCCAAGGTCATCTCCCCCTGCAGGCGGCACATTACCTTGACCAACTCCAGCAGCAAATGTTCCTTCGTCGGAAAATGGAAGGTCAGATTGCCGGTGCTGATGCCCAGCTCCTTCGCAATGCGGCTCATGGGAGTCCGCGTATAACCCTCGTCCAGAAACAACCGGTTAGCAGTCTCTATAATTTTTTCCCGTGTGGTGCCGTTTCTTTGGTCTTTCGCCACCTGCATCGCCTCACTTTCGTCAAAAATAGGACACATCCTAATAGGATACATCCTAATGATACCATGGAAAGAATTCCCTGTCAATAGGATACGTCCTATTTTCTGCAAAAAAATGATATTTCTTTGACAATAGGCAACAAAAAACGGGGCAGCGGGTGTCTTCCCCGCTGCCCCGTCCTGTTAACGCAGCTCTGCTTCCAGTTCTTTTTCCGCCGTTTCCAACGTCGTCAGGCGGTGGTGGGCATTTTTGACAGATTCCTCCAGCCGCGTAATGCGGTCACGGAAATCCCCCAGCTGTACCCGCATATCCGCTATCAGCAGGTCGGTTTTATCCACCTGCCCGCGGATATGCTTAATGTCGGAGCGCATCTCTGTCAGCTCGCCCGCTTTGCGCGCGTCCTTGTCCCGTAGGGAACGCAGATTGCACACCAGCGCCACAATGACGCCCAGCGCCGACAGCAAAGACAGCCAATCCGTAAAAGTCCAACCATTCATCGAGAACCGCCCTTCTCTCCACGTCGTCTGCCGCCGCCCTTGGTTTGCAGCAAGGATTTTATGCGATGCTGCATCACCAATTGCTCCAGGCGACGACGATCGTAGAGAGGAGGGGTCGGCTTAAAGCCGCTCATTCCGCCACCTCCCGCGGCAGCGTATCCGTCCGCCGCAGTGGTGCCAAACCGCCCGCATGGGCTGCCGCCCGCTGATACAAGGTCTGGAACCGCTCATACGCGATGTCGCTGTTCAGCGACAGCAGCATAGACACACCGTATGCCATCGCCGGCATCATGCGCCAAGACAAATCCAGACGGCGACGCAGATTATCCAGCGGGATAAAGGCGGTGCGGTGTTCCCGATGCCACACCTCGCTGTATATCTGATTGACGGCAATCAGGCCCATTTCCTCGTTGTCGTCGGCGGTCATACGTTCCGGCTGCTCCATCAGGCTGTACGCCTGTCGCAGGATACTCATACCGGTCATTGACTCACCCCCCTACCGTACTTGTTATCAATACACGTAGGTGAGGATACCCTTCTTCAGGCTGTCCTTGATAACCACGTCGTAATACAGACGGTAGTCCAGCTTCCAAGCGTCGGCTTTCAGATTGTGCGCGGGGTCAAAGCAACGCACCTGCTCGGTCTTCTTGATGAGAGACGCCGCGCGGCGAGGAACCAGCAACAGACCGATGCTCTTCGCATTGTCCGCAGGGGTAAAGCCGCCTGCCTCCTGCCCGTCGGTGGTGCCGTCGAAGAAGGTGTAAGCGGTCTTCATACGGCTGTCGGGCACAGGCAGAATTGCCACACCGTTGAGACTGTTCACCTGGGTGTGCAGCTCGCCCTTACGGAAATCGTTCATCACCAGATGACGGGAAATATCGGGGCTGTTCTGCAGGGCGTTAAGCATAGCGCCGTCCACAAAGGCTACCAATTCCTCATCGTAGCCCACCTCGTTCTGCGCCTTGGCAATCGCCTCGGTGAGCATCGCGTAGGCGTCCTCGGCAGGGGTACCGCTTACGGTCTGCTCTGCGGTCACCGCAAAGCCTGCCAGCTTAGACAGCACGTAGGCGTCCACCTCAGGAACCACCTGGGTACGGACAAACTCGCCCATCACCTGACCGGCCAGGTCGGCGATACCGGACTCGTCGTTGTCCTCACGGTCCAGCTGGAAAGAGCGGCCGCGGTCCATGGACAGGGTGTAAGGCTTGGCGGACACCGACACGGTACCGGACACAAAGCCGGTATCGCGGTCATAGTCGCCCAGACCGGACACGTTCACCTCGGGAATCATCACGGTCTTGGTGCCGACAAACTTGCTGCGCAGATTATTGTCGGTCATAAAGCCGGTAACCGGCTTCTGTACCACCGCTTTATCCAGCTCGTCGGTCATCTTCTGGGAAATACCTTCCAAATGCAAACTCATAATCATTGTTCCTTTCTATATATGAAATATTTACAGCGCTCGGCGGAATGCGCGGAGAAACGCATCCTGCTCGGGCGGCACCTGTGCGCTGCCTGCAGACAAGGAGCCCACCGCCTGCTTGGCGGCCTGCTCTCTTTTCTCTTCTGCTGCCAGCACCTTCTTCTCCTCCTGCCACCGATAGCGCAGATACGCGTCCAGCAGCGAAATGTTTTCCGCCGCCGCCGTATCCAGCACCTCATCGGGCAGCTGGGCGGGACTTTGCAGAGCGGGGAATTCCTCCGCCAGCTGCAGAAACTGCTCCGCCAACCGCCCCGTCACGTCAGGCAGCTCCACCGCCGTTTGCGGCTCGCCCACCGTTTCCGGCGGCAGGGTTGTCTCCTCCGGTTTTTCCGGGGAAAGGGGCTCTTGTAGGACTTCTTCCATGGCTACTCCTCCTTTTTCACAGCATATCACCTACCCTTATGGAATGTGGTGAGAGAATTTATGTCAGCTCCTGCAATAAGGAATCCAATCGGGGGACCGACCCCTTGGGCAGGCGGCTGAGATACTGTTTGGCGGTGATAACACCGTGGCTGTAGAGGTTATCCAGCGTTTCCACGGTACGGGTTTCGCTGTACGCGTCTCCCGCCCCTACGTCCACGCGGATATCCAACAGCATATCGCGATAGCGGGCGCTGTCGAAGGGCATATACCATGTGCCCTGCTCCTGCTCGATTTTCAGACCGCGGCAACCGTACATCGCTATCCAGAATTCCGACCAGATGCGTGCCACGTCCTCCAAGAATCCGTAAAAGCGGTTCTGCATCATCTGCAGCGGCATCAGGGACGCCTCCCGCACCGCGATGATGGCGGAGGTGTTGGTGGGCTGTACGTCACCCAACAGCGTGCTGCTGACACCCGCCTGACTCATCGTGTCGGCGATGAGGTTATGCACGTTATTATCCAGCTGGGCGGAGAAGGCGGGCGGGTCCACGTACCGTACCGCGTCCTTGACCTCCTCGCCACTGCCATACACGGGAATTACCTGACCGGGGTCGTTGGTGATAGGCTGGGTCACCACGTCGCCGTTGACCAGCATAATCGGCATACCCATCATCATCACCGCCCACACACCGGCGGAGACCGTGCGGTTAATGGCAATCTGGTTCGGAATGAGGTAAGGTATTTCACTCTCCCCATAGGCACTATGCCGCTTTTCCTCCCAAGAGAATGTCGCCAGCGGATACAGGTGCAGCCCCATATCCCAGGTGGCACGCACCGTCACGTCTCCGCACACCTGCACCGCATGGACGGTGTACTCCCCTGCGCCGTTATCCTGCTTCCAGAAACGGGTCAGCAACGTTGCGTGACCGGTATTGTCCTCCTCGTCCCCGCGGATATGCTGCCATTCCCGACAGCCGTTCTGTTTCGCCATGCGCTGTAACAGCGCAACGGGACGGCGCTGGGCGATGAGGATGTAGGGCTGCTGCTGCAAATCCTCCAGCGTCACGTCGCCCATATACACCTGCTCAATTTCCAGAACCTCCGACACAATATCCCCGCGAATGGGGGTCGTGTGGGCATCGTCTGCATACTGACCGGTGCCGATGTCCTTCTCCCAGTAGGTATACAGCACACCCGTGCCCGCAATGTAGGCGTTGCGCAGCACCTTCTGTTTGAGATTGTCCAGCTTCAGACGGCGGGCGGTGGTGGCGAAATAGTCGGTGAGCGCCTGTGCCGCCGCCTGCTGCTGTGCTGCCACGAGCGTCGGCTCTTTCGCCGTCTCCCCCTGCCGCAGTGCCAGCCGGTAGTCCTCCACCTGCTGCCGTATGGCGGCGGTATCCGCCACCCCCTCTGCGGAGAAGCGTACCGATACGGGAGCGGCGCCTACCACCGCCATCTTATAGTCGCCGATGCGCTTAATCACGTTGTGCCGCACCAAGGGGCGGCTGTCCCCACAGTTGGCACCGTACCACTGGTCACCGGAATAAAACCGCTCGTTGATACGGTTCTGTTCATACATACCGCAGGCGCCCAGACCGCGCTTATACTCCACGCCCTGGCGATACTCCTGCTGTACCTGTTGGGGCTGTACCCACCCCTTACCTGTTTTTGCCATGCTTTTCCTCCTTCGTTGCGGCAGAGTATACGGGCATCTCTCTGCCGTCATAGTACAAAAAATTGTGGGTTTCCACCCATTCGCGGGAGGGCTTGTCGCGCTGACGGCGGGGCTTTTCCACACCCACTCGCCGCTTCTGTCGCGTTCGTCTGCCCCACAGCAGATAATGGGCAACGGCGGTGCCCAAGCCGCACACCCAACCTAACCAATACTCCATGCCTTTCCTCCTTATTTCCACCCGCCCCGCGGCAGTCCGTAGCGGTACACCTTTTGCGGTGTCTGCGGCAGACGCGGGACGTCCTCCATCGCATACCGCAGGGCATCCATCAGGTGGTTATCTCGGTCGCAAGGGCGATTGAGAAACTCTCCCTCCCGACCGCCCGCCTGCCAAGTATAGGCGCCCAGCTCGGCGGCGGTGTGCACGCAGCGCGGGTGCACCAGTATGTGATACTCCTGCAAGCGGCTGATGCCCGCCGACACCGAATCTCGCCCCTTGCCCGCCGCCTGCAGGCGTCCGATGCCCAGCCGCCGCAGGTCATCGTTGGATTTCGGCTCCGCACTATCCGCCCGAATCCGCTCCTTCTGATACCCCTTGCGGGTAATCATGGCGGCGATGGCCTCATTGCTCATCCGCTTTTCATAGTGCTCGTCGTAGATGTACAGCCGCCGCTCTTTCTCCGCCACCGCCGCCGCGATGAAGGCGGTGGGGTCATTGGTGTAGCCATAGTCCAGCCCAAACACGTGGCGCATTCCTTCCTGCTGCAGCTCCCCCAAGGAGAATGCCTCCACCTGCCAGTTTTCGAACACCAAACCCTCGCTGTGCCCCCACTCTCCCAGCCCTGCCACCGCGTATTGCCGCGGGTGCTCCAAACGCATTCGCTCGTACAGACGGCGGTCGGTTTCGTCCAGAAACTCGTTGCACCGATAGTCGGTGGTCATCGCCAGCACCTGCGGGTCGTCTCGGTCGAAAAACCGCCCCTTCAGCCAATGGTTTTCGTTCCACGGGTTAAAGGTAATGGTGGTCTGCTTAAACAGCGGCGGGTCCACCTCTCCGCGGGGCACCGACAGGTCCAGCTTATCGAAATCCGCCTCCCGTGCGATTTCGTAGGCCTCCTCAATCCACACCCAGCACAGTACCCCCTGCTCCACCGTGGTGGAGGCAAGCTTCTCCACGTTATCCAGCCCGCGGAAGAGAATCCGCTGCCCCGTAGGGGTGTAGCACAGCTCCAGCGGCTCGCGGGAGGACCGCCAGAGGTGCTCCACCCCCAGACGGCGAATCGCCCACCGCAGCTGGGCAAAGGTGCTGTCCACGTGGGTACGGTACACGTTTCGCACCACCAGCAGATTGGCGGCAGGATACTTCATCAGGTGCAGGATAAACCACAGAGCGGCCGTGGAGGATTTTTTGGAGGCCTTACCGCCCTTAACCACCCGATACCGCAGGCGGCAATCCCAAAACCGTCGGTACCCACCCCCCACGATAGCGGGCAGGTACACCCGCTTCCCTCCCTCCATATCACCCCTCCAGATAGGGGCGCATCATGGTCATCGCCTCATACAGTTCATCGATTTCTTCCTCCAGCAGCGCCACTCGCTTGTCGTAGATGCTTTTCTCCTTGGTGAGCTGGGCGTGCCGCTCTTCCAGCCGACGAATCGACTGTCTGTATACTTCTATTAGCTCTTTCATATCAATCGGGAATGTCCTCCTCTCCCACAAAAAACACCGGCGGACGGGCTGTCGTCTCCTCGGTCTTGCCGCCCTTTTCGTCGTACCCCGCGTGACTCTTAAGATACAACATATGCATATTGGAACCGGTGCCCCGCCGCATCGCATGCTCCATCACACTGGCGGTCGCCTCCCCCGCCGCGCGGCGAATTGCGGTTATCTTCGCCTGCATGCCGGGGCTTTTCCCCGTAATCTCCCCGCGCAGAATGCGATGTAGCACCGCCAATTCCATATCCATCTCCGCCGCCAGCCGTTCCACCGTCAGCGGCACCTGTTGTTCGGCTGCGTAGGCCTTCGCCCGCTCAATCCCCTGGCAGATATCCGCCAGCCGCCGCCGTTGTAAGGCTGTATCGTGCATACGCCACCTCCTTGTTTGCATTTTGCAACTTTCCTGTCAAAAAATATATCAAAATCAGAACGCCTCCCCCAGCTCCACCAGCACACAGGGCTTCCAGCCTTCCTTCCCCTCCCACATGCGGGAGGGAAACACTCGCCGCCCCACGCAGTAGTCACCGAAATGCGGCGCGTTTTCAGCTGTCACACAAAAAATGACCGGCGTATCCGCCGGCATTTCCTGTAGTACCGCTCGCCAATCCCGTAACACCATTATCCCGCCTCCGTTCGCGAACGTTTGTTCGTCTGTATATTATTGTAGACCCGTTTTTGTGGATTGTCAATAGCAATTTGCAACTTTTTTTAAAAAATACGTTGCATTTCTCAACAACCTGTGCTAGTATATAGAGGAGGAATTTTGTTATGAGGTGAAAGTATGGACGAGAACGTAACTGCCGTTCGCTTGCGGCGCTGTCGGGAGGACTCCCATGAGACCTTGGAGCAAATCGGTGCTCTGACCGGTGTGAATAAGTCCACCGTTATGCGGTGGGAGCGGGGCGATACCTCGAAAATCAACCTGCCCACCTTGCATCTGCTGGCTCAGCATTTCCACGTTAATACCCAGTGGCTGATGGGGCTGTCCGAAGATATGGACCCGCCCCAGTCCCCCTCCCTGCCGAATGCGGTGCCTGTTCCCGTTATGGGTGCGGTGCGCGCAGGCTGCGGCGGCGCGGTGTGTGAGGAAATCATCGGCACCGAACCCGTGGACGCCGGCTCGTTGCGGGGCGAGTGCGATTATTTCTGGCTGCGTGTCAGCGGCGACAGCATGACCCCGATGATAAACGACCGCGATTTGGTGTTGGTTCGCCGTCAGGAGCAGGTGGACTCGGGGCGCTATGCGGTGGTGCTGGTGGACGGTGAGGAAGGACTGGTCAAGCGTGTGGTGTACAGCGATGACTGGCTGGAATTGCAGAGCGTCAACCCCTACTATCCGCCCCGCCGCTTTGAGGGCGAGCAGATGTCCCAGGTCACCATTGTGGGACTTGTCGTCGAGAGCAAACGGAAATATATATAAAATGGCTGCCGAACGGAACGTTCGGCAGCCATTTCCTTTACAGCACCACAGGTATAAACCCATCAATTTCCATACTATCCTTCGTCACCACGCAATCCACCGCCAGTACGGACACGCCGGCGGCCGCCGCCTGCCGCAGTGCCTCGCCAAACGCGGGGTGGGTGCCGTCGTTGGGTCGCACCTCGGTTATCTGCTTCATCTGCACCACGAACAGCACGCAAGCCTCATACCCCTGCGCCACCGCCTGCGTCAGCTCCTGTAGGTGCTTTACCCCTCTCTCGGTAGGGGCATCGGGGAAGCGCGCCACGCCGTCCTCCTCCAGCGTAACCCCTTTCACCTCGATAAAGACCCGTCGCTCCCCGTCCTCTACGTAAAAATCAAATCGCGACCCGCCCCATGTCACCTCGCGGCGGATCTGTGCCGCCCCAGAGAAAAGTCCACTCTGCGGCAACCATTCCGCCACCGCCTCGTTGGGGGCTTGCGAATCCATATTGATGCACAGCGGCGGCTTTCCGTCCCGTCGCTTCTCCACTCCGATGAGGTCGTATCCCGTCTTGCGAGCGGGGTTGTCCGCCACCGCCAGATATACCCGACAGCCGGGCACCAGCAGTTCCCTGCACCGCCCCGTGTTTTTTACGTGTACCGTTTGTTCTGTGCCGTCTATCTCTACCTGCGCGATAAAACGGTTAGGACGGCGGAGAAATCGCCCCTCCACCACGCGTGTATAGGTCATCGCCTTGTCACCTCTTTCACCCCTATTTTATCACACTTCTTCCCTCTCCGCAAGCAGAAAATGCCGCCGTCCGCCAATGCGGACGACGGCATCTCCAAAGAGAAAAAGTGAAGTAAAAATCCTTATTGCTTAGCCTTGTAGCAGGCAAACTTGCCCTCGATATCCTCCGGCAGCGTCTTTTGGGTCAGCAGGCTGACGATAGGCACCAGCACGAGTCCGCCCACCATGGCAAACACACCGGAATAGAGCGAGTTGGTGAACACAAAGCCGAGCACGGGCACGTCCTTAACCGACAACCAGCCCACGCTGATGCACAGCTGGACAATCTCCAGCCCCGTGCCGAAGATAAAGCTCACCGCCACCGCGGCCTTGGTGGTCTTTTTCCAGCACAGACCGTACAGGAAAGGAGCAAGGAAAGCGCCTGCCAGCGCGCCCCAAGAAACTCCCATCATCTGCGCGATAAACACCGAATTGCTCCAGATGCTGTCCTTGAGAATCGCGATAATGGCCGACAGCACAATGAAGAACACGATAAACAGCCGCATAATGCCCACGCTCTGCTTTTCCGTGACCGTCTTTTTCTTAGCCAGCTTCGGCTGCACCACGTCCAGCGTCAGCGTGGAGGCGGAGGTAAGAACCAGAGAGGACAGGGTGGACATGGACGCCGCCAGCACCAACACCACAACCAGCGCCACCACCACAGGGGCCAGCTCGCCCAGCATGGTGGGAATCACCTTATCGAACAGCACACCCTTGTCGGATACAAAGCCGCTCTCCACCATCTTGTCGAAATACAGTTTACCAAAACCACCGAGGAAGTAGCAGCCGCCCGCCACCACCACCGCAAACACGGTGGAAATAACGGTGCCCTTCTTGATGGCGCCCTCGTCCTTAATGGAATAGAATTTGCCCACCATCTGCGGCAACCCCCACGTACCAAGGGAGGTCAGCATCACTACGAAGAACAGGAAAATCGGATTAGGGCCAAAGGTGGAAGCATATTCCTCCCCTGCCTGCGGGTGCAGGCGCAGTGCCTCCACCGCGGCGGCAAGACCGCCGTTTTGCTGCAGGACAGAGGCAATCACGACCACAATGCCGCCCAGCATAATGATGCCCTGAATAAAATCGTTGACGGCGGTGGCCATATAGCCACCGAAAATAACGTATATACCCGTCAGCACCGCCATAGCCACCACAATCAACCAGTAAGGCACCGAGAACACGTTATTAAACAGCGAAGACAGTCCGTTGTACAGCGAGGCGGTATACGGAATCAGAAACACAAACACGATAAAGGAAGCGGCGGTCTTCAGCCGCTTGGAGTCGTACCGTCTCTCGAAGAAATCGGGCATCGTCTTGGACCCCAGATGCTGGGTCATCAGGCGGGTCCGCTTGCCCAAAACAATCCAAGCCAGCAGCGAACCGATAAAGGCGTTCCCCAACCCAATCCAAGTAGATGCCAGACCGAAATTCCAGCCAAACTGCCCGGCATAGCCCACAAAGATAACGGCTGAAAAATAAGACGTACCAAAAGCAAATGCCGTCAGCCAGGGACCCACCGAACGTCCGCCCAACACAAAGCCGTCCACGCTGGTAGCGTGCCTGCGGCAGGCGAACCCCACCCCCACCATCAGCGCAAAAAAGCACAAAAGCATAGGAACGGAAATCAGCGCGGCAGGAGATATCGCCGCCGCATTTATAAGGGAATTTACCATAGGGAAAGCCTCTTTTCTTTATTGGTTTAAAGCGTAAAAATGTTTGTGTTGTGGATACTTTAACACTTTAAAGCGTGTTTGTCAACACTTTTTTGCAAAAAAATCCATTTTCCCCCAAAACAACAGTTGACTTTTGCGCGTTAAAGTGGTAGAGTATACGGTATACTGCAACGTTAGGAGAGCAACTATGACCATTGTACATTTGCTGGAGCGCAACGCTCGCGAATTTGCCAAGGATACCGCCTTGGTGGAGATTAACCCCGAGCAGCCCGAAACCCGTCGCCCCACCTGGCACGAGTTTGAGCTGGTGGAGTCTACCCCCCGCGCCAAACACTATCGGCGGGAGATTACCTGGGCGGTGTTTGATGAAAAGGCCAATCGGCTGGCCAATATGCTGCAGCAAAACGGCATCGGCAAGGGCAAAAAGGTTGCCATTTTGCTGATGAACTGCATTGACTGGCTTCCCATTTATTTTGGTATATTAAAAGCCGGCGCCTTGGCGGTACCGCTCAATTTCCGCTATTCCTCCGACGAAATCGACTATTGTCTGTCTTTAGCCGAGGCAGACGTGCTCATCTTCGGCCCCGAGTTTATCGGTCGTGTGGAGGCGGTAGCCGATAAAATCAGCAGCCGTTGCCATTTGGTCTATCTGGGTGCGGGCTGTCCCACCTTTGCGGACGATTACAACGACCTGATTTCCGAATGCTCCGGCTCTTTCCCGCCCTGTATGTTGGATACGCAAGACGATGCCGCCATTTACTTCTCCTCCGGCACCACCGGCTTCCCCAAGGCGATTCTGCACAATCACGAGAGCCTGATTCACTCCTGCCGCGTGGAGCAGAACCACCACAGCCAGACGAAAGATGACTGCTTTTTGTGCATTCCGCCTCTGTACCACACAGGCGCTAAGATGCACTGGTTCGGCAGCCTTCTGACCGGCTCCAAGGCGGTGATTCTCAAGGGCACGCAGGCAAAGAACATTCTGGAGGCGGTACATAACGAGGGCTGCACCATCGTGTGGCTGTTGGTGCCGTGGGCGCAGGACGTGCTGGCGGCGCTGGACCGCGGGGATATCAAGCTGTCCGACTACGACCTGTCCAAGTGGCGGCTGATGCACATCGGCGCCCAACCTGTCCCCCAGAGCCTGATTAAGCGCTGGCTGGAGTATTTCCCCGACCAGCAGTACGATACCAACTACGGTCTGTCCGAGTCCATCGGTCCCGGCGCCGTCCATCTGGGCGTGGAAAACGTCCGCAAGGTGGGTGCTATCGGTATCCCCGGCTACGGCTGGCAGGTTAAGATTGTCTCCCCCGACGGCGCCGAGGTTAAGCAAGGCGACGTAGGCGAGCTGTGCGTTAAGGGACCCGGCGTGATGACCTGCTACTATCGGGACGAAAAGGCCACCGCCGACACCCTCAAAGACGGCTGGCTGTACACCGGCGACATGGCGATGCAGGACGAGGAAGGATTCATCTATCTGGTGGACCGCAAAAAAGACGTCATCATCACCGGCGGTGAAAACCTGTATCCTGTACAGATTGAGAACTTCCTCGCTGCCCATTCGAAAATCAAGGACGTGGCGGTCATCGGTCTGCCCGACCCCCGTCTGGGCGAGATTGCCACCGCTATCATCGAGGTAAAGACGGGAGTCACCTGCACGGAAGAGGAAATCAACGCCTTCTGTATGGAACTGCCCCGCTACAAGCGTCCCCGCAAGATTATTTTCGCGGACGTACCTCGCAACCCCACCGGCAAAATCGAAAAACCCCGCCTGCGTAAGATGTACGGCGGCGAAGGTCTGGTGGATTCCCAGAACAAGTCCTAAAGAGAGGTATATAGTATGAAAGAACTGATGATAGGTAACCGCGCGGTTGCCGCGGGTCTGTACGATGGAGGTCTGGGCGTGGTTTCCAGCTACCCCGGCACTCCCTCTACCGAGATTACCGAGTTTTTATCCCAATACGAGGATATCCACAGCGAATGGGCCCCCAACGAAAAGGTGGCCTGCGAGGTGGCCTTCGGCGCCAGCTTAGCAGGAGCCCGCTCCGCCTGTGCCATGAAGCACGTGGGCTTAAACGTGGCGGCGGACCCGCTGTTCACCCTGTCCTATACGGGTGTCAACGGCGGCATGGTCATCTGCGTGGCAGACGACCCTGCCATGCACTCCTCCCAGAACGAGCAGGATTCCCGCCACTATGCCATCGCCGCCAAGGTGCCTATGCTGGAGCCGGCGGACTCCGCCGAGGCGTATGCCTTTGCCAAGTCCGCTTTCGAGCTGTCGGAGAAATTCGACACCCCCGTGCTGCTGCGCATGTGCACCCGTATTGCCCACAGCCAGTCGGTGGTGGAAACGGGCGAGCATCAGCCGGCGGTGCTGAAGGACTACGTCAAGGAGCCCTCTAAATACATTATGATGCCCGGCAACGCCATTAAGCGTCACCCCGTTGTGGAGGCGCGCACCGAGGCGCTGCGTGAGTATGCGGAGAATTGCCCCTACAATACGGTGGAATATCACTCTGACGAGATTGGTATCATCACCTCCGGCTGCTCCTATTTGTACGTAAAAGAGGCACTGGGCGACACCGCCAGCATTCTGAAAATCGGTATGCCCAACCCCCTGCCCGTCAACATTATCAAGGACTTCGCCGCCAAGGTGAAAAAGCTGTACGTCATCGAGGAGCTGGACCCCATCATCGAGACCCACGTGCGTGCGCTGGGTCTGGAAGTAGTCGGCAAGGAGCTGTTCTCCCTGTTGGGTGAGTTCTCCCAGCAGACGGTAGCCGCCGCCTTTGGACTGGCGGAAAAGCCCTGTGTCGCCGCCGACTCCCCCATTCCCGGGCGTCCGCCTATGATGTGCGCCGGCTGCCCCCACCGCGGTATGTTCTACACTCTGGCGAAGAATAAGATTACCGTCCACGGTGACATCGGTTGCTATACCTTGGGCGCCGTCCCGCCGCTGAACGCGCTGGACACCACCCTGTGTATGGGTGCTTCCATCTCGGGCCTGCACGGCTATAACGCCGCACGCGGCAGCGAGACGGAGGGCAAGAGCGTGGCGGTCATCGGTGACTCCACCTTTATGCATTCGGGTATGACGGGTCTTGTGAACGTGGCATACAACGCCACCAACTCCACCGTCATTATCCTGGACAACTCCATCACCGGTATGACGGGACACCAGCAGAACCCCACCACCGGCTACAACATCAAGGGCGACCCCGCCGCCAAGGTGGATTTGGAAGCCCTGTGCAAGGCGCTGGGCATCAACCGCGTGCGGGTGGTAGACCCCTACGACCTGAAAGCCTGCGAAACCGCCGTCAAGGAAGAACTGGCGGTGGCAGAGCCGTCGGTCATCATCTCCCGTCGTCCCTGCGTGCTGCTCAAATCCGTCAAAGCGCTGCCCGCCCTCAAGGTGGAGGCAGATAAATGTAAGTCCTGCAAGCGGTGCATGGGGCTTGGCTGCCCCGCCATCAGCATGAAGGACGGCAAAGCGCGCATTGACGCGACCCTGTGCGTGGGCTGCGGCGTGTGCAAGCAGCTGTGCGCCTTTGACGCTATCGTATAAGGAGGGAACAGGCTATGAAAACCACAAGTGTTATGATTGTCGGCGTCGGCGGACAGGGCAGCCTGCTCGCCTCCAAACTGCTGGGTCGGCTACTGCTGGACGAGGGCTACGACGTGAAGGTCAGCGAGGTCCACGGCATGAGCCAGCGTGGCGGTTCGGTGGTCACCTACGTGCGCTTCGGCGACAAGGTATACTCCCCCATCGTCACCGACGGCGAGGCGGACATTATCATTTCTTTTGAAAAATTAGAGGCAGCACGCTATGCCCGCTACCTGAAGGCGGACGGACGCATCGTGGTTAACACCCAGCAGATTGACCCTATGCCGGTCATCATCGGCGCGGCAGAGTATCCCACCGACGTGCTGGACGAGCTCACCGCCAAGGGTGTGCAGATCGAGGCGCTGGACGCTCTGTCACTGGCGCAGCAGGCAGGCTCTGCCAAGGCGGTCAATATCGTGCTGATGGGCCGCGCCGCCAAGTATTTTGATATCCCCTACGAGCGGTGGATTACCGCTATCGAGAACACCGTCGCTCCCAAATTTGTGGAGATGAATAAGGTGGCTTTCGACTTGGGATTCCATGCGTAAATGCAGGTATAAATTTGCAAAAAAACGATTGACTTTCCAACAGTATAGTGCTAAAATATCATACATAAAGACGCTTGAGCGGAAACCAGTAACCGAACGGATCACTCCCAGAGAGCTGCCGTTGGTGTGATGCAGCAGTGTATGGTCGGTGAATTCATTCCGTGAGTCGTTGGCTGAAGGGAAACTGCGTAGGTCAAACGGGTTCGACCGTTATATCGACAAGGGTGTGTTTGCACTCGGAGGCCGTTATCGTGAGATAGCGGTAAATAGAGGTGGTACCACGGGATTCTTCTCGTCCTCTGTATTCCGACACGGAATGCAGAGGACGTTTTTGTTTTTCTGCATTTCGCAGCCGACCAAACTCATTTTCTGCGGAAAGGACGAAGCAACATGGAAAAGCGCTACTATCAACCGGAAATCGAAACGATGCCCGTAGAGGACATCAAGAAACTCCAGTCCGAAAAGCTGGTCAAACAGGTTAAGCACGTCTATGAGAATGTGCCCTACTACCGCAACCTAATGGAGGAAAAGGGTGTCACCCCCGATGACGTTCACGGCATCGAGGACCTGCACAAGCTCCCCTTCCTGACCAAGGCGGACCTACGCGACGCCTATCCCTACGGACTGCTGGCGAAGCCTCTTAAGGACTGTGTGCGTATCCAGTCCACCTCCGGCACTACCGGTCGCCGTGTGGTGGCATTCTACACCCAGCACGATATTGACCTGTGGGAGGACTGTTGTGCCCGCGCTATCGTGGCGGCGGGCGGCACCAACGAGGACGTGTGTCAGGTGGCATACGGCTATGGTCTGTTCACCGGCGGCGCCGGTCTTCACGGCGGCTCTCACAAGGTGGGCTGTCTGACCCTGCCGATGTCCTCCGGCAACACCGAGCGGCAGATTCAGTTTATGACCGACCTAAACGCCACCATTCTGTGCTGCACCCCCTCCTACGCCGCCTATCTGGGCGAATCTATGAAGGAGATGGGGCTTACCCCCGACCAGATCCCGCTGAAGGCGGGCATCTTTGGTGCCGAGCCTTGGACCGAGGAGATGCGTCGCGGCATTGAGGCGGCGCTGGGCATCAAAGCGTACGATATTTACGGTCTGACCGAGACCTCCGGTCCCGGTGTATCCTTTGAGTGCTCTGAGCAGACGGGTATGCACATCAACGAGGACCACTTCCTCGCCGAGATCATCGACCCCGACACCGGCGAGGTGCTGCCGGAGGGTAGCAAGGGCGAGTTGGTGTTCACCGCTCTCGACAAAGAGGCGTTCCCTCTGCTGCGCTACCGCACCCGTGACATCTGCGTGCTGTCCCGCAAGCCCTGCTCCTGCGGCCGCACCCATGTTAAGATGTCCAAGCCGATGGGTCGCAGCGATGATATGATGATCATCCGCGGTGTCAACGTGTTCCCCAGCCAGATCGAAACGGTTCTGCTGAAGGAAGGCTACCAGCCCAACTACCAGATTGTGGTGGATCGTATGGGCAACACCGACACCTTCGATGTAAATGTGGAGATGAACGCCGATCAGTTCACCGATACCGTAGGCGGTATCACCGCACAGGAAAAAGCGTTAGCCGCCGCAATGAAGACGATGCTGGGTATCAACCCCAAGGTACATCTGGTGGCTCCCAAGTCCATCACCCGTAGCGAGGGCAAGGCGGTGCGTGTCATCGACAAGCGTAAGTTGCACGATTAAAGAAAGGGGTAACGAACTATGTCTTTGAAACAGTTAACGGTTTTTGTAGAGAATAAGCCGGGCGCTCTGGTGTCCATCACCAACACCCTGGCTGAGCACAAGGTAAATATCCGCGCCCTGTCCATCGCCGATACCCAGGAGTTTGGTATCCTGCGTATGATCGTCAGCGACAATGACACCGCGCTGGTCACCCTCACCCGCGAGGGCTACCTGCTGAAGACCACCGACGTGGTGGGTGTCAAGATTGGCGACCAGCCTGGTAAGCTGTCCAAGGCACTGGCGGTGCTGGACGAGGCGGGCATCAATATGGAGTACCTGTATGCCTTTATGTCCCGCACCGAAAAGCACGCCTACGTGGTGCTGCGTGTGGCGGATAATGCCGCCGCTGAGGCGGCCCTCACCGCCGCCGACTTCCACCTTATCACCGACGCCGACGTGAACAAGCTGTAAAAAGAAAACAAAACAACCTCCTGCACCATACGGTGCAGGAGGTTGTTTGATTCTTACAAATTAACCGTCGTAATACGACACGTTTACGTGCTCGCCGTTTTTCAGCGCGCGGAGCAACTGACAGGACAGGTCATCGTACTCACCTGTGGCAATGGATTTCTCCAGCCAATAGATGGCCATTCCGCGGTTGCCCTCAATCAGGCAATGGCGGGCATAGTTGTCCATACCCAGAGAGTCGCCACCCTCCGCCGCCATCTTGAAATACCGCTTGGCATCGCTGTAATGTCCCGCCGCCTCCAAGGAGAGCGCCTTTTTACGGTACTCGGCAGGGGTGGGCTTCTGCGCCTCCTCCCGCCGCTTTTTCTCCTTTTTGGCCTCCATTCTGTCGATGCACTCCACGATATAGCCTATCGCCTCGTCACAGGCAGGCTCCATACCCTCCGGCACAGCCTCGTCCGCCTTCATACGGCGCAGGGTGTCCAGCATCTTCTGCCAATCGGCTTGGGTATTTTCCTCATACTCCACACGGCAGAGAATGGAATAGAACAGCGCCTGTTTTTCGCCACCATTATATGCATCGTCAAAGAAGCAGCAGATGCGCTCCATCGCCTCTTCCCTCTCCGTTTTGGTCAGGGTTTCTCTGCCGGTCTGCTCATACTGTTGCTTACCTACGTAAAAACAAGCCTTTGGGTGTCCCAGTTCCGCCGCCTGACGCATCAGGCGCTGGTTTACTTCTTCACCGGAGACGGCATTTTCATACAACAGAGCACCGTCCTTCTTCAGGCGGTCCGCCTCTCGCTGTTTCGCCGCTTTTTGCTGCTGCTCTCTGGCGTCCTCCGCCTCTTTTACGCAAAAATCCACGTACTCTTCCGCCCGTTCGCTCACCGTATAGCACTTACCGTGTTTGCAGAGCAAGGTGCAGGTGAGCGCCAGGGAGATTTTACGCAACAAGAGCATCGGCAGAAAGCCGATGAACAAAACCAGCACCGTCATCACAAGCCAAGCAACGTTTTCGGGCCGCATCTGCCCCAGCTGCGCCTGCACGGCAATCGGCAGAATGAAGCACAATAAAAAGATGAGCGTATGAGTCCAATGGGTGAAATCGTCTCCGTATTTGGGTATGTATCTCCCCTTGGTGTGGAAATACATAGCTTCGCCCGCTTCCACACCTCGTAGCTCCCGCACACCCTCCGGCAAGGTGTATTTTGCCGGAATAGCCAGGCAAATCAGACGAAGCAGCAGCGCCGCCACAAAGGCTACCACAATGGGCACGAACAGGGCCACCGCCATTCGCAGCAAATAATGCCAATCCGACGGAAACAAAGCCGTCAACCGCGCGCCGAAATCCGAAATCGGCGTGGCGGCAATCCGCTCACCGCGCATCAGATAATACGCAAACAGGCAGCCCACAGGAATATAAGAAAATCCAAAGGCCGCCAACGCCCCGTGAACAATCAGCCGATTGCGCTTTTTCCAGCACTCGTCCCACGCAATACGCTGCTCCACCGCGTCCCAAATTCCGGGGAAATCCGCATGTTCCAGTCTTTCGCTCATTTGTATCACTCCTCAAATACAAAATGCCTACTCTCATACTACTACAGTGTGCCGCTTTTGTCAAATCCGCAGTATGGACCGCTTATATTCGCTGGGTGTCATGTGGGTATAGTCTTTAAAGCACTTCGAGAAATACTGGGGGGTGTCAAAGCGCAGCATATCCGCAATCTGTGCCAAATTGTAGCTCCCCTCCCGAATCAGTCGCTTTGCCTCTTTGATTTTAAGAGAATTGTAATAATGGATTATTCCCCCCGCCTGATAGAGGGCGAATCGCTCCTTTACCGCGCTTTCGCTCTTTCCCAGAATGCGGGCAATCTCCCCCACCGTGAGGCGGTCGTAAATATGGGATTCCAGCACGTCGAGTATTTCCTTGACGTCCATCGGCACCGCAATGCCGTTAACCCGAACGTTCAGGCGGTTTTCCTTCGGCATCGCCTCTTTGTGCCGATGCAGCTTGATGAGGAAAATCTCCAACAGATTCTTGGTCATCTGCTGACTGCCGAAAGGTGCATTTTCCACCCGCTCCACCCGTTGGAGCAGCGGGTTTTCGGGGTCCTCCAGCTTAAAGCAGGATAACCCCTCCTGAAACAGCATGGACAACAGCAGCCGTTCCTCCGCATTGAGGCGGAATATCTTCCCCTCAAAATACTCCATCATCGGGCTATAGCACTCGAAGGTGATGATGCTGACGTTGGGCACCACGCTCTTGTTGCCCGAAAGGTTGTGGAATTCATTGGGCTTGTGGAAGGTGAGCTCGCCGCTTTTGAGCACAAACTGGCTCTTATCCGCGGTGCACAGCATCTCCCCCTTGTCGATGTACACCATCTCCCAGAAGTCGTGCCGCTCCCCTTCATACCCGAAATCCTTGGACATCTCCATATAGAAAATGGTGATGATATTCTCCACCTCTACAGCGGTGGAAAAGTTGTGTTTTACAATATTATTTCGCATCAAAAATCACCTCGGCTGATTTTATTAGTATTATACCTGATTTTGCATTCCTTTGCAAGTAGGAAATAGTATAATTAAATCAAAGAATTATAGGGAGGTATAAATATGTACACTGTTCTTTGTATTTCCTGTCACCCCGATGATATGGAGATTGCCTGTGCCGGTACCCTGCTCAAGTGCAAGGAGCGCGGCGACCGCGTGGTGGTGTGTCATCTGTCCAGCGGCAACCTGGGTCACGTTGTCATTCCCCCCGATGAGCTGACTGTGATGCGTGCTAAGGAGGCAGAGCGTTCTGCCGAGATGGCGGGCTTTGAGATTATCCACAGCCGCTTTGACGACCTGGCTATCTATGACAACAACAAAGAGGCGCGGGACAAGGTGGTGGACGTGATTAAGCAGGTCAACCCTGACTTCATCATCACCCACGACCCCGACGACTATATGCCCGACCACAATGCGGTGTCCCGTCTGGTGTTCGACGCCAGCTTCACCGCCACCCTGCCCAACTACCACACCGGCGTAGAGGGCGCTGCCAAGATGGTGCCCATCTACTATATGGATACGCTGGCGGGCGTTAACTTCAACCCCACCGAGTTCGTAGACATCACCCCCTACGTGGATAAGAAGGGCGAGATGCTGGAGTGCCACGAGTCCCAGATCGTATGGATGCGTGAGCATGACGGCATCGACTTCCCCGATATGGTGAAGACCTGCTCCCGCTACCGCGGTTACCAGTGCGGCGCCGAGTACGCCGAGGGCTTCCGCCAGTGTCAGGTCTACCTCAAGGGTACAACCAAGCGGCTGCTGCCGTAACATAAACACATAAACACATAAACAGAGAGGAGAACAACGTTATGGATTTCAATTCTACCGTAAAAGGTTCCGCCCTGGAGGGCTTCTACCCCGCCGGCTGGGACTTTGAAAAGATCGATGCCTGCATCGACGCTCCCGAGACCATCTGCAACCCCCAGCCCTTCTGGAATCCCGCTTTCCAGCCCGTACAGTGCGACAGCCTGGGCGAGTTCGAGACCTATATGGGTCACGAGATTGCCATGCAGATCAAGCTGGCTAAGGAGCGCGGCGAGAAGATTGCTTTTATCCTGCCTGTCGGCCCCATGGGCATGTACAAGTGGGTCGTCTACTTCCTGAAGGAGTGGAAGGTTGCTTGCGACCACGTCTACACCTTCAATATGGACGAGTGGGCGGACGGCGAGGGTAACACCCTGCCCTCCGACAACCCCGGCGCTTTCCAGTATGCGATGGAGCAGGCTCTGTTCAACCCCCTGGGCGAGCTGACCGTGCCCGTGGCACAGCGCAACTTCGCCACCAAGGCGAATCTGCCCACCTACCCCGAGAAGATTGCTGCTCTGAAGGCGGAGGGCGCCAAGCTGGTGCTGGTATACGGTATCGGTCGTATGTGCCACATCGCTTTCTGGGAGCCCACCTTTGCGGCTGACTATGCCACCGCTGAGGAGTGGGAGAAGCAGCCCTACCGCATCGGCGCTAAGATTCACCCCCTGACGGTGGAGCAGAACGCGCTGACCAGCTTCAAGTCCCGCACTCCCCTGGTTCCTTGCCGCGCCAACACCATCGGCCCCGGCCTGTTCCTGCAGGCTGACTACGCCATCGGCGGCGCCGACGGCACGCTGGGTCGCGGTATGCAGTGGCAGGGTCTGTCCCTGTGGATGACGCTGCGTCACGGCACCACTCCCTGGATCACCTCTTCCTACATCCCCACTCTGGCAGGTCGTCTGTTCTTCCTGAAGGAGCTGGCCGGTCCTCTGGAGGCCGAGTGCAACTAATTCCCCACACAGACTAATTTAGGAGGAACGTAAAATGCTGGTAACTATGAATGAAATCCTGCATGACGCCCGCAAGGGACATTATGCAGTGGGTTTGTTTAATGCTGTTACGCTGGAGCTGGCACAGGGCATCATCGCCGCTGCCGAGGAGACGGGCTCCCCTGTCATCTTCGGTACCGCCGAAGTGCTGCTGCCCTACAACTCCTTGGAGGATCTGGCGATGATCCTCATTCCCATGGCCAAGCGTGCCAAGGTGCCGGTTGTGGTGCATCTGGACCACGGTCTGCATAAGGAGACCTGCCTGAAGGCGCTGAAATTAGGCTTCTCCTCCATTATGTACGACTGCTCCACCGATCCCTACGAGATCAACTGCCAGAAGGTCCGTGAGATGGCGGATATCGCCCACTCCTACGGCGCCTCCATTGAGGGCGAGGTGGGTCACGTCGGCGGCGCCGAGGGTACCGCCACCGCCGAGGATATGGCGGACGCCTCCAAGTTCTACACCAAGCCCGAAGAGGCAAAGGATTTCGTGGATCGCACCGGCGTCGATGCGCTGGCGATTGCGGTTGGTACCGCTCACGGTGCCTATAAGCTGCCTCCCAAGCTGGACTTCAACCGTATCCGTGAGATCGCAGCCGCCATTCCCACCCCCCTGGTGCTGCACGGCGGCTCCGGTCTGACCGACGACGACTTCCGCAAGTGCGTGCAGGCGGGTATCTCCAAGGTAAACATCTTCACCGACATCAACGTGTCCGCCGTCGAGGCGGCGCTGCGCCACTTCACCGAGCTGGGCAAGGGCATTATCGACCTGCTGCCCTCCATTCGTGAAGCGGTCAAGCTGTCGGTTATGGAGAAGATGCGGCTGTTCGGTTCCGCCGGTGTCTACGGCCCCGGCTGCCAGCCCGCTGCCAACCAGGAGGAGATCGTCCGCCGCGTGGTGGAAGAGGTTCTCCGTGCCAAGGGCATTGTGTAATTAAATACAAAAGACAGCAGGAGCCGAATCACAGCGACGTGATTCGGCTCCTTTGCTATTTTAAAACCGATTAATGATATCGTGATACGGACGCAGCGTTCCGTCTTTATTGATGAAGCAGAGATTACCAATATCCTCCGTTACCCGTCCGTCACAGGGGTCATGCAGATCCGCGCACCCGCTGTAGCACAAAGCGTGTGCGATGTATCCGACACCGTGTTTTTGGAACATACGGAGAGAAACCTCCATCATATCCACCCGCTGTTTGTCATCAAAAGCGCCCCAACAGCACTCCGATGTAATCAGCGGTCTGCCGTTCACCTTTGCTTCCTCGGCAAACCGTTTCACCGTTTCCTCAAACTCTGCCACAGACCCACCTCGATAATACATATGAGTCAGATACACGTCAAATATATCCTCAAATGTCGCCATCGGCTCATCGCCGGTGCTGCCGATACCCAGCGGCTGTGTCACACCGTCTGCACGCAGGCGCTCCGCCATACGGCGCAGCCATTCCAGCTCGTATTTTTGCACGACCTCTTTCAACGGAAAGTCGGGATTATAAGCAAAAGGCTCATTGCAAATATCCCACACCAAAATCTGCTCTTCGTCGCGGAATTCCTGCGCCAGCGCATCCATGTAATCGCCGAAAGGATCTCCGTATTTTTGCAACCAACTGCTGTTCGGCAGGAAATGGTCGATATACACCCCATCACAATCCACCATCGGATCGTGCCAGCGGTTGAAAAGGCAGGGAACCACGAACAGATCCAGCCGCTTGCACAGCTCCACCACCTGTCGCACCTCCCCGATAAACCGCTCTCCCAAACGGCAATAGGCATTCCACGACAGCCAGATACGAATGGTGTTCATACCGGGAAACAGTTCTTTTCCTTTGGTCAGGTCACGCTCCCACACGGCATAATCAAACAGCAACCAATCCTCCATCGCTCCGGTGGAATAGCCGGGATGATAGTTGAACCCTTTCACCTTGCTCGCTTCCATTTTCAGCATACTTTTTTCCTCCTCATTCTCATTATGCGGTTTCCTTTGTTGTTAAAGTATAGCTACCCTTCTTATCGCTTGCAAGGAAAAAAGCGCAATGTTTTCCCTTTACTCAAGGCTCTATTTCGTCTGCAAAACGCTTTGCCGGTATTGTTTTGGCGAGCAACCGGTTGCCTTTTTAAATTGACGGCTGAAATGATATTCATCATAAAAGCCCAGCTCATTGGCGATATCGCCTATTTTCACATTGGGATAGTACTCCAATAAAAACTTCGCCTGCTTCGCCTTTTGCTCCAGTACAAATTGATGCATTGTCATTTTGTAGCGCGCGCGAAAACTGCTCTCCGCCGTACGAACGCTGACGTTGACCATACGGGCTATCTCTTCGTTTTTCAGATTTTCTTTCAAATGCTGAAGAATAATTCCCCGAATTTTCACGGCATATTCATCTTTGGGGGTGCTGCAGCATTCGGATAGTTCACAAAGCAACAGTTGCAGATACGCACACGCCTTGACCACGTTATCCTTGGCTTTCTCCTCCGCTATTTTTGCCATCCACTCTTTAATGCGCGGATAAGCAGAAACGTCAATGAGGTTTCCTATATAGATCTCGCCTTTGGAAAACGCTGTGTTTTCCTCGGCCGCCATGCGATCACCCTCTGCGAAAGAAAAATGCACGAACATCGTAACGGTATTGGGCGCGCACAAACCGACGCCGATGTGAGGTGAATGGGCAGGCTGAATGAATACACAGTCTTTTGACGGTTGAATTCGTTCTTCCCCCACGCACAAGTCCCAATTGCCCTGCAACACATAGGAGATTACGTGCTCATTCAGCGTTCGCGACGGATGCTTGATCGGTGACAAAAAGCAATTTCGACTTGCCTGTGTAACCGTCCTAATCTGCGACATATTGAATACGGTTCCCATTCCCATCCCACCATTGCGTTATTTTACATCATTTTATTTGTTTATTGCATTTTTGTCAATTTATTTTTCGCTTTTTTCATTGTATGATAAAGAAAATAATACAAGGAGGCAAAACATATGGAAAAGAAAATTTACATTGGCAATGACACTGCCGGCTATTACCTGAAGCAAAAGTGTATAGAATATCTGGAAGGAAAAGGTATCCCGTACGTAGATTGCGGGAGCGAGGACAACCCTGATATTGATGCAACGCGCTATCCGTTTTTTGCCGCCAAGGTAGCAAAAGCGGTAGCGACAGGCGAGGCCGGATGCGGTCTTTTGATCTGCGGCTCCGGCATCGGCATCAGCATGATGGCAAACAAATTTAAGGGAGTTCGAGCAGCACTGGTAAGCAGCACCTATTTGGCTCGCATGACCCGTCGGCACAACGATTCCAACGTTCTCTGTCTTGGCGGTCGTATCATTGGCGAATGGGAAGCCATCGATATTTTGGAAACGTTTTTGAACACCGAATATGACGGTGGTTTTCACGACGGCTCCCTTGCGCTTATAAAAGAAGCCGAAGACTATATGATGAACGGCAACATCTGGTGCGAAGAGCCCCGAAAGATCTCTACCGGCCCTTTAGCCGATGCTGAGATTTTCGACAGAAGCAAAAGCTGACACGTAACGGAACAGAATAAGCCGGCTCACTCTAATGAGGGAGCCGGCTTATTCTATTCAAAAAACCTCTTCTACATTCGCCACGATGCCGTAGTCGGCGTAGTCAAAAATCGGCGCTTTCGGGTCGGGGTTGATGGCGATGACCGTGCCTGCCCGCTGCATACCCACGATGTGGTGTACCGCACCCGATACACCGACGGCGATATACACAGGCGGCGCTACGGTGCGCCCCGTCAGACCCACCTGACGGTCGTAGGGCAGTACCCCTTCGTCCACCATACGGCGGGTTGCTACCAATTCGCCGCCTATTTTATCTGTAAAGGCAACCACCTTGTCAACCTCTTTTGCCGCGCCAAAGCCCGCTGCCACCAGAATATCCGCCTGTTTGGCGTCCTCGGTACGCACCGTCGCCATCGCAGGACGGGTGAGGCTCTTAATTTTAGCAATCACGCTACCCGACAGAGCGGGACGAATCATATACAGGGTCTCTCCGTCCGTATCCAACCCTGTACAGTCAGCGCAAAGCCCTAAACCAAGCCGTGCCGCCACCAGAGCAGCGGTGCGTTTGCTCCACGGGTCACAGCCCCACAGCACCGCGTCAGGGCGCTCCGCTTCAATGCGTTCGGCAATTTCCTCCGCCGACAGGCATTCAATAAGCTCGGCATGTTTTCCCACACGCTGGGCGTGAGGTAGCACCGCCTCCCCTACCGCCCACACGGTAGCCAGCGGTGCTATCACCGTCTCCGCCTCCGTAGTCTGTCGCCGTTTTGCCAGACTCGCCTCGATGACCGCTGACAGCTCTGCCTTTTCTATATACCGACAGCGGCGCCGTCCTGCCTCGTTCTCATGGGTTTCCAGAACGCGGGTGGGCGACCCTGTCAACCCACAGCGGGACAGGTCCGCCTCGATGGCGGCAGCGTCCCATGTTTCCACCTCAGTGGGGCGAGAACGCAATCCGGGCAACCGCAGGGAACAGGTGCGTTCCACCGTGCATACCGCCGGATAAGACGCCGTTTGGATTCCCTCCTCGCGGGTAACACAGGTGAGCGTATCCGCCGCCTCTACCTGCATCGCGTTAGTGATGAGAGAATAGCCGCACAGCTGCGCCAGCATCGGCGGTGTCTGGCCGGTGTCCCCCACCAGGGTCTGTCGCCCGCACAGCACCAAGTCGGGCTGTATTTTTCTAATAGCAAGAGATAGCGCATAGGCAGTCGCCAGCGTATCCGCACCGGCAAAGCCCTTATCCTGCAGCAGCACCGCCCGCTTAGCACCCAAGCGGGTCAACCGTAGCAGAAAATCCGCCACCGACGCAGGCCCCATACTCAGCAGAGTCACCTCACCGCCCACAACACGCAGCGCCTGTTCGTACGCGCAGGCATCAAAGGGGCTGAGCTCCCCGTCCAAGCCTTGCCGTACGCAAACCACGATTTTCATTATATCCTCTCCCGATAGATGGGGGCAAGCGCCTCCACTATCCGCTTATATTCCTCAAAAATCTTATGATACACAGCCGTGTTTTCCTCGTTGGGTATCACATGGGCAGTCTCTCGCACACAGGCGGCTACCGCCGCCTGCGGGCTTGTGAACACCCCTGCCGCCACACCTGCCAGCATAGCGGAGCCCAAGGAGGAATCGCTGTTTTCGGTGACTTTTAGCTGCATACCCAGCACGTCGGCGGTAATCTGCCGCCACAGCGTGCCCTTGCCGCCGCCACCGATGAGGGTGCCCACCGCTTTATGAGGAATCTGCAAGCCGTCCAGATACCGCTTGCTGTCCAGTAGCGACAACGACACCCCCTCCAGCACCGCACGGGTGAAATGGGCTTTCCCATGGGTGGAACGCACGCCCGTAAAGCTGCCGCACAGCATCGGGTCGGCATAGGGGGTCAGCTCCCCGTTAAGATAGGGGTGGAATCGCAGCCCCTCACAGCCGATAGGCACCTGTGCCGCCGCCGCGTCCAGCTCTTTATACTCCCCGCCGAAGGTATCCCGATACCAGCGATAGGAGGAGGCGGCCGCCTTGGTGGCGGTGCCGGGATACCAGAGCCCCGGCACAATGTGGGAGTAGTTAACCAGATGGCGGTCGGGATAGGCGCGGTCGGTGATGACGCAGATGCGTCCGGCGGTGGCCAGCTTCACCGTCACGTCCCCCGGCTCCACCGCACCGGAGGCAAACACCTCCATCACCGTGTCGGTGGTGCCGCAGATGACGGGCGTGCCCTCACACAGTCCGGTGTGCCGCGCCGCTCGGGCGGTAACGGTACCGATGACGTCGGTAGGTGCCACCACAGGCGGCAGCAGCGAGGTGCTGATACCCGCCAAGGCGCACAGACCCTCGTCCCACGCCATGCAGTTGCAGTCAAACAGCATACTACCCTGTGCCTCGATGTAGTCGGTGCAGTATACCCCCGTCAGGAAATACCGAATGTAGTCTTTTTCAAAGAAAATCCGCCGCACACGGGAAAAGACCGACGGCTCACTCTCTTTAAGCCAAAGCAGCTGAGCAAGGCTCCAAATGGTGTCCGGCTTATGGAAGGTTTTTCGGAAAATCATCTCCCCGTACTCCTCCAGCAGACGGTTCGCCTGCAGACGGCTACGGGTATCCGTCCAATGCATCGCAGGACGCAGAGGGCTCCCCTCTCCGTCGCACACCAAGGAGGTATGGGTCGCCGAATCCACCGCCACCGCCAGAATGGCGGCGGGGTTGACCCCACTCTTAGCAAGCAATGCCTTGGTCCCCTCGCACAGAGCGGCAATCCAGTCCTCAGGGCGCTGCTCGCAGGCACCTGCCGTAGGATGCAGGGTGGGATATTCCACCGTATACTCTGCCACCGGCATGCCGTCGGTGGACAGCAGCACCGCCTTGGAGGCGCCGCCGCCAAAATCAATTCCCAATAAGTAGTTCATAGTTCACCTCAGTAGTGAATTTCCGTATTTTCGCCGCTGATCCCCACCACCACGCCACGGGCGATCAAGGCGGGGTTATCCCGATGGGCGACGATCCACTTGTTCCGACGGAACAGGAGCGGGTCCTCCGTCGGCTGCTCCAGCGGGGTGTTGGTGCCCGCAGGCAGCGCCACCACGCAGCCGAAGCCGCCCTCTGCCACCTGACAAGGGCAGAAATGGAGCGAGGTCGCGTACACCTCGATGACCGTCCCCGCCGGCACGTAGAAAGCGGTGAAGGCGGAGGCGTCGATCTCCCCCTCCTTAAGGTCCCACACGTGCCCCAGCAGCAACACCAGATCGGTCACCGCTATATTCACCTCGGAGGAGGTGTGCCACTCGGCACCATTCAACTGATGGCTATAGCCCCAGCAGTAACCCACCTGGGTAGGCATCGTGCCGAAAAATCGCTCCTGTATCTCTGCCGCAACGGGCAGCGCCTCAAAGGCGTCCACCTGCGGCAGATAGGAGGATCCCTCAGTGGGATTGTCGATAGCCTTTGCCACCGCCAGAATAGCGGCGGTGTCCAGCTCCAGCACCCGCCCAAAGGAGGCAAAGGTTGGATCGGTAACCGCATACAGCGGCAGATCGGGATTTTTCTCTCGCAAATAGTGTATCATAGATTACCTCATAGCACAATAGAGATATGCAACCCGCATATCTCTATTGTAACGCTCACTTATTCTCGATCCAAGCGTGGTCAGGGTCGCTACTACGGTTAAAGCCCTGATGGTCACCCGCCATCAGCCACAGAAAATAGGTCTGATAGCCGGGGGTGGACACGGTGGTGTGGTAGCCGTAGGGGAACTCCACCAGCTCGTCGTTCTTCACCCGATAGGCCTCGTCCAGCTCACCGTCGGCGGTGTACAGACACTGCACCGCAAAGCCCTGCTGAGGGTCAAACAGGAAATAGTAGATTTCCTCGGCAATGCACTCCGCAGGCATATTGTCCTCGTCGTGCTTGTGGGGCGGGAAACCCGCCCAGTTACCGGGAGTGCAGTATGCCTCGCCGATGGTCAGCACCTTAGCGTTGGAGTTACCGTCGATGAGAAAGCTGGTCTCTCGCTGATAGGGCTGCTCGCCCAGAAGTTTGAGAACAGCGTGGTCCTCGCGGAGCAGCTGAGGCTGGGTCTTTTCCGTCACAGGGGTGGCGCAAACGGCGATTTTCACGTGGTCCAAAGCGACGATTTTCACCATCTGCTCACGGGGCATATAGAAGCACTCCGCCTTGCGGTTTTCAAACACACTGTTGCGGTTGCCCACCCGCTCCCAGGTAGTATCGCCGAAGGAAACATCGCAATGCCCCTCCAACATAATGAAGGCGGTCTCTTTATCCTCGGTATAGAGGCTCTGGGTGTCATTTGCCTCCAGCTCAATAATACCGAACTCCAGCTTTTTCAGCGAGCATTCTCCGATTTTACACAGGGGGGTATACCCTCTGGCCGAAGTGTATGTCTTTTTATAGTTCATAGCCATTCTCCTTCAAAAACGCAATTACGCTATCGTAGTCAGGCACGCTGTTGCGGGCACCAATGCCGGTGCACTTCAGCGCGGACACGGCACTGGCAAAATGGCAGCACTGCAAAGGGGAAAATCCCTTTTCCAATCCCGCCGCAAAGGCGCCGTGGAACACGTCGCCCGAGCCGTTGGAATCCACCACGTCTACGGGATAGCAGGGATACCGTACCGCCCGTTCCCCATCGTAGTAAACGCCGCCCTCTGCACCGCAGGTAATCACCACCACGCGGGGGTGATACTTCTGATACAGCGTCTGCGCCGCCGCCTCCACGGTGACACAGCCGGTGTGACCCAGCGCGTACTCGCAGGAGGGGATCAGATAATCCACGTGGGGCAGCAGCTTTTCAATGCCCGGATACAGCCCGCCCGCGTCGTACAGCACCGCCGTACCATGTTCCTGTGCCAGCTTGGCCGCCTCCACGGCGGCGTCCAGCTCGTTGCCGTCCACCATCAGCACCGATGCGTCGCAAATCGCCTGTCGCTGCGCCTCGCTGAGCGAAAGCGGCGGCAGGTCGCCCTTGTCGAACACGATGGTACGGCTGGCAGAATCGGCGCACAGCCAAATCACCGAAGTGAAGGAGCGATAGCCGCTGTTCACCCCGACCAACTGCGTATCCACCCCGTAGCGGGCAAAATCCTCTAACAGAAATTTACCACCGGCGTCGTCGGACAGCACCCCAATGTATCCCGCACGCTCCCCCAGCTTTGCCGCTGCCACCAGTCCGGTAGCAACAGGACCGCCGCCTGCAGGGCGACTGTCCAGCGCGCGTAGCTTAGTGTCCTCGGTAGGATAGAAAGGCACGGTGTACAGGGTGTCCATCACGCAGGCGCCGATGCCTACGATGCCGCTCATTGGTCCGCCTTTCCGTCGGCGCCGACCAAGCGAATACGGGTAATGCAGAAATCACGCACGGCGTTGATGGGCTTCTTCATAAAGTTATCCACCGCAACGGGGCAATCGGGGCTATTCAGCTGCTCACGGCAGCAATCAAGGAACGCATAGCAAATGTCGGTGGCAAAGTTCATCTTACGGATACCCGCCTTCACCGCGGCGCGAATTTCCTCGTCAGGCACACCCGAACCGCCGTGCAGCACCAGAGCGGCGCCGCCCGTTGCCTCTCGGATATCCTTGATACGCTGAATGTCCAGCTTGGGGGGCTTGTCATAGCGACCGTGGGCAGTACCCACCGCTACCGCCAGACAGGCAACACCCGTCTCCTCCACAAACCGCTTGGCATCTTCAGGAGTGGTGAAGGGGTCCATCTCGGTGTCCTTGGTGGTGCCTACATGGCCCAGCTCACCCTCCACCTGCACGCCAACGTAGGCGCAGGTCTCCGCCACCCGCTTGGTGAGGGCGATATTCTCCTCAAAGGGCAGCGTAGAGCCGTCCAGCATAATGCCGGTGGCGCCCCACCGCAGGGAGCGGGTGGTCTCCAGCTCGGAGGGACCGTGGTCCAGATGGAAGCATACGGGGACGGTGGCTTTCTTGGCCGCCGCCACCACAACCGGCGCTAAGAAGTAGCCCGCCTCTTCCTTCATCAGGCGGGGATAAATCTGCATGATGATGGGGGCCCGCTCCGCCTCGGCGGCGGCCAGCACGCCCATCGCCGTCTCCATATTATAGACGTTGAAGGCCGGCACACAGAAGCCACCTTTTTCCGCCAAAGACAGTACTTCTTTCAGACTCACTAACATCGGTTACTTCCTCCTCAGCCGAGAATCAGGTCCTCAATGGACAGCACCGCAACCTTGTCCTGCGGCACCGCCTTCAAGACGGCATACTCGCCCACGCAGGCGGTGACAAGGGTGTCAGCCCCCACGCTCTCGGCGTTAAAGAGACGGCGGGCGGCCACCTGCTCCATCACCTGAGGGATATACTCCGCCATCAGCAGGTTGCCGGCGGCGATGGTCTCCTTGCGGTTGCACAGCATCTCGCCCAGCACCGCATAGGAGGCGATAATCTCACGGGGCTCCTCCGTCTCGCTCAGGTCACGAGCCAGCTGATAGGGGTCCTGATATACCACCGCGCGGTCGGAGCGGGCAGCCTCCAGCTTGCCCTCCGCCAACAGAGCGGCGACAAAAGCTGTAAAGGTGGTTGCCTTTGCAGTGGTTTCCACCCCATATTCGTGGTAGGTCTGCTTAACACACTTGGCATCGTTGGGGTCGTACAGCACCACCGTCTTGTAGCCGTTCATCACTTGGGCGGCGGCAGCCATCTGCTGCTTGGTTTCCTCCGCAGCTCCGACAAGGAAGTCCATCTGCCAACCGGTAGCAGGCTCGTTCGCCAGCACAGTGAAGCTGACGCCTGCTTTTTCCAATACGCGAATGGCTTTCACCGCCTGAGCCGGCACCTTACAGCGGGCGTCAACACCCAGCACCAGCAGGGTGTCGGTGGGAGCAGCATGAGCAGCAACAGCTGCCTGCAGCTCGCCGTCCAACTCGGTCACGCCATAGGCGTTACCGGTATCCAGACAGTTGTCCACCAGCGCGTTGATGTAGGCGGGCAGCTTATCCTCCAGCGCCGCCTGCAGGCGGGCCTCCTTGGTGAACATAACGGGGTCCCAGCCGGTGATACATACACCCACACAGCCGCCGCACAGGCAGCACTCGTATACGTTGTCAATGACGTCCTCCACCTGCAGGGTGTCGCGGTTTACCAGCGACAGACCCAGCGCACGGGCACGGGCGGTATTCCGCTCCTGACCGGTGGCGTTACCCACAGGGCAGATGTGATGGCACATCCAGCAAAAACGGCAAGCGTCAATATGCTCTTTACTTTTCTGCGACATAATCATTGTTGTGCCCTCCCTTACAGACCCAGCTTAAAGGGATTCATAATCCCGTTGGGGTCCAGCGTCTTTTTGATACCCTCGAATACCTGCATAGCAGGACCGTACTGCTCCTTCATCAGGCGACCCAGCTTGATACCCACGCCGTGGTGGTCGTTAACCACACCGCCGTGCGCCAGCGCCGCACGGACACCGCAGCTCCACACCGCCTGATGCAGACGCAGTGCCTCTACAGGGTCTTGGGGCACGTCCTTGCCCTCGATAATAAAGCGGTCGTACACCATGGCGCCCCACTCATACCAGTGAGAGAAGTGCGCGATAAACTTCGCCTGGGGGAAGTTGGTTTCAATGGCCTCCTTCATCGCCCAGTAGATCTCCTCGATCTTGCCGTAGGGGGCGATGGTGTCCATCGTACCGAACATCTGGGGAATATCCATCATATGACCGGGATAGAAGAAGGTAATCTTCTCCTCCCACCATTTTTCGCCGTACTCGCTGCCCAGATCCTCGGCGCCGTACTTCTTGAAGGTCTCCAGCAGGATTTTCTCCTCCACCTCAACCATTTCCTTAACGCCCTCGTAGGCGATGTTCATAAAGGCGCCCTTGCGCTCTACGCCGACAATCTTCTTAATCAACGAGGCAGTCTCCGCCTCGTCGTACAGACGCATAACGGAGGGCTTGAACTTCTGCAGCAGCTCGCGGGAGGCCTGGAAAGCACCATGCATATCCTGGAACAGGAAGCCACGGAAGCGGCGCTCCTCCGGCTGGTCATAGATACGAATCTGCGCCTTGGTGATAACACCCAGCGTACCCTCGGAGCCGATAAAAATCTGGTTCAGGTCGGGACCTGCCGCATGCTTGGGAGCGGAGCAGGTGTTGATGATGTCGCCGTTGGGCAGCACCACCTCCATCTGCAGCACCATGTCGTCGATCTTGCCATACTTGGTGGAGCAGACACCGATACCGCGGTGAGCCAGGAAGCCGCCCACAGTGGAGCAGGTCAGGGACGAGGGGAAGTGCATGGTGGACTTGCCCACCTCGTTGGCGGCCCACTCGATGTGCTTATAGATAGCACCGGTGCCACACTCGATGTACATACCCTCGGTGTTCACCTCGTAAATCCGGTTCATGCGCTTGGTATCCAGAATGATACCGCCGCAAACGGGAATAGCACCGCCCTGGGTACCGCCACCGGCACCCCAGGTGGTCACAGGAATCTTGTAGTAGTTGGCAATCTTCAGTACCTTGGAGGTCTCCTGTGCGTCCTTAGGGGCCACGATGAAGTCCGCCTGAGGCATCTTCTCACCGCGGTCCGCCCACATACGGGACAGCCAGTAATAGTCCACACTGTGGGTAATTTTATCAATTTCGCGGGTGGAGCAGTTTTCCTTGCCCACCGCGTCCTCCAGCTCGGTGAGGATCATGGCGTGTAAAAACATATTGCCTTGCATATCTATCTCTCCTTTTTGTTAATCGCAGTTGTGGTCGATTTTCAGATTAGGGAAGAAACGGCAGAACTCGCGCAGCTCGGCGGTGTAATCCCCCTCGATTTCTACAAAATGGTGGATATAGGGACCGTCCAGCAGGCGGTCTTCCCACTTTTGCAGGTCGTTAAACTCCGCCCACAGGTAGGTGCCGTGGGTCTGAGGACCGGGGGTGGTGTTCACCGCGCCGCACAGCAGCATGTAGTCCCCGTCCTCCTGATCCATGCGCGCCACGGTGTAGGTGCCGTCCTTCGCGCGGAACCACTCCCGCTGGTTAACCAGACGAGCGGTGGAATCCGCCGCCTTCACCGACAGCGGGAAGGGACCGCAGTGCCACAGCAATTCGCCGTTCTTATTTTCAGGGTGACGCACGGTAAACTCGCCCAGGAAGGGAGCACCCTCGCCAAAGGAGGCGGCCCGCAGCAGCACCATCGTCAGGGCGCAATGCATATCGCTCTCGCAGCTGATGGTGTAGCCCAGGTCGTTTAACACACCGTACACCGCGCAGGGCGCCAAGCCGTCAAACATCTGGGGGGTCGCCGTCCAACACTCAGCGGACAGCACGTCCAGCTTAAACTCCTCAAACAGCCCGATATAGGTCACCACCAAGCAGGCCATTCGCTCCAGATACTGTGGAGTCAGGTCGTCCATTTGGTAGTTATCCTTAAAATGCTGCACGTAGTGTGCGACCTGGTCCTTCTTATTCGCCATGGTCGCGTTAAAACGGTCCTGCACCACCGCCATATTGATGGGGGTAATCCGCAGACCAAACTTGCTCATCAGCTCGCCCTCGTTCCAGATGACCGAGAAGAAGGGAGCGGGACGGATGCCAATCTGACCCACACGCAGATTGGAGAAATTCTTCACCATGCACGCCACGCGGGCAAACCGCCAAAAGCCCTCATCGAAGGTCTTTTCCTCCACCCGACAACAAGGTATGTGCATAAAGGGAATATGATACCGCTGGAATTGGCGGGACACACCGAACAGACCGCACTGGGAGTCGGTGGGGCGCATGCCGTCCACATAGTATTCGTCGTCCAGAGGCGCCCACAGACAGACGGGAACCCCCAGCCGGCGAGCAATGTCCGCTGCCGCCTCTTCGTTGCCGAAGTTGGCGTTGATGAGCAGTACCGCGTCCACCTTTTCCTCGCGGAATCGAGCGATAACCGCTTCAGCAGACTCGTCGTCATAAATCAAATCCTTGTGTCCCAGCCCCTTGGTATCCGCAAAAGACAGGTGACCGCCGCTGTAATGCTGCTCTATGTAGTCCACCATCCGATGCCCCCGCTCCTCGGCAGAATGCCAGGTAAGGAAGGTGCCCTTAGGGCGGTCGGTGGCGTTGCGTCGCATAGGCAGCAGGCCGATTTTTACATCGTATTGCAACATACACTTCACTCCTTATTTTTGTGGTGCATTGTTACCTTCATTTTACAATATCTGCGCTGTAAAAAGCAACATTAAATGAAACTTTTTTTCAAACAATTGACTTTTTTCGTAATCTGCGGTAAAATAATGAAAATTATTTTCATTTCGAGGTGCGTAATGGAATCTGTTCTGCACAAAATCCGTTTTCTTTACGATACGATGGGTCCCGGTGAAAAGCGCATTGCCGATTATATCCTGCAAAATACCCAGTCCATACTGGGTTTGTCCATTAACGATCTGGCGGACCGTTGCGGCAGCGGCGACGCTACCGTGGTGCGTTTTTCCCGTCGTCTGGGGTTCTCCGGCTACCAAGCGATGAAAATCGGCATCGCCGCAGAGTTCGGCTCCACCTCTGCGGTGGACAGCTCCATTTCCCGTGAGGACAGCTGCTTTGACATCTATCGCAAGCGCATGAACGATATCGCCCTTTCCCTGCAAAGCACCGAGTCGGTGCTCTCCCCCACCCAGCTGGAGCGGGCGGCGCAGGCAATTATGCAGGCGGGTCGGGTGGTGATATTCGGGCTGGGCAACTCCGCCCCTATCGCCCAGGACGCCGCCCACAAATTCCTGCGATTGGGATTGGACGCACAGGCCTGCTGTGACAACCATTTGCAGGCGATTATCGCCTCTCACCTTTCGCCGCAAACGGTGGCCATCGGCATCTCCCATTCCGGCTCGTCCAAGGACGTGGTGGAGGCACTCCACCTTGCTAAATCCATGGGTGCCACCACCATATGCGTAACCAACGTAGGACAGTCCCCCATTCTGTCGGTTTCAGATATCCCTCTGTTTACCAAGGCAATGGAAACCAATCGCTCCATTCTGGCTATGAGCTCCCGCATCGCTCAGCTGACCATTTTTGACTCTATCTACACCTATATCGTGGTGAATATGGACAAGGATTCGATGGGTGCTATCCACAAGACAGAATCCGCCCTGCAGGACAAAAAGTACTAATCGGCAATCTGTCCAAATTTAGTGCGGCTTTTTGGTGATATTACACCTTGCACAACCTGACTAAAACCAGTATAATATCGGCTATATGCGTAAGAGGTGATGAAAATGTGGGAGAAGATTTTTGTTAGCTGGGAGCTGATCGGCTGGGTAAGCGTGGTGGCCTCGTTGCTATCCTTTCAGCAGAAGAAACGCAGTCACCTGATGGCGCTGCAGACCACCGCCAGCCTCACCTGCGCCATCAATATGTTCATCTTAGGCGACGTGGTGGGCGGTGTGCAGGACGTCATCGCCTTTTTCCGCTCCGCCGTTTTCTCCCAGCGGGAGAAAAAATGGGCCTCCTCCCCTCTGTGGCTGGTGGGCTTTATGGCGGCGATGATAACGGCGGGTATCCTCACTTGGAAAAACTCCCTGAGCATCTTCCCCATCCTCGGCTCCCTCTGCTCCACCACCGCCCTGTGGATGAAGGACGTGAGGTGGACCCGCCGCATCTCCCTGTTGGTAGGTGTCTGCTGGATCACCAACCATATTTTGGTGGGTAATCTATCCGGCATCACTATGGAGGCCATTGCCATGCTGTCCATTCTCATCGGTATTCTCCGCCACGACCTGAAGCGAAAAGAAATCACCGAATAAACAAAATCCGCTGAGCAGATGCTCAGCGGATTTTTCTTCAGCTCCAGTTCCAGACAACCACGCTGGCAGTCCAAGCGTGAATCCAGTTTTCTTCATTGAGTTTTACGTTGATGCCGTCGGTCTCCTTGCCGTTGTAGGTGAGGCGCTCCTCCTCCAGCTCCGGCAGCGAGTCGATGGTGCCGTTCAGATATTCGCCAATGCGATCGATGGCTACCTGCGTGCGGTGCTTGAGGGCACCGAAGCGGAAATCAATGGCGTCCAGACCAAACACCTTGTTTTCCGCCAGCCACTGCTTGTGATACAGCGGAATGAAGGTATCCAGCCGCTCCAGAATGACAGGCAGCTTGCGGGATACAATGTCCTGCATCGTCGCCTTGTCCCCCGCCTTATAGGCGGCAATCAGCTCAGCGCCAACCGTCGCCTTATACTCCAGCACGGAGGACATCGCCGACAGCATATCAAACATATACCGCCAGTCGGGATTGCGCTCGGCAGCCTCGCTCAGCCGCTGCGCCACGTCCGCAAAGTGAGCGGGGAAGGTAGCGGGATCCACATGCCGCTCGAACAGACCCACCAGCACGTCCTGGAAGAACAGCATATAGGGCAGGTTGCACCACCAGCCGCCGGGGAACTCGTTGCCGGGCACCAGATTCAGGTCGTCCAGCATGAGGAAATCCTCATAGCTGGCACCCACGCAGGTGGCGAAGCGCTCCGCCAGCCACTTGTCATCGGTGTTGTTCGCATAGCAATCCTCGGCGTACATCTGCACGGTAGGCAGAATGGTCATATTGGCGCAGGTAGCGCCGCCGCTGGCCCACACCGTCACCATCACCTTCTTGATGCCGTTGTCACGGCAAGCCTGCAGCTGGGAGCGGGAGCAGTCGATGCTAAAACGGTTGAAGGGGGCGGGACCGCACCACTTGGTGGCGCCGCCCGCAAACCAGATGGGGTTGTTGAACTCGTTGTGCAGCCGCATCATAATGCTGGCCTTGTCGTAGTAGTTGCCGTAGTCCCAGTAGACCAGTTCCATGCCCTCGGGCACGCTGTAGATAACGTCCTGAGGCATATGGGGGTCTTCCAGAGTGGTAGCATAGTAGTAGCCGTTGCGGTTAAAGGCAGTGCCGAAGAACATATCGCTCCACATCATGGGCTTAAACCCATGCTTTTTGCAGATGTCCATCACCTGATGCATGTGGGACTGCATAATGTCCACCCATTCCACGTGACCGTGCTTGTTATAGTACTGACCGCAGCCCAACATCCACGCCTCGTCCATACCCACGTGCACCTGACGGGAGGTAAAGCACTCCTCCAGGGTGTCGAACATGGCGTCAATGAGCTTGTAGGTCTCCGGCTCGTCCACCAGCAGGATATCGCTGCAGTCCCGCACCTTGCTGAACGCCGCCCAGCGAGTAACGCCGCGCAGGTGAGCCAGCACCTGAATGCAGGGGACCACCTCAACGCCGAACTTGTCGCCGTAGGCGGCAATCTCCTTCAGCTCCGCCTTGGTGTAGCGTCCGCGGAGGTAACCGAAGTAGGGATAGTTGTCCACCTCGTAACAGTCCTCCAGATACAGCTGTACCGAGGTGTAGCCCATCAGCGCCAGATGGCGAATAACCCGCTTGCAGGTGTCCACGGTGAACACCCCGTTGCGTGCTAAGTCGTACATCACGCACAATTCCTCGTAGGCGGGGGTCTCGGTGATATTCTCCTTGCCCTCCAGCGTATCCACCAGACGACCGATGGCGCGGTACAGCTCCACCGCCTTATGGTAGGCAATCACAGCACCGTCCTCGGTATAGGTGACCGACAGACCCTTGTCGCAGGTCTGCACCGTCACCGGATAGCCGTCCGCCGTCACCTCGTAGCCGGCAATCTCCGCCAATTCCTTGACGTTAGACAGCTGTTCCTCGTTCAGATTGGTAAAATGCAGTTTCATCTCTATACCTCCTATCTCCTGCCCCCCATTGTACGGCATAGAAATGGAAAAAGCAAGAAAAAAGTGGAAAATCAGCAAAAAACCGGTTCGCCGGAATAGCCAGCGAACCGGTTTGTAACCTTTTAGATAGTAACGAAGGAGTCGGGGGAAGCGCTGGCCATCCAGCCGACCGCCTCCACAATGGCATCGGGAGTCTCGCGCTCCTTGCAGTCGTAGTACAGACGCTCCTGCTCAAGCTCGGGCAGGCTGTCCACACGACCCTCCAGATAGTCCTTCACCCGCTGGATAGCCACACGGCAACGGGCGGACAGACCCGCCAGATGGTAGTCCACAATCTCCAGACCGAACACCTTGTTCTCCGCCATCCAGTGGTTGCGGTAGGACTGATAGAAGTCCTCCACACGCACCGCCACCTCAGGCAGATAGGTGTCAACCAGCTCACGAAGCGCCGCCTTGTCCCCCGCCTTGTAGGCGGCGATCAGTTTGACGCCCGCCTCGCACTTAAGCTCCAGCGCGTGGCACAGCTTGTAGGTCATATCGAACATATAGTGCCAGCGGGGGTTGCGGGGAGTCGCCTCCCGCAGGTCGGCGGCACACTTGGCAAAGTGGGGCGGCAGCTGACCGGGCACCACGTGCTTTTCGAACAGACCCACCATAATATCCTGATCCATCAGGAAGGTAGAGGGGGTACACCACCAGCCGCCGGGGCTGGGGTTGCCGGGCACCTGGTTGGGACGATCCAGCAACATAAAGTCGTTATAATCACCGTCGCAGCAGGTGGCAAAGCGCTTTGCCAGCCAGACGTCGGCGGTGTTATCGGTGTAGCAGTCCTCCGCGTACATCTGCAGGGTGGGCAGAATGGACAGGTTGGCGGCGGCACCGCTCCAGATGGTAACCATTATCTTCTTGATGTCGTGCTCGCGGCAAGCTTTCAGCTGGGAACGGGAGCAGTCGATGGAGAACTCGTTGAGGGGGCAGTAGCCCTGCCACTTGCTGGCGCCGCCCGCAAACCAGATGGGGTTATCCTCACGGAATTCCTTATGCACCTTCAGCATCTTGCTGACGTCATCGTAGTAATTGCCGTAATCCCAGTAGACCAGCTCCATACCCTCGGCAACGCTGTCGATAACGTCCTGAGGTAGATGGGGGTCCTCGATGCGCAGAGCGGCATAGTAATCGTTACGCACGAAGGCGGCGCTGAGCAAGGTGTCGCTCCACATCATGGGAGCAAAGCCGTACTTCTTGCAGATGTCCATCACCTTGCTGATATGGCTGGCCAGAATCTCCGACCACTCCACATAGCCGTGCTTCTTGAAATACTGACCCAGACCCAGCATACGGGCCTCGTCCATACCGATGTTGACACGGCGGGAGGTGAAGCACTCAGAAAGGGTCTTGAACATCGCCTCGATAAGGTCATAGGTGGCGGGCTCGTCCACCAGCAGAATGTCACGCCAGTCCAGCATCTTGCTGTGGGCGCTCCAGCGGAACAGCTGGTTGAGGTGCGCCAGCACCTGAATGCAGGGGGTAAGCTCCACGCCGAACTTGTCGCCGTAGGCGGCCAGCTCTTTCATCTCCTCCTTGGTGTAGCGACCACGCATATAGCCGAAGTAGGGATAGCCGTCCACCTCGTAGCAGTCCTCCACATACAGCTGCAGGGAGTTAAAGCCCATCAGCGCCATATGGCGGATAAGCTGCTTGACCACGGGGATATCCAGCACCGCATTGCGGGCTACGTCGAACATAGCGCACAGGTCTTCATAAGCGGGTGTTTCCGCAACCGCCTCCTTGTCCGCGGCGGTCTCCAGCAGACGACCGATACCGCGGAATAACTCCACACGCTGTCCGTAGGTGATGGTGGCGCCATCCTCGGTGTAGGCGATAGACAGACCGGGCTTCTCCCCCTCTGCTACCGTCACCGCCAGACCATCATCCGCCAACGCGAAACCAGCGATATCCGCCAGTTCCGCCACCGCAGACAGCAGCTCTTCATTCAGATTCAAAAAATGCAGTTTCATACCGTACCTCCTGTTGTAAAAAGGTCTATCGAACACCAACAATATACCATACTAAGATAGGAATTGCAAGATATTTTTTACCCTGTAAAATAATTGGATAAAGAACAACCCACAGAGCACCGCCCTATGGGTCGTTCTTGTATGGAGAGACGGTCGCTATCGACCGTAAGGGAGGGTTATTTCGAGCAGATGCGCATACGATGGCGCACCAGTTCAATAACAGCGGCGCGACCTGCTTCGCCGTACTTTTTGGGGTCGTAGACGCCCTCGTCAGTCAGACAGGCACGCACACCCTCGGTGTACGCCACGCGCAGCTCGGTGGCAAAGTTCACCTTACACACGCCAAGAGAAATGGCACGGCGCACGTCCTCATCCGGCACACCGGAAGAGCCGTGAAGCACCAGCGGAACGCTGACGGCATCCCGTAGCTGCGCCAGACGGTCAAACTCCAGCTTGGGCGTACCCTTGTAGAAGCCGTGGGCGGTACCGATCGCCACCGCCAGGGAGTCGATGCCGCTCTCCGCGACAAACCGCACCGCCTCATCGGGATCGGTGCACAGGTCCTCCCCTTCCTTGACCTCCAGATCGTCCTCTTTGCCGCCTAAGCGACCCAGCTCCGCCTCCACGGAGGGAGCGTGGGGCTGTGCCGCCGCCATCTCCACCACGTGACGCGCCAGAGCGATATTCTCCTCCAGCGGCAGCTTAGAGCCGTCGATCATCAGCGAGGTATAGCCGTCCAAAGCGCCCTGATAGCACAGCGAAAAGCTGTTGCCGTGGTCCAGATGCATCGCCACCGGCACGGTTGCCTGTTTCGCTATTGCCTCCGCCATCGCTGCATACACGGCGGTAGAGGCGTATTTCAGCGTGGAGGGAGTGGTCTGCAAAATAACAGGCAGACGCTCCTCTTCTGCGGCGGCGATCACCGCCTGCATCATTTCCATATTTTCTACGTTGAATGCGCCCAAAGCGTAGTGGTTGCGCTGCGCATCCAGCAGCATTTCCTTTGTATTTACCAGTGCCATTGCGTTTCCTCCCCTTACTTCAGCGTGATATACGCATCCAGACCGGTGGGGGCATCCGGATTGCCACCCATGGCCACCGACTTAAGCAGAGCGGTCATCTGCGCCAGATAGATAAAGGGAATACCCCAAGCGGCAAAGTCCTCGATACCCTCAATCTGAATATGAGCGGCGGCGCCGTACCGATTCTCCGCCTTGTCGGACACGGTAACCACGGGACCGCCGTGGGCCATCACGTCACGCACCATATCCCCCTGCAGGCTCTCCCCGCAGGGACGCAGCAGCATAAGTGTCAGGCTGTTCTTACCGCTGATGACGATAGGTCCGTGGCGGTAATCCAGCATACGGAAATACCGACCGGTCAGCATGGCGATCTCGGTGAAGGCCAGAGCGCCCTCCTCCGCAATACCACAGACGGGTCCGTCCGCCAGCACGGTTACGTCGGTCCAATCCAGTGCGGCAATCTTCTCCAGAGCCTCGCGATTCTTAGCCTGGAACGCCTCATTAGTGGCAGCAGCCGCCTTTACGGAAGCGGCCAGCCGCTCGTCCTTACCGTAGGCAGCCGCCAACAACAGGGTGGCCGCGTACAAGTTGGTCACGGTGCGGGTCTGGCATACGCTGTTATCGTAGCACCAATCCATCGTCAGGTCCAGCCCACTCATCGACATGATGTCATTCTCGTCCTTCATGGACAGGGAGATAACGGGACAGCCGTAGTTTTCCTTGATGTGCTTGACAGCACGCACCATCTCAGAGGTCTTGCCGGAGCGGGAGATGGTCACGATAATGCTGTCCTTCACCGTTTCCGCCCAGAAAGCGGAGTCTACGATATAGTCGCCTGCCGGAATGGCATTCGCCGCCGTGTTGGGCAGGGAGGCAAACAGGGTGGCGGCGCCTTTGGACAGCATATAGCTGGAGCCGCAACCAAAGAAGGTGAATTTGCGCTGGGTGTTGGCGGCAAAAAATGCCGCAATCTCCTCCGCCTGCGCCTCAAACATAGCGCAGGTCTTCGCCAGCGCCACAGGGGTATCCAGAATTTCTTTTTCCGTCAAAAACATAACCATTTCTCCTTTTTATTTGTATGTTTCAATCGCCAGTAACAAAGCGCCTTCGGTTGCGGTGTGCTTCGGCTGCTGCAGACGGCAGCCCTTTGCCGCCAGTATCTCCGAAAGCGGCTGCAAAATCAGGTCGTCGGTCTTAAACAACCCGCCGAAATAAGAGACGGTCACCACGTCCTCGGACCAGGTAAGCTGCTCCTTTATGCCGCACACCAGCTGTGCCAGCTCCGATGCCGCCTGGCCGTATAAATTCCGTGCAGCTTCGTCACCTGCCACAGCAGCCTGCATCGCATAGATCTGGAACGCCGCTACCTTCTCCCGATGGGGAGCAATATCCCGCAGAATGATTTCGATAATATCAAAATCCTCTTCCACGGCAAAAGCGGACCGCACGATATCGTATAAGGCGCCTTTCGGTGCTCTGCCGTCCGCCTCTTTGGAAAACAGGCTCATTGCCTGCCGTCCGACCCAATAGCAGGAGCCTTCGTCCCCGAAGAACTCGCACCAGCCGCCGGTACGCAGAATTTTGCCGTCCTTACCGCAGCCGAAAGCGATAGAACCGGTGCCGGATACCAGATGTATCCCCTCAGCGCACTCCAAAGACCCTGCCCAGCCGACCACGCCGTCGTTGACCACCCGCACCGGAATAGGAGCCAGCGCCGCCGCCAAAGTTTCTTCCATATAGCGGTCCATCTTCTGATTCTCGCCGTAACAGGGCAACCCGATGCAGCAGCCTGCCACGTCCGTCGCCGTTACGCCTGCCTCCGCCAACAGGGTCTGTACACCCTCCGTCAGCAGATCCACCACCGCGTCCGCGCCAATCTCCTGATAGGAGCAGCCACTGCGCTGCAGGCACCGCACAGCCGCACCGTCCTCTTTGCCGATGGCAAAAGCCGTCTTGGTGCCACCGCCGTCAATACCGATAAACCAAGCCATATTCTCTCCCCTCTCCTTTACAGTCCTTACGCGGCAATTATACACGCCGACCGATTTATTTTCAAGGAATTCGCCGATTTCGTGCCACCGAGGGCAGTGGTATGCTTCAAACCGAACCACCGTCGTCAGTGGTCCTTTTTCAAGAAACACTTGCACCCAGCGACAGATTTTGATAAAATAGAAACAACAACAGCGAGGAGGTCAGGTGTATGCACGAATCGGCGCTGTATGTACAGATATACAAAAAGATACGCACAGCCATCCGCAACGGGGAATACGCCGAGAACGCGCCGCTTCCTTCCGAGCGTATCCTGTGTGAAAAATACCACGTCAGCCGTTCCACTATCCGACAGGCAGTGTCATTGCTTAAAGAGTCGGAAGAGGTGTACACCATACACGGCAACGGCACCTTTATCAAGCCCCAGATGTATAACCAACCGCTGAACACGGTATATTCCTTTGCAGACACCCTCAAGCAAAGCAACGTGTTTATGAAGAGTACCGTGCTGGACTATTCCACCGTAGAGGCAGACCAGATTCCCTCTCGTAAACCTTCTCAGAATTTGTCCGTTTTTTTCACAAGTTGGTACGGCTCCGTAGCGCCAAGGAGTATCCTTTAATGATTGAAACCACCCATCTCCCCTGTGAGCGGTTTCCACGGTTGGATATCGAGTATCTGTCTCATGGGTCGCTGTATCGTTTCCTGCGGCGGAAATACAATTTTCACGCCGACAGAACCCACGAGACCTTGCGGGCAATTATGCCGACGCAGGAGGAGAAAGCCCTGCTGCAGTTACCCTCTAACACCCCCTGTGTTCTGCTGGAGCGCTTCAGCTACGAGGGCGACATTCTCATCGAGTATACGAAATCCATAATCCGCGGAGATAAGTACATCTTCCACGTGGACCTGAGCCACCCCACCAGCGGCGGCAACGAAACATAAACCCTATCGTCCCATTCTCGCGCCCATCCCGAACCGTAGGGGCGAACTGTGTTCGCCCGAAAACGGGAGGGGCAAGCCCCTCCCCTACGATGGAAACCAAAAACATAATCCGTAGGGCGGGGGCTTGCTCCCGCCGCCAAAGCGTATGCAAACCCAACGGCAGGACCAAGGCCCTGCCCTACAATGGGTTTTTAGTTTGCACGACCCGCACGCAAAAAAGCCTCCGCCGCAGCGGAGGCTTTTTTTGCTATCGCTTTATTACTTCTTGATGGTGTAGGTCAGCGTTTTTGTGCCGCTGTAGTTGCCCAGCATCACCACTTTCACCTTGTAGGTGCCGACCTTTTTCATACCCGCAGGATACACCACCTTGTAGTGGACCCCCTTCGTCAGCACGGTGCCGTTTGCATTCTTCACCACCACAGCGGGAGTTTTCACCTTGCCGTTGTAGGTGGTGGTGGCTTTCTTAAAGGCGATCTTGCAGGTGGATACGCTGATGGGGTTGATTTTATAGGTCAGCGTCTTTTCGCCGCTGTAGTTGCCCAGCATCACCACTTTCACCTTGTAGGTGCCGACCTTTTTCATCCCCGCAGGATACACCACCTTGTAGTGGGTGCCCAATTTAAGGGTGGTGCCGTTTGCATTCTTCACCACCACGGCAGGGGTTTTTACCTTGCCGTTGTAGGTGGTGGTGGCTTTCTTAAAGGCGATCTTGCAGGTGGATACGCTGATGGGGTTGATTTTATAGGTGAGCGTTTTCGTGCCGCTGTAGTTGCCCAGCATCACCACTTTCACCTTGTAGGTGCCTGCATTCTTCATCCCCGTGGGGTACACTACTTTGTAGTGGGTGCCCAGCTTCAGCGTGGTGCCATTCGCATTCTTCACCACCACGGTGGGCTTTTTCACCTTGCCGTCGTAGGTGGTGGTGGCTTTCTTAAAGGCGATCTTGCAGGTGGATACGCTAATGGGGTTGATTTTATAGGTCAGCGTCTTTTCGCCGCTGTAGTTGCCCTTCAGCGTTACCTTCACCTTGTAGGTGCCCGCCTTCTTCATTCCTGTGGGATAGGTCACTGTGTAGTCAGTGCCCAATTTCAGAGTCTTGCCGCTCGCATCCTTCACCACCACGGTAGGCTTTTTCGTCGTGCCATCGTAGGTGGTAGTGGCTTTCTTAAAGGCGATCGAGGTCACCTTGGCGATGGTGGTGTTGCTCGCCACATTGCCGCAGACGGTACATTTTTTCACCACACCGCCACTTGCGGACAATGTTGCCTTGGTGGTGGTGGTTTTGTAGCTGTGACCCAACGCCTTGCCGCTGGTAGCACCGCAGGCGACACAAGTCTTTGCCGCCGTGCAGGTGGCCGCCTGCCACTCGTGGCCCAGCGCCTCACCTTCGGTCGCACCGCAGACGGTGCAGATTTTCGCCGCCGTACAGGTTGCCTCATCCCATATGTGACCACACACATGCGGAATAAAGGGAATATCATTCTCCTCAGCAAACGCCTGCACATAGGAACCTTCATAACTGTACAAGGTAAGGGCACTGCACAGACTGAACGTGCTCGCTTCTATGTGGGTCATTTGCCCTGCAATGGTAACCCGCTCCAACGAGGCGCAGTCGAAAAAGGCGGCATCCCCCAAGGAGGTTACGCTGTAAGGTATAATTACGTCGGTTAGACTGCACTCCATAAAAGCATACAGTTCCACGAACATCGTTCCCAAAGGAATCGCGTAGCTGTCCCCTGCCTTGGCGGAAGGATAGCGTAACAACCGAGTCCTGTCCTCGCTGAACAGCACACCGTCTATCGCACAGTAGCTCGTATTATCCTCTGCCACGGATATATGCTCCAGTTTCTCACAATCGTGGAAAGCGCTGTCCCCAATACGGGAAACCTTTTCAGGAATATCGATAGCTTTCAGGTTATAGCAACCGTTAAAAGCATATTTGCCGATTTCTATAACACTCTCCGGAATGTGCACTGCGTTCAACAGCGTGCAGGAGGAGAAAGCCTCTTTGTTAATAACCGTAACCCCATCCGGAATCGTATACTCCGTCTGCTGCTTCGCAGGCGGGTAACAAACCAGCTGTGTTCCGTCTTTGGTGAACAACACGCCGTCCACAGAGGAAAACATCGGATTCCCATCGCCGACGAGAATCTCCCGAAGCGTGTAGGCGCCGGAAAACACACCCACCCCGAAAGAAAGCAAGCTGTCCGGTAACGTTACCGTGGCAAGGAAATTGCAGCCCAGAAACGCCATATCGGCAATGGAAACAACGCCGTTACCGATACGCACTTCTGCCAAGGCGTTGCAATCCAAAAAGGCACTTTCTCCAATGGCGGCTATCGTATCGGGTATCGTAATCTTTCGCAAGGTATCGCAGTTGGCAAATGCCCATCTATTAATGGCTGTAACGGGACATCCGTTGACTGCGGCGGGCAAAACCACCTCCGAATAGGCTCCATTGTAGCCGTCTATACGCAACGTCCCGTTGTCCCGCGTCATCGTAAAGCAGTGGCTGTCCGCTTCACCGCATACATAGCAAACGTTGCTTTGGGTATATTTGTGTCCCCGTGCCGCGCCTTGGGTGGCACCGCAAACCGAGCAAATCATAGGCGACACACAGGTGGGCGGAGCGAAAGCGTGCCCATCCACGGCACAATTTGCCTGTGTATATCCGGGCATATTCTCGTTGCCGGATGCGGCAAGATCGATGAAGGCATCCACGTCGGTGGTAAATCCAATCTGGTCCACCACAACGGAAGCATCTATGTAATAGATGAACTCCAAATAGACGCTCGCCAAATCATAGCAAGTGCCATAATAAGTGTATGGCGTTCCAAAATCGTACTTCCAAGTCCCCTCTGCCGGCAAAGGCAAGACCATCCAGCCTTTTGTTCCTACGGGAAGCGTCAGCGTAAAGTTGGTGGTGGGTTTCCGTGCAGATACCACACCGTCAATCACCGTATAATAGGTGTACCCGGTGCTCATGGTGATGCCGCTTCCCTCTGCGGTGTACGGAATGAAAGACATCGCCGAGTCAGCCGTAAACACAGAGGCGGTAACGTCATACCAGAAAACCAACGCCTTCTGCTCCGCCGTACCTTTTTGGTCAAAATCAATGGTTATGGCTGCACGCTCCTCTGTGCGGAAGAACTGCAGTGCCGTACCAAAACCGTTGCCGTTTCCGACCAAATTGTAACAATCGGCAGGAGATGCATGCAACACGTCTGCTCCGGAAGAAAAATCCTGTGCCGCTGTATAGAGAATCTGACCACAGGTTACACAAACACCGTCTGTGTATGTATGCGTATGTATAATGTCAGGCGATTGTGCGGATACAGGCACCCCTCCCAGAGGGACACAGGTAAGCAAAAGTGCCAAGGTCAGCAACACGGACAAAATGCGGTTTTTCATTTTCTTTCCTCCTTCAAATATAAAAAAGTGCGTAGCCGAAGCTACGCACCGAAAAACACGCAGCTCCACTGTCGCCAAACAAAATTCCAGCATTTCTCGCAACAAGCAAGTGTATGCAGAAACAGAGCCACTGTATTTTTACCGAAGTAAAATACGTCGCTTGTTGCTAAAATATGCACAGAGAAACTCTGAAATTTTGTTTGGCAAATATAGTGTACCATATCCCCCGATAAAAATCAATAAAAATATGTGCGTGAAAGCCGAAGTCGATCGTCACGCCCCCCTCTTTACATCCTCCCCAAAATGCGGTATACTAACAAAAAAGCCACAGGAGGTGCCCTATGAACTTCACCGAGATCGCACAGACACGGCAATCCTGCCGCCGCTACGACCCCACCCGCCCCGTGGAGGCGGAAAAGCTCGCCGCCATACTGGAGGCAGGACGGCTCTCCCCCTCCGCCTGCAACGGGCAGCCCTACCACGTCACCGTCTGCCGTGGCGAGGCGGCACGGCAGGTGGCAAAGGCCACCCAAGGTATGGGAATGAACAAGTTTACTACTGACGCCCCCATTCAGCTGGTCATCTCCGAAAAGCCCTACGTCAAAACCGCCGCTTTGGGCGCTAAAGTCAAAGGCAACGACTACCGCTCCATCGACATCGGCATCCTTGCCGCCTATCTGACGGCGGAGGCCACCGCCCAGGGGCTTGGTACCTGCATTTTGGGCTGGCTGGACGATGCTAAAATACGAGAAGTCTGCGGTCTGGACGGCGCGGTGCGGCTGGTCATCTGCTTAGGCTATCCCGCCCCGGACGACACCCTCCGCGTGAAAAAGCGCAAGTCCGCCGCCGACCTCATTACCGAAAAGGAGTAACCCTATGAATAACTTCACCTATCACGCCCCCACCAACGTGATCTTCGGGCGGAACACCCATAAGCAGGTGGGCGACATCATCAAAGGCTACGGCTACGATCGCATTATGCTGCAATACGGCAAGAACAGCATCAAAGCAAGCGGGCTGTACGACGAGATTATGCAGTCCCTGCGGGACAGCGGCATCACGGTAGTGGAGATGGGCGGCGTACAGCCCAATCCCACCGTGGAGTTCGTGCGAAGCGCCATCGCCGTCGCCCGCGAGCACAAGGTCCAGCTCGTCTTGGCGGTGGGCGGCGGTAGCGTCATCGACTCCGCCAAGTGCACCGCCGTGGGCGTCCCCTACGAGGGGGACGAGTGGGATTTTCACTGCGGTAAGGCCACTCCCAAGGCGGCGCTGCCCGTGGGCTGTGTGCTCACCCTCGCCGCCGCCGGCAGCGAGATGAGCGCCTCGGCGGTGCTCACCAATACGGAGCTAAACAGCAAGCGGGGCTTCGGCAGCCAATTTAACCGCTGCCTCTTTTCTATCTGTAATCCCGAGCTGACCTACACCGTCAGCCCCTACCAGACCGCCTGCGGCATTGTGGACAGCATGGCACACACCATGGAGCGGTACTTCACCGTCTGTCCTCCCACAGACCTGACCGATCAGATGGCGGAAGGTGTCCTGCGGGCGCTGATCAATGCGGGACGCACCCTGCTCACCGACCCGCAGAACTACGAGGCGCGGGCAAATATGATGTGGGGCTCCAGCCTGTCCCATAACGGGCTGACCGGCTGCTTCCGCGAGCAGGCGCTGGCGGTGCACCAGCTGGAGCATGCCCTCAGCGGCGAGTACGAGCATATCGCCCACGGAGCGGGTCTGGCGGTGCTGTTCCCCGCCTGGGCACGGTACATCTACCCCCACAATATCCCCCGCTTTGCCCAATTCGCCCGCCGTGTGTGGGAGGTCACCGAAGCGGACGACAAAGTGGCCGCCGAAGAGGGTATCCGCCGTATGGCAGACTACTTTGCAGAGCTGGGAATGCCCACCCGCCTGCGGGATTTTGCCATTCCGGAGAGCTGTATCCCCCGTCTGGCGGAGCTGTGCTCTTTCGGTCGCACACGGGCGGTCAAGAGCTATATCCCCATGGACTACAACGTGGTCAAGGACATCTTCGAAGCGTGCTATTAAAAAAAGGGACAACGCCTGATGCGTTGTCCCTTCCTTTTTTATTCTTCCTCTTTCACTTGAAAAGCGGGCATCTGCTCCATCGTCACACAAATACGGGTGGCAATCGCCTCCATACCTGCATCGTTCGGGTGCAAGCAGACACCGGTGTGCTCATATTCGCCCAGCGCCTTATACTGGTCTTGATATCCCAAATCGTTCAGATCCACCCACGGACACCCGTGCTTGAGCGCATAGGCGATCAGGCCGGTATCCGCCAGATGGTCCCAGAAGCCGGTGGTGAGCATCACCTCGGCCTCTCCGTCAGCGTTTAGGTAATTCACCAGCTTTTCCAGCTGGCTGACAAAGATCTCCTTGTCTTCTTCCGTAAACTGGGAATTGTCGCAATTTTCTACAATGCGAACGACAATGATATCCGCATCAAACTCCCGCGCCGCGGCATATTCTTCCAGCATCGCCTCGTCCACCGTGCGATAGTTCGCCTCCCACGTGCTGGCAGAGCAGAGAGCAAACGCCGCATCGGGGTGTGTCTGACGGATACGGTCCATACAAACGTGGATATAGTCCTTTTCCAAAGCGGAAGCCGCCATACCCCAGTTATTATTCCAGCCAATAGGCTCGCAGGGACCGTGCAATGCCATGGAGTTGCCTACGAACAGCACACGCAGGCCGCCCTTGTCCGCCCCCATCGTATACACACTCTGGGATACCTGATTATAGGGCGAAACGGTGTTATTGGACGCGTCGCTCCCCACCGTCTCACGGTTACACCCAACGCCAAGAAGAAGACAGGGCGTAACGATTGCCCCTACGGCTACCTGTCGCAGCAGCCGCGCCATTTTGCTTGCCTTTAACATGTTTTTCATCCTCTCCATACTATCGAGGAAATCTCCGCCGTTTATAAAACGGCGGAGATTGTCATCGGATTCATTTTACTCCTCAACGGGCACCTGAAACTCCGGCATCTGCTCCATAGCATCGCAGATGCGCTTGGCGATCTCTGCCATACCCGCATCGTTGGGGTGTGAGCAAACGCCGCTATGCCAGTATTCGCCGATGGCCTTATACTGATCCTGATAACCCAAATCGTTCAGGTCAACCAGCGGGCAGTCATACTTATCTGCATACTCGATGAGACCGGCATCTACCTGCGAATCCCAGAAGCCGGTGGTGACCAGCACTCCTGCCTCGCCGTCCGCGTTCAGGTAATTCACCAGTTTCTCCAACTGGCTGACAAACAGCGCCTTGTCCTCGGAAGTGAACTTCGAGTTATCGCAGTTTTCCGCCAAACGGAGCACGATGATGTCTGCATCAAACCGACGGGCGGCGGCAAAGGTCTGCAGCAGGGTCTCATCAGCCGTGCGATAGCTTGCCTCCCAGCTACTGACAGAGCAGAGAGCAAATGCCGCATCGGGATGGGTCTCCTTGATGCGATTCATACTGACATGGACGTAGTCCTTGTCGGCCGAGGAAGCTGCCATTCCCCAGTCACCGCTCCAGCCGATATCCTCCAGAGGACCGTGACGGGTAATGGAGTTACCCACAAACATCACACGCAGACCGGGATTATCCGGGTCCACCAAATATACAGATTCGGACACCTGATCAAAGGGTGAAACCGTGTTGGTGGAAGCGTCGCTGGACATCGTCTTTATCGTCTGATAGGTGGTATTAATTTCCTCACCGTATACGATATACTCCGTATCGCCGTCGGTGTACTTCATGTAGTTGCGGGCGCGAAGCACCGTATCGTAGTTCGTCTCGGGCACGTTACGGATAACGCAGGTATGTACCAGCGTCTTGCCGCCGTTGTGAGCGGTATAATTCTCCGGCACGAAGGCACTCTCCCGCTTAATGGTGGTGGCGCCGTTCTTGCTGAAGCCATTCTTTACGGTGGAGCAAACCATATCGCCGCCGTACAGGTCCTGACGGGCCAGCAGCGTACCAAACTCCACGTTGGTGTAGGTCTTCTGCATATACGCTAAGAAGTCCTGATCCACCTCCATGATGAAACGCAACGCGTTGTCGTCCTCGCGGATCTGTCCGCCACCCACGTTAAGGCGCAGGGTGTTAGCCAGAGCCGCCATATCGGCACGATAGGACTTGAATATGGCGGTGGTCTCCGTGCTGTCGGCAGCAGCCTCCACGGCCGCTTTAAAGTCGGCCAGCAGTTTAGCGCTCAACGAATCGGTACCATCAAAGCCTCTGGCCTCCATCGCAATAGCCATATCCTCCTTGCACATATCACGGAAGTCCTTGTGCTCGGTCTGGACGGCGGCGATCATCGCCGCATAGTCCGCATCGGTCGCCTCGGCAGGAGCCGCATAGTAGCCGATGTTGTCAAAGGATACCACCGTAGCGGTGGCGGCATCGTTACCGTTGTGCCATCTGCTCTCGGCGCCGGAAGCATTGTACCAGGCATCAATCCAGTTGAAGGTGATACCGTCAATGGTCTTAGAGGAAAGATCGGCGGGCACGAATACATAGCCGTCGAAGTTGGCGGGCACCGCCTTGCCGATGGCGACCAGCTCACCGTTCACAGAATAATAGCGCACGTCGTTGTTGCCGTTGGTCAGGTCATACGCCGCATCGTGCAGACCCGTCACACCGGTATCCACACCGGCGGTAGTCACGCACAGCGGCACAGAAACGCTGCGGTTGTGGCGCAGGCGGAAGAACACGCCGGACACATTCTCAATGGTGGGAGCCGTTGCGTGGCTGACGGCGTGGTCGGTACCCCAACCGGTGGCATACAGTGCAGAATGCATAGAAGACTCGCCGTTCAAAGGCGCCTGCTGAGTCTCCGTGCCGTAGGTTACGGCATTTTCCGTTGCGGAGCCGTTCTCATACAGACCACGGTCAAAGTTGTCCTTAGCCGCCTGGGTCTCGTAATCCTGAATGACCTCGTAGGGGAAGCCGACTTCAACTTCCGGCGATACCTGCAACTCTTCTACCAGCGCCTCGTACTCAGCCGCACTGCCGTAAGGTGTGCTATAGTAGCCGATATCATCGAAATAGAGAGCGGGGAAACCGCCGTCAGGACCGGCTTCCCAGCAGTGAGTAGCGCCGTCCATTTCACTGCCGGCATACGCATTGGTGAACCAGGTCGGCAGCAGCTGCACGGCAACCGCCTTGCCTGCAATGTCGCCACAGGGAATGAAGGCATAGCCGTCAAAGCCGGCGGGCATCAGATAGGTGCTCTCGGAAACCAGCTCACCGTCCAGGTTGTAATACTTGGTGGCAACCGGACCGAAATTGTTCGGCCAGGTTTCAAGCTTGTTGTTCTTTTCGGTGGTGGGCAAGATGATGAAGGGAATCTTGCTGGTGCCGTTCGTCTTGATACGAACGTAGATGCCGGTGGTGGTCTCCATCGCAGAGGCGGGAGCGTCCATCACCAAGTAATCACCGCCGTAAATGTAGGAAATGAAGTACAACTCACGGGAGGTAGTACCGCTCAACTTAGGATTAGTCACGTAACGGTTGGTAATACCGGCACCGTCGCCGGCCTGAACAACAGCGTCAACAGCGGCGGCATTCGCCTGCTGCTCGGCAGTCTCATAACCCTGGAACCATTCAAATTCCACATCGACATCCAGCTTGTTGCTGCTTTCCACCATCTCGATAATCTCCCGGTAGCAATCAGCATCGTCGCCAGAGGTATAGTAATAGCCGATGTTATCAAAGAGAAGCGTAGGGAAGGCGCCGTCAGGACCGGCTTCCCAGCAGTGAGTAACGCCGTCCATTTCGCTGCCGGCATACGCATTGGTGAACCAGGTCGGCAGCAGCTGTGCGGCAACCGCCTTGCCTGCAATATCACCGCAGGGAATAAAGGCATAACCGTCAAAGCCGGCGGGCATCAAGTAGGTGCTGGTAGAAACCAGCTCACCTTTCAGGTTGTAGTACTGGGTAGCAGCCGGACCGTAGTTGTTCGGCCAGGTCTCGAGCGCACCTGCTTTTTCGGTGGTGGGCAGGATGATGAAGGGCATCTTCTTAATGCTGTTCGTCTTGATACGAACGTAGATACCGCTGGTCTTGCCCAGAGTGGATGCAGGAGCGTCCATCACCAGATAATCACCGCCGTAGTTGTGGGCAGTGAAGTACAGCTCACGGGAAGTGGTACCGCTGATCTGACCATAGGTCACATAGCGGTTGGTAATACCGGCACCGTCGCCGCCCTGAACCATAGCGCCGGCAGCGGCGGCATTCGCCTGCTCCTCGGCGGTCTCATAGCCCTGGAACTGGTCGATTGCTACCTCGGCCTTAGGCGGCTCATAGCTGCCCTCGACCTTGTTCATAATGGCGATGCACTCCTCCGCAGTTGCGGCGGTGTAGAAACCAACATTATCGTAGGAGATTACGTTCTCGTTGGAACCGGTCCACCACTGGGAGCAGTAGTCCGGGCTCTCAATAGCCCAAGCCTGGGCATACATAACGGTCAGACCCTCCAGGGACTTGGAAGACAAGTCGCAGGGAATGAACACGTAGCCGTCGAAGTTGGCAGGTACCACACGACCGTCACCGGCGACGGTCTTATCGGTGCCGTCCAGAGCATACCAACGTGCATTCAGGCAGTTGTTGTTGTAGCTCCAGTTCATCAGAGAGAACTGCGCATTGTTGTTACCGCCCCAGACGACGTCGGTGGACGCCGCACCGCAGGTGCTGACGTAGAGCGTAACGTTCGGCGTCTGGCTGGTCTTCATACGGAAGAAGATGCCGGTGGGGTTGGACAGGCTGTGCTGCATCGTCGCCGCATCAGCCACCAGATAGTCGGCGCCGGAATTACCGACACCGCCAGCAGTATGCTGGGTGGCGAAGGAACCCAGACCGGACAGGGGAGCCTGTGCTGTCGCGGGATCTGTCATCAGCGAATTACCGATGCCGCCGTTAACCAGATTGGCGTGACCCCAGTAAGCGCCGTTGGTGTTTGCGCCCTCGTAGTCCTGGACGATCTCATACTCATAGGTTATCTCGGAGGGAGTCTCCGGCTCCACATCCGCCGCCAGCAGGTCGGCGAGGATGGTGTCATACTCCTCGTCGGAGGAGGCACAATAATAGCCAATGTCATCCACACCCACGATGGTGGCGGTGCTCCATTCGTGACCGCTGTGCCATCTGCCCTCGGCGCAATACCCGTTATACCAGGCATCAATCCAAAAGATGGTGATACCGTCCAATGTCTTTTGGGACAGGTTGGCGGGCACAAAGACGTAGCCGTCAAAACCGGCAGGCACCACCATACCGGTGGTCACCAGGTCACCGTCGGTATCGTAATAGCGGATACCACTGTTATTCATTGTCAGGTCATAAGCGGCATCGTTTATACCCGAAGTAGCCGCATTCATACCCACCGTAGTCACACATAGAGCAGCTGAGTTATCCATACTGGTTTTCAGGCGGAAGAACACACCGTTTGCGTTTGTGATGTACGGCTTCGGTGCATTGCCAACCACATGGTCAGCGCCCCACTCGGTAGCAAGCAGACCCGAGAAGAAGGAAGCCGTGCCGCTCAACGGTGCCTGCGCCCGACTGGCGTCGGGATTGTAGCACCGCGTTTCGTCGGCGGCAGAGCCGCTGAGGAATTTGCCGTGGGCGCTGTCCTTGCGTGCGGCATTCGTTTCGAAATCCTGGATAATCTCATACTTGATGTCGTCCAGGTTGGCGACCGCTTTCATCACCTCCAACTCGTTGGAGAGAATGGCGCCACTGCGCCCCACCGACACGTCGATGGTGACCACGCCGCCCTTTTCGTTGACGTCCTCCACGTAAGCCTTCATTTCCTCGGCGGTGTAGCCTGCGTAGCCACGGCCCTTACCGTCTATATCGTGCAGATAAGACAGGATATGCCACTGCGCGCCACCCTTATCGGTGGGGGTGTTATCGCTATCCAGATACTTCGCCTCGGGATAATCGTCAAAGTACGTGGACTCGCCGGCGGTGAAATCGTCCGCCGCCACATAGTAGCGAGGGGCCAGCTCAGCGCTACCCGCGTTAAAGGATATCACCGCGGAACCGTTATAGGTTTTCAGCATATCCGCAAAGTTCTGCAACTCCGTGGCGGACCACTTGGCGCCGTCCGCACCATCTACCCACCAACCGGCCACCATACTGCCGTAGCGGGCGGCAAATTCCTCGATAACGGCCAACCAATTCTTCTTGAAGTTGGCGGAAGCCTCGCTGCCCACATTGTCCGCAACGATAACGGGAGGAACGTGGGAAGCCTCGTTAATCTCTCCGCCCAGAGCCTGCTCGAACACCTCAGTATCCTTCCAAGGACCGTCCGCGGTGACATACAGCATCAACTTGATGCCGCGGCGAGACAGCGCATTCGCCAGCTCCATCGGCAGATCGCGGGTGGCGCAGGCATCCGCCGCATCCACACCCGCCTTTTTAATCAGGTTGGTATAGGTCTTGTTGGGCGCGCAGAAATACCGATCCGCCTGCTGCAAGGTGAGCAGCACGTAATCGGCACCGGTCTGTGCCGCCTGCAAGGCGAACAGCTCCGCATCAAATTCGTTGACACAGGTGTCCCAACGGGTCTGCGCACCGCCGGAGGGAACCGCGTCCGCATTGTTCTGGAGTGCGTTCAGCACACCTGCCGAAATACCGTATTTGGCATCGGCAAACCAGGAGGTATCCGCTGTATCCGCCACAGCCGTAGATACCCCCAGTGCAGGCACCATAGTAAGCAACAGTGCCAGCGCGGAAAGCATTGCTATCCACTTTCTTTTCACATTAACCATCCTCTCTTGTATACAATTCAACCTACGATTAAAGTCTTACTATATACAAATCCAGTTTACTCTACCCTAATTGTATTATGCAATAGGATTTAATGCCCATTCACTATGCTTTCATGTGCAAATGCCAAAAATCACCCGTCGCGTGAAATTTGATGAAAGTAAAAAAGCGGCAACCAAAAGGTTGCCGCTTTGATTATTTCAGTTCCACAATGGTGACACCCATCTCGCCCTCACCGTAGGTGCCGAGGCGGAAGCCTTTCACCTGACGGTGACCTTTGAGATGACCGTGTACGGCGGTACGCAATGCGCCCGTGCCCTTACCGTGGATAATGGTGACCCGCTCCAGACCGCACAGCATCGCATTGTCGATAAAGCGGTCCACCTCCAGCAGTGCCTCCTCGCCGGTCATACCACGCAGGTCCAGATCGGTAGCAGCGCTACGCTCCATACGGGAGGTAAGCCCCCCTACCCGACTGCCGGGCACAGGGACGGTGCGTCCCTTTTTCTCCGCCCGCTTGGACTCGTACAGCCGCAGGTTGGCAAGCGGAGTACGGGTGCGGATAGCCCCCGCCTGCACCTCCACCTGCCCTTGATTGTCGGGAGATTTCAGCACCACCGCCTGCAGATTCATGTCCACCAGCAACACCCGGTCTCCCGCCACCAGCGGACGGGGCAGGACGTAATCCCCCCGCTCCCGCTCCACCACGGGGTCAACTGCGTCCTCCATTTTACGCAGGCGGGAGCGCAGGTCGCTCTTCGCCTGACGGGTCTTGCTGGCAAAATCCGCCGCGTCCTTCTGCCGCCGCAATTCTTCCAGCTCGTCCATCAGCGCCTGCGCCTGCTGCCGCGCCTTTTCCACAATGCGGCGCGCCTCGTTGCGGGCGGATTCGATTTCTTTTTCCCGACGGGTGTGGATATCCTCTAATTTTTCCTCGCTCTGGCGGGCGGCACGCTCCGCCCGCTGGCGGGCACTCTCCGCCGCCTCCAGCTCGCCCTCCAGCTCCTGCCGACGGGCGTCCAGACGGCTGACCACCTCTTCCAGACGGCGGTCGTCCCCCGACACCAAGGTGCGAGCATGCTCCACCAAGGCGGGTTCCATACCCAGCCGCTCGGTGATGGCAAAGGCATTGGACCGCCCCGGCGCACCAATAAGCAACCGATAGGTGGGGCGCAGGGACGCCACGTCAAATTCACAGCCCGCATTCTCCACACCGGCGGTGTGAATGGCATAGGCCTTCAGCTCCGCATAGTGGGTGGTGGCGCCGATACGCGCCCCCTGTTGCCGCAGTCGCTCCAAAATGGCAATGGCCAGCGCCGCACCTTCCACCGGGTCGGTGCCCGCTCCCAACTCGTCCAGCAGCACCAAGCTGCCCGCGTCCGCCTCTTTCAAAATGCGAATCACGTTGGTCATGTGGGCGGAAAACGTGGATAGGGACTGCTCGATAGACTGCTCGTCTCCGATATCCACCAGCAGACGGGAAAACACCGAAATCCGGCTGCCGTCCCCCACGGGCGGCAGCAGACCACACATGGTCATCGCCGTGAGCAAGCCTAAGGTTTTCAGCGTCACCGTCTTACCGCCCGTGTTGGGGCCGGTGATAACCAGCGTGTCAAAATCGCCGCCCAGTTCCACGTCCACAGGCACAATTTTCTGGGGGTCAATGAGCGGGTGGCGCGCCTTATGCAGGCGGGTATACCCGTCTTCTGCCAGCAGGGGCTTAACGCCCTTCATTTTATACGCAAGGCGAGCTTTTGCAAAAATCACGTTCAGCTCCAGCAGCACCTCGTAGTCCGCAATAATGGCGGTGGCAAACCCGCCTACCTCCTCGGACAGGGCGAACAAAATTCGCTCAATCTCCGCCTCCTCCTTGGAGCGCAGCACCTTCAGCTCATTGTTCGCCTCCACTACACCCATTGGCTCCACAAACACCGTAGCGCCGGAGGCGGAGGTATCGTGCACCAGACCGGGGACCTCGCTGCGATGCTCCGCCTTGACAGGCACCACGAACCGCCCGCTGCGGATAGTGACAATGGGGTCCTGCAACGCCTTCTGATAGGCGGGAGAACGCACCATCTTATCCAGCTGCTCCCGCACGCGGGAGGAGGCGGCACGCATCTTGCGGCGGATATCCGAAAGGGCGGGGGACGCATTGTCCGCCACCTCTTCCTCATTCACCACCACGGTGGAAATTTTATCTTCAATGTACTTGTTCGGCGCCAGCACCGAAAAACGGTCGTCAAGAGACGTAGCAACCCCCTCGCAGTGGGAGCGCCACTCTTTCAGCGAGCGGATAACCCGCAGGGTTTCCCCAATACGCAGAAATTCCGCCAACGACAAACAAGCCCCTGCCTCCGCGCGGCGCAGGGGGTTGGTCACATTGCTCAACTGCCCGAAGGAGGGGCTGCCGAAGCCCGCCATCAGCCGACAGGCGTCGTCGGTCTCCGCTATCAGCCGCTGCACCTCGCCGAGCGTCCCTATGGGGCGCAACGAGCGCGCCATATGGGCGGCATCGGCACAGCCGGTCTCTCCCGCCAACAGGTCCAGTATTTTATCCAGTTCTAACGCACGTAAATCTCGATTCATCTATGTATCCTTTCCTTAGGACCGTAAACTGTGATAGAAATCTAAAGTTTTGAAGGAGCGTTGCAGCTGCGCCAGCAAAAAGCGCTCCATAAGGGTAGCCAAATCCGCCGTATCCGCCGCCGGCAAGGAAAAGGCGAAGCAGCGTTCGAAATCCCCGTAGAGAATATGTCGCAGCGCCGCCAATACCCCGCCGGACACCGCCACCGCCTGCGACAGGTCGGTCTGTCCGCTGTGGGCGGCGCAGAAAAGCGTGCCTGCCGTGGGCGAAAACCACAAATCCCCCTCCTGCCGTCCGCATTGACAGCAGCCAACCAAGTCGGGCATATACCCCTCCAAGCTCAGCAGACGCCCCTCCACCACCGCTTTTACCTGCAACGGCGGTTTTTGTCCGCTGCTGAGATAATGCAGCCCGTTTAAAAGCAACCGCAGATGGTTAGGCGCCGCCGCATCGGTGGGACACAGCCGCAATGCCAGCTCGCAGAAATACTGGGCCAGCGCCAGCTTTTCCACGTCCTGCCGCAGCGGGAAAAACACCTCCTGCGGCTGTGCGTCCTCGATAATATACTTGTCCCGCGCAGGAATCAAGCTCAGCCGCGCATAGCAAAGCGGCTGGGTGGCCGCACCGGCGCGGCTTTTCACCCGTTTGGCACCGCGGGCAGAGGCACGCAGCAGCCCTTTATCCCGCGTGAGAATGGCCACAAAACGGTCCGCCTCCGCTACGGTTTCGTATTCACGTAATATCAGGCCGTCGGTCATCAGATGTTGTTTTGGTGCCGTTGCCATCGGTGGTTGCCTCCTCCCGCACGCAGGCGGACATAGCCGCCAGGTCGATGCCGCGGTAGCGGAGATAATCCTCCACCCGTCCGCTGCTTTGAAAGGTATGCCAAAGCTTCCACATATCCATAGTCTCGCCTCCCGCAGATAGTATCTCCGTCGGCGAAACAAAACGATGCGGTAATTTGTGTTAATTCAGTTTATAACCAAGTCCGTTGAGGAAGCCCTGGCGGTTGCGCCAGTCCTCCTTCACCTTCACCCAGCATTGCAGATTCACCTTGCTGTCAAACAGCTGTTCCAGCTCGGTGCGGGCGAGGGTAGCGATTTCCTTGAGCATAGCGCCTTTTTTGCCGATAACCATACCCTTGTGGCTATCCCGCTCGCAATAGATGTAGGCATCGATATCCAGAATGGGGCCCTTGTCGGTTTCCCGCTCCCCCATGCGCTCGATATCCACCGCAATGCCGTGGGGAATCTCCTGCCGCAGAAGCAGCAGCATTTTCTCCCGCACCACCTCGGCAGCCAACGCCTGCTCGGTCTGGTCGCTGGATACGTCCGCGGGGAAGAAATGCGGGCTCTCAAAGGTGAACTTCTGCAGTTCGTCCAGCAATTCCTCCAGCCCGTCTCCCGTGTGGGCGGACACGGGCAGAATGGCGGCAAACTCCGCCTGCTGCTTCCACATATCCATGCAGGTGAGCAGCTGGCCCTTATCCGCCACCGTGTCAATTTTATTGATAATCAGCAGAATCGGCACCTTCTTCTGCTGCAGCTGCTGCAGCAGAGCCAGCTCCTCCTCTTTTATCTGCGTGCGGGGTTCGGTAACCAGCAGACCCACGTCCACACCAGACACCGCCTCGCCAATGGAACGCACCATAAAGTCCCCCAAACGGGTGCGGGGCTTGTGATTGCCGGGGGTATCGAGAAACACCAGCTGGGTCTCCCCACGGGTCACCACACCCATAATACGGGTGCGGGTGGTCTGCGGCTTGTCCGACACGATAGCCACTTTTTTGCCCACCAAGGCATTCAGCAGCGAGGATTTGCCCACATTGGGACGACCCACAATAGCCACAAAGGCAGATACTGTACTCATACGATTTCCTTTCCTATCACAGGTCAGCCCTGCCTTGTATCCAAAGCAGGGCAGAATGTTTCCTTATCGTGGGAGAGATTAGCCCTCTCCCTCCAGCACGTAGCTGCTGCCGCGGGGCAAACCCACCGACAGCATAACCGCCTCTTCCTTTTCCCGCATACGGACCGCCTCTAAGCCCCCCTGTACGTGGTCATAGCCCAGCAGATGCAGCATGGAGTGGACGGTGAGATACCCCACCTCCCGCTGCAGGGAATGGCCGTACTCCTCCGCCTGTGCCTGCGCCCGTTCCATGGAGATAACGATATCCCCCAGCATATAGGCGCCGGTGGCGGGATTTTTGTCGTAGATGCCGTCCTCGCCCAAGGGGAAGGACAGCACGTCTGTGGGCACGTCCAGCTGACGCTGCTCCAGATTAATGCGGTGAATCTGGTCGTTATCCACTAAGGAGACGTCCACCTCGGCAGAGCCTTCAAACCCCTCCAGCTCCAGCACCGCATGACAACAGCGACGGATAAGAAGCCGCACACCGGTAGGTACTTTAACGGCCTTTTGCTTGTTCTCAATCGCTACTTTTATCTTATCCATGATTTTTGCCCCTTTTCTCCTCTTTTTTCGTCTGTGAGCGGGCGGTTTCCGCTCTCTTTTTGTCGTATTTTTCATAGGCGGCGATGATGCGCTGCACCAGCTGATGCCGCACCACGTCCTGCTGGCTGAAGGAGCAGATGGCTACGTCCTCCACCCCCTGCAGCACTCGCATCACCTGTTTAAGACCGCTCATCTTGCCGTCCGGCAGGTCAATCTGGGTCACGTCGCCGGTAACCACCATTTTGGAATTGAAGCCCAAACGGGTGAGAAACATCTTCATCTGCTCGGGGGTGGTGTTCTGCGCCTCGTCCAGTATGATAAAGCTATCGTCCAGCGTGCGCCCGCGCATATATGCCAACGGCGCTATCTCAATATCCCCACGCTCCAAATACCGTTGGGTGGTCTCCGCCCCAAACATATCGAACAGGGCATCGTACAGAGGGCGCAGATAGGGGTCCACCTTGCTCTGCATATCACCGGGCAGGAAGCCCAGCTTCTCCCCCGCCTCCACCGCGGGACGGGTCAGAATGATGCGGTTAATCTCCTTGGCGCGGTACGCCTTAACCGCCATCGCCACCGCCAGATAGGTTTTACCCGTACCGGCGGGACCAATACCCAGCGTAACGGTGTTTTTGTGGATAGCCTCCACGTAATCCTTCTGTCCCAGCGTCTTGGGCTTCACAGGCTTACCCTTGGCGGTGACGCACACGCTGTCGCCGCCCAAGCTGCGAATGGTATCCTCGGCGCCTTCATTTACCAGGGTGAGCACGTACCGCACGTTTTGCTCGGTGAGCTGCTCGCCGCGGTTGATGAGGTGCAGCAGCCCGTCTACCGCCTTAGCCGCCATCATTACGCCGGGCTGCTCCCCGCTGATTTTAATCTGTGTATCCCGAATGAGCAGCGTGACGTCATAGGCCTGTTCCACCAACCGCACGTTGGCATCAAAGCTGCCGAACAGCGCCACCGCTTGTTCCATTCGTTCTACTTCAATAATTTGTTCTGCCATAAATTGCTATTACTTCCCATCATACATGATATTTTATATTATATAACTAAAATTTCGTTTTGTCATTTAGCAAAATGCATAAAATTTTCTCCCCATTTTCTGCACCTGCCAAGGAATCCGCTATTCCACCGTTTCAATGGGGATTTCCAAGGCGATATCCTCCTCGCAGCGATAGCTAACCGTCAGGACGTAGCTGTCCCCCCGCACCGTCGCCTCCCGCTCCAATTCTTCATAAACGCAGGCGGCAAACAGCGATTTTTCCTGCCTTGCCAGTTGCTGTTTTGCCAAAATCGCCGCCTCTTCTTCCGTACGCGCTGTTTTTTCCTCCCGTGTGTACAAATGGTAGCGGTGGGTCAACCCTAAGGGTAACGTCATTCCCTTCGCCTGCAAAAAATGGGCGGTTTCTCGCACCGTTTCCGCCTGTAAAGGTCCTCCACTGTACAGAGGGATTTCCCAGCAAAGAAAGGTGATCGTGGGGCGAAACACCCGTTCCCCCGTAAAAACGTGACGGGTATACAGGAGCGGCACCGTCACCGTAATTTGCCGACGGGTTTCCGCCCACACCTTGCCGTAGGAACGGTAGAGCTGTTGCCCCAGCTCGCTCTCCACCCGCCCGCTTATGAGGGTGGTGCCGCCGCTGACCGCTTCGCCGTTCATCACCACCCGTTGTCCGCTGCGCACCTCCATCCACAGCACCCGTCCGTCCCGCACCGCCACAATGTCCGAAGGGCGGCTCAGGTCCAGTATTTCGGGGGTGGGGCTCCGCTCGGTCACCTCTACCCGCGCCACACAGCCGTTGGGGTTCACCGTAATAAAGGACAGGGTATCCAGCTTGTCGGGACCATTTATTTGCAGCCCCTTGATGTCCATATCCGCCATTGGCGCCCCCACCGTTACGCCGTATTCTTTCGCCGTCTCCAGAATGGTGGCGGCAGGGGTGGTGGTGTTCCCCGTCACCTGTACCACCCATATGCGGGAGGATAACAGCCCCAGCAACACCCCATATAAGCACAGCCCTACCGCCAATCCCTTGCGGTGGCGGTAGCGGAATGCCCAGAAAGGCAGACCGTGCTTCTGCCGCAGGCGGAGGCGGACGCAGGCACGACGGGCATAGGGGCGCAGGCGACGATAATCCCCCGCCAGACAGGAAAAGCGAATCCATTCCCGTCGACAGGTGACCCGCCAGACGGGGATACCGTCCCGAATCAATTCATTCAGCAGCCGTTCGGGGTAGCCGCCCTCCCCCTCTGCGCGCACCCAGCCGGGAAACCAGCGCAACCATCCGGAAAACATCGTTAGTCCGTCCCCTCCTCAAACTCGATCCGCTGCAATCGTCCACACACTGTAGCGCCGTCCACCGTCATACAGCCCATTTCCAGCCCGCTGCCGTAGACACTCACTGCGCCGCCCTCGGTTCGCATACGAATTTGGGATTCCGTATAGGTTAGTATCCCCCGACAGCCGGACAAAATCGCCCGCCGATTCCCTTCAATTTCCATCAGTAAGCCTTTTTGGGCGTTTCCCTTTTGCATGGCTTTCCCTCCTCTTTTCCCCATACTATGCAAAAAAGAGCAGCTTCATACCGCATAGACTCGCCCCCTTTTCGCATAGATTGGAGCAAAAGGGGTGGTTGTTGTGTTTGTGCACACTGTAAAGGGGAAAACCTTACACACGATAGCAACGGGGCTGGCTGCGATAGCGGTGGCGGCATTACTGCTTCTCTATCCTGCCGCCGCCTCCACAGGCATCAACCGCGGTCTGTCGGTGTGCACCACGGTCATCATTCCCACCCTATACCCCTTTATGTTGCTGGCGGCGTGGCTCTCCGATTCTCCCCTCTGCCGTCAGGCGGGGCGGCTAAGCACCGCCGTCACAGGACGGCTGTTTGGGCTGCCCGGGTGTTGCGGACCTGCTATTCTCCTGAGTATGGTGGGCGGCTATCCTGCCGGTGCGCTGGCAACCGCCCGTCTGCGAGAGCAAGGGCTGGTCACCGATAAGCAGGTGGCGCAAATGACCGCCTTCTGCGTGGGCGGCGGACCGGGCTTTATCATCAGTACCGTGGGAGCGGGACTGATGGGGAGTACCAAAGCGGGGATTCTGCTTTACCTCTCTCATATAGCGGTTTCCTTGCTCATCGGCATTGGGTTGGGGCGCGGTCAGAAATCCCATGCAACTCCCGTCGTCTCCCTGCTTTCGTCACCCCGCCCGCCGGCACAGATGGTGGCGGACACCTGCGCCGCTCTGCTGACCATGAGCGGCTTTGTGGTGCTGTCTGCCACGGTGCTTTCCCTGTGGGAGGCGGTAGGTCTTCCTCACGCCCTCCACCACCTGTTGGGGTGGCAACCCGCCCATTCCTCGGCTCTGCTGGCGGCGGTACTGGAGGTCAGCTGCGGCTGCATCGCCTTGGCAGGAACGGGATCTCTCGCCCCGCTGTGGCTAAGCCTGTGCCTGAGCTGGGGCGGGCTGTCGGTACAGGGACAGTTGGCGGCCGCCCTGAAGCCGTATCCGGTGCTCACCCCCGCCTTTTGGAAATGGCGCCTGCTTCACGGCGTAGGGAGCGGCCTGCTGTCCTTGCTGCTGTTTCGCCTGTTTCCCGTCCGTCTGCCCACCGGTGCCACAAACACCGTTCCTCTCCCCTTTTCCGTGTCCGCCACCGCCTCTTTTATGCTGCTTTTTCTAACTTTTTTGGCAATGTTGTGTTTTTCTGAAAAAAAGACTGGAAAAACAGTATAAGTTGTGCTATACTGAGAAAAACGTGTGCAAACGAGGTGATTCTATGCGCCGCAAGCTGTACGGCAACAACATTCAGCCGGGCTGTGAATATTGTGCCCATGCCCGTCGCGCCACCGACGGACGGGTGATGCTGTGCGCCCATCGTGGGATTGTGCCGCTGTATCACCACTGCCGCAAGTTCCGCTACGACCCTCTCAAGCGGATCCCCTACCGCCAGCCGGCACTGCAAAAGTTCCAGCCGGAGGATTTCAAGCTGTAATTTAAGAAAAATAAAAATATTTTCGCTTTTCTCTTGACAAGTCTTTGCGCATTTGCTATAATACCACCTGTCGTAAAGATATGCGGCTGTAGCTCATCTGGTAGAGCGCCACCTTGCCAAGGTGGAGGTAGCGAGTTCGAGCCTCGTCAGCCGCTCCAAAAAGAACAGACACCCTTTCGGGTGTCTGTTCTTTTTTTGTGCTGATGGGTAGTGATGAACTCGCCATATATGTCTGCGCCAGCAGACATATATCAACATCGGTGGCGAACCGCTATCCAATACAGAGACATCTACTCTCCTCGCCAACGATGAGAGTTCAGAGCCTCGCGAACGCCGCAGTGGCACATACGAGCCGCAAAATCCTGCACGGCGTTCCCGAATATGCCGCAAGCGGCATATTCCCAAGTTATCGATAACAGACACCCTTTTGGGTGTCTGTTCTTTTTTGTGCTGATGGGTAGTACAAAACTCGCCTACAGTTTGTGCCACATTACCCCCGCTGCCGTTTCTCCATTCGGCGCCAGCTGATAAAGCCGTATAGGTCGTTCACCAAAAACACCACAAAACAAATAACCACCGAGAGATACGCCATATCGGTACGGGCGGCGATCACCCACAGGACAATAAGCACCACGTCGTTGGCAGCGTACGCCACGGCAAAATAGGGGCTGCGGCGAAAGGTAAGGTACACCGCTATAAAGCTGGTGGTCACCGACAGGGTGCTAAACCCAATGCCGGCGGTACCAAGCGCCGCCAAAATGAAATAGAACAGCCCCGTCACCACGGCAGTTAGCCCCGCTAACAGCCACACCTCGCCCCGCTGCAGATGACCCACCGCCACCTGCGCGCGGTTGCCGCGATAGGGATGTCGGAGCCAGGCAATCAGCGCCACCAATGCCATGGGGGCGGTCATGCCCAGATAGGTAATCATCTCGCCATAGTAAGAGAAACCATAGGAAATCACCCCGTACAGTAGACTAAACAAAATCATCAGCACCTGTCCCACCGGATTGCCCTTGGCATTGAACAGAAGAGACGTCACTCCAATGAGAGACGCGACGAGGGTAAGCCGGCTCGCCCGATCAAAGAGAAAAAAGGCGGTCAGAATCAGGCACACCGACCCCATCCAAAGCCCCCACTCCCCTTTTGAAAAATAAACTAAAATCTTTTTCATATATCCTCCCAAACAAAAAGCGTCCGTGTGCACATCTTCTAAGACCTAACGATGTACAAACGAACGCTTTTTTACGTTACACTACCCGGTGGCAGTTTCTTATTTGTTTTTTACAGTATAGCACAGAGCGGAGCAAAAATCAAGCGGGTTCAAAAATATCCTCGTCGGAGAAATCCAGCACGTCCTTCACCAAGCCGGGGGTATACCCCTTTTCGATGCAGAACTCGATGCCTGTCCGCAGGCGCTGCTCGTAGTCCGGCAAATACGCCTCGTAATCCTCATAGAAATACTGCTCGTGAATGAGCAGGTCCACAAAGCTGCGGTCGGGATACGTGCGGTCGAACCAAGCAAGCTCCGCCTTCATTCCCTCCAAGTCGTAGCAGTTGAGCACCGTATCACAGCAGAACATCACCATTTTGGTGGCAGGATTCCTCCAGAAGCCGTATCGCCGCACCGTCTCAAACTGCTGCTCGTCCGCAAAATAGCACAGCTGGATATTCCCCTCCTCATCGCGGGAGAAATCTCCCAACAGAGCGCGAACACCATTGTCGTACAGCGCACGGACACCGTCAGTGGTGGCCTCCGCAAAGTGGAGGGTGGTCGCCTTACTGCAGGCGCCTGCATACCGCTTAATCTCGTCCATTACCGCCTTGCAATCCCCGTATAGCGTATCGTAGGAGGCGGTGGAATAGGGCCAATCCGGCTTATCCGCACGAGCATGGAAGGAGAGGGACAACCAGTCGCTCACCGCCTGCCATTCCACCTTGTACTTATCCGACAGCTGCGGCAAAGAAAAGCCACCGTGCTCGGGACAGGTGTAGTAGGTGTTGATGTGGAACTTGGTGCCGTAATCCTCATGTAACCGCTTAAGCAATGCCAAATAAGGGTTATCAAACAAGCTGGTGTAGACACCCTCGTTCTGCGCTAAATCCTGCAAAAACCAGATGCCGTCGTCAATCGACACCCGATAGGTCTTATTTAGGGCGTAAAGGCGATACACTTCACTCTCCGCCGTGGTGCTGTCTGTCTCGTCAACAGCGTGGAGAAGCATTCTCTTCGCGGTCAGCGGCAGCGTGACGCGGTATATGCCCTCCTCCTCGGTACAGGGCGCGCCATTCACCGTCACCCGATGTCCCACGGGAGCGGTCAGCGTACAGGTCACAACGTCCTTTCCGGCGGCAACCTTCTCCTCCGTCAAACAAATCATCGCCCCCGGAATAGGGTCCACAAATTGCAGCATAATAGCACCTCACAACGCAATTTTTTCCAGTATAGCACATCGCTCGCAAGCGGTCAAGACGGCAAAAAACAGGCAGCGAAATCCGCTGCCTGTTCTCATTTTCTCGATTATTACATCATTCCGCCGAATCGTTCGGGACGCTTAATGCGATTCCACGCATCGTAGGCGGTACGGGCATCTGCCTCTTCCAGCAGCAGGGTTTCCTCCTCCTGCTCGCCTTTTTTCTCCAGAATGTTGTAGATGCGTCCGTCATAGCGGAAACGGTAGCTACGGGAGCCTACGGCATGCTCGCCCAAGGTGAAAAACTCCCGCGGCGCTTTTTCCCGATTTTCCCGATTGTTTCTGTTATGTGCCATTGTTTTTCACCGTCCTTATTCCGCCAGTTCCAATGCACGGCAGATAAGATCCACCGACTTTTCCAGCCCAAAGCGACCGGAATTTACGGTCAGATGGTAGTTGTTGCAATCCCCCCACGTGCGATCGGTATAATATTCGTAATGCCGCGCACGGGTGCGGTCCTTATCCCGAATGAACTGCTCCACACGCTTGGGGTCCTTGCCATATTCCTCCACACAGCGACGCACACGGCTGCTCATATCCCCATGGATAAAGACGCTGAACACGTCGTGGGTATCCTGCAGAATATAGTCTGCGCAACGACCCACAATGACGCAGGGGCCCTGTTGGGCAATCTGACGAATGGCGTTGCTCTCGGCAATATACACCTGATCGGACATATCCTTATTATTAGCATGGCGATAACCGCCGGTGGCCAGATTAAACAGCAGACTGCTGATAAACTTCTGCTCCTCTTTCTCCATGAAATCGGTGCTCAAGCCACTGTCCTCCACCTGCTTATCCACAAAATTCTTGTCATAATACGGGATACCCAATCTGTCCGCCAGCATACGCCCAATCCGACTGCCGGCGCTGCCGTACTCACGGCTGATAACGATAATGCGGTTCTTCTCCATAGCCAATTCTCCCCATTCAGGGCCTTACGCCCCTGTCTCTACCTATATTTTACATAGAACAGGCGTCGTTGTCAATGTTGAAAAACAATATATTTTATCATTTGGGGAGGAAAATACTACCTATCAGGAAATTTTAATCTGCAAACGGAATTTATCCGAAATCATGGCGATAAACTCGCTGTTGGTGGGCTTGCCTCGCTCGTTGTGAATAGTGTAGCCGAAATAGGCATTAAGCACCTCCACGTCCCCGCGGTCCCAGGCCACCTCAATGGCGTGGCGAATGGCGCGCTCCACCCGCGAGGAGGTGGTACCGTGCTTTTTCGCCACCGCGGGATACAGACGCTTGGTGACGGCGTTGATAATCTGCTCGTCCGCAATCGCCAACAAAATGGCGTCACGCAGATACTGGTAGCCCTTAATGTGGGCAGGAACACCAATCTGATGAATGATATCGGTTACCTGCATCTCCAAGCTGCTGTTGTCCTTCCCGTTACGACGGAACGCAGGCTCCTGCCCTGCGGATTCGCCGCACAGACGTAAAATACGCTGGGACATCTCCCCTGCATCAAAGGGCTTGAGGAAATAATAGTCCGCGCCCGCTGCCATCACCTCCCGCTCCAGAGCGGGGTTATCGAAGCCTGACATAATCATCACGCGCGGGCGGTGCTCCAACTGTTCCATACCGCCCAGCACGCCTAAAGCGTCCAGCCGCGGCAGAAACAGGTCCATAATCACCACATCAGGCTGCAGCTTTGGCAGCATATCCAGCACCGCCCTGCCGTCCTTTTCCGTCATCGTCACGTCTAAGCCGTGGGATTTCATCACGTTGGCGCAGGGTACGGCAAAATAATCGCTGTTATCCGCTAATAAGACACTGATTTTTCTGCTCATAATCTGTTTTCTCCTCTGTTTTTGTTTGCCGGCGAGGGTATCGTACCACAAATCCCAAATTTTGGCAATACTTTATTTGTAAATATTTGGTATTTTATCCTTTTTTTACCATTTGTAAACATAAAAGAAAGTCGAAGTATGTCGAAACCCACGGTATCTCTGTTTTACATCGGGGACGAGACCTCTTGTAAAAAGTGAACTCCGCGGTACGGAATATTCCGTACCGCGGAGTTTTTTGTGGGTTTACTTCTTCTTGATGGTGTAGGTCAGGGTCTTGGTGCCGGAGTAGTTACCCAGCATCACAATCTTCACCTTGTAGGTGCCGACCTTCTTCATGCCGGAGGGATACACCACCTTGTAGTGGACACCCAGCTTCAGGGTCGTACCGCTCGCATTCTTCACCACCACAGAGGGCTTTTTTACCTTGCCGTCGTAGGTGGTGGTGGCTTTCTTAAAGGACACCTTACAGGTGGATACGCTGATGGGATTTATCTTGTAGGTCAGCGTTTTCGTGCCACTGTAGTTCCCCTTCATCGTCACCTTCACCTTGTAGGTGCCGGCATTCTTCATACCGGAGGGATAGGTTACGGTGTAATCCGTTCCCTTTTTGAGGGTTTTGCCGCTGGCGTTTTTCACCACCACGGTGGGGGTTTTCACCTTGCCGTTATAGGTGGTGGTGGGAGCCTTAAAGGACACCTTGCAGGTGGATACGCTGATGGCGTTAATTTTGTAGGTCAGGGTCTTCGTACCGCTGTAGTTGCCCTTCATCGTCACCTTCACCTTGTAGGTGCCAATCTTCTTCATGGCGGAGGGATAGGTCACAGTATAATCCGTACCAAGCTTAAGCGTCTTTCCGTTAGCGTCTTTCACCACCACGGAGGGGGTCTTGGTCTTACCGTCGTAGGTGGTGGTCGCCTTCTTAAAGGCAATGGACTTCACCTTGCTAATGGTGCTCTTGCTGGACACATAGGAGCATACCGTGCACTTCTTCACTACACTGCCGTTAGCGGACAACGTCGCCTTGGTAGTGGTAGTCTCGTAGGAATGCCCTAACTTGCTGCCGCTGGTCACACCGCAGGTCTTGCAGGTCTTTGCCTTGGTGCAGGTGGCGGCGGCGTAGTTGTGACCCAACGCCTTGCCGCTGGTCACACCGCAGGTCTTACAGGTCTTTGCCTTGGTGCAGGTAGCGGCGGCATAATTGTGACCCAGAGCCTTGCCGCTGGTAGCGCCGCAGGTCTTACAGGTCTTTGCCTTGGTGCAGGTCGCATTGGCATAGCTGTGGCCCAACGCCTTGCCGCTGGTCTCGCCGCAGACCTTACAGGTCTTTGCCGTCGTGCAGGTAGCGGCGGCATAATTGTGACCCAGAGCCTTGCCCTCGGTCTCGCCGCAGACCTTACAGGTCTTTGCCTTGGTGCAGGTGGCAGCATTGTAATCGTGTCCCAGAGCCTCGCCCTCGGTCTCGCCGCAGACCTTACAGGTCTTTGCCTTGGTGCAGGTGGCAGCATTGTAATCGTGTCCCAGAGCCTCGCCCTCGGTCTCGCCACAGACCTTACAGGTCTTTGCCGTCGTGCAGGTAGCATCGTCCCACTCGTGACCTAAAGCCTCGCCCTCGGTCGCACCGCAGACGGAGCAGGTCTTGGGAGCTGTGCAAGTGGCATCGTCCCACTCGTGACCCAACGCTTCACCCTCGGTCTCACCGCAGACAGAGCAGGTCTTGGGAGTAGTGCAGGTTGCATCATCCCACTTGTGACCCAGCGCTTCACCCTCGG
>JAFSGP010000002.1 GCA_017440755.1 Clostridia bacterium | reverse complement strand
TGTAATAAATCTGTTATTTCGCTGAAACCATTTAATACGCGTTGCTTTGCAACGCGTATTAGGCCGGTCGAGAGCTTTGACAGACCGCCGGCAAGAAAAAACCGTGATGCACAGATGTGCGCCGGACTCTGAACCGTGGTTTCCGCGAAAGGAAGTCACGACTTTGTAATGAATCTGTTATTTCGCTGAAACCATTTAATACGCGTTGCAAAGCAACGCGTATTAGGCCGGTCGAGAGCCTTGACAGACCAGCGGCAAGAAAAAACCGTGATGCACAAATGTGCATCACGGTTTTTTGGTGCCGGTGGCCGGACTCGAACCGGCACGGTGTCGCCACCGGTGGATTTTGAGTCCACTACGTCTGCCAATTCCATCACACCGGCATATAGTGTTTTTATCACTCGCCTATTGTACCACGGGCGGGCGCAAATTGCAAGAGTTATTTTTTCACTTTTCGGCAAAGCCGCGCCAGCCCCGCCGCCAACAGCGCAATCAGCCCAAACCCGCACAGGTAGCCGCTGTAATCCAACAGCACGTCCGCCACCATCGGCGCTCTGCCGGGGGCAAAAAGCTGCAGCACTTCGTCCACCGCCGCCACCCCCAGACCGTACAGCCACGCCCGGGGCAGCCGCAGGCGCCGCCCCGCCAGCGCCAGCTCCCCGCCCAACAGGGCAAACTCGCCAAAATGCGCCACCTTACGAATATTCTCCAACAAAAAGGCGGTCACCGCCCCGTCCCCCAGCACCAAGGACAGAAGCCACTTCACCTTGTCGCTCTCCGCCTGAGATTGGCTGGCGGGGGTGAGGGAATGCCCCCAAATAAACAAAAGCGTCGCCCCGATGAGTATGCCATACACCCACCCCGCGGCTTTTTCCCTTTTGGTCACGGCAATCCCTCCTTTCTACGTCCCAGTATACGAGGTTGGGGCGGGTTTGTCAACCTTTCCGCCCGTCCCCCCGCTCATAGCGGCGGCGCAGCTTATCCAGCGCCTTGGTTTCCAGCCGCGATACGTAGCTACGGGAGATGCGCAGGTCCTCCGCCACCTGCCGCTGGGTCTTGGGGTCCCCTTTAAGCCCGTACCGCCGCAGTAAAATCTCCCGCTCCCGCGGGTCCAGACTCTCCCGTATATAAACGGGCAGCTTTTGCAGGTTGAGCTTGCGGTCCAAATCCTCCACGATGGTGTCCTCCTGCGCCAGCACGTCCATCAGCGTCAGCGGGCGCCCCTCGCTGTCGGTGTCTATCGGCTCGGACAGGGATACGTCCTGCGCCGTCTTTTTCCCCGCGCGAAAATGCATCAATATCTCGTTTTCGATGCAGCGGCTGGCATAGGTTGCCAGTCGCGGACCCTTGGTTTCGTCAAAGGTATCCACCGCCTTGATAAGCCCCACCGTCCCGATGGAAATCAGGTCGTCCTGCTCCCGAGAGGCGGCATAGTGCTTTTTAATAATGTGCGCCACCAGCCGCAGATTATGCTCAATAAGCTTTTGCCGCGCTGTGCGGTCTCCCCGCCGCATGGCCCCGAGCGCCGCCCGCTCCTCCTCGGCGGACAGGGGCTTGGGGAAGGACCCGCTGCCCAGCACCTGCAACACCATAAACACCATCTGCGACAAAAAGGCCGCTATCATCTGCCACATTCTGCATCCCTCCTGGGGCTACTATATGCGGCAGAGCGGGGCTTTTTGCCAGTCCCGAAAAAAGAAAAAGCGGGCGGGGCGTAGAGTCGGCGGGGCGTCGTGGGCGCCGCCCCCTACGAAAAAAGTCTGTACAAGCCTACCCATCGTAGGGGAGGGGCTTGCCCCTCCCGTAAACGGGCGAACACAGTTCGCCCCTACGAAAAGTTTGTACAAACCACAAAAGCTATCGTAGGGAAGGCATTTATGCCTTCCGTTTCGGAACGGATAAATCCGTTCCCTACACAAAAGGGTCTGTACAAGCCAACTTGTCTCTCCCCTTGGGGAACAAAAGGAAAGGACCTCAGCGGCGGCTGAAGTCCTTGCAGTTACAGAAAAAATGCCTTAAACGGGGTATGACAGCGGGAACAGGTGACGGTGCGACGCCCCCGCTTGATAGGCAGCCGCAGCCACGCGCGGCAGGCGGGGCAGCGGCGGTACCGACACACCCGCAGGTCCCGCAGGCGGTCCTTCTGATGGCGCAGCCACTCCCGCGTGGGATACCACCAGCCGTAAAACCATTGATTCTCCGCCTGTCTGCGGGGGATATTCCGCGACAAGGTACGGAAAACGAACCACACAAAGGTAGCCGTGGCGACGGTGGACAGCACAAAGCCCACCCAGCCGCGAGGAAAACAACGGGACAACACCCACAGCACAAGATAAGTCACCGCCAAAAAGCGGTTTAACCCGTCGGTGCCGTAGCGACCCACCATAAACCGCCGAATGGTATTTTGTAAACGATAAAACACAGGACGTTCCCCCTTCTTCTACCATAGTATAGCCTATGATTATGAATAAACCCCGATAGAATTGTAAACAATTTGTATCGGAAGGAGATGACAAAAATGGACCAACAGCCGAAACAGCCTGAGCAAATTCCCCTGCCGAAAAAGCCGGGGGTGGTAGAGCCTATCATCGCCGCCGGCGAGATGGTGACACCCAAACAGGGGAGTCCCACCGACCCGCTGGGCAGCTATACGGGGGTTCCCGCCGACGGCGGCGTGCCGGTTCAGGACGCCGACGACCTGTAAGAAAGCAGGGCGCTCTTTGGAGCGCCCTGCTGTTTCTCTTCTTATCGGGAGGCGCCACCGCCGCCGAAGCCGCCTCCACCACCGCGGAAGCCGCCACCGCCGCCGCCAAAGCCACCGCCGCCGCGGAAACCGCCGCCATGGTGGTTGGCAAGGAGCAACCAGCCCAGTCCGCTGCCGCCGCCGCGGCGACCGAGCAAAATAATCAGCACAAAGAGGATAAGGAAGGGTAACAGCGCTGCCAAATCCTCCGTGGTGAGCTCCTCCTCCACAGGCAGGGGTGTCTCCAGCGGGGTCTGCAGGTCAGCCATGCCGTACTCGCCGTACACCTCGTTGAGGATAGCGGTGTAGGTGTCCCGCAGGGCGGCAGACCACGCGGCGCTGTCCCCATAGGCAGGCACCAGATAGGTGTCCAGAATCCGCCCCGCCTTCGAGTCGTTCAGCGCGCCCTCCAAACCGTAGCCCACCTCAATGCGGGAATGGGGTCCGTCCACGGTGAACAGCAGCAAAATGCCATTGTCTTCTTCCGCCTGACCGATGCCCCATTGGGTAGCCAGGTCGTAGGAGAAGGTCTCCAAATCGCTGTCCCCCGTATCCTGCACGGTAACCAGCACCACCTGAGCGGTGGTGGTCTCCTGCAGGGCAACGCCCTGCTCGTAAACCGCCTGCTCGTCCTCGACGGTGAGCACGTCCGCAAAATCATTAACGAAAAAGCGGTCGGTGACCGTCGGCAGGGTCTGCGGGTCGCTGCTGCCCCCAAACAGGGCGCCGCCCACAAACACCACCAGCAAAATCACCACAAAAATCGTAAATCCAAGCGGCTTGATTTTCATACCTTAAAACTCCACCTTCGGCACGTCCTGCGAATCCGCGTCCGCCTCGAAGAACTCCGCCTTCTCAAACCCGAACATACCCGCCAGCAGGCTCTTGGGGAACTTGCGAATGGAGGTATTGTAGCTCTGCACCGCCTCGTTGTACTGACGGCGGGCGTTGGCAATGCGGTTCTCGGTGCCCGCCAGCTCGTCCTGCAGGGCGATATACTGCTGGTTGGCCTTCAGGTCGGGATATGCCTCCGTTACCGCATTGACCCAGATGTCAATGGCGCTGTCCAGCTGGGCGTTCGCCTGTGCCTGCTCGCCGGGGGTGTTGGCCTTGCTCACCGCGGCGCGGGCATCGGTAACCCCCTGCAGGGTGGACTGCTCGTAGTCGGAATAGCCCTTTACCGTGTTGACAAAGTTGGGAATCAAATCCGCACGGCGCTGCAGCTGGGTCTGAATCTCCGCCTGCTTGCCCTCGATGGCGGTCTGCTGCTCCACCAGCCCATTGTAGGTGCCGACGAAAAAGCCGGCAATAATGCCGATAACAGCGATTACAACCAGTATAATAATGACAGGTTTTTTCATAACGTATAATCCTTTCTTGCTTGATAGTATAGTTTGCCCCTAAATCACACGTGTACACCCTCGGGCATACAGTGTTTTTCGATAAATTCTACCACAGGCGTGGGGTCCTGCAGGCTGTGGGGGTGATGCCCCACCCCCGGCTTCTGGAACACCTGAATGGTGCCGCCCGCTTGACGGAACCGCCGCGCGAACAGCTTCAGGTTCTCCTCATAGGGGACGATATCGTCCTCCAGACCCACCACGCCCACAATGGGAATGCCCGCGGCGGCCACCAGCTCCGCCTTGTCCAGCGGATTCTGCCCGAATCCGGGGGCGGACTGCTCGGTGAGTCCGTACAGCTCCATGCACTGCTTCCAGCAGCGCTCGTCGCCGATGCCGTTGCCTAAGCCCCCCGGCCAGCTACGCACGTCCAAGGCGGGGGCGTCCAGATACAGTCCGCCGATGCGGGAGGGGTAGGCGGCGGCATAATTCACCGCGTACAGACCGCCGCGGCTGAAGCCCAGCATCACGGGACGGCGGTTGAGCTGATACTGCTGCTCCACGAAATCCTGAAAATCCCGCAGATATTCCAGCGACCGCTGGCAGCCGTACATATTGCTCACCATATGGTACGCCACGTGCCAGCCCTTTTCCGCCAGCGCGGTATCCACCTGCGGAAACGCGTCAAAAAACTCGGCGCGCCACACCCAAGGGTTGCCGGGCAACGGGTTTTTCGGCACAATAATCACGCTGTCCCGTCCATGGTACTTAAAATTCAGCTGGTCCATACCGGTTTCGTAATATTTTGTGATAAAAAAGTCGGTCATAGACATGGGAAACACTCCTTTCTGTGGAAATCCCTGCCTTTATGATATAGCAAAAATTATAAAAAGTCAATGCGTGGGAACCCATTGAAAAAACGGAAATTGTGGTGAAACAGAGATAAATCGCTCCACCGACGGTTAGTTTTCCCCACGCAACCAATACTGTGCGGTCATTTTCGCCCGTGGACCCTCCGTTTCCAAAAAACGACCTCGTTTCCCCCTCCCGCGAAAAAACGGCAAAAGCCGCCCTGTTTTGCCGCGGTGTTGCGACAAAATGTTGCCGTGGGCTTGTCCTATACTGAATAAAAGAGCATCAGAAAGGACGTGTTTCTATGGCTATACATCGCGCCGCTACGATTCCCTTGCCCCGCGGGCGGGAGCAGGAGGGGCAAATCACCCTGCTATGGTGTGTGTTGGGGCTGCTGGTCCCCCGCGCCACCCTGTACGGGGAGTTGGCCCCCTTCGGCATCGGGCTTGCCGCGGCGGGGGGCGGGTCGGTGCCGCTGCTGGTAAGCCTGTTGGCGGGGTATCTGCTGGCGCCGATTCCTTCCCAGACACTGCGCTATATGGCAACGGTGGCGATGGTGGGCGCTCTGCGGTGGGTGGTTTCCTCTCTGCCCGAACTGAGCCGCCGCCCCTTTGTGCCGCCGCTATTGGGCTTCTCCGCCACCGCGGTGACGGGGTTTGTCATTCTCAGCCAGAGCGGGGCGGACGCCTATCGGGTGTTGCTGCTCATAGCGGAAAGTCTGGTGGCAGGGGGGAGCAGCCTGTTTTTCGCCTCCACCGTCCGCCTGCGCCGTCAGTGGGGGGACAACCCCACCCTGTCGGCGGGGCAGCAGGCGGCGGTCATTCTCACGGGGGCGGTGGCGGTGATGGCGGCTTCCACCGTGGCGGTGGGAGGATTCTCCCCCGGGCGTGTGGCGGCGTCCTTTCTCATTCTGCTGGTTGCCCGCGCAGGGAGGGAAAGCGGCGGCTGTCTGGCGGGGGTCATACTGGGCAGCGGTCTGGCTCTGGTTTCTCCGGGGCAGACCGCCCTCGCCATTGCGCTGGCCTTCGGCGGGCTGATGGCGGGGCTGTTCTCCCGCTTCGGCAAGCTGACACAGGCGCTGCTGTACTTACTGGCAGGCGGGGTGGTGACCTTGGCGGAGGTGAACGAAGGCATGCTGTTCTACCTCTACGAAATCGCCGTCGCCTGCGTTCTGTTCGTGGTATTACCGCAACAGGCGGACCGCCGCCTGCATCAGCTGTTGTGGCGCAGCCGTGACCTGCCCGCCATCGAGGGGGTGCGGCGCATGACCGTGCTCCGCCTGCAGGTGGCGGCAGGGGCGTTGGGGGAGGTATCCCGCGCGGTGACCGAGGTATCCCGTCGGCTTGCCCACCGCGGCCCCATGGATTTGGGCGGTCTGTTCCGCGGCTGTGCCGCGGGGGTGTGCGAGGGCTGCTCCCTGCGGGGGGTATGCTGGGAGCAACACCGCGGAGATATGCTGGCGGCGCTGGAGGCGATGACCCCCCTGCTACGGCAGGAGGGGGAACTGACGGTGGAGCAACTGACGGGGTTCCCCGCCCAGCGTTGCCGCCGCCCCGACCGCCTAATCGCCTATCTCAACCGCGGCTACGGCGAAATGCTGGCGGAGGAATCCGCCTGGCAACGGCTACAGGAAATTCAGCAGGCGGTGGAAGGGCAGTTTGCAGGAAGCGAGGAGCTGCTGCGCAGTCTGGCGGCACAGGTGGCGGACCCCGCCCAGGTGGACACCGCCCTGTCGGGACAGGTGCTGGCAGTATGCCAGGACTACGGCATGGGGGTGCAGGAGGCCCTGTGTACCCGCGACAGTGGGGGACGGCTCACCATCGAAATCCTCACCGCCGACGACCCGCCCACCTCGGGGCGGTGGCTCTCCGACCTTACGCGGCTGTGCGACCGCCCGTTTGCCCCGCCCGTGGTGGTGGAATGGGGTGAACATCTGCGGGTCACCCTATCGGAGCCGCCCCGCTATCGGGTGGAAAGCGGCTTGGCGCAGCGGTGCTGCGAGCAGGAAAAGCTGTGCGGCGACACCGCCGCGGTAGAGCGGCTGGGCGGCTACACGGTGGCGGTGCTCAGCGACGGCATGGGCAGCGGCGGACGGGCCGCGGTGGACAGCGCCATGGCGGTAGGGGTCGCCGCCCGCCTGTGGAAGGCGGGCTACAGCCCCGACGGCATACTGCAAACCGTAAACGCCGCCCTGCAGGTGAAATGTCGGGAGGAAAGCCTCGCCACCTTGGACGTGGCCGCCATCGACACCCATTCGGGGCGGCTGGACGTCTACAAGGCGGGGGCGGCGGTGAGCCTGCTATGCAGCGGCGGGCGGGTGTCCCGCATCGACCCCACCTCGCTCCCCATAGGCATTCTGCCCCAGGTGCGGTTTGAGCACACCCGAGATATGCTGGCGGCGGGGGATATCCTGCTGCTGCTGAGCGACGGGGCTCTGGTGGACGGGGTAGCGCCGTTGGAGGAGCTGCTGCGCGCCTATCCCGCCGACGGGGATATGCAAACGTTAGCCCAAGCCGTGGTAGACGCCGCCTATGAGGCGCAGACCGACCATTCGGACGATATCACCGCCCTCGCTCTGCGGCTGACCCGCCCCACGGCGTCCCCAACGGAATAAATAGGAAAGCAGACAGGGTTGCGAAAATCCTGTCTGCTTTTTCTTGCAAAAAAAGATATGGAAAATGAGAAAAGAGTGTGCTATACTGGGTTTGGTTAGTGAAAAATATACGGAGGTATCACAAATGGAACCCAAACACTTCGATTTTGACAGTTCCCGCATAAAAGCATACTCCGGTTACTATTCCGATTCCCAAAAACTCAAGCGCTCCGCCTCGGGCGGTGTGGCCGGCGCCCTGTCGGAGCTGGTTATCCAAAAGGGCGGCGCGGTGTTCGGCGTGCGCTACACCGCCGACTTCCGCGGGGCAGAATATGCCTGCGCCCAGACCCTCGACGAGCTGGAACCCCTGCGGGGCTCCAAATACATTGATTCCTCCCGCCAAATTTTGTGGAACGGGGAGCGGGTCAGCGTCTATGCCGTGGTGGAGGAGATGCTGAAAAACGGACGGGACGTGCTGTTTTTCGGTCTGGGCTGCACGGTGGCGGCGCTGTACTCCCTGCTGGACAGCCATGGGGTGGACACCGCCAACCTCTACACCATAGAGCTGCTGTGCCACGGTCCCACCCCCGCCAAGGTGGCGGAGCTGTATCTGGAAGGGCTGGAGAAAAAATACGGGGGTAAAATCGTCGATTTCTCCGTACGGTATAAGAAAAAAGGGTGGGTACCCCCCTATCTGCACGCGGTGTTTGACAACGGTAAGGTGTACGACGCCCCCTTCTACTCCACCGACTACGGCTATGCTTTCAGCCTGTACTCCAAAAAGGGCTGCTATCAATGCCATTTCCGCGGGGATAACCACAAGGGCGACCTGACCGTGGGGGATTATTGGGGCATGACCCCTGCCATGGAGGGGTATAACCCCAACGGGGTGTCCATTATCCTCACCCAGACCGAAAAGGGCGAAAGCCTGCTGGCCTCTCTGTCCCCCGAGGTGTTCCCCCTGCGGGAGGCGGACCTTACCCTGGCGCTGCAGCACAACCGCTATTATTATAAACAGCGCAAGCAGAACGCCAAGTGGGACGCCTTTGACAAGGCGCTTGCCACCCGCGGGCTGGCGGCCGCCTGTCTGCAGGCGGAGGGAAAGGCGAAATATTGGCTGCGGCGCAGCCAGCTGACCACCCGCCTCGCCGCGGTGATGCCCGCGGGGCTGAAACAGTCGCTGAAAAAGGTGCTGGGGCGGAAATAGAAAGTTATATGTAGGGCGGGGGCTTGCTCCCGCCGTCGAAGTAAAAACGGACAGGGCAAGCCCTGTCCCTACGAATGGTCTGTACAAACCGCGACAACGAAAAACCCCCGCGTCGGCAAGGCCGACGCGGGGGTTGTTTTATTTCGCTTTGGGATATCGCTCCTTGCAATCCGTTTCTCCCAATAAATAATCCACACTGGTGCTGTAAAAGCGCGCCAGCTTGATAAGCACCGCGGTGGGAATATCGTTCTCTCCCGTTTCGTACTTAGAGTACCCCGTTTGGGACATTTCCAGAAAAGAAGCAACCTGCGTTTGGTTCAAATCGTGGTCTTCTCGTAAATCGCGTAATCTTCGATACATATCCAAACCCTCCGATTAAACTACTGTACCCAATTTTAGTTTAATCTGAATAAGGTTATTTCGTTTTAACCTGTATTAGGTTAAAATAAGGTGACTGGAGGGCTTTTTATGATAAAACGCGTGGTTATTGCCGGCTGTAGATATTACCAAAACTATGAACAGGCAAAACAATACATCGAACGCTGTCTTTGCCGTTTAAAGCGGGAACACACCATTATTATTTTGTCCGGCGGGTGCACGGGAACGGACAAACTGGGGGAGCGCTATGCTACCGAAATGGGACTGGCAGTAGAAAGGTATGCCGCCAACTGGGAAAAATACGGAAAAAGCGCCGGTCCTCGTCGGAATGAAGAGATGGCACGTCAATGTGACTACGTTATTTGTTTTTGGGACAGGAAAAGCCGCGGGACACGCTCTATGATTGCTTGTGCCACCGCCTTAAGCAAACCTATACGTTTTATAAAAATAGAATAACCTCGCCACGTAGGGCGGGGGCTTGCTCCCGCCGTCGAAGCCTGTGCGAACCGTAAAAACGGACAGGGCAAGCCCTGTCCCTACGAATGGTCTGTACAAACCGCGAAAACGGGACGTCGAGGGCGCCGTCCCCTACGAAAAGCCCCCCTGCCTTCCCCTTGAGGGGAAGGTGCTGAGCGTCAGCGAAGCGGATGAGGTGGAAAAGAAACGCCGTCTGCGGACGGCTACACCTCATCAGCCGCCTGCGGCGACAGCTTCTCCTCAAGGAGAAGCCCTGACGGGCGAACACAGTTCGCCCCTACGAATGGTCTGTGCGAACCGTAAGAACGGGACGTCGAGGGCGCCGTCCCCTACGAACGGGGCTGTGCGAACCGCGAAAACGGGACGTCGAGGGCGCCGTCCCCTACAGTTACAGCAAAAAACGCTCCCACTGCAATGCAGTGGGAGCGTTTTCTTCGTTTTTACAGGTCGATGCGGCCGTACAGGCTGGCGCTCTGCTCCTTCTCCGACTCGGTGCGGGTGGGGAAGCTGCCAACCTCCGCCATAGGCATGGGGTTGGAACGGGACACACTTTTCTTTTCTCGCACCTCCCGCAACAGACGAGGCAATGCCATGAAAAAGCGCACCCATTCATAAAGAAACACAAATGGAAAAAGAACAAACCTCAGCCGTCTTTTCCATCTTGCCGCTTTCGTAGTAACAACAAAATATGTGATTTTTTTACAGCCTTCGCAAATGGTTTTGTTTTTTGACATGATCAGTCGTTTTTCTGAATCGTGCGTGTTAAACAGGTTATTCCAACACGCTACGCAAAATTCCGCCATTCCCTATCACCTCGTCTTTATTATACCCGATATGCATTGCGTTTGCAATGCATATTTTTGACGAAAAAGCCGATACACTAATAGCAAGACGATTGCAATGCGAGGTGAAACTATGGGCAGTTTTAAAATCCCTTCCGTTCCGGCAACGACCAACAAGACCATTCGTTTCCCTAACGACGTGGTGGAAGCGGTAGAATCCGCTATCCAAGGAAAAGACTGCACCTTTTCTGCTTTTGTTATTGCCGCGGTGCGAAACGCCTTAGCAGACATAGAAGAATAATCCCAAAACGAAAAAACCCGCGTCGGCCTTGCCGACGCGGGTTTTTTTCTTTCTTTACAGGTCGATGCGGCCGTACAGGCTGGCGCTCTGCTCCTTCTCCGACTCGGTGCGGGTGGGGAGGCTGCCGCCGTCCGCCATAGGCATGGGGTTGGAACGGGAGATGAACTCGCGAACGGGACGCTCAGGAGCCACAATCTCGTGGGGCTGACGGGAGCCGCGCTCACGGCGCTCGCCGCCACGGTTGCCGCCGCGGTTTCCACCGCGACCGCCACGACCGCCGCGACCACGGCGCTCGCCCTTATCCTTGTTGGGATTATCGTCGGTAGGCCCGATGATAACGTGGCGGTTGGGCTCGCTGCCCACCGACCAAGAGGTGACACCCTCCAAATCCTGCACCGCGGTGTGAATGATGCGGCGCTCATAGGGATTCATGGGCTCCAAGGAATGACGGCGACCGGTGCGAGAGGTCTGTCCGCCCAGACGGCGGGCCAGCGAAATCAGGGTCTGCTCCCGCTTCTCCCGATAGTTGCCGATATCCAGCGTCACACGATAGTAGGCGTTGTCCACCCGATTCGCCACCAGACTGGTCAGATACTGCAGGGCGTCCAGCGTATCGCCGCGGCGACCGATGATAAAGCCCAGATTCTCGCCGTCCAACGTGATGATGCAGTTGTTGTTCTCCTCCTTGACGGAGCAGGTGAAATCGGCAACACCCATGGCGCTCAGCACGCTCTTCAGATACGCGCAGGCGGCATCGGCGGCGGAGCCGCCGGCAACGGTGCCCTTTACCACGGCGTTGGTGCCGCCGAACAGACCCAGCACCTTTTTCTCCGGCTGCTGCAGCACCTCAAAGGTGATGGTCTCGGCCGCTACGCCCAGCTCCGCGGCAATCAGCTGCTGTGCCTCTTCTACGGAAGCGGCTTCCTTAATGATTTCCTTACTCATTGTTCGTTTCCTCCTCGTTATGCTCTTCACCGGTCTGCTCCGCAGGAGTGGCGGGGGTGGCAGACTTGGCTTTTTTGCTCTTTCCTTCGGCGGCGGCTTTTTTGGCGCTCTCTTCCAGCTGCCAAGCACGCTGCTCCTCAATGCGGGCAGCCTTCAGCCGCGCCTTATCCTCCGCCTTGCGGCGGCGGCGCTCCGCGTACTCGGCCTCCGCCTGTGCGCGAATCTTTGCGGGGTTATACATCTTATTCAGCACAAAGGTCTGCACCATCGCCAATAGGTTGGAGAAGGTCCAGTACACCGCCACGCCGGCGGGCACGCTGAACGAAAACACCAAGGACATCAGCGGCATCATATACATCATGCCGTTGGTGCAGCCCGCCGCCTGCTGCTGCTCGGCAGACATGGTCTGCTTCGAGTACTTCATGGACAGCAGAGAGGACAGGAAGGCGGAGCCGCCGGACGCCAGCACGATAAGCCACAGCCAGGTGGGCTTAATGCCGTAGTCACTGGGCACCTCCAGCAGAGAAAGATCGAAGATGCTGAACTGGCTCTGGGTCTCGGACAGGGTGACGATGGTGGCCTGCGCCTCGGCGGGGGTCTTGCCCGCCTTCTCCAGCGCGGCGACCATCTCGTCGCTGTGGGAGTCCAGACACTTCATCAGATACAGCTCGCGGTAGTAGGAATTCTCGCCGAAGCGGGAAAGCAGCGTCTTATCCGCCTTTTCGTCCAAGGTGGCGGTCACGGCGGTGACGCAGGTGTTGATATCCTCCTGGGGCAGACGCTGTACGTAGGTCAGAGGCTTGTAGATAACCGCAATAATACTGAACAGCACCAGCATCTGCACAATCATCGGCAGACAGCCGGGGGTCATCTTGACGCCCTCTTTTTCATACAGCTCCTGCTGCTTCTGCATCACCTTGTTGCGGTCGGCGGCATACTTTTTCTGTATCCGCTCCAGACGGGGCGCCAAACGGGCGCGGTCCGCCTGATTCTTCTGGGTGCTGATGGACAGGGGAAACAGCACCAGACGCATCAACAGGGTGAACAGCAACATCGCCAGAAAGAAGCCGGGCACCAAATCGTTGATGAACCGCAGAACAAAGCCTAAGGGTTTCGCGAAAATTTCAAAAATACCCATCATAAGCGGGTTCCTCCTTATTCTCGGAGCGGTCGCGGGGGAGGAAGAGGTGGGGCAACCGTCCGTAGTGTTACAATCTTATTTTTTCCCTTTTTTACGGAAAAGGTGCTCCGGAACGGGGTCGTACCCGCCGCGGAACAGGGGATTGCACCGCAGCAGCCGCCACAGGGTGAGCCCCACGCCGAAAAAGGCGCCGTGGCGCTCTATCGCCTCAATGGCATACTGGGAGCAGGTAGGGGAAAAGCGACAAGAGGGGGCGGTGTGGGAAGAAATGTGCCGCTGATAAAAGCGAATAAGACCGATGCACCACGTGCTCGGCAGATACCACTTACGCATGATCCAGCGCTCCCATCTGCGCCAGCTGTTTTTCCATCACCACCTGCAGGTGGTTGCTCTTGTACTCCAGGGTGCGGACCCGTGCCACAAACACGATATCGTAGCCGCCCACACGGGGCCATAGCGGGCGGAATGCCTCGCGTATCACGCGGCGGCAACGGCTGCGCTGGACGGCACCGCCCAGCTTTTTCCCCGTGGTGATGCCCACCCGCGGATAGCCGAACCGATTCTTTCGCACGTAGGTAACCAAGGCAGAATGCACCTGAGACTGCCCCCGATAGTACAGGGTGCGGAAATCCTTATTTTCACACAAGGTTGTCCAGGTTGCCATACAATCCCTCTTCGTTCTCAACTAATAAAAAAAGCCACACTACGGTGGCCTCTTTTTTAATAGGTCAGTTTTGCTCTGCCCTTAGCTCTTCTGCGAGCCAGAACCTTACGGCCGTTCGCCGTTGCCATTCTCTTGCGGAAGCCATGTTCCATCTTGCGGTGCCGCTTCTTCGGCTGGTAAGTACGAAGCATCTTCTGCTCCTCCTTTCGGGTTTGGAGTGGTGTTGAGGGCGGTGAAAAAACACACCCACAGCCTGACAGTTTAGTATTATATACTACCTTGTCCGCAAAAGTCAAGGCTATTTTGCCATTCTGGCGGGATTTTTCCAAGAAAATTTTTTCTCTTGTGGTTGAAAATAGGGGGATATACAAGATATTGTGGTTCACAAGGAGAATACAAACACCAAAAACGGGCGCACCGAAAAAGCGGGTTGCCGCAACGGCAGGCTCCTGCCCAATGAAAAAGACGGCACAACGGCGTTTTTTTGCCCTGTTTTAGGCAAAATTCGGCGCGGGGGAGGGTTTTTCCTCTCCCAAATAAAAAATTTGCCGAAATGGGCAAAAAATATTGAAAAATTACTCCCTTTATGTTATAATGAAATGTGTATATGTATATCTTGTTAGTCTGTATAAAACATAGGGCTTTACCATAAGGAGAAACGAAACGTATGGAATCCATTAACCAATACTGGGAGCGCGTTCTGGACTATATGCGCCAATCGGACATCAGCCAGATTGCCTATGAAGTGTACATAAAGTGTATGGAGCCTCAGGGCATTGAGGACGGCGAGGTTGTGGTCGCCGTCAACACCGTTTTTATGAAAAACAACATACTGGAGCTGTACGGCGAAAAGCTGCTGCAGGCCCTTAAGCACGTGTTCGGCATTCCGCTGGGTCTGCGGGTGATTGCAAAGGAAAACACCGCCGCCGTGGAGGAGTCCACCGCGGCGATGCCCATTCAGGGCAACGGGTTCCCCACCGCCATCTCCGATGAGGAATATTCCTTTGACAACTTCGTGGTGGGTTCCTCCAACAAGTTTGCTCATGCCGCCGCCCAGGCGGTGGCCAGCAAGCCCGCCGGTCTGTACAACCCGCTGTTTATCTACGGCGGCTCAGGATTGGGTAAGACCCACCTGCTGTGCGCTATCTGCAAGGAGATTCAGCGGAACAACCCCCACGCCCACATTCTGTACACCAAGGGCGAAACCATCACCAACGAGCTGATTGAGGCCATTCAGACCGGTACCACCCCCGAATTTCGGGCGAAATATCGACAGGTGGACGTGCTGCTGGTGGACGATATCCAGTTTATTGCCGGTAAGGTGTCCACCCAGGAGGAGTTTTTCCACACCTTTGACGCGCTGCATTCCGGCGGCAAGCAAATCGTGCTGACCAGTGACCGCCCGCCCCGCGAAATTGCCACGCTGGAGGAACGGCTGCAGTCCCGCTTCGTCATGGGTCTGCTGGCGGACATTCAGCCCCCCGATTTGGAAACCCGCGTGGCCATTATCCGTCGCAAGGCGCAGATGCTGGACCTGCCCATACAGGACGACGTGGCGGAGTATATCGCCAATCAGCTCAAGAGCAACGTCCGTCAGCTGGAGGGTGTTGTCAAGCGTATGCGCGCCCAGTACCTGCTGAATAACGAGCAGCCCAATCTGATTGCGGCACAGAATGCCATTCGGGATATCCGCAACGATAACCAGCCGGTTCCCATCACGGTGGAGCGCATCATCACCGAGGTGGCGCGCACCATGAACGTCAATCCCGAGGACATTCGCTCCAACAAGCAGTCCGCCGCCATATCCAAGGCCCGTCAGGTGGCGGCCAAGGTGGTGCGGGATATCACCAACCTGCCGATGAAGGCCATCGGTGAGGAATTCGGCGGGCGGGACCACACCACCATCGTCTATGCGGTGCAAAAGGTGGAGAGCCAGATGGAAAAGGACCCCACCTATAAAAATATGGTAAACGATATTATTAAAAATATCCGCGAAAACTAATGCATTTCGGTTATCCGACAGGGAAAACCGTCGGATAACCGTGCCTTTATTAATAAATTACCTTATTATATTTGCGCGCGCGCGAGGACTTTCCCCTCTTTTTTCACATTCCACTCCCCGTTTTTCACCCCCCTGTGGAAGGTAAAAAAGTCTCTCACACCTTTCTCTTTTTTTCCCCAACAGCGGGTGAAAGTTTTTTGTCTGTTTTTTCCACGTATCATTGGGGTTACGGCGGTTTTTCACATATTCACCGTCCCTATTACTACGACTGAAAAAAAGATTATTTTATATGCTATAAACATAATTAAAGGTGGTTTTGCTATGAACATCCTGTGTGACAAATACGAACTGATTGAAGCCGTGGGCAACGTACAGCGTGCGGTATCGACCAAGGCGTCCCTGCCGGCCCTGGAGGGCATACTTCTGCGTGCTCAGGGCAGCACCCTGTATCTGGCGGGCTTTGATATGGAGCTGGGGATTTCCACCACCATTCCCGCCACCGTACGGGAGACCGGTGAAATCGTTCTGTCTGCCCGTATGTTTGGCGACATCGTACGGAAAATGCCCGGTGACCAGATTGCCATTATCGCGGACGAGCGGTTTAACACCGTGATTCGCGGCGACGTGACGGAGTTTGCCATTATGGGTATGTCCGCCGCTGACTATCCCGATATTCCCAAGGTGGAGGACGGCACCGCCCTGAACCTGTCGCAGGAATTGCTCAAGAGTATGATTCGCCAGACCATCTTTGCGGTGGCGGCGCCGAACGACCCCCGTCCCATCTATACGGGTACGCTGTTTGAGATTCACGCCGACCAGCTGCGTTTGGTCAGCGTGGACGGCTACCGTCTGGCGATGCGCTCGGAGCCGATGCAGAACGAGGAGGAGATGTCCTTCGTCGTGCCCGGCAAAACCCTGCAGGAAATCCTCAAGCTGTTAAAGGACGAGGATAAGCCCTGCTCGCTGGTGGTGGGTCGTCGGCATATTATCTTTGAAATCGACGGTTACGCGGTGATTTCCCGTCTGTTGGACGGCGAATTTATGGCGTACGATAAGATTATCACCCCCGACAGCACCTCGGAGATTACCGTCAACACCCGTTCCTTTATGGACGCGGTGGACCGTGTGTCGCTGGTTATCAACGACCGGCTGAAATCCCCGCTGGTGTGTGAATTCCGCAACCAGTCTATTGCGGTATCCTGTGCCACCCCTCTGGGCAGCGCCAACGACTGTATCCCCGCGGCCATTGAGGGCAACGAGGAGGAAATCGGCTTTAACTCCCGCTTCCTGCTGGACGCCCTGCGCAACAGCGAGACCGACGAGGTGAAAATTCAGCTTAACGGGGCCTTGAAGCCCATGAAGATTCTACCGAAGGAAGGGGATTCGTTCCTGTTCCTGGTGTTGCCTGTGAGGTTGAAAAAATGAGCAAAGAAACCTTTACGTTAGAAAGTGAATATATCCGTCTGGACGATTTGCTGAAGTGTATGGGCCTTGTACAGACCGGTGGCGAGGCGAAGGTGCTAATTCAGCACGGAGGCGTCACGCTGGACGGGGAGGTATGCACCATGCGGGGTAAGAAGCTCCGCGGCGGCGAGCTGGTTGCCATTCCCGAGGATAACGAGGAAATCGCGGTTGTTCGTCCGTGAATTGACCTATCAGGGGTTTCGTAACCTGCACCCCGGCCAATTTGAGCCCTGTGAGGGTGTTAATATTCTCTATGGTGAGAATGCGCAAGGAAAAACCAATCTGTTAGAGGCCTGCTGGCTGTTTACGGGGTCCCGCAGTTTCCGCGGGTCCAAGGACAGCGAATTGGTGCAATTCGGCGCTGAGCAGGCGCGGCTTTCCCTACAGTTTACCGCCGCGGCGCGAGAGCAGGAGGCCGCTATCACCATTCGCCAGCGGCGACAGGTGACCCTCAATGGGGTGTCGCTTCCTTCCGCCGCCCGTTTGGCGGGGTCCTTTTGCGGGGTGGTGTTTTCTCCGGCGCATCTTTCCCTGGTGAAAGAGGGTCCCGAGGGACGGCGCCGCTTTGTGGACGCCGCCTACTGCCAGCTCAAGCCCGGCTACGTCGGCGCGCTGGCGGAATATCACAAGGCATTGGCACAGCGCAACGCCTTTTTGAAGGACACAAAGGACAGCGGCCGCCTCACCGATGAGCAGGCAAAGCTGTTGGACCTGTGGGACTATGCGCTGGCGGCGGCAGGCGCGCGGCTGACCTTGGCGCGCAGCCACTATATCCGCAATCTGCAGCCCTTGGCGGCGGACGTGTATAACGGACTGTCCGCAGGACGGGAGCAGATGGTCCTCAGCTGGCAATCCGCCGTCTCTGCAGAGGGCAGCGCGGCGGATATCGCCAACCGCTGGCTGGAGCAGCTGTATGCCGCCCGTCGGACGGATATTGCGGCGGGTTTTTCTACTGTGGGTGCCCATCGCGAGGACCTGCAAATTCTGGTGGACGACGTGGCGGTAAAAACCTTTGGCTCTCAGGGACAGCAGAGAAGCGCCGTTTTAGCCCTTAAGCTGGCAGAGGCATCTCTTCTCCAACAGGTGACCAAAGAGCCGCCTGTGGCCTTTCTGGACGACGTTATGAGCGAATTAGACGTATCCCGTCAGGATTATATTCTCAATCACATAGACGGCTGGCAGGTGTTTATCACCTGTTGCGAACCCTCTGCCACCCTCCGCGCCACCGCGGGACAGGTGTTTTCTGTTAAACAGGGAGTAATATCTAAATGAAATATTACAGATAGGAATCAGTAGGAGAGGGGCTTGCCCCTCCCGACAAAGTCGGTACAAACCAAAAACGGACAGGGCTTGCCCTGTCCCTACGGTATAATTTACAGAAAGCAAAAAGCCCATTGTAGGGAACGGGGTGTATTATGTATCTACACTTAGGGCAAGAGGTTGTGGTGCCGAAAAAGGACGTGGTGGGTATCTTCGATTTGGATAACACCACCGTATCTCCCCACACAAAAGGGTTTCTCGCCGATGCGGAAAAGGCAGGGCGGGTCAGCTACGTCAGCTATGAGCTGCCCAAGTCCTTTATCGTGTGCGCAAAGCAGCGAAAAGCCACCGCCTTTCGGCGGGAGCAGGTGTATATCGCCCAGATGGCTCCCGCCACGCTGAAAAAGCGAAACGGTCAATAAAGACAGTATTTACCACTGTCCGCGGGACGGCGAAAGGGTGTCCCCATATAACGATGAAACTATATCAAGGAGGTTTCTCCATGGAGAACGAAATCTTGGAACAGAATCTGCCGGAGAGCAGCTATAGCGAAAGCGACATTCAGGTGCTGGAAGGACTGGAGGCGGTGCGTAAGCGCCCCGGCATGTATATCGGCTCCACCGGTCCCCGCGGTCTGCATCATCTGGTGTATGAAATCGTGGATAACTCCATCGACGAGGCGTTGGCGGGCTATTGCACCCACATTGAGGTGGAGGTGCTGCCCGGCGACATTATCTCGGTGCGGGATAACGGCCGCGGTATCCCCGTGGGTATGAATGAAAAGCTGGGTCTGCCTGCTGTGACGGTGGTTCTGACCGTTCTGCACGCGGGCGGTAAATTCGGCGGCGGCGGCTATAAGGTGGCCGGCGGTCTGCACGGCGTGGGCTCCTCCGTGGTAAACGCTCTGTCCGAGTGGTTGGAGGTGGAGGTCAGCCGTGAGGGACATATCCACCACCAGCGCTTTGAACAGGGTAAGGCGGTCACCGACCTGAAAATCATCGGCGACACCCAAGAGACGGGTACGCTGGTACGGTTTAAGGCAGACCCCGCTATTTTCACCGAAACCACCGAATACGATTTCGAGACCCTGCAGAAGCGTCTGCGGGAGCAGGCATTCCTCAACGCGGGTCTGCAGATTACCTTCTCCGACCGCCGGGACGAGGCCAATAGCAAGAGCGAGGAATATTGCTACGAGGGCGGTATTTCCTCCTTCGTGGAGTACCTCAACAAGACCCGCGGCTACACCGCGCTCCACGACGAGGTGATTCACATCAGCCTGTCGGACGGCGAATCCACCGCCGAGGTGGCATTCCAGTATAACGACAGCTATAACGAGAATATCATCTCCTTCGCCAACAATATGCACACGGTGGACGGCGGTACCCACGAGGACGCCTTTAAGCGCGCCATCACCCGTATTTTCAACGACTACGCGCTGAAATACAAGATGTTCAAGGACGAGAAGTTCCGTCTGAAGGGAGATGACGTCCGCGAGGGCATTATGGCGGTGGTATCCGTCAAGCTGGAGGACGCCCAGTTTGAGTCCCAGACCAAGGCAAAGCTGGGTAATACCGCCATCGGCACGCTGGTGAACAAGCTGCTCAGCGAAAAGCTGGCGGACTATCTGGAGGAAAACCCCACCACCGCCAAGGCGATTCTGAACAAGTCCATTAATGCGGCCAAGGTCCGCGAGGCGGCGCAGAAAGCCCGCGATAACGCCCGTAACAGCAAGAAGCTCAGCTCCTTCCGTATGCCGGAGAAGCTGGCGGACTGCATCTGGAGCGACCCCGAGCGCACCGAATTGTTCATCGTTGAGGGTGATTCCGCCGGCGGCTCCGCCATTCAGGGTCGTAAGAGAGATTTTCAGGCTATCTTGTCCCTGTGGGGCAAGATGCTTAACGTGGAAAAGGCCCGTCTGGACAAGGTGTACACCAACGATAAGCTCTTGCCCGTGGTTGCCTCTCTGGGCTGCGGTATCGGCGAGGATTTCGACCTGTCCAAGCTGCGCTACGGCAAGGTCATCATTATGGCCGATGCGGACGTGGACGGTTCCCACATCTGCACCCTGCTGCTGACCTTCTTTTTCCGCTATATGCGTCCTCTCATTGAGGAGGGACACATTTACATCGCTCAGCCGCCGCTGTACCGCGTGTCCAAGGCAAAGCAGACCTTCTACGCCTTCTCCGACGAGGAGCGGGATGCGTACATCGCCCAGCTGGGCGGCAACGCCGACATTCAGCGGTACAAGGGTCTTGGTGAGATGGACCCCGAGCAGCTGTTTGAAACCACCATGGACCCCGCCACCCGCACCATGCTCAAGGTGCATATGGAGGACGCCCAACAGGCGGACGAGACCTTCTCCATTCTGATGGGGGATAAGGTGGAGCCCCGCCGCGATTTCATTGAGAAAAACGCCCAGTACGTGAGCAATCTGGACATTTAAGGTGACAAATATGGAACAACAACCCAACGTAACCTTTCTGTCCGACCTGAAAAAAGAGGAATCCATCGCCTTTACGCTGTTGCAGGCGGAGGTGACGGGTCCTCTGCGGCGGAAAAAGGCAACACGGATTATGTCGGTGGTCTTTTTCCTGCTGATGGGCGGCATTACCCTGTGGGACTGGCACATGATGGGGAAAATCGACCCCCTGTTCGCCTGTTCCGTCCCGATTATGTGGTTGCCCGCCCTGTTTACGGAGTGTATTGTCCCCGCTATGCTGAAAAAGCGGGCCGCCAAGGCCTATGACAGAGCCGCCGCCGCGGGGAACACCTTCAGCGGCGAGGTGCGGCTGTACCCCGACCGCGTGGAAAAGATAACCAACGTAGGCGGCACCAAGCTTCCCCTCAACGGACACACCCTGTTCGTGGAGCGGGCGGATATGCTGGTGTTTCTCAACCGCTTTAACCCCGCGGTGGTGCTGCCCGCCCGCTGTATGACCGAGGAATTGGCAGCGGCGGTGCGTAAGGCGGCGGATACTCTGCCGCTGCAAAATCGGCGGTTTTTCTCCCGCCTACAGCCGATGGGGGAGCCGATAGCGGTCCCCACGGTAGCGGAGACGTTGCCCGTCCTGTGGGAGTGCAACTTCACCTACACCGCCGAGGAGTTTGCCTCGGTGCTGCGCCATTCGATTGTGAGCCGCTTTTGGAGCACCTCCCCCGGTATGGCGGCGGTGAGTCTGGTGGGCGCTCTGGTGATGGGGAATATCAGCCTGTGGAGCACGGTGCTGTATTTTGTGCTGTGCTTCGGTGTGCTGACCCTGTTTCATCTGGTTCTACCCTTAAGTCGTGTTAAGCAGACGGTGAGCCTGCCGTCGTATATGGAGGACGCCCGCGGCACGGTGAAAATCGACCGCTACGCCATTCGCGTTTCCATGGGAAAAGAGGGGGAGATGCCCCTCCCGTGGGTGGAGGACGTCCACGTGTACGACAAGGACGGCTTTGCCGAGATTGCGGCAGGGCGCCGCACGCTGTTCTATATCCCCAAGCGGTGTATCACCGATTTAGAGGGCTTTAATCGGGTCATTACCCAATGCCGCGGCAAACAATTAGTATAATTCAAACGCAAATATACAGTTAGTAAACACAGAAAGGTCAGGTGAGCAGAATGGAGGAGCAAAATATCCCCCAGGCGAAGCTGATAGAAGTTGATTTGGATAAGGAGATGCGCAAGCGGTTTCTGGAATATTCCGTTTCCGTGCTGGTGGCGCGCGCCCTGCCGGACGTGCGCGACGGCTTAAAGCCGGTGCACCGCCGCATACTGTATACGATGCATGAGGACGGTCTGACCCCCGATAAGGCATACCGCAAGTCCGCCACCACCGTCGGTGACGTGCTGGGTCACTATCACCCCCACGGCGACGCGTCGGTCTACGACGCCATGGTACGTATGGCGCAGGATTTCTCCCTGCGGTATCCCTTGGTGGACGGTCACGGTAACTTCGGTTCTATCGACGGTCACCCCGCCGCCGCCTATCGTTATACCGAGGCGAGAATGAGCAAGATGTCGCTGGATATGCTGGCGGACATCGAAAAGGAGACGGTGGATTTCGTCCCCAACTTTGACGATTCCACCAAGGAGCCTGTGGTGCTGCCCAGCCGCTTCCCCAACCTGCTGGTGAACGGCTCCAGCGGTATCGCCGTGGGTATGGCCACCAACATTCCGCCCCACAACCTGTGTGAGGTGGTGGACGCCATCTGCCTGCTCATCGATAATCCCGAGGCAGAGCTGCCCGAGATTATGGAATATATCAAGGGTCCCGATTTCCCCACCGGCGGTGTGATTATGGGGCGTGCGGGTATCCGCGCCGCCTACGCCACCGGTCGCGGTCGCATCACCGTCCGCGCCAAGGCGGAGATTGAGGAAGAGGGCAACCGCAACCGCATCATCATCAGCGAGATTCCCTATATGGTGAACAAGCTGAATCTGGTGAAGTCCATCATCGAGCTGGTGGACGAAAAGCGCATCGAGGGCATTGCGGACGTGGTGGACCACTCCAGCATGGAAGGTATGCGTGTGGTCATCGACCTGAAAAAGGACGCTGTGCCCCAGGTGGTGCTGAACCATCTGTACGCCTACACCCAGATGCAGACCACATTCGGCGCCATTATGCTGTCGCTGGTGGACGGCGTACCCCGTATCCTCTCCCTCAAGGAGATGCTGGAGCAGTACATCAAGTTCCAGACCGAGGTTATCACCCGCCGCACCATCTTCGACCTGCGTAAGGCGAAGGACCGCGCCCACATCGTTGAGGCGCTCAAGACCGCGGTGGATTTCATCGACGAGGTTATCAACATTATCCGCTCCGCCAAGGACCAGGCCACGGCGAAGGAAAAGCTGATGGAGCGCTTCTCCTTTGATGAGATTCAGGCGGACGCTATCGTAAAGATGCGTCTTGGTCAGCTGTCGGGTCTGGAGCGGCAGAAGATTGAGGACGAATTGGGCGCTCTGCTGATGAAAATTGCCGAGTACGAGGGCATTCTGGCGGACGAGAACAAGGTGCGCGCTATTGTGAAAGAGGAGTGCCTCAAGATGCGGGACAAGTACGGCGACGACCGCCGCACCGAAATCTCCATCGTATCCGGCGAGGTGGATATCGAGGACCTGATTCCCGAGGAGCAGTGCGTGCTCACCCTCACCAACATGGGCTATATCAAGCGGCAGGCGGTGGACAGCTATCAGGCGCAGCACCGCGGCGGTCGCGGCATCACGGGTATGACCACCCGCGAGGAGGACGTGACCAAGCAGATGTTTATCTGCTCCAGCCACGATTACGTGATGTTCTTCACCAATATGGGTCGCGTGTATCGGCTGAAATGCTTCGAGATTCCCGAGGGCAGCCGCGTTTCCAAGGGTATGAACGTGGTAAATCTGTTGCCGCTGCTGCCTGAGGAGAAGATTTCCGCCATGATTCGCCTGGAGGACCAGACCGAGGGTCTGTACCTGAGCATGATTACCCGCAAGGGTATCCTCAAGCGTACCCGTCTGGACGCCTACGCCAACGTGCGTAAGAGCGGCCTGATTGCGATTGATTTGGACGAGGGCGACGAGCTGGTGAAGGTGCTGACCACCGATGGCGCCCAGCAGCTGCTGGTAGCCACCAAAAAGGGTATGGCCATTCGCTTTGACGAGACCGATGCCCGTGTCATCGGTCGTACCGCCCGCGGCGTGAAGGCGCTGAATCTGGCGGACGGCGACGACGTGGTGGGTATGGAGATGGTGGACGACAGCAAGCAGCTGCTCACCGTTACCGAGACCGGCTACGGTCGACTCAGCCGCTTTGACGAGTATCGCGTCCAGTCCCGCGGCGGTAAGGGCTTGACCAACTATCACACCGCTAAGTACGGCGACGTGGTGGGCATTATGACGGTACACCCCGAGGAGGAGGATTTGATTCTTATCTCCAACGGCGGTATCATCATTCGCATGCATATCGCGGAGATTCGCCTGTGCAGCCGTATTTCCAAAGGCGTGCGGGTGATGCGCATCGGCGAGGACGCCGCTATCGTGTCCATTGCTTCGGCGGAGCACGATGCCAACGAGGTGAATGCCTCGGTGGATACCTCCGAACCCATAGAGGACGAGGCAGACGAAATCCCCGCCGAGGAAATTGACGAGGAAACTCCTGCCGCAGAATAAGAAAACAACCGACCGAACAGCCCTGTTCGGTCGGTTTTTCCCGTAAAAACCAATGCGTTTAGTATAATAATGGTAAAATTATACGAATTGTAAATAAAACCGTAGGGGACGGCGCCCTCGACGTCCCGTTCTTACGGGTTGCACAGCCCCATTCGTAGGGGACGGCGCCCTCGACGTCCCGTTTTGCGGTTTGCACAGATATGTCAGCCTCCCTCTCAGAGGGAGGGGGACCGCCGAACGGCGGTGGAGGGAGTAAAGTCGGTACACACCCAAACTCCCTCAGTCAAAATCAAAGATTTTGACAGCTCCCTCAAAGAGGGAGCCTTACGGGAGGGGCAAGCCCCTCCCCTACGATAGGATTTGCGGTTCGCACAGACCTTTTGT
>JAFSGP010000039.1 GCA_017440755.1 Clostridia bacterium | reverse complement strand
AGATGAGGTCCACACCCACGATGCCGTTGGTGGTCTCATCCCAATTGGAGCCGCCATCCGTCCAGGTCTTGTCAGACTGCGGCAGGGGCAGAATGATCCAGCCCGCCGTGTTCTGAGGCGTCCAGAAATTCATATGGTCATCAACGGTCTTCTCGGTCACTACGCCGTCGATAACGGTGTAGTAGGTGTAGCCCGCACCGAGAACGGCAAAGGTGCCATCGGAGGTGTAAGGACGCATACGGAATTTCGCATCGCCACCGAAGCCGGACATCGTGTTGTCGTAGTAGAACACCAACGCATCATAATCGGCAGTGCCCGCCTTGTCGAAGTCGATGTTGATCAGGCTGCTGTCGTCGATACGGGTGTACTTCAGAGCAGAGCCATAGGGGGATACGCAAGTGACCTGCTCGTAGGCACCCTCTTTGCCACTTACCGTATCGAACCAATCAAAGCCCTGAGCCACAGTATAAACCTCTGCACCACAAGCGGTACAAACACCGTTCTCCCAAGCATGGTCGCCGATGGGCTCTCCCTCGGTGATGCCGCAAACCTTACAGGTCTTGCCGGCGGAGCAGTTAGCCTCGGCCCAGTCGTGTACATCGGTGTAGCCGTTAATCTGATCCAGACCGGCTGCTACCTTCTCCTTAAACAGGTCAACATCCGAGGTGAAACCAAACTGGTCCAGAGTGATAGCCGCATTGGCAAAGTGGATATAGGAGAGGTCCATACCCACGATATCGTTGGTGGTCTCATCCCACTTGGAGCCGTTATCCGTCCAGGTCTTGTCAGCCTGCGGCAGAGGCAGAATAATCCAACCCGCCGTGTTCTGAGGCGTGCGGAGATTCATATGGTCGTCAATAACCTTCTCGGTCACCTCACCGTCGATAACGGTGTAGTAGGTGTAGCCCGCGCCAAGAACGGCAAAGGTACCATCGGAGGTGTAAGGACGAATACGGAACTTCGCATCGCCGCCGTAGCCGGACATCGTGTTGTCGTAGTAGAACACCATCGCGTCATGAGCCGCGGTGCCCGCCTCATCAAAGTCGATGTTGATCAGGCAGTTGTCGCCGGTACGGGTGTACTTCAAAGCAGGGCCATAGGGGGATACGCAAGTGACCCGCTCGTAGGCACCCTCTGTGCCGGAAACAGCGATATCCGCGAAGTCCTCAGCGACAGAGTAAATAGTGCCACCACAACCGCTGCAGGTGCCGTTCTCCCATACGTGCTCGCCGGTGGGCTCGCCTTCGGTGATGCCACAGTTCTTACAAGTCTTGCCGGCAGCACAGGTAGCATCCGTCCAAGCGTGGATACCGGTGTAGCCGTCCAGCTTAGTCTCGTCCTCAACGAGAGACTTGAACATAGCAACATCAGAAGCAAAGGTGAACTGATCCACCACAATGGAAGCGTCATTAAAATGCACAAATTCCAAATAGATCTTCTTCAGATCTTGGCAAGTGCCATAGAAGGTGCCTCCGCCTGCCTTATGCCAAACGGTACTCTCGGCACCGGGCAGAGGCAGAACGATCCAACCCTTGGTGTTCTGTTGTACGGTAAGCGTGAAATTGCCGGAGGGATGCGCCTCAGCCCACACACCATCAACATAAGTGTAATAAGTGTATTGGGGACCCATACACATCTCATTGCCATCTTTGGTGGTCGGCACAAAGCTGAAAGCGGGATTACCGCCATACTTGGAGCCGGTCACGTCGTAGTAGAAAGCCAACGCCTTATCACCAGCAGTACCAATTTTATCCATTTCAATGGTAATATTGGCAGCGGCGGTACCACGACCAAAGCTCAAAGCCTGACCAAAGGGAGATACACAATTCACCAGATCAACATTTCCGTTGGTGGTATACTTTGCCTCGGCAAAGTCCTCAGCAACCGTATAGATGGCAATGCCGCAAGCGGAGCAAACGCCGTCAACCCAGTTATGAGTAACCTTGTTCTCTACACCCTCGACAGAGCCAATGAACTTCTCAATGTTATTGGTGAAACCAATTTGGTCAAATACAATGCTGTTAAGCGTAGCATTATAAATGTAGTCGTAACCACCGGGAATAACCTCCTCAGGGGTGCTACCATACCCACCGTGAGGAGTAAATCCGGTAAAGGGAACAACAACCCAGCCCTCGAAGTCAGCAGGAACAGGAATCGCGCCATCCTGCAGAGCATCGGTGGAACGCACACCATCGGTAGAAACCATCGTGAAGATTTCACCGCTGGCAGGAATCCAAGCATGGTTCGCGTCGCCGGTATTCATCAGATACATGTTAACCGCAGTGCGAGGCAGATCCTTATTGGATACCCACATCACCAGCGCCTCATCCTTAGAAGTACCAACGTTAGTGCCGGCGTTATTGTGCAACGGGTGAAGTCCCACTTCGTTGAAACGACCGGCAACGCCGTAAGGCGATACACAATTCACCAAAGCGTACTTAGACGAAGCCGGAAGCTTTTCGTCGAAATCAATATAGGTGGTCAAGTACGCCGCAGTAGTCTGGGGCGCGCCGCTCAGCTCATTCGCATACGCAGCAGCAGCGAAAGTATCGATATCGTTAGTAAAGCCGATTTCGTCCACATACAAGATATTGCCGTACGTGTCGGCAGTACGCATCTTTAACAGACGAGCAGAACCGACATCCGGCGTAGCATCGTACCAAACGGGAATGCTCTTCATCTCAATAGCAGCCAGAGCCTCATCGTAAACAATGGAGGAGGAACCGTTTTCTTCGACTTCCTTGTCATACTCGGCTTTCAGATTCTTCGCGCGAGAGATGGCCAAAGCGTCCTCATACGGAATCTCTTCGCCGGTTTCCTCGTTAATGTAGATATCCTCATCCATATCGTAACGAGAGAAGCTGGACAGAGGAATGATGTACCAGCCCTTAAAGCCCTTATTAATAGTCAAATGAGCTGCATAGTTAGTATCATCTACGAAAGCCGTAGCTTCAACCATTTCCGCATCGCCATCGGCCAGAGTGTAGTAAGGAGCACCATTTTCCATGGTGAACTCAACCAAACCCTTGCCATTGGTCTTGGCGAACATGCTGATGTCTAAGCCACTCGACAGCTTGTTGTTGTCAAAGTACATACCCTCAGCAGAGAACCAGAACACCAGAGCTTCCTCATCCATGTAGCCGGTGTTGCAGAAGGAGATGTACATATCGGAGGTGACGTGAGCGCGGTTGTTGGTCTTATCCCAATCCTGCGCAGTGCCACGGGTCCAGGACAAAACCTTGCTGTAGGAGAAATCGCTGTTGGAAACGGTCACGCCGCCACCGCCGAGATGGAAAATGTCCAGAGGCTCGACGCTGTCCATATCCGCAACGATGTTGAACTCGTCGGGAGAGGTAGCACCGCCCCAAGTGGGATCCTCATTCAGAGGCAGGTTAGCGTTGTAGTAAACCGCCACACGGGTAGCGCCCAGATACACGTCGATGACAGCAACGTCATCCATGTCAGTCTGAGCACCGAACAGCTGCTCGTTGTCCGCATTGCGATACATCACACGATAGCCGGAACGAACCGCAACCGCATTCAAGAAGGCGGCAGAGGTCATATCAGCCGCATTCAGGGTGAAGAACATATCGTTGATGCTCACCTTAGCACCGTCAACAACCAGCAGATACTGGGTGTCGGCCTCCATGCCCAGAGTATAGGTCACGAAGCCGTTGGTGCCGGCGGAAGCCTGCAGGCTGTCCAGCGTGAAGGTGGCCGCATCGGCAACGGTCAGGTCAACAGAGACCAGATCGGCCAGAGCCACATCCGCCGCAAAGCTCTCGGCGGTGAACAGCACGTAACCGGTGAAACCGGCAGGAATGGAGATAGCACCATTCTCATAAGCACAGACCGTTACCTTGTCAGCGGCGGTATCGATCAGGCGGTAGAAGTCACGACCCAAGTCGGCAACGTTCAGGGCTGCCGCGCCGGAGGCATAGGTCAGAGAGGGAGTCAGCGTAACCGCCTCATCCGCAGAAATCCAGAAAGAAAGCGCCTTGAAGGTCTCTACAGAGATGGGGTTGACAGGCTGGCTGAGGATAGAAACAGAAGCGCCCGCACCGGCAACCACGTTCAGAGCGCCGGAAGCAGCGGACACGGTAGCGCCCTCGACGTTGACGTCGGCAGCCGCAGCCAGATCGTTCAGATCCTCGGTGTAACCGTCACCGGCAGCGAACTGACCCATATCGCGCACAAATGCCATATGGTCGCCGGTCACACCAACCTCATCCAAATGGATGACGCCGTCGGTGACGCCCTCCACAGAGTAGAACAAATCCAAACCGGTCACGAAGTTGGGAGACACCGTGTCGGTGGTGTTCTGTACCTCGCCATGATTCTGCAGAGAATCATAGGGCACAACAACCCAACCCACGAAGCCGCCGGGCAGAACCACGTTCTGGTCAACAGCAGCCTCTTCGGTAGCCACGCCATCCTGAATCAGATAGATGGGGGCGCCGGAGTAGGGGGAATGTGCGCTGGTGCTACCTTGCAGAGCCTTGTTGGCGCTGTACACGATAGTGCGCAGATTCACAGCATAGTTGTAACCGAAATCCGCCAAGGACACCCAGAAGGCGATAGCGGTATCGGTTGCCTGCGTAATGGAACTGCTTGCTCTCCAGTTCATACGCAGGGCGGTGTAAGAAAGCGTAGAGTCCGCCTTGGCCCAGCTCAAACCTGCGCCGTAGCCGGAGGGGGAAACGCTCTCTACGGTATGAGCTGCATTGCCGCTCGTACCATAGTCATTGGGATTTGTGGTGGAGAAATCCGCCAAAACGCTGTAGTTATCGCTGTAGCCGGTGGCAGCAGCCGCAGGCAACACGATGACGGTAGCCAGCATGCTGACAAGCATGGTTACCGCACACAGCATGGACAGAACTCTCCGAAATGCTGAAGTTGATTTCACGATTTATCCTCCTTTTAAAATGTATTTTTAGGGATACTAAACCAACCTAACCAAGTATAGCACGGCTTTCTGGAAAAATCAAGACGAATTTGTATTTTTTACACAAAATAATGGTCCTTAAAAGCACTTTTGGGCAAAACCAACAAACTCCATCTGTATTTTTTGTCATTTTCGCGACAGCGAAGTAAAAATACCCTACCGCCAAACAAGGGCGATAGGGTATTGTTTTTCTGTTGTTCGCGTCTATCTATTCCTTACCTTTCATAATATACGTGTAAATCCAAAGACCGACCACCATGCTGAATACCACGCAGCCGATCCCCCACCAAGTGGTGTTCTGCACCCGAAGCAAGCTCTGCAATATCCAAAGCAAACCACTGAGCAAAATCGCCACACTCTGTACCCAAGCGAGTACATACAAAATGAAATTCATCCGGTTGGAAGAACGCTCGTTGGTGATGGTGCTCTTAATCTCTATCAAACGGTCGATGTAACTCTGGTTGCGGTGATACTCCTCCAACGCCTTAGATATGCCGAAACAGCGAATGACCTCGTCCGCCTCCATCTGGGAGAAAGGATACTTGAAAATATCCGTGCTCCAAAAGCCCATAGTGCGGCCAAACTCCAGATACAAATCTTTAATCTCTTCGTTGGATACGTTTTCATTTTCGCCCAGACTCTCCACCACGCGGCGATTGGTGCGCAACACAGCGGTATTCTGGAACAGCACAATCTCCACCACAAACAGCACCGACGCCTCATCGTCCAAGCGGTCAAAGATGCTTTCCTCGTAGTCCTTAAATACAAAAGCGACCACCGAACGGGAGATGTAAGACTCGTAGTAGTCGTAACAGGCATGGTTCTCCAACAGTGCGCCCACACGGTCGGGATGCAGATGATAGTCGATATGCTCGCTGACATAGGTCTCCCCCGCCAGCATATACGCCAACTCCAGTTCATCCGCAGGCTTATTCGACAGGCAGACCACACACTTGGACTCGCCGCAACGACGCAGACCAAAGCGGGTATTCATATACCCTTCCACAGAGATGTACTCCCCTTTTTCGGGAACCAGAATATTCAAATGCTCGGTAGACATCTGGTCAATCAACTGGGTGGGGATGAATGTATTATCGTGGACAGCAACCGTAACGATGCACAGCCCCGTCTTGCGGTGCGCCGTCACAAACAGGTGGGCGCGTTCGGTGGCTATCACAGTGCCGTCGTAGTTATCATCGTAACAAGCCAGCGCAAACTCTCCCAAATAATATCGCCGCAACGAACGGAAGGTGGGGTTGCTGCACTCATAGTCCACGTGTTCTGCCAGCGTATTGCAATATTCCTTGCCGAAAGCGTCCTCGTTTGCACGGGGGGCGCGACCTCGCCGATCCTCAAACTCCATAGCGCGGAAAAAGCGTTGCTGATCCACCGCCGTCATAGGGAGAAAGAAATAGATATCGTTTTTGTAAGATTTAGAGTAAGAGTCCATGCTGTAACACATCCTCTATCCGTTTTCGATCCGCCAGATGGTAACGATAGCCGCCGTCCACCTCTTTTTGGAATACCCCGCCGAAGCGCTTGAGAAAGTTGGCTCCCCCGTCGGAAATCGCCGAACCGCACAGGCTGCCAATGGGATACCCCGCCGCCTCTTTTTCTCGTAAAAACTGCAGAAAGCTATCCCCCAGCAGGCGGATTGCCTCCCCGCCTCGATAGGCAGGCAGCAGCGCCACCGACAGGATGAACAGGTGGTTGAACTCCCCTTTGCGCCACGATTCCATTTCCGCAGGGGCGATGTCATCGTCCCGCATAGCATGGTCGGCAGGGTCGGTCATCTGTGCGTACAGGGCATCCCCCAAGGGCAGGAAGCATAGATAGCCGGCCAAAGTTTCCCCATCGTATAACAGCAGATAAGTGTCAGGGCACCGCTCATAGCGGATAACCAAATTATGCAGTTCCCCGCACAGCGACGGCGGGTATACCTGCTTGTCAACGGCATACACCTGCTCCAGAAAATCCACAGGGGCATTCAAACCGGTCTTACAAATCAACATAGTCGACTCCTCAGGACTTCACGTTTTTCCACAGTTGCGAATACAGCGCCTCCGCCTCGGCTCCCAAATAACGCAGCACCGATGCCTTATCGTGAATGCTGTCCGCAGGGAAAATGGCGGCATTCGCCGCAATCTCCTCGTCCAGCCCATCGATAACCGCCTGATTGGGGGTGGAGTAATAGATATATTCGAAGTTCATCGCCGCTATCTCCTCACGGCAGAGGAATTCCAAAAACTTCTCTGCGTAGGCGGGGTTGGGCGCGTCCACGGGAATGGCAAAAGAGTCCAGCCATATGCAGGTGCCATCCTCCGGTACAGCAAAGGCGAGATCCTCGTTATTCTCCATTGCCAGATAGGCTTCGCCGTTGTAGATCACCGCCAAATCGGCATTCTCCGCCTCTACCTTAACACGGGCAGCCTCGTCCAGCAGGTACGCTTGCACGTCCGCCTTCTGCTTTTTCAGCAGGTCGGACGCCGCCTGCAGCTGGGTGGGGTCGGTGGTGTTGGCATCGTAGCCCAGCTTGGTCAACGCCACAAAGAAGGCGTCCCGCTCGCTGTTGGGCATAACGATATTGCCCGCGTGGGAGCCGTCGAACAGCACGTCCCAGCTGGTTACCTCCTCCGCGGTCACCGTCTTGGTGTTGTACAGAATGCCCAGCGTGCCCCAGAAATGCGGCACCGTGTACTGCAGTTCCGGGTCGAACGCGGCAGTAGCATCCCATTGCCGCCGGCTGATGTTGGACAGGGTAGCGATCGCATCCTTATTGATGGGTGCCAGCCGATCCTCGCCGATGAGCTTCTCCAGCATATAATCGGAGGTGCAGATCAAGTCGTAGGTAACAGAACCGGAGGTGAACTTGGCGTACATATCCTCCGGAGCGGCGTACTCGTCGTACACCACACGGATACCGGTCTCCGCCTCAAACAGATCGTAGACCTGCGGGTCGATATAATCGCCGTAGTTAAACAGATACAGCTTCTCGGCGGACGAGCAGCCCGTCAGAGAGGCGCATCCCGCCAAAACCAACAGCAGGGCGCACACCAGTGCCGCCAGCCGCTTCCCGTTTTTCCGCACAAAACCAGTCTTTTTCAATTTACCTATCAGCTCCTAACGTAATGTGCCGCCGCTCAGCGACGGATGCGTTGTTTGTCGCCCCGTGCCTGGGGCTTGGCAGAACGGATATTGACGATCTGAATGATCAGTATCAAGAACAGCACACCCACAAACATCAGCGCCGCCAGCGCATAATACTCCGGCAGGATACCGCGAATGCGGTTGGTGTAAATCAGGGTGGAAAGGGTGTTAAGTCCCTGTCCCTTGGTGAAATAGGTAATGGTGAAATCGTCCAAAGAAATGGTAAGTGCCAACAAAAAGCCGGTCAGCACACCGGGGAAGATATCCGGCAACATCACCTTGAAAAATGCCTTCACGGGGGAAGCGCCCAAATCCAGCGCCGCTTCGTATACACTGGGGTCGAACTGCGCCAGCTTGGGATAGACGTTGAGCACCACGTAAGGGAGAATCAGCGTAACGTGAGAGGCAAGCAGTGTGACGCTGTTCATTCGCCCTACAATAGCGGTAAAAAACAGCATCAGGGAAACACCCGTAACAATATCCGCATTCAGCAGCGGAATATTCGCCACGGTGCTGACAGTTTTCTGCACTCGTTTGCGCATAGCCAGCATGCCGATGCAGCCCAGCGTACCAATCAAGGTGGCGAGCGCCGCCGCCGCAAAGCCCAGCACCACCGTGGTGAGCAGCGCCTCCATAATGGTTTCGTTGCCAAACAGAGCCTCGTATTTTACAAAGGAGAAGCCGCCCCATTCGTAAGCCGAACGGGATTCGTTGAAGGACAGCACGATCATCAGCATCACAGGCAGATACAGCATCAGGAAAATCAGCCCGATGTACAGACCGCGCAACACAGCCGACAGCTTTTTCACGGTAGCATGGCACCTCCTTCGTTCTCTCCGTCCTCGCCGGTAATCAGAGAACTGATAATAACGAACGCCATAAGCAGTATAGCCAGACCGGAGCCCTGATAATACTGCCCCTTGGTAAAGCTCATCTCCACAATGTTGCCCACCAGCATAATCTTACCGCCGCCCAGCATCTCCGCAATGGCAAAGTCGGAAATGGCGGGGATAAACACCATGGTGGCACCGCTGACCAGACCGGGCAGGGACAGCGGGAAGGTAATCTTAAAGAAGGTGCGCAGGGGACCCGCGCCCAAATCCTTGGAGGCGTTGATAAGGTCCCCGTCCAGACGGGACACCGTGTTATACAGCGGCAACAGCATAAAGGGGAAATAGTCGTACACCATACCGATAAGGATAGCGCCAAAGGTGTTGGCGATATGCACCTTTTCCAACCCCAGAGCAGTCAGTATGGTGTTGATGATGCCGTTATCCTCTAAAATCACGTTGATGGCCACCATCTGCAGCATAAAGTTCATCCACATCGGCAGAATGAACAGGAAAATGACCGCCTTTTGCCACTTTAGCCCGATGCGGGACAAGCACAAGGCCAAAGGATAGCCCAACAACAGGCAAATCGCCGTCGCCAGCGCCGCCAGCAGCACCGTAAGACCGATAGCCTTCAAATTAGCGCTATCCGTCACGGCATTTATGATATTCGCAAAAGTAAATCCGCCCTGTGCGGTGGTGAAACCATAGTAGAAAATGGTCACCAGCGGCAACAGGATAAACCCGACGATCCAGACCAGATACGGACCGGACAGCCACAGGTTTTTCTTATTCATCAACACCGGCAGCCTCCTCGTCCACAGAACGGGGCTTGTGCATAATCTGGATATTCTCCGGATCCACACAAATGCCTACGTGACTGCCAACCGGCTCCATCTTGGTGCTGTGCACCAACCACTCATAGCCGCAAGCCTCCACATCCATCTCGTAATGGACGCCCTTAAAGGTGAGAGAGGTAACCACGCCCTGCAGCTGCCCCTTTTCGGGGGTGGTGAGAATCACGTCCTCCGGACGAATGACCACGTCCACCGGCTCCTCGCGACGGAAGCCCGCGTCCACGCAGGGGAAGTCCACCCCGCGGATATTCACCAGATAGTCGTGCAGCATCACGCCGTCGATGATGTTGCTATCCCCGATAAAGTCGGCAACAAAGGCGTTTTTCGGTTCGTTGTAGATATCCTCAGGCGTGCCGATTTGCTGAATGATGCCCTGATTCATCACCGCGATGGTGTCGGAGAGGGTCAGCGCCTCCTCCTGGTCGTGGGTGACGTAAATGAAGGTAATGCCCGCCTGCTTGTGTATATTTTTCAGCTCGTACTGCATATCCTGACGCATCTTGAAATCCAGAGCACCCAGAGGCTCGTCCAACAGAAGAACGCGGGGCTTATTGACCAACGCGCGCGCAATGGCAATGCGCTGCTGCTGACCGCCGGACATCTGGGTGACCGCCCGCTTCTCAAAGCCGGACAGACCCACCATCTCCAGCATCTCGCTGACACGCCGCTTAATCTCCTGCTCGGACACACCCTGAATACGCAGACCGAACGCAATATTCTCAAATACATTCATATGGGGGAAGAGGGCATATTTCTGGAACACCGTGTTCAGCTGTCGCTTGTTGGGCGGCAGGGCGGTAATATCCTTACCCTCAAAAATCACCCGACCGGTGTCCGGCGTGACAAAACCACCAATAATGCGCAACGTAGTAGTTTTACCGCATCCCGAAGGACCCAGCAGGGTGATAAACTCATTGTCTCGAATATAGAGGTCGAGATTTTTCAGTACATTTTCGCCGTCGTAGGATTTAGAAACTCCCACCAGCTCGATCAGTTTTTCTTTTTCCATCTACCATAAATACTCCTTAAACCCCGTATTATGTATTTTCTGCTCTTCTCATACGCGGGCGGTTTGTGTTAGGGCCCGCCCACGCATCCTACAAAATTCGCCGAAAATCACAGCATAGAGTATAGCAGATGCACGCGTAAAATGCAATATATTTATTTATATTTTTCCGTGAATTGCAGACGCGAATCGGAATTGAGGCTTGCAAAACTCAAAAATAGTGTTATAATCTTACGTTGAAACGTATTAAGAAAGGTCTGTTGTATCGTGAATGTATTCCTCGCAACGCTTAATCCCATGCTGGTGCTGTTCTGCTGCATTATCATCGGCTTTGTACTGAACAAGAAGCATCTCCTCCCCGAAAACGGGCACACCGTCCTCTCCAAGCTGGAGAACTACGTGCTGGTGCCGGCGCTGACCGTGAACACCTTCATGAACTACTGCACCGTGGACTCCCTGGCAACCCACGGGAAAGCCATTCTGCTCTCTTTTGCCGCGGTGCTGGTGGCGATCGGTATCGCCTATCTGCTGGCAGGACGATTTGAAAAGGACGCCTACAACAAAAACATCTACCGCTACGCCATTGCCTTCGGCAACTTCGGCTTTATGGGCAACGCCATCGTCCCCGCTATTCTGGGGGAGGAAATGCTGTATCCCTATATGCTGTTCACCCTGCCGCTGAACGTAGGTGTGTACACCTGGGGGCTGACCATTATGGTGCCCAAGGGAGAGGGCAAAAAAGCCAACCCGCTGAAAAACCTGCTCAACCCTGTGGTGGTAGGTATGCTCATCGGCATTCTGCTGGGTCTGACCGGCGCCAAGGCGTACCTGCCCGCCTTCCTCTCCACCACCATTGGCAATCTGGCCGCCTGTATGGGTCCCTTAGCCATGGTGCTCACCGGCTTTGTCATCGGCAATTTCCCCCTCAAAGCCCTGCTGTCCAAAAAGCGTGTATACCTGGTCACCGCTCTGCGACTGTTTGTTCTGCCCGCCTTCTTCGTAGGGCTGCTTTGGCTGTTGGGGGCAGACAAGCTGACCCTGACTTTGTGCCTGTTTGCCTATGCCACCCCACTGGGAATGAACACCGTGGTATTCCCAGCCGCCTACGGCGGTGACACCACCACCGGTGCCTCCATGGCGATGATTTCCCACACCTTATGTGTCATCACCATTCCCATCATGTATGCGCTGTTCAATATCGTTGTTCACTAACGGAAAAGCCTACCCTCGCGGTAGGCTTTTTTCTTTGTGAAAAAACCTTTACATTTTTTGAGCAGTATGGTACGATGAATAAAATTATGTAGAGAAAGGGAGATCGAAAAAATGAAAAACCGGTTATGTATATTACTGACCGTTGCTGTGCTGGTATCCCTTGTAGGCTGCGGCACACAGCCCGCTGTTTCCGACGTGGACTCTGACGTATCCACCGAGACGACCACCGAGGCGGCGACGGACGCCACCACAACCACCACAACCACCGCTGAGGAAACCACCACAACCACCGAAGAAGTGACCACCACCACAGCAGAAATCACCACCACGGAGGCAACCACAACCACCGCAGAGGAAACGACCACCACGACCACAGAGGAAACCACGACCTCGAATCTTCCCATACGTACCACCGTATCCGATCCCACCAAGGGCATCTCCACCACGAAGGCGCCCAACAAAAGCACCGTCACCTTCGGCACGGCGCCCACTACCACGGGATCCACCGAGGCGCCCACCACCACCACGACCACCACAAAGGTGCTTTTGGAAGCGGAGCCAGTGATGAACGTTCCGTACGTTTGTCGCATTGTGGGCGGTACCGATTACATTCTCGCCACCGTCACCTTCACCGATGCCGGCTGCGTGATCGCCCGTACCTTCTACACCTGCAGCCCAGAGAACCCTGCCTACGGCACCGATGTAGAGACTGTCAAGCACGGCAGCACCACCTACTACTACACCGGACATGCCCCCCAGGATCCTGCCCGCTACGAGATCGTCGGCATCACCATCAACGTATTTAACAACGACGGCTCCATCGCCAAGACCTTCTACATGCCCGCCAACAATGCCATGGAGTGCAGCTTCAGCGACGGCGTTGCCTTTGGTCGTCAGCAAATTTTCAAACTAGAAGATTAAATAAGTGAAAGAATCCCGTGACACGCTGTGTCACGGGATTCTTTTCGTTAATGAAAGTCAATAATCACCATTTGGTGAATATATACCTGTTCGATTTCAGTACGCAATATTCCGCTCTCATAGGTGAAAGGAATCTTCTCACCTGTTGGTGCTAAATACACCTTAGTCGGCTTTTCGGGCAGCCGCACCGCCAGCGGCACGTGGTACAGAGGAACCACGTCCTCTATGACCTCCACTCGCTCCCCACGCAGGGTGGTGTGAGCAAACAGCAGGTGGGCGATATAGCGGTTGTGTGCCGGCTGCTCCCGCAGTGTGACCACACCACGGTCGGGCAAGCCCACCGTCAGTGTCTTTTCCTCACCGACAAGCTGCTCAATGAGGTAGCATACCAGCTCCTTCACATGATAAGCGCCTACCTTGCCGTACTCCTCAAAGATATCCCACGCAATATAGGCGGTATTTTCGGTCAACACCACCCCGTCCCGCCAACCGTCAGGGGCGGCAGGGGCGTGATGATGGGAACAGAAATGCGCATAGGTGCGGTTGAAATAGGGCGGCACCACCTGTGCCAAAACCTCCCCTTTCACCGCTTTAACGGTATAGGCAGGAGCGTACTGCACGTAGTTGGTGGTTCCGTTGAGGGTATCGAACAGCGGGCGATAGTAGGTAGGGTTGTGCTCGTGCTCCCCCTCGTACGTTACGCCCAAATCCAGCGCAAAGCTATCCCGCTCCGCCCACAGACCCGAACGACCGGAGACAAGCAGCTTGCCGCCCGCCGCCACGTATGCCTGTAACCGACCGCACAGCGACTCATCTACGCGAATCACGTCGGGCAAAATCAGCAGCTTATATGCTGAAAACGTCGCTTGGGTATCCACCACGTCAAACAGGTATTTGCCCTCCAGCAAAATGCGGGCGGCACCGGTATCCGCAATGGCATTATGTCCCGCCGTCACCGACTCGGAGCTGAGAATGGCGATGTCCGCAACGCCACGGCTATCGGTCAGCCACGGCTCTTTCTGCTCCAGCTCCGCATAGGCTTGTCCTATGAGACGGTAGGTGGCCATATCCATTTCCCCCGAGGGGTGCATCTGGTCACCTATGGAGCATTTCGCTCCCTGAGCGGCGGACAGCGCCACCTCATACCGCAAGGCGTTGGGGTGCTTAAATCCACCAAACTCACCCCAGCCCTTGTGGAACTTGCCCGTCATGCCCAGATACTCCATATCAATCGTACGGGCATACGCGGCGGACAGGGGGAAATGGTCATAGCCCCAGCCGCCCGTGGGCAAGCTCTCCAGCTCCAGGTGGGTGTTTCTGTGTGCCATATCGCGGCGGCCACGCAGAATGTGTCCGCCGTTGTAGAAAATCGTGGTATCCTTGTCTAAACGACGCACTGCTTTCTCCATGCGGCGGGTGAAATTCGCATAGGTAATTTCGCCCTGCTTGAGCACGTCGTATATGTCGGTAGGGTCTAACCCCGCCGCCTCCATCTTGGCCAGGCAATTATTGCAGTAACAGGGCATCACGCTGCAGATGTCGAAGAAAATGCCGCTGGGATGATACCGCTGCATAACCTCCTCCACCTGCGCCGCCAGCACCTCCAGATAGGGACCGCCCAGACAGACGTGGCGAAAGGCAGGCTTGAGAAAATCGTGCCCCGTATCGGGGTGTAGCTTCAGCAGCTCCTCCGGGTGCAGTCGGGTATACCGCTCGTCGTGTCCTGCGGACAGGTACACGGGAGCGTTCACCCCGATCTCCCGACAGGCCTCCAGCTGTGCGCCCAACAGGTCAAAGGATAGCCCGGGGTGCATAACACCCGCCTCGGTGGGGTGATAGGTGTAGCCGTGATGGCACTTGGAGAACACCGTGATGGAGTTGACGTGCCCCACCCGCAGTGCCTCCTGAAACTGCGCCTTGTCAAAACGGCTTCCGATATCCGGAATCTTCTCTGACGTATGAAAATCCAGATGGACCTGCCGAAAAGCCAGCTCTTTCATACTAATGCCTCCCGTTATCCTTCCTGTACGTAGGGCGAACACACGTCGTAATTGCCGTCTTCCGTTTCGGTGGTCACCGAGAGGAAATAGCCTATCGCCTCGGTGGGTAAAACCGTCGACAGGGTATCCCCGTCCACCTCACAGGGCTGAGACTGCCATTCCTGGTCCATAGCGGTCATCCATTGCGGATGTGGGCTGTACGACATAGGCTCCGTGATATAAAAGGCAGTTGCTTTTACGGCGGCTGCCGCCGTATCTCGCACTATAGGAGCGGTTATACACCGTGTGCCGTCCGCCTGCCGCGCGACAGAAAGGTTACCTATCTTAGTTAGCGGTCCCCGTCTGCCGATGGCAGCGTCCGCAAAGAGATAGCCGTCGGCAATCTCCCAGCCGGAGAAATGGCTGTGACCCCAGTTCACGCGAATGCCCAAGCGGGCATCGGCGGACCGTGTCGCCAGGTAGGAATCGCTGTTGGCATTGATGGAAAAGGGAGTATCCGATGCGTAGCAAAGCCACAGCACGGGAAAATCTATCCCACCAAATCGCTTTTCTGCCGCCCACAGGGCTTTCGCGGGCTCCTTGGCAAAGGCGGGTGCAATCCACCCGTACCCCTCCGCCAAATAGCCGGAGCCGTAAATGGGAACCGCAAACGCATAGGAGTCATAACCAATAGCAAGAGAGGTGATGACACCGCCCCAGGAAACCCCTACAATACCAATCTTGTCCGCGTCCACCCGCTCGTCTAACGCCAAAATGCGGTGAGCCGCTATGGTAGATGCCACCGCGTGGTACATCCACTGGGTGTCAATAGGCCGGGAAACGGTGGACAGACCATCGTTATTCGGCATATTGGTGTAGCCCTCCTCGGCAAAAGGTCCATACAGACCGTAATGCCAGAAGGTTTTCTCCTCCACCTCGCGACCGGCGACCCCTCTCCCCTCTTCCGAGGGGAAGTGGCCGGTATTGTCCATCGCAATGGCGGCATAACCGCGGTCGTTCCACAGCTTAATCCATTCCGCAAAAGCGTGACCGCCACCACCATGCACCAGCACCACCGCCGGCACTTTGTGGGTGGCGGAAGCCTCTTTAGGAAAGCCGACATAGGCAAAAACCTTGGTCTTTTGCTCGCCGATAGAGACCCCCTCGTAGGTGATGGCACGTATATGCTGCCATTCTTCTATGGTGGGGTCATAGCTCGGCATGGGGGTAACCCGTGGCGTCGCATTACTTACTGCCGCAAAGAGTTTCTCTAATTCCATATCGTTTTCTTATTCCGGCTTGGTCTCCAGCTTCAGCGGGAAATCACCCAGCTTATTTACCTTATAACCGTTCGCCTTGTACTCCTCGTAGTCGAAAGCCTCCAATTCGTCGATGGCCAGCTTGTGGAACTCGTAGAAATTCTTCCACCACTCGTAGCCGCTGCCCAATTCCGCATTCAGATACGCGTCGGCAATGTCGCAACCCATGGCGGGCGCCACGTAGAAAGCGCCCATGGCCAGCACGTTGACACCGTTGCCGGTGATAGCACGCAGAGCGGCAGGAACGCTCTCCACCACGCCGGCATGGACATGGGGGCACTTACTGGCCGCAATGTGGATACCCATACCGGTGCCGCAGAACAGCAGAGCGCGCTCGTACTCGCCCTCGGAAATCATCGCGCCCACGCGCAGACCCACGCGGTGGAACATCAAATCGGTGTCATCAGGATCGCTGTCCGCCTTAACGCCCAGATCCAGAATGTCCCAGCCCTTTGCCTTCAGGTGAGCAACCACAGCCTCTTTCAGAGGATAACCCGCAAAGTCGGCGCCCACAACCAGTTTCTTGTCTTTGACCAGTTTCATAATCGTTCTCTCCTTCAAAATATATTTTTATACACACCGCCTGTCATACCTTTCCGCAGACGGTAATTGCCTCTTTTTTGCCGCCGCTAATACGCAAGGCAACAACAGACCCTACTCGCACAACACAAAATACCATTGATAGAGCGATGAAAAAAGTGGTATAGTTTTGTCGAGGAGGAAAATTTTTCCTTTTCGTGAACTTACTCTTTTCCGGGGTTGGCTTTCCTTTTTTCTATCTCTATCTCTCCATATGTAATCACTATGCCAACCGCCAACCCTTACGTAAAGGAAACAAGACCGCCGAAAAGCGGTCTTGTTTTCTTTATGGGTCTAAAACCACTTTTTCGTTTCCTGTTTAGAGCTCGCTGAAACGCGCCCGTCCCTCCCGCATCTGCTGGGGAGTGGTGCCGGTATATTGGCGGAAGGTCTTATAGAATTGGGTCTTGTCGCGATACCCTACCTTAAGGCAGATGTTCTCAATCTTCTCGTTGGTAAAGGTGACCAGCTGAATCGCTTTTTCCATTTTCTTATCTGCAATGTATTTGCTGAAGGATACGCCCATACGCCGCTTGAATAGGCGAGAAAAATAGGATTCGCTGTAGTTAAACATCTTCGCAATCTGGGACAGCTTCACAGTGGCGAAGTTGTTCTCCAAATAGGTTAGAATCTCGTTGACCTCATTATAGGGGTTGGAGGAGGAGTAGGCCGCCATACGAAACAGCGTAGCTACGAAAATCTGCACGTAGCCATTGACGATAAGGCGGTAACCGACCTGTCCCTTATCGTACTCTTCCATCGCCAGTCGCATCATGTCCAGACAGGCTCTTTTATCCTTTTCCAACAGGCGGATAAAAGAGGGCAGCTCCAGCAGCGCCTGCTCCTGTCCCAACAACTCGTTATAGAAATAATCCGGCTTAATCAGCAAATCCAGTATAGTGAGGTCCTTCTCCGCGTAGAAAGAGTGCTTGTCATTAACGTTAAAAAAGCAAATGTCGCCTGTGCGCATAGGATAGTTAACGCCGTTGATGACCTGCATGCCCTCGCCGCTGAGCACCAGCTCGAATTCAACGAATTCGTGTCGGTGCAATTCCTCGGTAGAACCGTTCTCGTGGATACTGACACGCAAATCGCACTTTTCTCCCAAGCCGATTAAACTGCTTTTGTAAACATACATTGGATTTCACCTCATTTTTAATATAGTATATCCCGCCTTTGTAAACAATAGTTTTTTTTGCTACTTGAGTATGATTTTTTGTCCTACCTAAATCCGTTTATTCACGCATTTTCGGCTCGTTCCTACTTGTTTTTAAAATCCAGTATGGTTTGCGTTTTTCTCAGTATGGTTTTGTCACCTCGTAGGCGACAAGCGGCTTGGCTTGGCGCCTCTTGACATACCCGTAGGAAAGAATTATAATGAAAATCCACATTACATATGAGGTGAGGACAATGGAAAACATTCTGACCATGCCCCTGAGCGATATGCCGGGTCTGACATTCGACTGTGCCTGCGGGCAGCGACACAGTTTTCCCGTAAAGCACCTGTCCATTCGCAGCGGCGCTGTGGACGACCTACCCGCTATGGCGGAGCCTTTTCGAAGCGGTACCATCGTGGTGGTGTTTGACAGCAACACCTATCCCGTGGCAGGCGAAAAGGCGGTTGCCCGCCTAAAGGACGCCGGCTTCGCGGTGAAAGAGCTGCTGTTTAACTGCGGCGACGACATTCTGCTGCCGGACGAGAAAACCTTAGGGCGCATTCTGATGGAGGTGGACAAGGATACCACCCTCATCGTGGCGGTAGGCTCCGGTGTGCTCAACGACTCGGTGAAATTCGTCACCTCCCGTTGCCACCTGCCCTATATCATCGTCGCCACCGCCCCCTCTATGGACGGCTACGTGTCCGACGGTGCCCCTATTATCTGCGAGGGATACAAATATTCCCCGCAGGCGCACCTGACCTACGGTCTGGTGGGCGACACCGATGCGCTGCAGACCGCACCTCAGGAGCTGGTAGCCGCCGGCTACGGCGATGTGGTGGGAAAAATCACCGCTCTGGCCGACTGGGACCTGGCGAAAAAGGTAGTAGGCGAGCACTACTGCGAAACCAGCGTGCAGCTGGTGCAAAAGGCACTGGACAAGTGCTTCGCCGAGGCGGCAGGGCTGCCCCGGCGCAAGCCCGAAGCCTTAGAGGCGCTGATGGAAGCCCTCACCATCACCGGTGTGGCGATGGCTCTGCTTAACATCTCTCGCCCCGCCTCCGGTGCGGAGCATATGATTTCCCACCACTGGGAGATGGCCTATATTGCCCGCGGACTCAACCCCATTCACCACGGTATACAGGTAGGTGTGGCTACCGTGCTTATCGCCCGCTTCTTCGAGGAGCTCAGCGACGTATTGCCCGCGGGTGTGGCGGCTCTCTGCCCCTCCCACGAGGAGATTGAGAATCTGCTGCGTCTAGGCGGCGCTCCTGTCAGCCCTGTGGAAATTGGCATCGACCGCGAGTTGTTCCACCGCAGTATGCTGGAGTCCTACACCGTCCGTCCCCGCTATTCGGTGATGCGGTTTGCCATGGAGCAGGGACGTCTGGAGGCAATTGCGGATAAGCTGACGACAGAATATTACGGATAAGGAGTTTGCGCTATGCATATTGTATTTGGTTGCGACCCCAACGCACAAGAGCTGAAAGAACTGCTGATGACCTTCACTACCGCACTGGGACATACCGTCACCGACTACGGCAGTGACGACCCCATTTATGCCAACACCGCTATCCGTCTGGCGCAGGCGGTAGCAAACGGCGAGTTTGACCGCGGTATTCTGGTGTGCGGCACCGGCATCGGCGTTTCCATCGCCGCTAACAAGGTGAAAGGTGCCTATGCCGCCTGCGTGCACGATGTCTATCAGGCACAGCGCGCCGCCCTGTCCAACAATGCCAACATCATCACGCTGGGTTCTCAGGTGGTGGGCAGCGAGCTGGCGAAATGTATGGTGAAGGAGTATCTCTCCTGTACCTACGACCCCAACAGCCGCTCCGCCCCGAAGGTGCAGCGCATTGTGGATTTTGAAAACGAATAAGTGGTAACAAGAAAAGACCTTTTCGGCAAATGCCGAAAAGGTCTTTTCTTATTATTCCACAATAGCTACGTTCTCCTCGCCAAGCAGGCGCTGCAATTCGCTGAGTAAAACCGGCTGGGGGTCCACCCACCAACCGCGCGGCGTCCGTACCAATCGTCCGCTGTCCGCAAAGCGAATATACACAGGCAAGCTGCCCTCGAACACCTGCAACAGCCGCTTGGCGTGGTTATACACCTCGCCGCTGTCGCTGGGCAAGCGGAGATACAGGCCCGCATTTTTAGACGGTGCTTTTTTCTCCGCAGGCGGTGGGGCGGCACTCGGCATGGCAGGCGCCTGTTCCGGCACCGGCTCCACCCGTTCGCCCAACAGCTTGGGTTCCTTTTCCTCCTGTATATCCAGCCGTCCGGTGACCAGTACCACCTGTCCCGTCTGCAGCAGGTTTTCATACTGTGCCAATAGTTTGGGGAATGCTACCAGCTCGATAGTGCCGTACAGGTCCTCCAACTGGATATACGCCATGCGGGCGCCCGACTTGGTGGTCTGGGCGCGGACCGCCCCCACCATACACAACACCCGCACGGTCATACCGTCCCGATAGGTGTCACTGCCCTCCTCCACGGCGGACAGCACGCGGTCCAGACGGTGGGCGCGCAAGGGTTTATAGTGGTTCTTATAGGGGGTCAGCGGGTGTCCTGATAGGTACATGCCCGTAGCGTCCTTTTCCATCTGTAACAGTTGGGCAAAGGGAAGCTCCGCCACGTCAGGCGGCGTAATGGGGGCATCGCCCGCCTCCTCTGCCGCATCGAAAAAGCCCACCTGTCCGTCCATGGCATAGCGGCTCTGGTTATCCAGCTGGTCCAGCACCTGCGGCGCCATCTGCAGCATCTGGCGACGGTTGAGACCCAAGCCGTCCAGCGCGCCGCATCGAATCAGGCTATCCACACCTAAGCGGTTAAATTCCCGCTGCCCGCTGAGCCGCTTGCAAAAGCTGTAAAAGCCCGTATACGGTCCGTTCTGCTCCCGCTCCCGCACCAGCACGTCCACAAAGCTGCGTCCGATATTCTTCACCGCCAGCAGGCCGAACCGAATATGGTCCCCGTGGCTGCGGAAATCCGCGCCGCTCTCGTTGACCGAGGGAGGAAGGACAGGAATCCCCATTCGCTCGCATTCCCGAATATAGGTGACCACCTTGCCGCTACCGAACACGCTGGTCAGCAGCGCTGCCATATATTCGGTGGGATACAGACATTTGAGATAGGCGGTCTGGTACGCCACCAAAGCATAGGCGGCGGCATGGGATTTATTAAAGGCATAGGAGGCAAAGGAGGACATCTCGTCAAAAATGGCATTGGCGGTAGCGGCGGGAACCCCCCGACGCACACAGCCGTCCACCACGACTTGACCCGCCTCGTCGGTGAGACCGTTGATGAAAATATCCCGCTCCTTTTCCATGACGTCGTGCTTCTTTTTCGCCATCGCCCGCCGCACCACGTCCGCGCGGCCGAAGGAATAGCCCGCCAACGCCTGCAGCACCTGCATCACCTGCTCCTGATAGACGATACAGCCGTAGGTGACACGCAAAATGGGCTCTAACAGCGGGTGAGCGTATTTAATCCGCTCGGGGTGGCGGCTGTTGTCGATGTAGCGGGGAATGGAGTCCATCGGACCGGGGCGGTAAAGGGAAATCACCGCAATCAAATCCTCGAAACGGGTGGGGCGCAGCTGCATCAGCACCCGCTTGAGCCCCCCCGACTCCATCTGGAACACGCCGTCCGACTGCCCCGCCGCCAGCATACGGTATACCCGCGGGTCGTCCATAGGAACGTCCGCCACGCGGAAATCCGGTTGGGCGCGACGAATCATCTCCTCCGCGTCCGCTATGACCGTCAGGTTGCGCAAGCCGAGGAAATCCATTTTGAGGACGCCCAGCTCCTCCAAGTTATGCATAGCATACTGGGTTGCCACCGCCTCGTGGTTCATACACAGCGGCACGTATTCGCTCACCGGTCGAGGCGCAATCACCACGCCCGCGGCGTGGGTGGAGGCATTGCGGGGCATGCCCTCCACCTGCTGCGCCAATTCCAGCAGTTCTTTCACCTGCGGGTCGCTGTCCCGCAGCTCCTGCAGCTTGGGGTTCTCGTTCAGCGCCTTTTCCAAGGTCATATTCAGCGCCTGCGGCACCAGCTTGGCCACCTTATCCCCCAGGGCGTAGGGCAGTCCCATGGCGCGGGCTACGTCCCGCACGGCGGCCCGCGCCGCCATGGTGCCGAAGGTAATAATCTGCGCCACACGGTCGGCGCCGTATTTCTCTATCACATAGTCAATAACCTGCTGCCGCTTTTCGGTGCAGAAATCCACGTCAAAGTCGGGCATGCTCACCCGCTCAGGATTCAAGAACCGCTCAAACAGCAGGTCGTATTGCAACGGGTCAATCATGGTGATACCCATACAATAGGCACACAAGCTGCCCGCACCGGAGCCACGCCCCGGTCCCACGGGAATACCGTGGGTCTTGGCATAATTAACGTAATCCGCCACGATAAGGTAGTAATCCGCATACCCCATACGGCGGATTACGGATAATTCGTACGCCAGACGGTCGGTCACCGTCTTGTCGGGGGTATCCCCGTACAGGCGGTGCATACCCTGTCGGCACAGGGTTTCCAGATAGGCGTCGCTGTCCCCGTTCGGGGCATCAAAGGCGGGCAGCTTCAGCTGTCCGAAGGTAATCTCCACGTTGCAACGCTCCGCGATAGCCACGGTATTCGCCAATGCCTGCGGCACCGCCGAAAACAGCTGTTCCATCTCCTTGGCAGATT
>JAFSGP010000038.1 GCA_017440755.1 Clostridia bacterium | reverse complement strand
TGCATGTGTAAGGGCGGTGACGTCCTCAGCTTGGCAGTACTAATCGTTCGAGGGCTTGACCTAAGTCAGGCGAATACGATGTAGACGAAACACATTTTTGGTGGTGCGGTGTGAGATGCATACCAACCCACGAAGGTTCTATCATTCGACTTGTTCTCTTTATTCAGTTCTGAGGGCACAATGAAAGACGGTAGTCATCCGACTACCGTCTTTTTCTTTTCTCTTACACTGTGTTTATCAGGGGATTTATCGGCTTTTGCGAATTCTATAAGCACCAATAGCAATAAAGATGGCGCTCACAAGAATAAGTGATGCTACAATGATAAAGAGAACATTTCCGTTTGAACATTGCTCCCAGTTATAAAAATTAACCTCGTAATGATTTTCGGTTAGGTCAAACAAGTGGTTTACGATATGTCCGGTAAAATAATAGGTTAGGGTACTAAGCAACGTGCAGACGCCCGCCTTGATATAGGTATCAAAACGGAGCATACATATAATGCCACAAAGGAGAACGGGAACAAAACCATAGCAGGTAACCTTTATGGCAGGGGTGAGCATAAACGGTTGCCATATATGTATGCTGTACAGTAGTGAGAGCGTAAAAATGAACATTAGCACAAAGGAAATGATAAATCTAAAGTTTCTGATCCTTGTTTTTGACAACAGTATGGGGAGGAATAACAAGGTGTATCCTATTAAAATCCCATTGCACGCTGTTGGAAACCAAAATAAAGTGTTTGTATATGCCGCACAGGTATATAAGAGCAAGCAAATGGAAGAAAAACTTGTTACGGTAAAAACAAGCAGTTTCTTCGTCTTAAAAAATGATGTAAAAGTGGGAATGAATGAATAGGCGCAAAGCAAGGCGGCTGATACAATGAAGAACCAGGATAGTGTACGGTTTACGGCAAGGTTGCAGATGAAACAGGTCAGGAGTGCAACGGCATAGGATATTGTCGGAATCCAAAACCACGTGTTGCGAATCACGCGGAACTTTCTCGCCTCGTGCTTCATTTTACGTACATCCGTATCGGTTGAGGAGGTGATCAATTCGTGCTCGCTTATATCGAGGACACGGCAAATATCGGTAATCAAGGTGATGTCCGGATAGGATACGCCTCGTTCCCATTTGCTTACGGCACCTTCGGTGACAAACAGCAGCTCTGCCAAATCTTTTTGCGAATAATTCTTCTCGGTTCGTTTAACTTTTATGAACGAGCCGAACGTTTTCTTATCAGTCATATTCTTTCGCCTCCTTCCATCATTCTACGCCAATCGAGAGAAGCCGTCAATGGACTGTTAAGCTACCCTGCGTTTCATACGAATTATAGCATAAGTTGACTAAGCATTAAAGAGGATACTTCAAATAAACACCCGTGATTTTGAAAAACCACGGGCGTTCGTCATTTTATTCTTAAAGGAGCGACTGATACCGCCTCTTTTTTGCTGTAAAGTATATGCACTTTACCCCTCAACAAACCGCTTAATAGCGGCGATGGAGGTGTCGCTGATGGTGTGTTCCATACGGCAGGCGTCCTCGGCGGCGGTTTCCGGGTCCACTCCCAGCTTTACCAGCCAGGCGGTGAGGACGGTGTGGCGTTCGTAAATCTTTTCTGCCGTTTCTTTGCCGATGGGGGTGAGGGTGATGTACCCATCCTTATCCACCACAATAAAGCCGCCGTTTTTCAGCAGACCCACCGCACGGCTGACGCTGGGCTTGGAATATCCCATATGCTCCACGATGTCTATGGAGCGCACGGCGCTGCTCTTTTTGCTGAGGACCAGAATGGTTTCTAAGTACATCTGTCCGGATTCGTGTAAATTCATTTCCTTTACTCCTATTTCCATAAGGTGACGCGAGTAATCTGAACCTGTTTTAAAAAGGCGGATTTCCGCTCACTCTTCGTTAAAATACTCGCAAATACATCCAGTATTTGCTGTGTTTTATGCCTAGATTGAGCGAAAATTCGCTCTTTTTAAAATCTCCGACCTCAAGGCGAGGAGATTTCGAGGGATTTTGCACAATTTTAGCGAAGCAAGGCTGACGCCTTGCGAGATGGAATTGGGTGAAAAAGCACCGAAATATGCTGCTTTGAGGCAGGTTCGGATTGCTCGTGTCACCTTAATCAGCGGCTGTGTCCGGTCAGGTCGCGAATGACCTCGCCGGCGAGAATCAGCCCTGCCACCGCCGGCACGAAGGCGTTGCTGCCGGGGGTGGGTTTCGTCCGCTTTTGCGCCGGGCGGGTGTCGCTTTCGGTTTGGGGTGGTTCCTCCGGCGCAAGCCCCGCTAAGGGCGGCTCGGTGGAGTAGACCACCTTGAGATGCTTGATGCCCCGCTTGCCAAGCTCCTTGCGCATCACACGGGCGAGAGGGCAGACGGTGGTTTTGCTGATGTCCGCCACCCGAAAGGCGGTGGCGTCCAGCTTATTGCCGGCTCCCATACAGCTGATGAGCGGCACGCCTGCGGTGGTTGCCTGCTCCGCCAAGGCAATTTTGCCCGCCACCGTGTCGATGGCATCAATGATGTAGTCGTACACCGTCAGATCAAAGGTGTCCGCCGTCTGGGGCAGATAGAAGGTGGCGTGCTTGGTGACGACCGCATCGGGGTTGATGGAGGCGATGCGGGCAGCGGCGGCATCCACCTTGCGCTGTCCTACGGTATGGTGAGTGGCGATGATCTGGCGGTTGATGTTGGAAACCGCCACCGTATCGTCGTCGATGAGGTCGATAGCGCCCACGCCGCTGCGGGCGAGAGCCTCGACGGCATAGCCGCCCACGCCGCCGATACCGAACACCGCCACACGGGCGGCGGACAGCCGCTCTACGGCATCTTCGCCCAGCTGAATTGCCGTACGGGAAAAAGCCTCCTGCATTGCCACCACCCTTTCTGTTCATTCCTCTTATCATACCTTGTTTTCCCACTTTTGTCAATGGTATTCACCTTGACAGGGAATGGGGTGAGTGGTATAATTTGAGCACATTACCGAAAGGGGAGAGCGCTATGCCTATCGCCCATTCTTTTACGGACCTGATCGGCGGTACGCCGCTGTTGGAACTGAACAACCTAAAGAAAGCCTACGGTCTGCAGGCGACCCTGCTTGCCAAGCTGGAGGGAATGAACCCTGCCGGCAGCGCCAAGGACCGTGTGGGGGCGGCTATGATTGCCGCCGCCGAGGCGGAGGGCAAGCTGCAAGCGGGCGCCACCATCATCGAGCCCACCAGCGGCAACACCGGCATCGGTCTGGCGGCGGTGGCGGCCTCCAAGGGGTACAAGGTGATCCTCACGATGCCGGACACCATGAGCGCCGAGCGTATGGGGCTGCTGCGTGCCTACGGTGCCGAACTGGTGCTCACCCCGGGTGCCCGTGGAATGGCGGGCGCCATCGAAAAGGCGAAAGAGCTGGCGGCGGATATCCCCGGCAGCCTTATGGCGGGGCAGTTTGACAACCCCGCCAACCCACAGGCACACTATGTCGCCACGGGTCCCGAAATCTGGGCGGATACCGACGGCGAGGTGGACGTGTTTGTGGCGGGCGTGGGTACCGGCGGCACCATTACGGGTGCGGGACGGTATCTGAAGGAGAAAAATCCCGCCCTGCAGGTGGTGGCGGTGGAGCCGGCAGGCTCACCTGTACTGTCCGGCGGACAGGCGGGTCCCCACGGATTGCAGGGTATCGGTGCGGGCTTTGTGCCGACGGTGCTGGATACCGCTGTGTACGATCGGGTCGCTCAGGTGACGGAGGAGGAGGCCTATGCTGCCGCCCGTGAGCTGGCCCGCCGAGAGGGCGTGCTGTGCGGCATTAGCAGCGGTGCGGCGCTACACGCGGCGCTGGAGCTGGCGGCAGACCCCGCCTATGCGGGCAAAACCATTGTGGTGCTGCTCCCCGACGTGGGAGATCGGTACCTGTCCACCCCGCTGTATAACGAGAATTAACCGAAAAGCCGTGGAGCTCCACGGCTTTTCTGCTCTTGACAATATACCCCCTGGGGGTATATAATGTAGACGAAAAGAGGTGCTGTTATGAGCGGAAATAAACCTTGCTGTTGCGGCGGAAAGACCACCCACCGCACAGAGGAAGAGCGCAAGAAACTGATAAACCGACTCAGCCGTATTGAAGGACAGATCCGTGGGATCCGTGGTATGGTGGAGGTAGATGCCTACTGTACCGATATTCTGACCCAGTGTGCGGCGGTGGTAGCGGCGATGAACGGGTTTAATAAGGAGCTCATCGGGCATCATATCCGTGGCTGTGTGGTGCGGGAGCTGGAACTGGGCAACGGCGAGGTCATTGACGAATTGACCGACACCCTGCAGAAACTGATGAAATAGGAGGCGGGCGAATGGAACAATATCTGGTAACGGGAATGATCTGCGCCGCCTGCAGCGCCCGTGTGGAACGGGCGGTGTCGGCGCTGACGGGTGTGGACAGCTGTTCGGTGAGCCTGTTGACCAACTCGATGGCGGTGGAGGGGACCGTGTCTCCCGATGCGGTCATCGCCGCCGTGGAAAAGGCGGGCTACGGTGCCACCTTCAAAGGCGCCGAGCGGCAGACAGAAAAGAAAACCATCGAGGACACCGCCACCCCTGCTCTGCGGCGGCGGTTGGTGGCTTCTCTTGGCTTTTTGGCTGTGCTGATGTACGTTTCAATGGGGCATACGATGTGGGGGTGGCCGCTGCCTGCGGCGCTGGCGGAGAATCCCCTTGCCATCGGGCTGACCCAGTTGCTGCTGACCGCCGTTGTGCTGGTCATTAACCAGCGATTCTTTATCAGTGGCTTCACCTCGCTGATGCGGGGAGCGCCCAATATGGATACGCTGGTGGCGCTGGGGTCGGCGGCGGCATTCGGCTACAGCACCTATGTGCTGTATGCGATGACCGCCACGCATTCCGCCCATCTCCTCCACGACTTGTATTTCGAATCCTCTGCAATGATTCTCACCCTCATCACGGTGGGTAAGATGCTGGAGGCACGCTCCAAGGGGCGTACCACCGATGCTTTGCGGGGGCTGATGGAGCTGGCTCCCCGTACCGCCACCTTACTGGTGGACGGCGAGGAGCGGGTGGTACCGGTGGAGCAGGTGACGCCTGGTGCCGTGTTTGCGGTGCGTCCGGGGGAGACCATTCCCGTGGACGGTGTGGTGCTGGAGGGGGAGAGCGCGGTCAATGAGTCTGCCCTCACCGGTGAGAGCATTCCTGTGGATAAGGCGGTGGGGGATACCGTGTCGGCGGCGACCCTCAACCAGTCCGGCTACTTGCGCTGTCAGGCGACCCACGTGGGGGAGGATACCGCCCTTTCCCGCATCATTAAAATGGTGGAGGAGGCGGCGGCAACCAAAGCGCCTATCGCCAAAATTGCGGATACGGTGTCCGGCGTTTTCGTGCCGGTGGTGATAGGTATCGCTCTGGTGACATTTATCGGCTGGCTGCTGGCAGGGGAGAGCGTGGGCTTTGCCATCGCCCGCGGCATCTCGGTGCTGGTCATCAGCTGTCCCTGTGCGTTGGGGTTGGCTACCCCCGTTGCCATTATGGTGGGCAGCGGTGTGGGTGCGCGAAACGGCGTGCTGTTTAAGACGGCGGCGTCGCTGGAACAGACGGGACGCACCAAGATTGTGGCGCTGGACAAGACCGGCACCATCACCGCGGGCGAGCCGCAGGTGACCGATTTGGTGTCTGCGGACAGCGAGCAGGAGCTGCTGTCAGCCGCCTATGCGCTGGAGCAGCACAGCGAGCATCCCTTGGCAGGAGCGGTATGCCGCTATGCAGCGGAGCGGGGGCTTACCCCTGCCGCTGTCACCGCATTTGCCGCCCTACCCGGCAACGGGCTGACCGCTCAGCGAGAGGATAGCTGTCTGGTGGGCGGCAACGAGAGCTTTATTCGTCAGTATGCGGACGTTCCTGCCACTATGGAGCAGGCGGCTGTCCGTCTGGCGGAGGACGGCAAAACACCTCTGTTTTTTGCACAGGACAACCGACTGTTGGGCATCATTGCCGTGGCGGACGTTATCAAGGAGGATAGCCCAGCCGCCATTGCGGAGCTGCGACAGATGGGAATCCGCGTGGTGATGCTAACGGGGGATAACCGCCGCACCGCCGACGCTATTGGGCGTCGTGTTGGGGTGGACGAGGTGATCGCCGAGGTGTTGCCCAACGGCAAGGAGGCGGTGATTCGCCGACTGATGGAGCAGGGCGCTACCGTTATGGTGGGGGACGGCATCAACGATGCTCCCGCTCTTACTCGCGCCCATACGGGCATCGCCATTGGGGCGGGTACCGACGTTGCCATAGATGCCGCCGACGTGGTGCTGATGCACAGCCGTCTGTCGGACGTGCCGGCGGCGATTCGCCTGAGCCGCGCCACCCTGCGGAATATCCGTCAGAATTTGTTCTGGGCTTTTGTGTATAATATCATTGGAATTCCGCTGGCAGCAGGTCTGTTTATCCCCCTGCTCGGCTGGCAGATGAATCCGATGTTCGGCGCCGCGGCGATGAGCCTGTCCAGCTTCTGCGTGGTATCTAACGCTCTGCGGCTGAACCTGTTCCGTTTCCAACCGGGCAACCGGAAATCTATACAACACAAGAAGGAGTGTAAACCGATGGAAAAGACCATTAAGGTAGAGGGTATGATGTGCCCCCATTGCGAAAACCACGTAAAAGAGGCGCTGGAGGGAATCCCCGGTGTGACGGCGGCGGTGGCAAACCGCCTGAACGGCACCGCAACGGTGACCCTGTCGGAGGACGTAAGCGAGACCGTCCTGCGTGCGGCGATAGAGGCACAGGGCTACAAGACGTTGGATTAAGAGAAAAGGAGCGGCTGAATGCCGCTCCTTTTTCTTGACACCGCTTTTGTTTGTAGTATAATAAAAGCAGATGATGGCAGGAGATGATAACGATGAAAGTATGTGTGGTACAACCACCCTATTCCTTTGATTTTGCGGACTCGCAGAAGAATTTTGAGTGGGAGATGGAGGCTTTCGACCGCTGTGACGAGTCGATGGACATCATCGTGTTCCCCGAATATACCAACGTACCCGCCAAGGCATCTACGCAGGCGGAGATGGAGCAGAGCTACCGTCTGTACGGCGAGGCGCTGACCATAAAAGCGAAGGAAACCGCCCGCCGCTGCGGAGCAACGGTGTTTATGTGCTGTGTGTGCGCTACCGAAACGGGGTTGCGCAACGGTATCTGCGCTTTTGATAAGCAGGGCAATGAGGTGGGGCGGTACTATAAGCAGCATCTGGTCAACTCCGAGATGCATACCTTTAAGCTGGAGAGCGAGTATACCTACGAGTACGAGCAGCCCACCATACTGGAGATCGACGGCATACGCTATGCCTTTCTTATTTGCTACGATTTCTATTTCTACGAGAATTTTGCCAACATCGCCCGCTACAATCCTGACGTGCTCATCGCCTGCTCCCATCAGCGCAGCGATCCCCATCACGTGCTGGAGATGCTGACCACCTTCTGCGCCTACAATACCAATGCCTACGTACTGCGTTCCTCGGTCAGCTTGGGAGCGGACTCTGCCGTGGGCGGCAGCAGTATGATCGTTACTCCGGAGGGTAAGGTGCTGGCAAATCTGAAGAACGAGGTGGGCTTTGCCACGGCGGAGATCGACCCCCACGCCCGCTATCTAAAGGCGGCGGGTTTCGGCAACCCGCCCGACGTGCATCACAACTATATTGAGGCGGGGCGCCGCCCGTGGAAATACCGCCCCGGCGGCAGCGCCATCGTGCGCCACGACAGCGTGATGCCGTATCCCCGCCTGTGCGCTCACCGCGGCTTTAATACCGTGGCGCCCGAGAACAGTTTGGCCGCCTTCGGTGCAGCGGTGGCTCTGGGGGCGCCGGAGATCGAGTTTGACCTGTGGGCGGCGAAGGACGGCACTATTGTGTCGATGCACGACCGCACACTGGAGCGTGTATCCGACGGCACGGGTTACGTGTGGGACTACACCTATGAAGAATTGCTGCAGTTTGATTTCGGCAAGGGCTTCGACGGTGCCTATGAGGGCATTCGTGTGCTTCGCTTTGAGGATATTCTCAAGAAGTTTGCCTGTCACACCGTGATGAACGTACATATCAAGTCAGTGGGGAATGACGCTACCCCGTTGCCGCAGTCCACCATTGACGCTATCGTGGGGCTGATTCGTCAGTACGACTGTGTGAAATATTGCTACTTTATGTCCGGCAACCCCGCTATTTTACAGCAGCTGCGGGATGCCGCTCCGGAGATTCCCCGCTGTGCGGGTGCCAGCGAGGTGGTAGGTCCCGATGAGGATTTGGTGGAGAAGGCGCTGGCTTTCGGCTGCGACCGCATCCAACTGTATAAGCCCTATTTCCCTGCCGATGCAGACAGTTATCTCACGGCGGCGGTGGAAAAAGCCCACGCAAACGGTATCCGCTGCAATATTTTTTGGTCGGACGACCCGTCAGAGACCCGTCACTATCTGGAGCTTGGCATCGACACGGTGCTGACTAACGACTACCAGCGTAACCGCCTGGCTTTAGAAGCGTTTATGGAGATGAAGAATGGATAATAAGAAAAAGGACCGCCTACGTCGTGCGGTGCGGGCGCTGATGCTGTTTATTGCGGCACTGCTGCTTATCGTGGCGCTGCTGATACCCGTTATCAACAATTTCGTTGCCGCCGCCGTCATGCATGATTTGGAGGCTCTGCCGCTGCCGCCCGCTACCGTCCTGTCAGACAGTGTTTCTATGGCGGGCAAGCTCAGCGGGGCGGGCAACGGAATGCAGTATTTCGGTGGCGTACTGCTGCAAAGCGACCTGACTCTTGAGGAGCTGGAAAACTATTATTTATCCTATCAAGAGGGACTCTTTGATTGCCGTATTAAGGCACAGAAGGGCTCTGCCGTTGCGCAGATTGAACACGAAAGCCTGACCTTTTCGGTGGACGTACAAGGAGATGACTGGTATATTCTCTACACCTGGGGAAGCGTCCCCAATTGGGCTGCTGACTGGCTAAACCTTGACAGCCGTGGGCATTGACGGGTGGCGAGTGGCATAACTTTACAGCGTTTTTCGAGGTGAAACGGTATGAAAAAGTACGTAAAAGAGATCATCGTATTATTTCTGCAGCTTTTTATGTTCTACATATTCCCCCTGTTTGCGGGACCTACAGATGCGATGGGAATGGTGGTTCTCATTCATGCTGCCACGGCGATTTTGTCGCTTGCGTTGGGGTGCCTTTCTCATAATGGCATTAAGTTTCTGTACCCTGTTGCCATTGCGGTTTTGTTTATCCCGTCGGTGTTTATTTATTACAACGAGACGGCGCTGATTCACGCCGTGTGGTATCTGGTTGTTTCCGCCGTCTGTCTGCTGATTGGTGCGCTTGTTCATAAAATCGCCTACAGAAAGAAATAACGCCGAATAGACCTCTCTTTGCCTCCGTGGCAGAGGGAGGTTTTCTGTACAAGGGGAAACAGGCTTTCTCTTGCATAATTTTCTTCTTTTTGTTATACTGATACTGTAATCTGTGTTATAGCCGAAGGGAGCCGAACCTCCCACCGCCCACAGGGCGGATTTTCGGCATAAGCCTTGTCTCGTCGTTTGAAATACGCCAGTATTTCGGCACTCCTCGACGGCGTTTCTGCTCGAAAAGCCGTTCCTGTGGGTTGCCGGCAAGTCAAAAACAAGCATTTTGTCTTGTAGCAAGGCTTGCGAGCGAAGAAATACTGTATGTATTTCGAGCGAGTATAACGATGATACAAGGGAAAATACTGTTTTTGACCGATGGGAGTTCGGTTCCCTTCGGCTAAAGAAAGGATGGTTTCTATGTCCAATGCCTATCCCACCCCGCATATTAAGGCGACGCCGTCGGATTTTGCTCCCACGGTGCTGATGCCGGGCGACCCGCTCCGCTCGCAGTTTATTGCGGAGAATTTTCTCACCGATGCCCGTCTGGTTAATAATGTCCGCGGTGTACAGGGATATACCGGTCTGTACGAGGGTGTGCCCGTTTCGGTGATGGCCAGCGGTATGGGTATGCCGTCCATGGGGATTTATTCCTATGAACTGTTCTCCTTTTTTGGCGTGGAGACCATCCTGCGGGTGGGTTCCGCAGGGGCGTTGCAGCCGCAGGTGAAGGTGCGGGACATCGTGCTGGGTATGGGTGCCTGCACCAATTCGAATTTTGCTCACCAGTACCGCCTGCCCGGCACCTTTGCACCGGTGGCAGACTATGGGGTGCTGCGTACCGCCGCCGATACGGCGGCGGAGATGGGACTTGTCTGCCACGTGGGCAACCTGTTGTCCTCCGACACCTTCTATAACGACGAGAGCCACCTGCCTGCTGACCGGCAGTCGGTTGCCGCCTGGGGGCGAATGGGGGTGCTGGCCACCGAGATGGAGGCGGCGGCGCTGTATATGAATGCCGCCCGACTGGGTAAGCGGGCGCTGGCTATCTGCACCGTGTCTGACCACATTCTCACGGGGGAGGCCACCTCCGCTGAGGAGCGGCAGACCTCCTTTACGCAGATGATGGAGCTGGCGCTGAAAACCGCCAAGAAACTGGGAGAATAAGATGAAACGAGCATTTATTATCGTGCTGGATTCCTGTGGCATTGGGGCGGCGCCGGACGCCGCCGCCTTTGGTGACGTAGGAAGTCATACTCTGCGCCGCATTGCGGCTTCGCCTCGGTTCTGTGCAGACACGCTGTGCCGTTTGGGGCTTGCTCATATCGATGGACAGGACTACCTGCCCCGCACGACGTCGCCTATCGGCGCCTACGCGCGCCTGACCGAGCGGTCGGCGGGCAAAGACACCACCGTGGGGCACTGGGAACTGGCGGGGCTTATTTCGGATACGCCCCTGCCTACCTATCCCGACGGCTTCCCCGACGAGGTGCTGACGGCATTCTCTGCCGCCACGGGACGGGGTGTGCTGTGCAACCGCCCCTATTCCGGCACGCAGGTCATCGCTGACTACGGCGAGCAGCACTTAGCAACGGGCGACCTGATTGTATACACCTCGGCGGACAGCGTGTTCCAGATTGCCGCCCATGAGGAGCTGGTTCCACCGGAGCAGCTGTACGAGTATTGCCGTATGGCGCGGAAGATACTGCAGGGCAAACACGGGGTAGGACGGGTAATCGCCCGTCCCTTTGTGGGGACCGCCCCGCATTTCACCCGCACCGGCAACCGCCGTGATTTTTCGCTGGAACCCCCGTCGGCTACCCTCCTCGATATGGTGTCCACCGCGGGGCAGGCGGTGTGGGCGATTGGCAAGATTACCGATATTTTCGCCGGCCGCGGCGTAACCCGTAGTACTCTGACCCACAGTAACGACGAGGGAATGTCCGCCGCTCTGGAGGCGGTGGAGACGCCCTTTGAGGGACTATGCTTTATCAATCTGGTGGACTTTGATTCCCAGTACGGGCATCGGCAGGACGTGGACGGCTATGCTGCTGCGCTGGCTGCCTTTGACCGCTGGCTACCTTCTTTTTTGGAAAAGATGCAGGCGGAGGACCTGCTGTTTATCACCGCCGACCACGGGTGCGACCCCGGCGACAATCATACCGACCACACCCGCGAGTACGTCCCGTTGCTGATGGTGGGTGGCGGTGTCCGTCCTGTTAATCTGGGCACGCTATCCACCTTTGGCGTGGTCGGTGCCACGGTGGCGGACTATCTGGACGTACCGTATACCGGGGTAGGGGAAAGCCTATTGCGTAAGGAGTGAATGGAATGGAAAAACAAGAATTGTGCCGCCTGGCTGTGCAGGCGATGAAGCTGGCGTATGCGCCTTATTCGGGCTATATGGTGGGAGCGGCTTTGCTCACCGCCGATGGCAAGGTGTATATCGGCTGTAATATCGAGAATGCGTCCTTTACTCCCACCATCTGTGCCGAGCGCACCGCCCTGTTTAAGGCGGTTAGCGAGGGAGAGCGGCGGTTTGCCATGTTGGCGGTGGCAGGCGGTAAGGAGGGCAAGATTACCGGCGTCTTTCCGCCCTGTGGCGTGTGCCGTCAGGCGCTGGCGGAGTTTTGCTCGCCGGATATGCCGGTTCTGCTGGTGGACGGGGAGGATTCTTTCCGTACGGTTACCTTAGGCGCCTTACTGCCGTTGGCATTTTCCCCCACTCATGTGGCAGAATAAGCCACTTTACAAACGGGAGCGGACATGCTAAAATGAAAGTAATCTAAAAAGGAGATGGTTGTATGTCCAATATTTGGCACGATATGTCCCCCGAACGCATCAAGCCGGAGGATTTCATCTGCGTGGTGGAGATTTCCAAGGGCAGCAAGAAGAAGTACGAGCTGGACAAAGATACGGGTATGATCATTCTGGACCGTATCCTGTACACCTCTACCCGTTATCCTGCCAACTACGGTTTTATCCCTCGCACCTATGGCGATGACGGTGACCCGCTGGACGTGCTGTTGCTGTGCTCTGAGTCGGTGGACCCGCTGACGCTGGTGCGTGCCTATCCCATCGGTGTTATTACGATGATTGACGATGGACACAACGACGAAAAGATTATTGCCATTCCCTTTAACGACCCCAACTACAATATGTACACCGACATTGACCAGCTGCCTCACCACGTGTTTGACGAGATGCAGCACTTCTTCACGGTGTATAAGAATCTGGAGCATAAGGATACCGCCGTTCACGAGGTGGCCAACCGCGAGGCGGCTTTGCGCGTCATTGAAGAGGCGCAGGACCGCTATGTGGACGTATTTTGTAAAGCCAGATAAGAGAAATAAAAAAAGACTGCCGCGAGGCAGTCTTTTTTTATCGGCTGAAGAGCAGTACCACTGCAACCCCCAGCAGGATAATAACGATTGTGCGGCGGTTGAGCCGCTCTCGGAACAAAATGATCCCCAGCACCACCGACAGAAGGATAGTGGAGATGTTTTGCAACGGAAAGAATGCCGCGCTGCGCATCCGCCCGGCGAGCAGTGTATTGCACAGGTTGGCGCCGCCAAAGCAAAGTCCGGCAAGAGCGGGGTAAAGTGTGTTGGTTTTACATATCCGGAGCGGCTGACGACAGGTGAAAAAGGCGACAAGAGAGCATACGGCAGCCAGAGAAAAGGCGACAAGCAGGAAGTGACCGCTCTGTTCGGCGGCGGCGGAGGTCTGCTGTACCTTCTGCAGGATGCCTAGCCCCCCCGAGGAGAGCATAGCCACCAGCAAAAAGGGGAGAAAGCGGTTTGCGTTTTGTTGTTTTGGCTCATCTTTTCGTGCAGAGAGCAGGATAATGACCAGCGCCAGTATAAGCCCGATTCCGTCCGTGAGGGTGAATGCCTCTTCCCAAAACAGCACGCCCGATAGGGTGGGGAGCAAAAATCCCAGAGCATACACCGTAGAGCACACGGCGGTACTGCCGCCTTGCAGCGCCAGGGTGTATAGCCATTGGGAGGACAGCAGCAGCATACCGTAGAGCAGTCCCAGCCACAGGGCGGTGGGGGAGAGCGACGCCTCCGTCAGGGATTGACAGCTTGCCAGCAGCAGGGTGGCTGTGGTAAACAGCACTCCCTGCGACAGGAAAAAGGAGGTTTTTTCTCTGCCGCCTAAGGCGATGCGCTTGCTTAAGATGTTTCGTCCGGAGGATAGCAGGACGGACAGCAAAAGCAGCGGTAGATTTCCGTTCATTCCACGTTCCCCCGAATGATTTGCGCCAGCCTTTCGCTGAGTATGTGGCGGTTGTCATCGTCCACCAGACTGAAGCGATTGCCGTCGTTGGGTGTGCTGAGATAGTTCCACACGCAGTAGGGGATACCGTTTTCCTTGAGAATGGCGATGATGTCCCGCATCCAGTTTTCACGCCATACGATATTAGCGTGGCGGATGGTGCCGAACTCGCCACACCACAGGATTTTATCGGGGTTTTGCTTCGCAAAATCCACCGCCGGCTGTAGCGCCTGTTGCATATAGGTCTTATCCATACGGGTCAGGTTGGGGTAGGCGTTGTCCACACCGTGCACTACGGCTTGATAGTCCCGATATCGCTCGATATCCCCCGGATAGGGCATCTCCCGATTATAGTAGAGAGGAGCCGCCTGCAGAACCCCACGCTGATGGGTAAACTCAAAGGGCGCATAGATGTGGAACGTATAGATGACATTCTCGTCCTCGTACAGCTGTAGATGCCGAAGGGTGGAGGGGTCATTCCAGCAGGTGGAGCCCAGAATGATCTTGCGCCGCGGGTTTATCGCACGCAAAGCGCACACCGTTTTATGAGCGAGAGTGTTCCACTTTTCGGGGTCTACGTCCCGCACCTCGTTGAGCAGCTCGAAGGCGATATCGCTTTTGTCCGCATACCGCTGCTCAAACGCCATCCAAAGAGCTACAAACCGATTTTGCAGCTCCTCATCGTCCAACAACTCCACCTCTTCTTTGATATCGCAGTAATTGCCGATGGCCTTGTGCAGGTTCAGCACGATGTTGAGGTTGTATTTTTGACACCAACCAATAAAGCGATCGATGTGAGAAAAGATTTCTTCTCGATAGACATAGGGCGTTTCCTCCACCACGATCTGGTCGAATCCCAGACGAATGTGATCCATACCGAGAGAGGCGATATACCGCACGTCCTCCTCGGTGATATAGGTGGCAAAATGTTCCATATCTCCCACTGTCAGACAAAGCCGTCTGTCCATCGGCAGTACGTTAAACCGTTTATAGTTGGTCAGCCACCCACCGATGCCCATACCGTGTTCAAAACCCACGAATCGTTTCATAAGATCATCTCCTTTGTGCGCATTATACCGTTTTTTTATGTTACAATAAATAGCTAAAACAGATAAGTACTTGTACAAAACATAGATTTATGCTACACTGCAGTGGAAGAGGTGAGGGCGATGAGCGACTACTCGATATCCAGAACGAAGGAGAATACCAAGCGATATCCTTTGCATCGGCACAACACCTGGGAGATAATGTACTATCTGGAAGGGGAGGGCAACTTGGTCACCGTAGGCGAAAGCATTTCCTTTTCGCCGGGGACGGTGATTCTGGTGCCACCGAGGGTGGTGCACGGCTCCGTATCGGAGAATAGTTTCATCAACATCTCGGTAGGCGGTGATTTTAACCGCCTGTTTCTGTTTGATCACCCGGTATGTATTCGGGATGCGTCCGAAGGCGAGGGAGCGGCGTTGGCAAAGCTGATCTACGCCAATCGCTTTGCCGACGGGGAGTATCTATCCGCCCTGTGTACCGCTTATGCCCACTATCTGCTTCAATATGTAGGGAGTGACGAGCGGCTCAGCGGCTGTGTTAAGAGTTTGGTCGCCGCTATTCGTGGGCGGTTTTACGATCCTGCCTTTTCGGTGGCGGAGCAGATATCCGCTGTCGGGTATGCGCCGGATTATCTGCGCGCCGCTTTTAAAAAAATGACGGGGGATACGCCCATTGGATTTCTCACCAAAACACGCATCGCCCACGCCCGACGGCTGTTAGAGATCTATGGACACGCCATTTCCATTGGCGAGGTGGCGGCGTCCAGCGGCTTTACGGATGCAGCATACTTTTCCAAACGGTTTAAGCAGTTGGTGGGTTGCTCCCCCGACAGCTATCGGAGAGGGTGCGGTTTACCGACGAGCGATACGATTTAGCCCTTGTATGTGATGCAATTTTATGGTATGATTTAATGCGTAAGTGAAATAGTATGAAAGCGAGGTACTCTCAATGCAACGGACGAAGCTTTCCTCCCGTTTTTGGGTGGCGCTGACCATATTCGGGCTCACCGGACAGGTGGCTTGGGTGGTGGAGAATATGTACTTTAACGTGTTCCTCTACCAGATGTTCCATGCTTCGGCGGCATCCATTTCGGCGATGGTGTCCGCCAGCGCAGTATCCGCCACGGTAACCACCCTGCTTGTGGGGGCTTTGTCGGATAAGCTGGGACGGCGGCGGGTATTTATCTGCGCGGGCTATATTTTGTGGGGACTTTCCATCTGTGCCTTTGCGCTGTTGCGTGTGGATTATCTGGCGGGGCTGTTTCCTACCTTGTCCGCCGCCGCGGTGGGTGTTACGCTGGTGATTATTCTGGACTGCGTGATGACCTTTTTCGGCTCTGCCGCCAACGATGCCTGCTATAATGCTTGGCTCACCGACTCCACCGACGCCACCAACCGCGGTGCGGCGGAGGGTGTCAATGCGATGATGCCGCTGGTGGCTATCTTGGTGGTGTTCGGCGGGTTTATGTCCTTTGATTTGACACAGCAGAGCAGCTGGACTGCTATTTTCCTGCTCATCGGTATCACGGTCATCGTGATTGGCTGTCTCGGCTTTTTCCTCATTCGGGATACGGCGGTCAAGCAGGAGGAGAACAGCCACTATTTTCGCAATATCGTGTATGGCTTCCGCCCCGCGGTGATGCGGCAGAATCCGGTGCTGTACGCTACGTTGCTGGCGTTTGCGGTGTTCGGCATCTCCATACAGATTTTTATGCCCTACCTTATTTTGTACTACACAGAGTCGCTGAAAATGGATAACTATGTGCTGGTGATGGCGCCTGCTATTCTCCTTGCCTCGGTGTCCACCGTGTTTTACGGACGGCTGTACGACCGTGTTGGATTTACAAAGTCGATTATCCCTGCTCTCTCGCTTCTGATGGCAGGGTACGTGGTGCTGTATTTCACCCGTGCCACCGCCCTTGTGTTTATCGGCTCTCTTTTGATGATGACGGGCTATCTGGCGGGTATGGCGGTGTTCGGTGCCATGCTGCGTGACCATACCCCCGAAAATAAAGCGGGTATGTTCCAAGGCCTGCGCATTGTGGCACAGGTGCTTATCCCCGGCATCATCGGTCCTGCTATTGGCGCCGCCGTGCTGCAGAATGCGGAGACGGTGGTGAATACCGACGGCACCGAGTCCTTCATTCCTAACGCGACTATCTTTTTGGCTGCCGGCGCGGCCGCTTTGGCGGTGTGGGTGGCATTGGCACTGGTGCAGTATTTACGGAAACGGGAGGTGACGGTCTGTGAAGAATAAAGACGGATACGTGCGGCTGTATACCCCGTCGGGGGAACGACTGCACAATGACCCGTCGGTACAGCCGTGGAATGCCTATCCGCGCCCCCAGCTGCGACGGGATTCGTTCTTGTGCCTCAACGGCAACTGGGAGCTGGCTATCTCCGGCGGCGACGTGCTGCCAACGGCATTCCCCCGCACCATTCGGGTGCCCTATCCCGTGGAGAGTTTGCTGTCGGAGGTGGGGGAGAAGGTAGCGGCGGACAGCCGCCTGTACTACCGGCGTACTTTCAGCCTGCCCGAGGGCTTTGTCCGCGACCGCGTGCTGCTGCATATTGGGGCGGCGGACCAGCGTTGCCGCGTGTGGCTCAACGGCACCGCCGTAGGTGGACACAGCGGCGGCTACGACCCCATCACCTTGGATATTACGCCTTATTTACAGGCGGAAAATACCCTGTTGATTGCGGTGTGGGACGAGCTGGATAACCACGTACTGCCTTATGGTAAGCAGCGCCGTGACCGCGGTGGTATGTGGTACACCCCCGTCACCGGCATCTGGCAGACGGTGTGGGTAGAAAGCGTGCCCGAAAGCTATGTAAAGGGGTTAACCATTACAACCCATAAAAATACCGCAACCGTGCGGGTTGACGGGGCTTCCGAGGGCACTGTGACGGTGGTTACGCCTGGCGGAGAGCAGACGGTGCCCCTCACCGATGGGGTAGCGGAAATTGCCGTGGAAAATCCCCGTCTCTGGTGTCCCGAGGACCCTTACCTGTACGAATTCACTCTCCAATGCGGTGAAGATACCGTGCAGTCTTATTTCGCTCTGCGCACCTTGAGCACCGAGCAGGTAGGTGGCATTCCCCGCCTGTGCCTCAACGGAAAACCGGTGTTTTTCCACGGGGTTTTGGACCAAGGGTATTGGAGCGACGGGCTATTTCTGCCGCCGCTGCCCACCTGTTACGCTTGGGACGTGGAAAAGATGCAGGAGTTGGGCTTCAACACCTTGCGCAAGCATATTAAAATTGAGCCTGAGCAGTTTTATTACGATTGCGACCGTTTAGGTATGCTGGTGTGGCAGGATATGGTGAATAACGGGGACTATTCCTTCTTCCGTGACACCGCCTTGCCTACGGTGGGGCTGAAGCGACTGAACGACCGCCGCCTGCACCGCGACCCTGCCACCCGTGCCGCCTTTGAGGCGGGTATGGAGCAGACGGTGCGGCAGCTGGGCAACCACCCCTGCATTGTTGGCTGGACGATTTTCAACGAGGGCTGGGGACAGTTCGACAGCCAGCGAATGTACGAAAAACTGCGGCAGTTGGACCCCACCCGCTTTATCGACACCGCCTCGGGCTGGTTTAGCGGAGCGGACAGCGACGTGGTCAGCGAGCACGTGTACTTTAAGCCCTACCGCTTCAAGGCGGCGGATAAGCCGGTGTTTCTGTCGGAGTTCGGTGGCTATTCCTACAAGCCGGAGGGGCACGTTTTCAACGTGGGTAAGACCTACGGCTACCGCTTTTTTACTGAGCAGAGTGCCTTTGAGGACGCGCTGGAGCAGCTGTATTGGCAGGAGATTATTCCGGCGGCAAAACAGGGGCTGTGCGGCGCGGTGTATACCCAACTGTCCGACGTAGAGGACGAGACCAACGGGCTGTACAGCTACGACCGACGGGTGTGCAAGGTCACCCCGTCACGGTTGCAGGCGATTGCCGAAGCGTTGAAGGAGGCAGTGAGATGACGGTATGTGTATACGGTGCTTCCAGCACCCAAATTGACGAGCGGTATATTATCGCAACCGAGCGACTGGGAGAGATGCTCGCCCGTGCGGGACACGACCTGGTGTACGGCGGTGGCGGCTCCGGTCTGATGGGAGCGGCCGCCCGTGGTATGACCGTCGCAGGCGGACGTATCGTGGGGGTGGTGCCTTCCTTCCTCAAGGTGGACGGTATTTTATACGAGCACTGCGACGAGATGATTTACACCGATACCATGCGCCAGCGTAAGCAGGTGATGGACGAGCGGGCGGACGCCTTTATCATCACCCCAGGCGGCATCGGTACTTACGAGGAATTCTTCGAGATGTACACCCTCAAGCAGCTGGGACAGCACGGAAAACCGCTGATTATTTTCAATATCGACGGCTATTACGACCGCCTGCTGGAGATGCTCCGCTTCACGGTGGAGGAGGGCTTTATGCGGCCGGCCAGTCTGTTGCTGTATACCGTGGCAACAACCCCCGAAGAGGTGTTGGAGCAGCTGATAGCCGCTCCGCAGACCGTCAGCATTAAGGATACCAAGTTTGTTTAAAAAAAGGACCTCCGTCAGGCGGAGGTCCTTTTTGGTTTCGTACCGCTTGCCTTGTCCTTTTTGAATCGGCAACTTTTAGTTGCGGAAAAATTGGGTAGTCCGCTTGGTAGACATATTTGCGGTCGAAACATACAATACTAATACAGAAATCCTACGAGAGGAGCATTTCTTATGACCATCGGGCAAAAAATCGCCGTACTGCGTGTGGAGGCGAATCTTTCACAGGAGCAATTAGCGGCTCGTTTAGAGGTATCCCGTCAATCGGTATCCAAATGGGAGTCGGGGCAATCCTTGCCTGAGATAGGGAAGGTGTTACAGCTGGCAGAATTGTTCCGCGTGACTACAGACGACCTGTTGCGGGAGGAAATCCCGCTGATTCCTGCCAGCGCCGAGCCGCTGTTTAGTCCCGTGGAGACGGAGCCCTATAACCGAAAGTACTTTGGCACTGACGGTTTTCGCGGCGAGGCAAACGTGGTGCTGACCGCTCAGCACGCCTTTCGTATCGGGCGGTTTTTAGGCTGGTATTTTGCCCAGCCGCTGTCCGGCTGTCGGCAAAGCGAGTATACCCCACGGGTTGTGGTGGGAAAGGATACCCGCCGTTCCAGCTATATGTTCGAGTATGCGTTGGTGGCGGGGTTGACCGCGTCCGGCGCGGACGCCTATATGCTGCACGTGACTACCACCCCCAGCGTGGCCTTTGCGGTGCGACAGGGGGAGTTTGACTGCGGCGTGATGATTTCCGCTTCTCATAATCCTTTTTATGACAACGGCATCAAGTTGGTAAATCGTGCGGGGGAGAAGATGGACGACCGCACCTTGTCTTTGGTGGAGCGGTACATTGACGGTGATTTGTCTTTGTTTCAGGTGGAGGGAGACCTGCCTCTGGCGAAGCGGGAGCGGGTTGGCCGTATTGTGGACTACGTGGCGGGACACAATCGGTACGTCAGTTTTCTCATTTCCACGGCAGCAAACTCCTATCGTTCTTTGCGGGTAGCGCTGGATTGCGCCAACGGGTCCGCCTGGATGATAGCACGGGCGGTGTTTGAGGCGTTGGGCGCGCAGGTGGAGGTTATCGGCGCCCAGCCCGATGGTGTGAACATCAATCTGGGGACGGGTTCCACCCATATCGGTACCTTGCGGCAGTATGTGCGGGAGCATCAATGCGACGTGGGATTTGCCTTTGACGGGGACGCGGACCGCTGTCTGGCGGTAGATGAAAAAGGACAGGTGGTCACGGGTGACCACGTGCTGTACATTTTGGCGCTGCAGCTGCGGCGAAAGGGACTCCTCAAGGGGGACAGGGTAGTCACCACCGTTATGTCCAATCTGGGGTTGCTGGACGCTTTGGAGAAGGAGGGCATTTCTGCCGCGATTACTACGGTGGGCGACCGCTACGTGATGGAGGCGATGGTGGAGCAGGACCTGAGTCTGGGCGGCGAACCGTCGGGGCATACCATACTGCGTAAATATGCGTCTACGGGGGACGGCATTCTTACTGCTATCATGCTGGCGGAAACCATGATGGACACACACTTGCCTCTGAGTCGACTGGCGGCGCCTGTGGCGATGTATCCCCAGTGCCTGCGGCACGTAGCAGTAACCGATAAAGGCGCTGCTGCCCGCGACCCACAGGTGTTGGCGTTGGTGGAGGAAATACGAACGGAATTGGGGGCGCAAGGACGAGTTCTTCTGCGGGAGAGCGGGACGGAGCCTGCTCTGCGGGTACTGGTAGAGTGCGCCGACCAAGCGCGTTGTGAAGCTTGTGCGGACCGCATTGCGGAGCAAATCAAGCGTTGCGGTCACCTGTCCCGGGGGCAGAACGTGTCCTATTGAGGAGGTAGTATGTGCGGAATTATCGGTTACGTAGGAACACAGCCCGCTTTGCCCCGTTTGCTGACAGGTCTATCGCGGTTGGAATATCGCGGCTATGACTCGGCTGGGATTGCGGTAGCAGATGACAGCGGCATTTGCGCGCATAAGCGGCAAGGGCGGCTTTCTGCGTTAGAAAAAGATGTAAAGCAAAGGACCTTTACGCAGAAAACAGGAATCGGTCATACCCGTTGGGCCACCCATGGTGCGCCTGACGATATAAATGCTCACCCGCATATGAGCTTTGACGGGCGGTTTGCGGTGGTGCACAACGGCATTATCGAAAACTATGCGGCGCTCAAAGCGGAGTTGCAACAGGAAGGGGTCACCTTTCGCTCAGATACGGATACGGAGGTGGTGGCGCACCTGCTGGCTAAGCATTACAAGGGGGATTTCCGCCGCGCGGTGGCGGAAACGGTAGCGCGGCTAAACGGTGCTTACGCTCTCGGTATCCTCTGTCGGGATTTTCCGCACGAATTGTTTGCGGTACGGCGCGCCAGCCCGTTGGTGGTGGGGGTTTCTGCCGACGGCGGGTATATCGCGTCGGACGTGACGGCGTTGCTTCCCTTTACGCGGCGGGTCATGCTGCCTGAAGAAGGGGATATGGTGCGGGTGACTGCCGATGGCATTGCCGTGTGGGAGGAGAGCGGTAAACTGGTTAACCGTCCTTTCGAAGAGGTGACATGGAGTGCCGCGACTGCTGAAAAAGGGGACTATCCTCACTACATGCTTAAAGAAATGTGGGAACAGCCCGCCGCACTCGCTGCCACCTTGGCACCGCATTTGGAAAATGACGGCATTCGCCTGCCGGAATTAGCGGGCTTTCCTGCCTGCGGTTGGGTAGGTCTGCGGCGGATTTGTATGGTTGCCTGCGGCTCTGCCTATCATGCCGCTATGGTAGGGAAATACGTCGTGGAGAAATGGGCGCGCCTACCTGTAGAGGTGGATTTAGCGTCGGAGTTTCGCTATCGGGAGCAGCCGCTGGACGAACGCACGCTGACGGTGGTTATCAGCCAATCCGGAGAAACGGCGGATACCTTGGCGGCGTTGCGCAAGGCGAAACGCTGTGGCTCGCCGGTGCTGGCTATCGTTAACGTGACGGGCAGCACCATCGCCAGAGAAAGTGACCGCGTGCTGTATACGCAGGCGGGACCTGAGGTGGCGGTAGCTACCACAAAGGGGTATACCACGCAGGTGGCAATGCTGTTTTTGCTGGGTGGCTTTTTGGCGCGACAGCGAGGGGAGCTCACCGCGGAGGCAGAGCGGCGGCTGACGAAAGACCTGCGAGAGCTGCCCGCTTTGACACAGGAAACACTGACGGTGGCGACTGTGGGGGCGGCGAAATGGCTTTCGCAGGCGCGGGACGTGTATTTCATCGGACGGGGCATTGGCTATGCGGTGGCGCTGGAAGGGGCATTAAAGCTCAAGGAGATAAGCTACATTCACGCGGAAGGCTATGCCGCGGGGGAACTCAAGCACGGAACCATATCCTTGGTGGAGGAGGGAACCCCCGTTGTGGTGTTGGGCTGTGGGGAGGTGGCGCCCGAAAAGACTCTGTCCAACCTGCGGGAGGTGACGGCGCGGGGAGCCCGTGTGCTGGCGGTGACCACCGCTGACCTGTGCGAGATTTACGGTGAGGCGGCAGAGGTGTTGACGGTGCCTACCGTATCGCCGCAGTTATCTGCTATCCCTGTGGCGGTGGTGTTGCAGTTACTTGCCTACTATACCGCCTTGGAGCGGGGCTGCGACATTGATAAACCCCGCAATCTGGCGAAAAGTGTTACGGTAGAATGACAAAAAGCCGCTGTCGGCAGACAGCGGCTTTTTTATGCGTCATTCTACACCGCGGCGATACAGGCCGCGGGTGATGGCGGCGGGTGGTTTTCCCCCGTTGCGATAGGCGGCGAGCACCGATGCCACCTGCTCGGCGGTTTCGGTGGTGAAATGATACAGGTGAAAGTCCAGTGGGGGCAATTCCTCCATACGGTCTCCCCAGTAGAGAGGCACGCTGTTGAGCACCTCGCTGCACTCACCCTCGCACATTATGGGGAACACGGTTCCCGTGCGGTCGGTGATGCCTTGGTGGGTACACCCTTGGCAACTGCCTGTTGCACATTTTCGCGGGCAGTTGCGGGTGAGCATCAACGGCTGATGTCCGTATATCATAGCCCCAACGGGCAGGGGAGCGGGCAACAGTCCGCGCATTTGGGAGAAGGTCAGTTCCATGGACAGGGTGGCGGCATCTAAGCCCCGTTCCGCGTAGAAAGACAACGCCTCACGGTTGGTGAGATTCAGCCCGAATCCGCCTATGGCGACCATGCCTGCCTCCCTAATCAGCGGCAGAGCCCCTGCGTTCGCCCCCAGAGCGGCGACTGCACCTGCGGCCTTGGCTTGTTTCAGCAGGGTGCGGGTTTGTTCTTCCCGTCCAAACAGCCCACGCGGTACCTCCACCGCTACGGCGGTTTGTGCCGCAATAGCGGCGATGCGGTCAGTGGCAGTGCGCAGGGGGAGAATTACCAAATCCGCATGTATTTGCTCGCTCCACTGTTCCGCCGTTGCCAGCCGCACCACCGTTTTGGGCGCTTGAGGCATGGCGGCGGGGAGCGCGGGCGGCAAACGGGACGGGTCACAGGGAATCTCTTTCGGTTGCTCCCGCTTTGCCAGTAGCGTCTCTAACGCCTGCCGCCGCAGTCCGTTGATGACCGCCATCGGCAGTGTGGTGTCGGTGGGGAAGGAACAGGCGACTTCTGTTACGTAGAACGGCGTTCCGCCGCACTTTTTTAACTGTTCTTCCACCCGCGCAGGGTCCAGCGGACGATTGATGGCGGGCTGTACACCCTCGCTGCTGGCGGTGACGGTGTTACCCGTTTCGTCCTGCACGGTGAGACGGCTTTCCTCGGTGTCTGCGGCAAACGTCATGGTTACCGCCACGCGGGGCTGTTCCTTATCATAGGTGCGGGCCAAATCCTTGAGCACGCCTGCGGCGGCGGTTACGTCCTCGTGGCGCCGTACGCCGAACATATTGCCGTCCCGCTTGGCGGTGTAGTAGCCGTCGGTAAACCCACTGCGGGAGAACACCCGTCCCAGCTGCTCCATCTCGGTGGGGGAAGGGGTCTCACCCCGCGCGGCGGCAGCGTACACGGCGGTGGCGGCGGCGACGTACTCGGGGCGCTTCATACGTCCCTCGATTTTCAGAGAGGTGACCCCCAGCTTCGCCAGCTCCGCTACGTACGCGACCAGGCAGTTGTCTTTCAGGCTGAGTGCCGCTTTGTCTGCCGAACAGGGGCGGGGGTGGGCAGAGGTGGGTTCAAAGGGCAGACGGCAGGTCTGGGCACAGGCACCGCGGTTGCCGCTGCGCCCTCCCAGCATGGCGGAGAAATAGCATTGTCCCGATACGCTCATACACAGCGCGCCGTGGACGAACACCTCCAGCTCTACGCCCAAATCGGCGCAGGCGGCAATTTCCTCTCGGCTCATCTCGCGGGCGAGCACCACCCGACAGAAGCCGGCATCTCGCAGGAACTTGACCCCGGCAGGGGTGTGGCAGGATAGCTGGGTGGAGGCATGCAGCGCCATGGTGGGCATTGCCGCCCGCAAACGGCGCGCCAGTCCTACGTCCTGCAGGATAAGGGCATCTATCCCCAGCGCGGCGGCGGTTTGGGCGGTGGCTATGGCATCCGCCATCTCCTCTTCCCGAATCAGGGTGTTGAGGGTGAGATGCACCGCCACCCCGCGGGCATGACAATAGGCCACCGCCTGCTTCAATTCGTCGGTGGTAAAATTATGGGCGCCGCGACGGGCGTTAAAGCTGTCAGCCCCTAAATAAACAGCGGCGGCACCGCATCGTACCGCCGCCGTAATGCACTCAGGGGAACCGGCCGGAGCCAGTATCTCTAAATGCGGCTGATTCATCCTCTGGCCGCCAGCTTGCGCTCCAGCTCTTCCTTTTCCCGCTTGAGCTGGACAATCTCACGGCGCAGGCTTTCTGCCTCGCTGCGAGAGCGGTTGTTGTCGTCGAAGAAGGACTTCATCTGCTTGCGCAGGTTGTCCGCGGTTTGCGCCGCCTTTTTCGCCTCGTCCGCCTGCATCAGGGCGGTCATAACGGTGGCCATCACCAAAGAGGTGCGCTCGTTGTTGTTCATCACGTTGCGAATGCGAGCGTCCAACTGAGCGCCCAACTCCTGCATGTAGCCGGGGGCCTCGTCAGTGGTAACCACATAGTCGGTGCCGCAGATATTCAGAGTCACTTTCTGTACGGGATTTTCCATAGTGCGCTTCCTTTCTTTTGTCGAATTTTGTTCATAGTCCATTATACATACATTTTTTCCTGCGGTCAAGGGGGAAATGCTTTTTGTTCTTGATAGATGTATAAATTTATGTTACAATAATGGTATCGTGACGGAAAGGGGGGCGTTTGGTGGAAAGTATCGGTCTGTATATTCACGTGCCTTTTTGCGTGTCCAAGTGTCCCTATTGTGATTTTTATTCTTTGCCCACCGTCACCGAGGAATGGTTGGACCGCTATACCGACGGCGTGCTTTTCTCACTGGACCGTTGGGCAGAGCGGTTGCCGTGCACTGCCGATACCTTGTATTTCGGCGGCGGCACTCCCGCCCTGTTGGGAGGAGAGAGGCTTTCTCGCATTGTAAAGCGCGCGGGCGAACGGTTTCGCCTGTTCGACGGCTCGCCGGAAATCACCCTGGAGGCAAACCCTGCCGACAATCTGCGGGATACTTTTGCCGCCTTTGCTGCGGCGGGGGGGAACCGCCTGTCTCTGGGTATGCAGTCCGCCTATCCGTCGGAGCTTGCCGTCCTCGGACGGCGTCACACGCCTGCGGACGTAGAGCGGGCAGTAGAAGATGCCCGCGCGGTGGGAATTGCGAATCTTTCGCTGGACGTGATGCTGGGCATTAGCGGGCAAACGGAGGCGTCGGCGCTGGGTTCGGTACAGCGGGTGGCGGACTTGGGGGCCACCCACGCCTCTGCGTATTTATTGAAGCTGGAACCCCACACTCCGTACGGACAATGCCCGCCCCCTCTGCCGGAGGAGGACGACACCGCCGACCTGTATCTGGCGGTTATGGAGCGGCTGGAGCAATTAGGCTATTCTCAGTACGAGATATCCAATGCCGCCCGTGCAGGCTGTGAAAGTCGGCATAATTTGAAATATTGGGACAGTCGCCCCTATCTGGGCATCGGTCCTGCTGCCAGCTCCTGTATCGGCACACGGCGATTTACCTATCCGCGGGATATTTCCGCCTTTCTGGACGGCGGCGAACCGCTGCCGGAGGAGGACAGCGGTATCCCTGTGGGGTCTCCGCAGGAATACGCTCTGTTGCGGCTGCGTTTGACACAGGGCTTGCCGGAGGCGGGGTATGTCGCCCGCTACGGCGAACCGATTCCCGCTGCATGGCACCACCGCGCCGCTGCCTTACCGCCGCATTTGGTGGTGACGGACGAGGCGGGGATTCGTTTGACGCGGGAGGGGTTCCTGCTGTCCAATACGCTGATTTCACATATTATCGGGAAATAATTTATTTTCTGTTCATACTCCTGTCCAAAAGTATGGTAAACTTGTACTTGTTTAGGAGGTTTCGAATATGGCTGAAGTAAAAATTATGGTGGTTGACGACGACAGTAACATTTGCGAACTGTTGCGTTTGTACTTAGAGAAAGAGGGCTTTGGCGTAGTCATTATGCCGGACGGGGAAAAGGCGCTGGCCGCCTTTGATACCGAAAAGCCCGACCTTATCCTGCTGGACGTGATGATGCCGAAGCTGGACGGCTGGCAGGTCTGCCGCGAACTGCGGAAAAAGTCCCAATGCCCTATCATTATGCTCACCGCTAAGGGCGAGGTATTCGACCGCGTTCTGGGTCTGGAGCTGGGAGCGGACGATTACGTGGTCAAGCCCTTTGAGGCAAAGGAGGTCATCGCCCGCATTAAGGCGGTGCTGCGCCGCAGCGGCGTCAGCGAGGCGAAGAAGGTCCGCCAGGTGGAATATGAGGGCCTGTACATCAATATGGAGAACTACGAGCTGCGTGTCAACGGCAAGGCGGTGGATACGCCGCCCAAGGAGATGGAGCTCATCTACCACTTGGCGAGCAATCCCAATCGCGTATATACCCGCGACCAGCTGTTGGACGAGGTGTGGGGGTTTGAGTATTACGGGGACAGCCGCACGGTGGACGTCCACGTCAAGCGCCTTCGCGAAAAGCTGGACGGGGTATCGGAGCAGTGGAACCTTAAAACCGTCTGGGGCGTAGGGTATAAGTTTGAAGTCAGGACGTAATTACCATCCCGACGAGGGGGACTCTTATGTATAAGAGCGTTTTCAAAAAATATCTGACGGTGCTCACCTTGGTGGTGGTGATAGGCTTTCTGTCCATGACGCTGCTGCAGGCATTTCTGGCTACAGGCGTCTTGGCGGAGGAAAAGCGGCAGCTGTTACAGGAGAATGCGCAGAATATTGCCCACCACACTGCGATGTCCGCTTCGGCTGTGCCGACGAAAGACGGGAGCATTCTCTATCGGGTGGACCCCGTTGCGCTTTCGCCGCTGCTCAACACGTTGGCGGACGCGTTGGACGCCACCGCTATGCTGACCGACAGCCACGGACAGGTGTTGCTGCTCTCCCGTTCGCCTCACGGCATTCGAGTAGGGGACGTGGTGAATGCAAACCTGCTTTCTCGCGTGGGTGAGTCCTATTATGAGGTGGGTACGTTAGGCGGGCTGTTCGACCGTCCCCAGTATGTGGCGGGGGTTGCCGTCCGTGTGAACGATATGACCTTGGGCTACGTGTTTATGTCCACCTCTACCAGCAACATGATGCAGATTTTGGGCGCTAATCTGCGGGTTTATCTGATTTCCGTGGCCGGCGCGTTGCTTATCAGCTTTTGCGTTTTGTGGCTGTTCACCTATCGGTTTGTTCGCCCGCTGAAACAGATGGCGGCAGCAACCCGCCGTTTTGCGCAGGGGGATTTCAGCGCCCGCCTGCAGGTGAAAGGACGGGACGAGGTGGCGGAGCTGGCGGATGCTCTCAACCACATGGCGGTATCCCTTTCCTCGGTGGAGACCATGCGCCGCAGCTTTGTGGCCAACGTTTCCCACGAGCTGAAAACCCCGATGACCACCATTGCGGGCTTTGTGGACGGGATACTGGACGGTACGGTCCCGCCGCAAAAGCAGTCCTACTATCTCAAAATCGTTTCCGATGAGGTCAAGCGGCTGTCCCGCTTGGTGCGGTCGATGCTGGACCTATCCCGTATCGACAGCGGCGAATTGAAAATGACCCGCGTGCGTCTGGATTTAACCGAGGCTATGTGCAGCGTGCTGGTATCCTCCGAGCCGCGTATCGAGGGGAAACGGCTGACCATCAGCGGTATGGAGGACGCCGAAAAGACGGAAATTGACGGCGATTACGACCTGATGAGTCAGGTGCTGTATAATCTGCTGGATAATGCCATAAAATTTACGAATGAGGGCGGCGATATCGATATCCGTATGCGCAGCCAAGACGGACGGGTATACGTGACCGTCCGCAATACGGGTGCGGGTATCCCTGCCGAGGAGTTGCCGCAAATTTTTGAACGGTACTATAAGAGTGACCGTTCCCGCAGCTTGGATAAGAACGGCTTGGGTCTGGGTCTCTACATCGTGCAGACGGTGATTCGCCTGCACGGAGGCGAGATTACGGTGCGGTCGGTGGAAGGAGAATTCACCGAATTCTCCTTCTGGGTCCCTGCGGCAGGCACTTGCTCTTAATAATTTTACAGCGCGTTCAAAAAATCGACACAAACATCGGGTATGCTTATGCCATAAACCGATATGGAAAGGTTGTGCAGAATATGTCTGACATTTGGAACAATAACGAGCAGCCGGAGACCACCGGTGGGGCGGAACCGACGGAGCAGCCCTCCGCACCGCCTACGCCTCCCGCACCGCCTACGGAGCCGGTGAGCAGCTGGGGCAGTGACGGAAGCTATCGCTACGTGCCGCCTCGTCCTGCGCAGCCCACACCGCCGCCTGCGTATCAGCCGCCTACGGCGCCTAATGGCTATACGGGCTGGAATAACAGCCCCGTACCTCCTGCCCCTGCTGGAGGAAAGCCGCCCCGCAAAAATAAGGGCTGGGTTGCCTTTGTGGCGGTGCTCGGTGCCTTTGCGGTGATTCTTTGCATTGCGGTTGGCGTAGGCATCGGCGTGAGGGAACTGGGCGGAAACGAATCCGAGCCGCCCGTGAGCAACGGGGCAGATACCTCGACGATGGAAAATTCCGACGGCGCAGGTCTGGGGGATAAAGCACCCAGCTTGGGCATCGGCTCCTGGGACAACGACGACGGCGGTCTGTCGGATAAGGATATCATCAAGCGCAATTACGATTCCACCGTGTTGCTGACCTCCTATACACAGGCGTCCAACTTCTATTTCGGCGAGAGTGCGCTGACCGAGGCAGGCGCGGCGACGGGTATCGTGATGACCGCCGACGGGTATATCATTACCAACTGGCACTGTGTCATTAACGAGTCCACGGGCAAGCCCTTTGACCGCATTGACGTTACTCTGTATGGCGGCAAAACCTACGAGGACGCCACCGTTATCGGCGCAGACGAGTCCACCGACTTAGCGGTGGTTCACATTGATGCCAAGGGCCTGACTCCCGCTCAGTTTGGCGACAGCGCCGAGCTGGAGGTGGGCGACCGCGTGGTTGCATTGGGTAACGCGGCGGGTCTGGGCTGGTCTGCCAGCCGCGGCATTGTGTCCGCTTTGGCGCGGGACGTGTACGAGGATACCGGCTATGCGGTGCAGTGCTTGCAGATTGATGCCTCCATCAACCCCGGCAATTCCGGCGGTCCTCTGCTGAATAATCAGGGGCTGGTTATCGGCATTAACTCTGCCAAGATTTCCGCCACCGATTACGAGGGTATCGGTTTCTCCATTCCCATTAATGAGGCAAAGGCGATTATCGATTCTCTGCTGAAAAACGGCTACGTTAAGGGTCGTGTGGCGTTGGGTATCACGGGTCAGACCATTTCCTCGGGTATGTACGAGGGCTTTATGATTGTCACCATGGAAAAGGGGTCCTCGCTCGACGGTACCGCCGCGCAGGTGGGTGACCTGATTGTAGAGGTAGACGGTACTCCCATTAAGGATTACGGCACGTTGCGGGCAGAGCTGGCAAAGCATAAGGTGGGGGACAAGGTAAAATTGTCCCTGCTGCGCTCGGATTATCGCACCGGTAAGGTTTCCTCCTTGTCGGTGGAGGTTGTTCTGCAGGAGCAAAAAAACACCGTGAATTAAAGCGACCTTTCGTTGCTTAGCGGCCTCCGGGGTGACCCGGAGGTTTTTGCGGAATGATTGCACGCAAATTGTGCATAATAGAGGAAAAACGAGGGATGTGAAATTCTATGGAGGAGAGCGAACGCCAGCGTCGGCGGCGCCGTCGGCGTCGTCTGTACCGCCTGCGGCAATTGGCGGTGGAAATAGGCGCTTTGCTGGTATTGGCAGCACTCATTGGTGTACCGCTTTGGCTTATTTTGCGTTCGCCCGCCGAGCCGGAGGTGTCAGCGCCGTTGGAGGAAACCTCTGCCGTTATGCCGGATACCAAGGTGGAGTACCCCGTGCGTACGGGGGATACGGCGGGCTTTCCCGCTACCACCGATGCGGACTGTGCGATTCTTATTGACGTGACAAATAATACGGTGGTGGCGGCGCGCAACGAGAGCACGATTGTCTATCCTGCTTCCGTTACCAAGGTGATGAGCCTGTTGGTGGCGGTGGAGCATATCACCGATTATACCGCTACCTTTACCTTTCCCTTTGAGATGCTGGACCGCCTGTATATTGAGGAGGCGACGGTCGCGGGCTTTCTGAAGGACGAAACCGTACCCATGACCGACCTGCTGTACGGGGCGATTTTGCCCTCGGGGGCGGACGCCACCGAAGCATTGGCGGTGCATATTGCCGGCTCCGAGGAGGGCTTTGTCCGCCTGATGAACGAAAAGGCTCGGGCCATGGGGCTGAAGAACACCCATTTTATGAACTCCAGCGGACTGCATCACGACGACCACTATACCACCGCTGAGGATATGGCGGTGGTGCTGCGGGAGGCGATGAACAATCCCCTCTGCCGTCAGGTGCTGTCCGCCGTCCACTATACCACCACCGTCACCCCGCAGCACCCTGAGGGAATTCAGCTGTTCAGCACGATGTTTGGCCGTATGTACGGCACCGAGCCGAAAGTGGCGACGGTCATCGCGGGTAAAACGGGGTATACCTCCGAGGCGGGGCATACCATGGCAAGCTATGCCGAAGGGGAGAACGGGCACGACTATATCTTCGTGTCGATGCACGGTTCCAGCCGCTGGGAGGCGACCTACGATGCCATTGAGGTGTACGGGTATTACTGCGCCCCCGCTGATGAAAAGCCCCGCCCCACCAACTACACGCCTTAAGCGAAAAGACCACGCCCGTGGTCTTTTTCTTTTGCAAAGCGGTTGAACCGCAAGTGAAAATATGATAGAATGAGAAAAACCATAGTAACGAGGAGATTGTTATGCCGTTTTTGCCGATTACAAGTGAAGAGATGCGCGAGCGGGGCTGGCAGCAGCCGGATTTCGTGCTGGTAACGGGAGATGCCTATGTGGACCACCCCAGTTTCGGTACGGCTATCATATCCCGCGTGCTGGAGCATCACGGATACAAGGTGTGTATCCTGCCCCAGCCGCAGCGGGACGAGGATTACCGCCGTTTCGGTACGCCACGCTTGGCGTTTTTGGTGAACGGTGGCAACATCGACCCCATGGTGGCGCATTACACCGCCGCCAAGAAAAAGCGCAGTCAGGACGCCTATTCCCCCGGCGGCAAGGCGGGTCTGCGCCCTGACCGCGCCACCATCGTGTACAGCCGCGCTATCCGTCGGCTGTTTGGGGCGGATATGCCTATCGCTATCGGCGGCTTGGAGGCCTCGTTGCGGCGGTTTGCTCATTATGACTATTGGGACGATACGGTACGCCCCTCCATTCTGTTTGACAGCGAGGCGGATTTGCTGATGTACGGCATGGGCGAGCGGCATATCGTGGAGATTGCCAATCGCTTGAATGCGGGAGAGCCGATAACCGCTTTGACCGATGTTTTGGGCACTTGTTACGGTATCAAGGCGATCGACTTTACACTTGTTTCTGCCGTGGAATGCCCCTCGTTTGAGCTGGTTTCTGCTCCAACCGAGGCGGGAAAGCGGCAGTATGCCGTTTCTACCCGCATACAGCAGGAGGAGCACGACCCCGTGCGGGGGCGTCGCGTGATTCAGCGGCATGGGGACCGCATTTTGGTGCAAAATCCGCCGTCTCCCTTACTGTCCACCGCTGAGATGGACGAGGTGTATGGGCTTCCCTATATGCGGGATTATCACCCCTCCTACGAGCCGATGGGTGGAGTTCCCGGTATCGCCGAGGTGAAATTTTCCGTCATCCACAACCGCGGCTGCTTTGGTGCCTGTAATTTCTGTGCCCTTGCCTATCATCAGGGGCGGCAGATTACCGCGCGTAGCCATGACAGCGTGGTAGCAGAGGCGGAGCAGATTGCCGCTATGCCGGACTTTAAGGGATACATTCACGACGTGGGCGGTCCCACCGCCAACTTCCGTCAATCCGCCTGCAAGGTGCAGAGCAAGCGCGGTTGCTGCAAGGATAAGAAATGCTTGGCACCCGAGATGTGTCCTGCGGTGGAGGTGACCCATGAGGATTACCTGTCCTTGCTTCGCCGTCTGCGGCAGGTCAAGGGGGTCAAGAAGGTGTTTGTCCGTTCCGGCATTCGGTTTGATTACCTGCTGGCGGACAAGAACGAGCGGTTTTTTAAGGAGTTGATTCGTCACCACGTCAGCGGTCAGCTGAAGGTGGCGCCGGAGCACGTGTCTGACCGCGTGCTTAAATATATGGGAAAACCCTCTTTTACGGTGTACGAGAAATTCCGTAAACGGTTTTACGAATTAACAAAGAGCGAGGGGAAAAAGCAATTTTTGGTACCGTACTTAATGTCTTCTCACCCCGGCAGCACGGTGAATGATGCCATTAAGTTGGCGCAGTTCCTTAAGAAGGAGGGACTCCACCCCGAGCAGGTGCAGGATTTCTATCCCACCCCCGGTACGGTATCCACCTGTATGTTCTATACGGGTTTGGACCCCAACACCCTTAATCCCGTTTACGTGCCCCGCACCCCACAGGAAAAGGCTCAGCAGCGGGCACTGCTGCAGTATTATCGTCCCGAAAACCGCAAGCTGGTGCTGGCGGCGCTGCAAAAGGCGGGACGCTACGACCTGATCGGCAACGGACCGAATTGTCTGGTAAAGCCCGACAGCGTGACCAAGGAGGCGGCCGCCAAAAAGGCAAAGAAGGAAAAATTCAGCCGCTATAGTCGAAAGAAGAAGTGAGGAGACGGAAATGGACTTTTTGTTTTTTCTGGAAGGGTTGCGCAACCCTGTGTGTGACGGCTTTTTCTCTGCCGTCACGTTGCTGGGGGAGGAAACCTTTTTTATTCTCATTGGGCTTTTGGTTTTCTGGTGTATCAACAAAAAAGAAGGCTACTATCTGCTGACGGTAGGGCTGGCGGGCACGTTGCTCAATCAGTTTCTCAAGCTGCTGTTTCGCGTGCCTCGCCCATGGGTGCGGGACGACCGCTTTACCATTGTGGAGAGCGCCAGAGAGGCGGCTACGGGCTATTCCTTCCCCAGTGGACACACCCAGTCGGCTGTGGGTATCTTTGGCGGTGTTGCCCGCTGGAATAAACTCCTGTGGGTACGCATTGCCTGTGTGGCGCTATGTCTGCTGGTGGGTTTTTCCCGTATGTATTTAGGGGTGCATACCCCCGCTGACGTGTTGGTGTCCGCTTTTCTGGCGGTGGTTATGGTGTTTGGGTTGTACCCGCTGATGGCGCGCTCCACCGAAACCCCGAAGCGTATGCGTATCCTGTTTGGGTGTCTGCTGGCATTCGGCGCAGGATACCTGCTGTTTGTACACCTTTATGCATTCCCTGCGGACGTAGACGTGGAAAATCTGCAGCATGGCACCGAGAATGCCTACAAGATGCTGGGCTGTCTGGCGGCGTTATGGGTGTCCTATGAGGTGGATATCGGCCATTCTCACTTTGATACGGCCGCCCCGCTGTGGGTGCAGGCGGTGAAGGTTGTGGTAGGCATCGTTCCTGTTATCCTTATTAAGTCCGTTCTCAAACAGCCGCTGTATAACCTTATCGGGAATGAATTTCTTGCCGACGGCATTCGCTACTTTCTGCTCACCGTATTTGCGGGAGCGGTGTGGCCGCTCACCTTCGCATGGTGGAAAAAGCTGGGGCGTAAAGAAGCATAATCGAAAAAGGGCACGGCATCGCTGTGCCCTTTTTGCTTAAGAAAGTCTTAATGATTTTGCGTCTTGTATGTTAATATGGGATAGGCTATTCTTTTCTCAAACGCGTGAAAGAGAGGAGTTCGCTATGCTTGAAATCCGTGATCTGACCAAGGTGTACCGCCCCAAAAAGGGAGTACCGGTAACCGCCATTGACCATATCTCTCTGCGCCTGCCGGAGCAGGGGATGGTGTTCCTGCTGGGCAAGTCGGGCAGCGGCAAATCCACCCTGCTCAACCTGCTGGGCGGACTGGACAGCTACGACGGCGGCGAGATACTTATCCGTGGAGCGGGCACCAAGAGCTTTCGCCAACAGGAGTTCGATTCCTACCGCAACACCTACGTGGGCTTCATTTTTCAGGAGTACAACGTCTTGGAGGAATTTACCGTCGGTGCGAATATCGCTCTGGCCATTGAGCTGCAAGGGAAAAAGGCCACCGACGAGCAGATAAACGACATTTTGCAGCAGGTGGACCTGGTAGGGTACGGTGCCCGCCGTCCCAACGAGCTTTCCGGTGGACAGAAGCAGCGGGTGGCGATTGCCCGTGCGCTGGTAAAACAACCCAAGATCATTATGGCGGATGAGCCAACCGGTGCGCTGGATTCGGATACCGGTCGGCAGATATTTGATACGCTTAAAAAGTTGTCCGCCCATCGGCTGGTGCTGGTGGTATCCCACGACAGGGAGTTTGCGGAGCAGTATGCCGACCGCATCATTGAGTTGGCGGACGGACGGGTGATAGCCGATAATACCTACGTGGATGCTGTTCCCGAACGGGCGGCGGTGTGCTATGAGGGGGACAGCATCACTGTGGCGCCCGGTTACCACCTTACCGAGGAGGATCGGGTGGCGATCAACGACTACCTCGCTCAGCTGCAGGCGGGCGGTACCATCCGCCTGCGCCACAGCGGCAAGCGGGCGGTACCCACCGATAACGAGCAGATCCCCGTGACCGCCGGCGGCTTGCAGTTGGTGCGTTCAAAGCTCCCCCTGCGCAGTGCCTTCAAGATCGGCGGTAGCAGCTTGAAGCACAAGCGCTTTCGTTTGGTCATCACCATTCTGCTTTCCTGCATTTCCTTCGGGCTGTTCGGACTGGCGGATACCTTCGGCGCCTACAACCACATTCAGGCGTGTACCGATTCCCTCGTTGACAGCGGGGTAGACTACGCCTCGGTAGCAGAGACCCGCCGTGAGGAGGATGGGGACGGCTCCGTTTACTATTACGGCGGATACAAGATCAGCGATAGCGAGATCAAGCAGATCTGTCAGCAGACGGGCGTAGCGATGAAGGGCGTGTATGTCCCTGCCGGCTGGGCGCTGAACTTCTATGAGCAACTGGCTGACTTTGAGGATCTAAAGGAGCGGGCGCTGTACACCGACCAGTTTAACGGCTTTGCGGATATCACCGCTGCCGAGCTGGAGGGTCTGGGCTACGCCGTGGCAGCAGGCAGACTCCCCGATGGCAAGAGGGATGAGATTGCTGTCAGCGCCTATATGGCGGACGCCATCATCGCCTCCGATTATCTGGATAAGGACGGCAATAAGGTGAAGGTGGAAAACCGTGAGCAGGTGGTGGGAAAGGTGCTGTACCTGAACGGCACGCCGTTTACCGTGACGGGCGTAGTGGATACGGGATTCGACCTGTCCCGTTACCAGCCTCTCACCGAGGACTACGACAACCTTACTACCGCCCAGCAGCTGGTGCGGTTTGCCCTGGAGCAGGAACTGCACTATGCCAAGAATTACAGCCTGCACACCACCGCCTTCACGGGCGAGGGATACGTGGCGGCACGGGTGGCAGCGGCGTATCCCGTGCAGTCGCTGGATACCACCTATCTGATGCTGTCGGACGAGGAGTATATGTATTCTCTCGATCCCTACTATATCGGTACGTTGCAGGATGTTCGGGACAGCCGTGTGGTGTGGCTGGACGGCAAACAACGCACCGCGTTGGGGGAGAAGGAGTTGGTCATCTCTCTGGATATGCTGGAGGAGTGGGCGGGCACCCTTCCTTACGAGGATGAGGAGGCGCTATTCGCTGCTGTCAAGGAGCTGGTAGCCAAGATGGGTCCCCTGCAGGAGGAGAGCGAGCGACGGTGGCAGGACGACGCCGAGCGTTGGGAAAATTACACCGGCTACACCGTGGTGGGTTATCTCGACCCCGCTACGCTGGACAAGGGGTTGGCTACTACCTTGATTACGGCACCGTCAATGAAGGAGGATATCGTCCCCAAAGATGAGGGACACTATTCCTTTGCCATCGGTGCGATGCCTACTGACCCGTCGGAGGTGAAGCGGCTGGTGTCCTATGCCTACAACGAGGGAGACGTGCGCTACGAGCTGCGTAATGCCGTTACCTACGAGCTGGACACTATCCACGAGATGCTGGTGGTGTTGGCGGACGTGTTCCTGTGGATTGGTGTGGGTTTTGCGGTGTTTGCCGCATTGATGCTGGCGAATTTCATATCCGTGAGCATCACCTTTAAAAAGCAGGAAATCGGTATTCTGCGTGCCATCGGTTCCCGCAGTAACGACGTGTTCCGTATTTTCTTCTCCGAGAGCTTTATTATAGCGATGGTAAACTTTTTGCTTTCTGCCGTTGGGGTGGGAGCAGCAACGGCGATCATCAACGGCGCTTTGCGGAGTCAGCTCAATATTCTGCTGACGGTGTTGCATTTCGGTGTGCGCCAGATCGGGCTGCTGCTGATCGTCAGCTTGCTGGTGGCGGCGGTTGCCAGCTATTTCCCTGTGCGCCGCATCGCCTCCAAGCGCCCTATTGATGCTATTCGCAACCGATAACGCAAGAAGGCCTTTTGACGATAGCAAGAAGTTTTCTTAAAAGACGGATTTCTCTGTAAAAAAATCTTGCTAAATCGGTGTGAATTTGGTATAATACCATTTGCGTTTTCACAACGAATATAATAATCGGAGGAATCCCATATGGATGCGTTGCTGCAAAACATATACGCGTTGGACCTGAAGATGGTTGCTATGTGGATCATCGGTGGTGTTCTTATTTATCTGGCGATTAAGAAGGACATGGAGCCGACTCTGCTGTTGCCGATGGGCTTTGGCGCCATTCTCATCAACCTGCCCAATTCGGGCGCACAGGAGGTCATTGACGTCCTGTTCCGCATTGGTATCACCCACGAGTTTGGTGAGCTGATGCCGCTGATTCTGTTTATTGGTATCGGTGCGATGATTGACTTCACACCGCTGCTTACCAACCCCAAGCTGATGCTGTTCGGTGCGGCTGCCCAGTTCGGCATCTTCTTCACAATGTGTATGGCGTCCCTGTTTGGCTTTGAGATGAACGATGCCGCTTCGGTAGGTATCATCGGTGCCGCCGACGGTCCTACCGCTATCGTGGTATCCCAGATGCTGAACTCCAAGTACGTGGGCGCGATTATGGTGGCTGCCTACTCCTACATGGCGCTGGTTCCCATCATTCAGCCGCCCATCATCAAGCTGTGCACCACCAAGAAGGAGCGTCTTATCCGTATGGATAACGACGGTGGCAAGCCGGTATCCAAGACCACCAAGATTCTGTTCCCCATTGTGGTGACGGTGATTATCGGTCTGGTGGCTCCCGATGCGGTGGCGTTGGTTGGCTTCCTGATGTTCGGTAACCTCATCCGTGAGTGCGGCGTGCTGAACTCCCTGTCCGAGACCGCCCAAAAGGTACTGGCGAACCTCATCACCATCTTCTTGGGTATCACCATTGCCGCTCGTATGCGCGCAGATGAGTTCCTTACCGTGGAAACGCTGCTGATTATCGGCCTGGGTCTGGTTGCTTTCGTTTTCGATACCTTTGCGGGCGTGATGCTGGCGAAGGTGATGAACATCTTCTCCAAGAAGAAGATCAACCCCATGATTGGTGCGGCGGGTATTTCCGCATTCCCCATGTCCGCCCGCGTGGTACACAAGATGGGCCTGCAGGAGGATCCGCAGAACTTCCTGCTGATGCACTCCATCGGTGTCAACGTGTCGGGACAGATTGCTTCGGTTATCGCCGGCGGTCTGATTCTGTCGCTGGTAAAGTAAGGGGGGGATTGCAGTGAGTTTCAATGTAGAGTATTTTATGAATGCGCTGCCTATTATGGGCAAGGGTATGCTGGGCATCTTTATCGTGACCATTGCCATCGTGCTGGTGGTGTATCTGCTTAATTCTATGTCCGATATCGTGAATGCGATTGCCAACGCTACCTATAAGCTGTTGACTAAGAAAAAATAAGATATGACGTGCGGTGGCGGGGTTTCTGCCACCGCTTTTCGTTTGACAATGGGCATGGTAAGTGGTACAATGGTCACAGTATAAGGAGGTGGCAACCATGGCCATAACGGTATTGATTCCTTCGCTCAATCCCGATGAAAAGCTGGTGCGGGTGGTGGAAGACCTGCTGGCGGCAGGGGTAGAGGACGTTTTATTGGTAGACGACGGCAGCGACGAGGCGCATCAAATCCCCTTTGCCACCCTTTCCGCCTTGCCGCAGGTCACCCTTCTGCGCCACGAGGTCAATCGCGGTAAGGGAAGGGCTCTTAAGACCGGCTTTGCCCACGTGCTGGAGCACCGCCCCGATTGTGCGGGTGTGGTGACGGTAGACGGGGACGGACAGCACGGCACCCGTGACGTGTGCCGTCTGGCAGAGGCGTTGGAACAGGAGCCCACGGTGTGGTTGGGCTGTCGGGATTTCAATCACCCCGACGTACCGCCTCGCAGTCGCTTCGGTAACAAGGCTTCGTGTCTGACGATGCGCCTGCTGTGTCGTGTCAACGTGTCGGATACCCAGACGGGTCTACGAGGGATTCCGCGGTCGCTACTGCCCGCTATGCTGGAGATAGAGGGGGAGAGATTCGAGTACGAGACCAATATGCTGTTGGCATTTCCTCAGCTGTCCGTTGTGCATAAGGAACTGACCATTGAGACCATTTATATCGACGACAATGCCACCAGCCATTTTCGCCCCATACGGGACGGCTGGCGCATCTATCGTCTGATGCTGGGGTATTTTCTGCGTTTTACTGCGTCGGGGCTGATTTCCGCTGTGGTGGACGTGCTGCTGTTCACGCTTTTCTTATCGCTGTTCACCACGCTGGGGAATCCGTCTCCCATTGTTTGGGCAACCGTCGTGGCACGTGTGATTTCCTCTTTGCTTAATTTTGCGCTCAACTATCGGGTGGTGTTTCGCTCGCAGCGGCAGCTTGGTTCTTCCCTGTGGCGGTATTACCTGCTGTGCCTTTGCCAGATGTTTGTTAGTGCGGAGCTGGTGGCGTTGCTTTCGACCCTTTTACCGCTGTGGCCCACCCTTATCAAGTGCGTGGTGGACGTGGTGCTGTTCCTTATCAGCTTCCGCATTCAACAGCGCTTTGTGTTTCATAAAAAATAACGGTTTCCGCCGCTGTGTGCAGTCTGTACATAGCGGCGGTTTCTTTTTTGGACAGGTTGTCGGTTTTGCCGTTTTATTACGAAAGAAATATGCAGATTTTTCAAAAAAAGTAACAAAAAACAGTTGTGTTTTCATACAGTATGTAGTATAATCGTATAAAACATAGTTGTTTTGTTGAAACAATTTGTTGAAATTATCCCATTTTTCGCGAAAAACGAATGATGGGTTGACAGAAAGGGCGTGCATCCATGAAAAACTACAATGCAAAGACCATCCGTAACGTGGCGCTGACCGGTCATGCCGGCTCCGGTAAAACCTCGCTGATTGAGGCGATGTATTATCTGTCCGGTTTGTCGGAGCGGTTAGGCAAGGTAGCGGATGGCAATACCGTCAGCGATTTTGACCCCGAGGAGGTCCGCCGTCAGGTTTCGGTGTCTACCTCTTTGGTTCCGATAGAGTGGAAGGCAACCAAGATGAACATACTGGACACCCCCGGTCTGTTCGACTTTGTGGGCGGCTTGCGCGAGGGTATCCGCGCGGCGGGCAGCTCGGTTATTGTGGTATCCGGTAAGAGCGGCGTTACCGTCGGTGCGGAAAAGGCGTTTGCCGCCGCCCAGAAAAAGGGTATCGCCACCATCTTCTTCATCAATAAGCTGGACAGAGAGAGCGCCGATTTCTATAAGGTATTCGAGGACCTGAAGGCGAAGTTCGGTCCAATGGTGTGTCCGTTGGTGGTTCCCCACGTGGTGGACCATAAGGTGGAGTGTTACGTTAACCTGTTGGAGTATCGTGCCTATACCTATGAGGACGGCAAGGCCAAGCAGGTTCCCATTCCCGATATGGGTCACCGTCTGGAGGGTCTGCGTACCGCTATGAACGAGGCGGTGGCGGAAACCAGCGAAGAGCTGATGGAGAAATACTTCTCCGGCGAGGAGTTTACCCCCGACGAGCTGATTCACGGCATTGCTTCCGGTGTGCGTAAGGGCGAGATTGCTCCCGTTTTCTGCGGTTCCGCACAGGAGCTGCAGGCCATTGACCAGCTGCTGACGGGTCTGCTGTGGTTGGCGCCTTGGGCGGAGACGGTAGCGGGCGAGACCGGCACCGATGCCGACGGCAACCCCATTGACCTGGAGGTGGACGAGAATGCTCCCGCCGTGGCGACGGTGTTCAAGACGGTGGTCGACCCCTTTGTGGGTAAAATGGTGTATTTCAAGGTTATCCGCGGCAAGGTGGTGCCGGATATGGCGCTGCTCAATACCCGTACGGGCGACACCGAGCGCTTGGGTAAACTGTTCTATGTCCGCGGTAAGAAGCAGGAAGAAGCGCCGTACATAGCGGCGGGCGATATCGGCGCGGTTGCGAAGCTGGTCAATACGGGTACCGGCGACACCCTGTGCGCGCCCAGCTGTCCCGTGAGCTTGCCCGGTGTTCCCTTTGACCTGCCCTGCCTGTCTATGGCAGTAAACACCGTCAAAAAGGGCGACGAGGAAAAGGTAGCCACCGGTCTGGTCCGTCTGGCGGAGGAAGACCCCACCATCAAGGTGGAGAAGAACACGGAAACCCAGGAGCTGATTCTGTCCGGTATGGGCGAGCAGCATCTGGACGTTATCGTATCCCGTCTGAAGGCGAAGTTTGGCGCAGAGGTCACCCTCACGCCGCCGCAGGTTGCCTATCGTGAGACCATTCGTCGCAAGGTGAAGGTACAGGGCCGCCACAAGAAGCAGTCCGGTGGTCACGGTCAGTTTGGTGACGTGTGGATTGAGTTTGAGCCTTGGGAGGGCGAGGAGCTGGTGTTCGAGGAGAAGGTGTTCGGCGGCGCCGTGCCGAAGAACTACTTCCCCGCGGTGGAAAAGGGTCTGCAGGACTGCGCTAAGGAAGGCGTGCTGGCGGGCTATCCCTTGGTGGGTGTCAAGGCCACCTTGGTGGACGGTTCCTACCACCCCGTTGACTCCTCCGAAATGGCGTTTAAGACCGCCGCTTCGCTGGCGTACAAGGCGGGTATTGCCGATGCCAACCCCATTCTGCTGGAGCCTGTGTGCCATCTGAGCGTGTACGTGCCCTCGGATAACACCGGCGATATCATGGGCGACATCAACAAACGACGCGGTCGCGTGTTGGGTATGAATCCTGCCGAAGATGAGCTCACCTGCATCGAGGCGGAGGTGCCCCAGGGCGAGATGGGTGACTACGCGGTAATGCTGCGTTCCACCACCCAGGGCAGAGGCTACTTTACCCTCGCCTTTGAGCGGTATGAGGAAGCGCCCAAGCCGGTGGCGGATAAGGTCATTGAGGCCCGCGCGAAAGCGGAATAATAACGAAACAAAAGAAATCCCCCGACGCCGTCGGGGGATTTCTTTATATGTTAGGCTATTTTTTTGACCTTCAACTTTTCGCGCCACCAGGAGCCGCAGGCAATCCATTCTGCCAGCAGACACACCGGCAGGGCGGCGAAAAAGTCCACCGCGGAGTGCTGTTTCACAAAGGTGGTGGATACGCAGACCAGCGCGCAGAACACAACGACCGCCCACTTAACCCATCGGGAGGCCTCTTTTTCCTTCAGCCATACCGAGGCGATACCGATGGAATAGGCACAGTGAAGAGAGGGGCAGACCCCCGTGTTGGTATCAACGGCATATAAGTGCTTGATAATGTCGGTAAACAGATTATCCCGCGCAAACTCGGTGGGCCGCAGGTCCTGACGGGTGGGGAAGAGAATGTAAATAGCAATAGCCACCACCTGCGTGACGATGATAAAGGTTTGCAGCCGTTTGAAATTTTCCACGTTGTATAGCGCGAAATACAGCAAGGAAACCACGATGAGCAGATACCAGCCTACGTAGGGGATAATAAACACCTCGCAGAAGGGAATCCAATCGTCCAGAATGCAGTGGACGGGGGTGCATCGCTCAGCAGGAATGAAAAACTCGGTGAGAAAATACAGAAGAAAATACCCCACCCAGCCCAAAAGGAGCAACAGATGCGAAAAACGGGGGTCGTTCAGCTTGGATAGCCGAAATTCACGATAGTCAACGACAGGCTTTCTCATTTCACGTCCTCCTTGGGCTTGTTGGTGGGATACAGGCGCTTCGGCACGTTTCGATAGGGGACAACGGTGTGTAACGGAAGCTGTTTCGCCATAGCGGTGATTTCCTCCGTCAGATAGGCGCAGATGCGCTCCCGCTCCGCCTCGATAGGCGCATTGGGGTTAAATTGAGTCGCTTTGCCGATATACATCGTCTTGCGATTGGGGGCGATATACAGCGGTACAAAGGGGAGTTCCTTGTCAAAGCGCTTGTGATACAGGCGGCCGACGTCCACAAACCCGCTTTGAAACTCGTAGAGAATGCCGTTAGTTTCGCCGTCCTGTTCGGGGAAGACAATGACGTGAGCCCCCTCCGCCAATTTGCGCAGGGTTTTCTTGAGGGTGACGGCAATGCGGTTGTCCCGATAGACGGGAATGGTGTTGGCGTTATTAAATACCAGCACCGCCAGTGGGGCGATGAGGTAGGACAGCAGCTTGTAGAAGGGGCGGCTGAACGGCGGCTTTTGGGACCAGAAGTCCGCATAGGCGTAGGCAGGCACGTCCTTAAGCTTCATCATCTGTCCGGCACACCAGGTGTGATGATTGCTCGGGAAATAAAACTCACAAGCAATGGGACCGTGCATCTGGGAATGGTTGCCCACGATAAGGGCGGCACCGTCCGGCAGGTTTTCGGCTCCCTCCACGCGATAATCGCGATAGAAAAACCACAACAGCCAGCGAGCAACTTTGTACAGGCGGGAGGTTTCTTTAGTTTCGGGTTTTGCTTTTATCTTTTTCATGGGGTTACGACATCTCCTTTGGTTCAATACATAGTATAGCAGATGCTTAGTGTTTTCGCAAGTTGACTATGGAAAATGTAATAAAGAATTAATAATTTTCCAATGGAGCGAAAGGGGATATTTTCCTGATTCTGCTTGACTTTGACAGCTTCTTTATGATATGATACACTCAGCGCAGAAGCGGATTTTTAGTGATGGGAGGCTACTGTGTGACATACGAAGAATTGAAAAAAGACCCCTCTATCCGCGCTTTTATTCAGCGGGCGGACGAGTCTCTGCTGGCGCTTGGTTTTACCGAGCACAGCTTTGCCCATGTGGGTCGTGTGGCGGACGTGGTGCGGTATATTCTGGAGACGCTGGACTACCCCTCACATCAGGTGGAGCTGGCGCAGATGGCTGCCTATCTTCACGATATCGGCAATCTGGTTAACCGCATCGAGCACAGCCAGAGCGGTGCCACGATGGCGTTTTGTATATTGGAAAAGACGGATATGCCCGCCGAAGATATTGCCACCATCGTCACGGCTATCGGCAATCACGACGAGGGCACCGGCGTACCGGTGAATCCGGTGGCGGCGGCTCTCATTTTGGCGGATAAATCGGACGTGCGGCGCAGCCGTGTGCGGAATCAGGACGTGTCTACCTTTGATATCCACGACCGCGTTAACTATTCGGTTGTGCACTCCGACCTGACGATTGATAAAGAGAATAAAACCATAACGCTGCAGCTGGGGGTTGACCCTCACTACAGCTCGGTGATGGATTATTTTGAAATATTCCTGGAGCGTATGATTCTATGTCGTAAGGCGGCAGAATCTCTCGCTCTCCAGTTTAAGCTGATTATCAACGGTCAGCCTTTGATATAATTTTGATACAATATAGATATACTGTGGCTTTGTGAAAAATGAAAGGAAAGAAAGTAAATGAGCAGTTCTGAATGGCTGTCGATTATCATCGGCTTAATTATCGGTCTGGTCTTCTTTATGTTCGGTATGAACGTCATGTCGGGCAGCTTGGAGAAGATGGCGGGTGGTAAGCTGGAGCGCGCGCTGCAAAAGATGACCGCCAACCCCTTTATCAGCATTTTACTTGGTGCGGCTATCACCATTGCGGTGCAGTCCTCTTCGGCCACCACCGTTATGCTGGTGGGTCTGGTCAATTCGGGCTTGATGACCATGTCCCAGACCCTGTACGTTATCTACGGTGCTAACATTGGTACCACCTTTACCTCTTGGATTCTCAGTATGTCGGGCATCGAGAGTGGCAACATTGCTATTTTGATGCTCAAGCCGGAGAACTTCGCTCCTGTGCTGGCACTGATCGGTACCGCAATGTGTATGTTCTCCAAGAACGACCGCAAGAAGAGCATCGGTACGGTGTTCATCGGCTTCTCGGTGCTCATCTACGGTATGGAAGTGATGGGCGATGCGGCCGGCAAGTTCCAAAACCTGCCCGGCTTCTCGGATATGCTGCTGAGCTTCGATAACCCGCTGCTCCTGCTACTTATCAGCACCTTGTTCACCGGTGTGATTCAGTCCTCTGCCGCTACCATCGGTATCGTGCAGACCTTTGCAATAAACGGTATGATCACCAACTGGATGTCTATCCCGCTGGTGATGGGTGCCAACATCGGTACCTGTGTCACCTCGCTGATCTCCAGTATCGGCACCAACCACAACGCCCGCCGCGTGGTGATTCTCCACTTTGCAATGAATGTCATCGGTACCGCAGTGTGGTTGCCGCTGTTTATACTGTTTGACTATCTGATGCCCGATCACGGCGCGCTCTACGAGTTCCTGCATATAAACGAGAATGCCAGCGCCTTTGCGGTGGCGATCTGCCACTCCATTTTCAACGTGCTGACGGCGGCCGTGCTGCTGCCGATGGGCAAATGGATGGAAAAACTGGCGAAGTATATTATCAAGGATGGCAAGGAAGAGCCGAAACGTGAGGGCGTGTTCCTCGACCAGCGTCTGTTGCAGTCTCCCTCCGTGGCGGTTGCCGAGAGTAATGCGGCCACTATCAAGATGTGCGCCGAGGCACGCACCAACGTACAGCGCGCCATTGATATGATAGACGCGTATGACGAGGACGTGGCTCTCCTCATCGAGGCGGCGGAAGACACGTTGGATACCGACGAGGATAAGCTGGGCACCTTCCTGGTGCAGCTGTCCTCCCGCTCGCTGTCCGAGAAGGACTCCCAGATCGTGTCCAAGATGCTGCACTGCATCGGCAACTTCGAGCGTCTGGGCGACCACGCGCTGAACCTGCTCAAGGCGGTAAAGGAGCTGCGCGACAAGGATATTACCTTTACCCCGCAGGCGCAGGAGGAACTGCGTGTGCTGGCGTCGGCGACTACCGAGATCCTGGCTATCACCCACACCGCCTACACCGAGAACGATCTGAGCCTGGCGGCGCAGGTTGAGCCTCTGGAGCAGGTCATCGACGGCCTCATTTCCCGCATTCGCAGCAACCATATCCGTCGTCTGCGCCACGGCGATTGCACCATTGAGCTGGGCTTTGTGCTGTCGGATATCCTCACCAACTTCGAGCGTATCTCCGATCACTGCTCCAATATCGCGGTGGCGATTATCGAGGTGGAGCATAACACCTTCGATACTCACCATTACCTCAACGATATTAAGCAGGGCAACGAGGCGTTCAGCAATGCCTTTGCCGACTATGCGGAAAAATACTCGCTGGCTTAACAGAAAAACACCCGACCGTAGGTCGGGTGTTTTTTTACGCTTTTTCAGGTCTCTGCTTATCCAGTACGGCGTCCGGTAGGGGGAGGGTGACTTGCCCTTCATGATGAGGACCGATGGCGGGGAAGGTGTTATCCGTGTCGGTGGTGTCCTGCACCTCATAGGTACCGTATTTGTTGATTTGCTCCCACACGTCCACCGCCTCCCCGAACACGGGCAGGTTGGAGGGGGTATCGGTGGGACGGTTTTCTTCTTGCTTCATGCTATCACCTCGCCAATAGATTGTGTCGGCGGGCAAAAAATATACGGTGTAAGTTTACACTCACACCGTATCGATTATTCCTTATCCTCGTTCATGCGATAGGAGAGGGTCATCAGGCTGTCCCCCATATGGACATTCTCCACCACCACATCGGGGTGGTCGAAGGAAATGTCGTAGTGGGAGAAATTCCAAAACCCCTTAATACCGCAATCCACCAGCTGTTGCACCAGAGCGGGCGCCGCCTCTTTGGGAATGCAAAGAATGGCCATCTGAGGCTTATGGGAGGCGCAGAAAGCCTCCAGCTGTGCGGTGGGAAGAATGGGAAGCCCCGCCAACGTAGCCTCTCCCAGTGCGGGATTGTCATCAAACAGCCCCACCAGACGGAAACCGCGGGTATCGAAGCGCATATGCTTGGCAACCGCCTTACCCAAGTTGCCCACGCCCAGCAGGATAGCATCGGTGGGGTGGTCAACGCCCAGAATACGCCCGATTTCTTCGTACAGCTGCTCCACCATATAGCCATAGCCCTGCTGACCGAAGCCGCCGAAGCAGTTGAGGTCCTGGCGAATCTGAGAGGCGGTCAGCCCCATACGCTGGGATAGCTCGCGGGAGGAGATGCGGGTGATGCCGTTCTCCTTCAGGTCATACAAAAACCGATAGTAGCGGGGCAGGCGCCGAATCACCGGCATCGAAATGTTCGTCTCTTTTATCATAATGAGAAATCTCCTAAGTCATCTGTTTCTATATTATTATGGGGGATTGTGTTATTTTTGTCAAGCCTTTTGCGGAAGATTTTCATTGACCTTGCAGGAGGTTGGGTATATAATATGTGCTAAGGAGGGGAGTGCGATGCAGGACGTTCGTTGCGAGGATTGCGAGAACTATGAGTATGACGAAGAGACTGAAAGCTATGAGTGCATAATGGATTTGGATATGGACGAATATGAGCGCTTTTTGCTATCAGGGCGCAAGCGCTGTCCCTATTATCGGGTGCGGGACGACTACCGCATCGTCCGCCGCCAGAATTAAGAGAATGACGCATTAGCGTCATTCTCTTTTTGTATATTTGCGGCAATTTTCGGCTATCCTAATCAAAAACCGCAAGAAGGTGAGAGGGTATGACAGTTTCGGTTATCCGTACGGTGATATTGTACGTTCTTTTGATGGCGGCGATGCGTCTGATGGGAAAACGGCAGCTGGGTGAATTGCAACCCTCCGAGTTGGTGGTAACGCTGTTGCTTTCGGATTTGGCGGCGGTGCCGATGCAGGAAAACGGGCTGCCGTTATTTAACGGCGTATTGCCTATTTTGGTGTTGGTAGCGCTGGAGTTGTTCGTATCGGGGCTTATGCTGAAATCCTCTCGTTTTTCCCGCTTGATAGCGGGGACACCGCAGGCGGTGATACGCGACGGTCGGCTGCAGGAAAAGGTGATGCGTCGTCTTCGCATGACGGTGGACGACCTTACGGAGAGCCTGCGGCAGCAGAATATATTCGACCTGCGACAGGTACAGTATGCCATTGCTGAAACCAACGGGCATATCAGCGTGTACTCCTATCCGCGTTTTCAGGCGGCAACGGTAGGAGACGTGAAGAGCGATCCGCCCGAAGACGGCATGCCTGTGGTGGTGGTAAGCGACGGGGTGCTGTCCGACTGGGGATTGCAGCTGTGCGGTTTGGACCGCGTATGGGTGTATCGGCTGCTGGGGCAAAAGGGATATGCCCAAGAGCAGGTTTTTCTGCTGACCGCCACAAAAGAGGGGAACTATTATTTGGTAACCTATGATGAGGTAGGAGGCGACAAAGGGTGAAACGTTTGTGGGCGGCGGTGGCGTTGTTTTTGCTTGTGATAGGGCTGTGTACGGGGACGCAGATGTATCTGCGGCGGCAGACGACAGTGCTGCTATCCTATTTAGACGAGCTGGAAGCCAGCTATCTCAATAAAAAAAGGAATGAGGCTGTAGCATGGGCGCACCGCATTGCGGAAGAATATGAGCAGCGAACCGCGCCGATGGACTGCTTTGTTGCCCACAGCGACCTGGAGGACAGTCGGGAGACAGCGGTGATGCTGCCTGCTATCGTGGAGCAGGACGGGCGGGAGGAGCTGCTGATGGAGGTTGCCCGCCTGCGGGAGCAGCTGGAACATCTGCGGCAGATTGACCGCCCCACATGGCGAAACGTGTTATAAAAAAGTGCCCCTGCCACAGGGCAGAGGCACTTTTTTGCGATTACTTCTTTTCGGTTAGCTTGCGACCCATCAGTACACCCATTACGGAGGCCATCATCAGGCCGCGGGTCCAGCCGGAGCTGTCACCCAGACAGTGGAGCCCACGAATGTTGGTGTCTAGATTTTCGTCCATCTTGACCTTGTTGGAGTAGAATTTCAATTCCGGACTGTACAGCAGGGTTTCCGGACTGGCGAAGCCGGGCACCACCATATCCAGCATCTTGATGAACTCGATGATGTTGGTCATCGCCCGATAGGGCATGGCGGCGGTGATATCGCCCGCCACCGCGTCCTTGAGGGTGGGACGCAGGTTGCTGCGGCTCAGCTCTTTTTGCCAGGTGCGCTTGCCGTCCAGAATATCCCCGTACCGCTGCACCATAATGTGTCCCGCACCCAGCATGTTGGTCAGCTCACCTACCTTCTGGGCATAGGCGATAGGCTGATTGAAGGGCTCAGTAAAGTTGTGGGAGACCAGGATAGCTAAATTGGTGTTGTCGCTCTTTTTGTCCTTATAACTGTGCCCGTTGACCACCGCCAAGTCGTTATCGTAATTCTCCTGCGCCACGAAACCGCCGGGATTTTGGCAGAAGGTACGCACCTTGTTTTTCCACGGCTTAGGATAGCCGATGAGCTTGGATTCGTACAGAGCGCGGTTAACCTTTTCCATTACCTCATTGCGGCATTCTACACGCACACCGATATCTACCGTGCCGGGGGCGTGGGCGATGTGGTGCTCCGCGCAGATGTGCTCCAGCCAGTCGGCGCCACGGCGACCGGTGGCGATGACAATCTCGTTGCCCGCCACGTCGGTACAGCCGTCCTTATCCCGCAGGGTAACACCCTTGCATACGCCGTCCTCGATGAGGAGATTCTCGCACTCGGTGTTGAAACGAATCTCCACCCCGTTATCCAGCAGATGCTGCTGAATAGCATAGTAAAGCTGCTGCGCCTTTTCGGTGCCCAGATGACGAATGGGGCAGTCTACCAGCCGCAGACCCGCCTTAATGGCGTTGTGGCGGATTTCTTTGATTTCCTCGTTCTCGGTGATGCCCTCCACCTCTTTGGCGGCGCCAAACTCCAGATAGATGGTGTCGGTATAGTCAATCAGCTCCTGCGCCAGCTCCTCGCCGATGAGGTTCGGCAGCTCGCCACCTACCTCACATGACAGGCTCAATTTACCGTCGGAGAAGGCGCCCGCACCGGAGAAGCCGGTGGTGATGGCGCAGTTGGGCTTGCAGCTGACGCATTGCCCCACCTCTGCCTTGGGGCAGTGGCGCTTTTCTACCGCCTTGCCCTTTTCCACCAGCAGAATGCGATGGTCGTCATCAATCGCATACCCCTGTCGCAGCAGTTCCAAGGCGGTGAAGATGCCGGCAGGACCGGCGCCGATAATGATTACGTCGTAACTCATGGTTGATTACTCCTCGTCTGTTTCGTTGGGTTTATAGATAGCATACAGGTCGAATCCGTTTGCGGGTGGTGTGAGAGGCTTGGCGGGGGGAGTGATGGGGGTAGGCTCGTTATGCCCACGGTCTCTTTTGCGGCGGCAGCACAGCAGCCAATAGAGAGCCAGCAGCAGGAGTGCGCCGCCGCTGATGCAGACACCCCATTTAAGTCCCGGTGTTTCATAATCAAAACGAATGGCGATGTCCTCACCGGCAGGGCATGCTACCGCCATAAAGCCTACGTTCACCTTGTGTATTTCAGTGGGCTGCCCATTGACGGTGGCGGTCCAGCCGCCCTCATAGGGGACGCTGAAAAATACGTAATTGGGTTCGTTCAGGTCAATGACAGCGGAAAAACCGTCCTTGTCGATGGCAAACCGTTCCGCCGCGGAGGCGGCGCGGTCCGCGCAATCTTGTTGATATCTTTCTTTGTCCAGTATCATCGTATAGGGGTCGAGATGGGGCAGGGGACACCGCTCAGCGTCCACGTCCTCCACCACCAGCGCCCGCAGCATCGCCAATTCCCGCTGCTCTTCGGTCATATCGTCGTACTCACTGCGGGTGATGAAACCGTTGTAGGTGAATCCCATAGGGATATAGCACGCGTTTTCGTAGATGTGGAAGCCATTTTGCGTGTCATAGTAGTTCCATGCGGGCATAGCGGTTTTGCCGTCTACCACAAAGAAGTCTTCAGGCTCTTTGTAGTAAAGCTGTACATCTCCACTCTGCTGGGCATAGTCGAACAGCCATCGTACTGACAGCAGACTGCGCAGCGCGTAGTGGGAGCTGTCGGGGCGGGACCCCACCGTACGGGTGACACCCACTGTGGGATAGAATTCCATCACCGAGCCGGGAACGATGCTGTGGAAAGCCTGTATGGTGGGCATATCCCAGTACATGCCTTGGTTGTCCATTCCCTCGTGCATATCGACGCGGCAGAAGCCGCCGTCGGGGAGAGCGAAATCCTCGTTGAGAATAAGCTTATCCGTTACGTAGTTTCCGGGGTAATTTCCGGTCATTTTGGCTAAGGTGAGATAGCTCCAGTTGCAAACCATGCACACCACTAAACACACTGCGGTGGCGGTGAAGTAGAATTCCTGTTTGTTCTGCTTATATTTACGAATCAGCATTCCGGTCAGCAGCAGACATACCGCCGCTACCCCCACAAATACCCAGAAGCGAATGGGGTATTTTGCGAGACCCACAGTGATTTTGCCGGTTTCCTCATCGGGGGTCCAGCTTTCGGGAACCAAACCGATGATCAGGGCAAAAAAGGCAGTAATACCACCGGACCAGCCGATGGCGCGGCTCCATTCCACGTGCTTTTCTTCATCAAAGCAGCGTAGGGTAGCCAGAATGAGCATCAGCGTCAGCATATAATACCAACGGGCATAGTACATCTGGTTAAACAGCTGGAATGCCGCGTTGAAGGCGGGAATGAGGGCGCAAATCACCAACACAATCAGCATGCGCCGCAGCCAATCGGTGTGGCGGCGAGACTGGAAATAGGCGATAGCGCCTGTGCAGCCGAACACGGGTATCCACGCGGACATAGAGGACCACTTGTTGTTGGCATCGGGGAAGAAGTTGGCCCGTGCAGGCAGGTCGGGCGGGAAAAAGAAACTATGGATAATGTCAAAGAATCGCTGCCCGTTGGGGTAAATCAGCAGGTCCCACCCCTCCAACAGGGACTCGGTGCGTCCGTTCTGTATCACCGACAAGAACGAGGGGAGCAGCAGTACTGCCGCAGCGGCGGTACCCAGCAGCGCCTCCAGCCACAGACCGAAGAAACGGCGCAGTCGGTGCTCCCAGTCCTCCGACAGGGCACGCACCACCCAGTAAATCATCACAAAAACGGCCTGCCCGATGAAGAAATAATAGTTGTTCAGGGCGGTCATCAGTACACCGAAAGTGAACAGCCCGCGGCGCCCCTCGGTCATGTACTGTTCCATTCCCAACAATAGCAGGGGGAACCATACCAGAGCCTCATGGAAGTGGTTAAAGAAAATGTTGTAGATAGAGAAGCCTGAGAAGGCATACAGGATACCCGCTATCAGCGCCAGCTGCGGGCGGAGAAAGCGGCGGGTGTAGGCGTAGGCGGTCAGAGAAGCAAATGCCATCTTCAGCGCCAGCAGAGGTGCCATCAAATAGGGGACCCAAGCGGTGGGGAAAGGCAGCGTCAGCCAGAAGAAGGGGCTGCCCAACATGTAAAAGGAGTAGGAGCCGATGAAGTTGGCTCCCAAATCGGTGGTCCAGCTCCAGCCTATGTTGCCGCTGCGCACCGCCTGATGCGCCAGCTGGTAGAAGGGAATCTGCTGGGCGTTGTAGTCCCCGTAATAGACAAATATGCCCTTGTCGAACAACAGGAAGGGTAAAAACAGCAGCATTCCCATAGCCAAAGCCAGCAGAAACGCCTGTAAACCAAGCCCTTTTTCCCGTTTCAGGGTGTGTGACATTCTCTCACCTCCGTGGGTACGCATAATTACATACCATTATACCATAGTACAACGAAAAAGAAAAGCCTTTTCTTTATATTAAACAGCAGTAGACAATTTTTGCATCGTGTGGTACAATAATAGAAACAATTTTGTGGAGGTACCTGATATGACACAGACGGTGCGGTTTCAAAAATTGGACGAGCGGGCGGTAGCCCCCTCTTACGGCTCGGCAGATGCCGCCGGAGCGGATTTGTATGCGATTATGGACAGCCCCCTGACCCTGGCACCGGGACAGACCACCTTGGTGCATACCGGTCTGGCGGTGGAGATTCCCGCCGGCTTTGTGGGGCTGGTGTGCGCCCGCAGCGGTCTGGCGACCAAAAAGGGATTGGCTCCCGCCAACAAGGTGGGTGTCATCGACGCGGACTACCGTGGGGAGATACTGGTGGCGCTGTATAACCACGGCACTGTCCACCAGACTATCGACCACGGCGAGCGGATCGCCCAGCTGGTGCTGGTTCCTTACCTCACCGCCGCCTACGAGCAGGCGGATAGCCTCACCGACACCGATCGTGGCGCCGGCGGCTTCGGTTCCACGGGGAGTAAATGATAATAGCCCTCCCTGTGTAAGGGAGGGTGGCGGCGAAAGCCGTCGGGAGGGTTGTCTTTTGTGTACAACCCCTCAGTCACAGCGGTGCTGTGACAGCTCCCCTTGCACAGGGGAGCCGATAAGCAACAAAGGCTGTACAGACAAAATCGTCTGTACAGCCTTTTACATTAAAATCCGCTTTTTCGTATTGCCTCAGCTAAATTATGTCCGTACACCGTAGCGCCTAAGGCGTTGGGGTGCAGACCGTCCTTGAAGTACTCCGTCAGGTGGGGGACCAGCTTCCAGCCGTCCACCACCTTGATGTGGGGATAGGCGGCGCACACCTCCCGAATTGCCTCGCCGTACCGCCGCAGCTGTTCCGTGTGCTCGGGGTCGGTGTGGCGCCACAGGGGCGTGATGCACAGCACAGGGGTATCCCCGTACAATTCGTGCAGACGGGCGTAGTAGTCTGTCATATCCTGCACGGCTGTTTCTTCCTTATACTGGTTTGTGCCGAAAGCCACCACGATCTTGTCGGGGGTGTACCCCTCCATAGGCAGGAGGCTGTTCTTGTCGTATTTGTAGCCGCCGATACCTTGGTTGATGATATCATACCCAAGCAGACGATTTGCCGTGTTCACATAAGAGCAGGAGGAATAGGGGGTGCCGATGCCTTGGGTGATGGAGTCGCCCAGCCACAGCACCTTTTCGCCACGGGGAGCGGGGATGCAGTCCCCGTTGAGGGTGACGTTCCGCACCGCCAGCATTACATCGCAGGGCATATAGAGCACCACGTCCTTGCGTCCTGCAGGCAGGGTGAAGGCGATGCAGTCGTGGGACTTGATATATTCAGCGTCCCGCATTTCTATCAGAACGCCGTCCACCATCACCTCGAAGGTCTCCATACTGGGGCTCACCAGCAGCAGCTTATACTCCAGGCTAACTTCGGTGGCGTCGGTGGAGAATTGCAGCGACTTGCCGTTGCTGTAGCGGCTGCGCTCTCCCCAAAAATCTTTGACACGGTCAAAATACGCCATCTGCTCGGCGGTGTGCTGATAGGAGCGGAGATACCCGTCCTCCGTCTCCTCGAAGGAGTAGGAACCCCGCCAGATTTCTTTCAGTTGCTCGTTTGTCAGTACCATCGGTATCACCTCAAAGGGATAGTATCACATTTTTATCATCATTGCAAGAGAAAAACGGTCTGCCGCAGCAGACCGTTTTTTCAATTAGCCGTTTTTCTCGTTGAGCAGGTTTACGTACTCCACCAGACCGTCCACGATCTCGCCGGCAATCTTTTCGCCCAGCTCTTTGGTCGCCTTTTCGGGGAAGCCCATAACGCCTACCTTGATCTCGTCGCGCTGCCCCACGTGCTCCACGCAGAAGGGGCTGTCGATGAGCCGCTCCCGCTTCTCGAACCAGTCCTGATCGGAGCGCATCATACGGGAATAGTACTCCTCGTCCATTACGATCTCGTCCTGTACCAGCTCCGGCTTCCAGTACATCATCAGGGCGGTCTCCATCATACCGGCGTGGAAGTCGTGCTCCGGCTCCATGGCAAAGCCGGACAGCCAGGTGGGGGAGAGGTTCCACGCCTCTACCAGAGACAGGGACACCTTCTTCGCCATCTCGGGATCACGGCGCAGGATCATCTGCAGAGTGTTCTTGAGGGCGTTGATGTTGTCGGTGCCGGCGTGCCCCAGCAGAATAACGATGTTCTTGAAGCCCATACGCACGAACTCGGAGCAGATGTCGGAAATCATCAGACCGAAGGTGTTGGGGCTGACGTTGACGGTGCCCAGCAGCTCGCCGCCGGAGAAGCAGTAGTTCACCGGGGGTGCCACTACCGCATTGAGGCGATCACCCGCCAGACGAGGCGGCTGGATCGCGTTGTGGATATCGGTGCTCAGCGGCAGGTGGTAGCCGTGCTGCTCCACCACGCCGACGGGCACGATAACGGTTTTGGTCTGTTCCATGGCCTGTTCCATATCACGGACAGACATATCTTCCATAAAAAATGCCATTGCAAATGCCTCCTGTATGTAATCTCTTTCCTCATTATAGCAAGCCTGTTTTCATAATGCAAGATATTTTTTCACAGAATGAAATAATAAATGAGATTTTCTTGTGAAAATGGAAAAAGATTGCAAAATTCAGCGAGATATGGTATGGTAGGGGAGTAATCTCTCATCATACAGGAATTGAGGAAACGCGGAATGCAAAGTTGTGATTTTTCAGCGTATACCCGCATATTGGAGGAGGAGCTGGTGCCCGCTATGGGCTGCACCGAGCCGATTGCTTTGGCTCTCGGCGCCGCCAAAGCGCGTGAGGTATTGGGCTGCTTGCCTGATCGGGTGACCGTCCTCGCCAGCGGTAGCATTATTAAGAATGTAAAGAGCGTGGTGGTGCCCCACACCGACCATCTGCGTGGCATCCCTGCCGCCGTCAGTGTGGGCATCGTGGCGGGCGACCCTGCCAAAAAGCTGGAGGTCATCTCCGGCATCGACCCCGAGCAGACCAAGGCGGCGAAGGCGTTTATGGACACCACCTCTATTGAGGTCAAGCACTTGGAGGGCGACCTCAACTTTGACGTGGTTATTATCGTGGCGAAAGGGGAGGCGGAGGCGAGCGTTCGCATCGCCAACTCCCACACCAACATTGTGTATATTCGCCGTGACGATGAGGTGCTGCTGGATATTCCCGTGCGCTGCGAGGCGGACGAGGGCATGTCTGATCACAGCGTTCTGTCGGGCGAGGGCATCTGGGCGTATGTGAACGAGGTGGATATTGCTACTATCCAGCCGCTTTTGTCCCGCCAGATCGCGTATAATACTGCCATTGCCGCCGAGGGAATTCGCGGCGAATACGGTGCCTCCATTGGGCGGGTGATGCTGGCTGCCTACGGCGAGGACGTGCGTAATCGGGCGAAGGCGATGGCCGCCGCCGGATCGGACGCCCGTATGAACGGCTGCGAGTTACCGGTTATCATCAACTCCGGCAGCGGCAACCAGGGTATCACCTGCTGTCTGCCGCTGGTGGAGTATGCCAAGGCGCTCGGCTGTGACGAGGAACGGCTGTACCGCGCCTTGGCGCTGTCCAACCTGCTGGCGATTCATATTAAGAGCGGCATCGGGCGGTTATCTGCCTATTGCGGTGCCGTTTCCGCCGGTGCGGCGGCGGGCGGCGGCATTGCCTATCTCCACGGTGGGGATTATCGGGCGGTGATCCATACGGTGGTGAATGCTCTGGGCATCGTGTCGGGCATCATCTGCGACGGCGCCAAGGCCAGCTGTGCTGCCAAAATTGCCGCCTCGGTAGACGCGGGCATTTTGGGCTTTGATATGTTCCGCCAGGGCAAGCAGTTCGTCAGCGGTGACGGCATCGTGGCGAAAGGCTTCGAAGCCAATGTGCGCAACATCGGTCGCCTGGGCCGTGACGGTATGAAGACCACCGACGCCGAGATCCTGCGTATGATGTTGGGCGAATAGAAGAAAAAGGGATTCAGAACCCCGATTTTGCGCCGTGTTCCTGCTTGTTGCGATTTCTGCACGCAAAATCTTTGCCGTTCACAGAACGGCGAGGGGTGCGAATATCAGTGTGTACAAAACAAAAGACCGACACCGTCATGGTGCTCGAAGGGATTCTGAACCCCGATTTTGTGCCAAGTTTCTGCTTGTCGTCGTTTCTGCACACAAAATCTTTGCCATTCCTTGCGGAATGGCGAGGGGTGCGAATATCAGTGAGTACAAAACAAAAAGACCGACACCTAAAGGTGTCGGTCTTTTTGTTTGGCGCGCCCGAAGGGATTCGAACCCCTGACCTTTTGATTCGTAGTCAAACACTCTATCCGGCTGAGCTACGAGCGCATATTGCTTTGTGGCAACGGATAGTATTATAACCGCTAACAAAGCAAATGTCAATAGGTAATTTCAAAAAACAAAAACTTTTTTGCAGACTTGATTTTCCGTGGAATTTAATCCTCCGCCGCCGTAGCCTTGCCAAGCGTACCGTTGGCAAGCGCCTGCAGGTAGGCGTTGATGAAGCCGTCGATTTCGCCGTCCATTACAGCCTGAATGTTGCCCGACTCAAAGCCGGTGCGGGTATCCTTAGCCAAAGTATAAGGCATAAACACGTAGGAGCGGATCTGACTACCCCAAGCAATTTGCGCCTGGTTGCCCTTGATGTCGTCCAGCTTATCCAGGTGCTCACGCTCTTTGATTTCAATCAGCTTGGATTTCAGCATCGCCATCGCCTTGTCGCGGTTCTGGAACTGGCTGCGCTCATTCTGGCACGCCACCACGATGCCGGTGGGGATGTGGGTCAGACGCACCGCCGAGGAGGTTTTGTTGATGTGCTGACCGCCCGCACCGCTGGCGCGAAACACGTCCATCTTGATATCCTCGGGGCGGATATCCACCTGAGTATCCTCGTCGATTTCAGGAATGACCTCCAGCGCGGAGAAGGAGGTGTGCCGCCGTCCCGAGGAGTCGAAGGGGGAGATGCGCACCAGACGGTGCACGCCCGCCTCGCCCTTGAGGTAGCCGTAGGCGTTCTCGCCCAAGATTTCGATGGAGGCGCTCTTCATACCCGCCTCGTCGCCGTCCTGATAGTCCAGAATGTTGTACTTGTAGCCGTGGCGCTCCGCCCAGCGGGTGTACATACGGTACAGCATCTCCGCCCAGTCCTGCGCTTCGGTGCCGCCGGTGCCGGCGTGGAAGGTGAGGATTGCATTCTTGCCGTCGTACTCGCCCGACAGCAGGGTGGACAGCCGCTGGGTCTCCATCGACTGTGCCACCAGTTCCACGCCCTGCTGGCACTCCTCCAGCAGGTCTAAGTCCTCCGCCTCGTCCGCCAATTCGATGAGGGTCAGAGTGTCCTGATAGTCGTTCTGCAGTTTTTCATAGGCTTCGATCTTGCCTTTGATAGCGGCCGCCTTTTGAGTTATCTTCTGAGCGAACTCCATATTGTCCCAAAAGCCGGGTGCCGCCGCCTGAGCGTCCAGCTCCTCCGCCTCGCGGCGCAGCTGGTTAAGCCCGATGGAATCCGCCAGATCTTCGATGCCGGACAGCATTCCCTCTAATTTCAGTCGCAGTTCTTCGTATTGCAGCATGGTACAAACTCCCAATTCACAGATTTACCCACCTATTATACTGGAATTGTGCGCTTTTGTAAAGAGAAAATTCGCGCAGAAATTAACCCAAACATATTTTCGTATTACTCTTGCACTTTGCTTGGCTTTTTCGTATAATAGTAGAGACGATTTCACGAAAGGAGCCCGCTTATGGAATTGCCCGTTACGACAGCTTTGGAATCCCATCAGCAGGGAGACCTGCTTTACTATTCTTTTCCGGCTTTTGACCGCGTTTCCTTTGTGCGCCACGGGTTTTCCACCCGTTTGGGTGGGGCGAGCGAGGGGGTCTTTTCCTCCATGAATCTTTCCTTCACCCGCGGGGACGACGAGAGGGCGGTACGGGAGAATTTTCGCCGCTTTTGCGCCGCCATTGGGGTGGAGAGCGAGAGGGTGGTGGTGTCGGCGCAGACCCATACGGTGAACGTGCGTAACGTGACCGCCGCCGACTGCGGGAGGGGCATCACCCGTGACCGCGGCTACACCGACGTGGACGGGCTGATTACCGATGAGCCTGGTGTGGTGCTGTGCACCCAATACGCCGACTGCGTACCGCTGTTTTTTGTGGACCCCGAGCGGCGGGTGGTGGCCACCTCCCATGCCGGTTGGCGGGGGACGGTAGGCGGCATCGGTGCCGTTACCGTGGAGCGTATGGTGTCCGACTACGGCTGTCGGCGGGAGAATGTTCTTGCCGCGATAGGTCCGTCTATCGGTCCCTGCTGCTTTGAAGTGGATACGCCCGTGTACGAATCGTTCTCGCAGCTTGCTTTCTTCGACGAGGGCTGCTATACCCCCAAGGGCGGGGATAAATGCCACATTGATTTGTGGGAGGTGAACCGCCGCTGGCTGCTGCAATCGGGTGTAAAGGCGGATAACATTACAGTTACGGATTTGTGCACGCGGTGCCGTCCTGACGTGTTTTGGTCTCATCGCGCTACAGGTGGCGTGCGGGGCAGTCTGGCAGCTTTCATCGGTATGGTCTAATATTTGTGCCTTTTTGACTCATACTATCCCCGAAAGGGGAGAATGTAGAATGAATTATTCGGAAACGGTGAAAGCCCTGCAAAATCGGTTGCGGGTGGACGCCAGTTTTGATATGATGAGCCGCCGCATTACAGTGGGGCACCGTCCTGCAACCATTTTCTTTGTGGACGGTTTGACCAAGGACGAAGTGCTGGAGAAGATGCTGGAATTTCTGGCGGCGATACCACCACAGGACGCGGCGGGCGTACACAGCGCAGCCACCTTTATTGACCGCTTCATCACGTTTATTGAGGTGGACCATACCACCGACTTAAATACGGTTGTTACGCAGGTCTTGTCCGGCGTACTGGCGATGGTTGTGGACGGGCTGGACGGAATTATTCTGGTGGATACCCGCACCTATCCTGTCCGCGGCGTGCAGGAGCCGGAGACCGACCGCGTGTTGCGCGGTTCCCGTGACGGACTGGTAGAAACACTGGTGTTTAACGCGGCGCTGATTCGCCGCCGTCTGCGGGACCCTTCGCTTACCTTCGAGATTGTAAAGGTCGGTCGCTTGTCAGCTACCGACGTGTGTCTTTGCTATATGGCGGACCGCGTTGATGGGGAGTATCTTAAAAAACTGCGCAAACGCTTGCAGTCCATCACCATTCCCGCCTTAACTATGGGGCAGGAGAGTCTGGCGGAGTGCCTGCTGAAAGGGCAGTGGTACAACCCGTTTCCCCGCGTGCGGTACACCGAACGTCCCGATTCTGCCGCCGCAGGCATTGCGGAGGGGCAGGTGGTGGTGCTGGTGGATAATTCACCTGCCGCCATGCTGCTGCCCACCTCCATTTTCGATTTTTCCCAGGATACCAACGATTTTTATTTTCCCCCCATTGTTGGCAGCTATCTTCGCTTTGTGCGAGGTATCATTTTCCTTGCCACCTTGTTTCTCACGCCCGTGTGGTACTGGCTGATGCAGAATCCGGAGCATATTCCGCCGGCGTTGGAGTTTATCCGCATTGAAAAGATGGGGGAAATTCCTCTTATTGTGCAGCTTTTCTTGGTGGAATTGCTTATTGACGCACTGAAACTGGCGGCACTAAATACCCCCACCTCGTTGAGCAACGCGCTCAGCTTGGTAGGCGCCTTAATTTTTGGCGAATTCGCGGTGCAGGCAGGTCTGTTTGTGCCGGAATTGTTGGCGTATATGGCTTTTGTGGCGATTGCGTCCTTCACCCAGCCCAGTCACGAGCTCACCTATGCGTTTAAGCTGTTCCGCATGCTGTTTTTGCTGTGTACCTGGCTATTCCACGGCTGGGGTCTTCTGCTGGGCATGGGGATTATGCTGGTGATACTGGTCACCACCCGCACGGCGGTGGAGGGCAGCTACCTCTATCCTGTGATTCCCTTTAATGCCAAGGCGTTGGGGCGCCTGTTGTGGCGACAGCCGATCAGCCGCTTTAATGCCGAGTCCCGTCGTGAGAACTAAACCCGCACCCCCACTTTGTCCGCCGCATAAAATGGCATACGATGCTGTGGATAGGGGAGGAATGGTTGTGACCACCTTTGGAGACGGAATTGCGATTGTTTTGGTGATTTTTCTGGCGGTGTACGGCTGTGCGCAGCTGGTTCGCCGTGTGTGCTTGTGGCTGACCCGCTGTCCCGATTGCGCGGTATGTTGCCGCATCGCTGTGCCACGAAACGGGGTGGCGCTGGCGCCGCTTGTCCGCTGCTTACAGAGTCAGTCGGTGTGGGACGAGGCGTACCGCCACACCCTGCTGCTGATTCCCTCCACGGACGAGGAGCAGCGGCGGCAGTTGGTGATTCTACGGCGGGAGGCACCGTCGGTGATTCCCGTGACCTCGGCGCAATTGTGCGCCATGCTGCTACAGCTGGCAGCGGAAAATTCAGAAGAAAAAGAAAGAAAAGAAAGGAAGTGACCGACCGTGACGGAGTACGGCGGACAGACGGAACAGGCAATGCTGACCGGTACGGTGGAGCATATTGTTTTCTGCAACGAGGACAATGGCTGGACGGTGCTGGAATTGGATACCGGCACCACGCTGGAAACGGTGGTCGGCACGCTGCCGCAGGTGCAGGTGGGGGAACAGCTCCGTCTGCAGGGGGATTGGACCGAGCACCCCTCTTTTGGGCGGCAGTTTAAGGCGACGGCTTGCGAAAGCACGTTGCCGACGGACGAAACCGCCATTCTGCGGTATCTGGCCAGCGGTGCGGTGAAAGGCATCGGTCCTGCCACCGCCGCCCGCATTGTGGACCGTTTCGGTGCCGATGCACTGCGGATTTTGGAGCAGGAGCCGGAGGAGCTGGCGAAAATCAAGGGCATCACCCTAAGCAAAGCCCGCGAGATGGGACAGAGCTTTTGCGCCCAGTTCGGTCTGCGCGAGGTGGTGATGACCTTCGCGGGCTACGGACTCACCCCCAATGAGGCGCTGCGCTGTTGGAAACGGTTTGGCCCCTCCACGCTTACCCGCATACAGGCAAACCCGTATCTGATGTGTTCCCCCGGATTATATATCAGTTTTGAGCGGGCGGACAGCCTTTGCCTGTCTCTGCACGGGGACAAGCTGGACCCCAACCGTCTGGAGGCGGGTATCACCTATGTGCTGCGCCACAATCTCAACAACGGGCACACCTGTCTGCCGAAGGACAAGGTGATTCCTACTGCGTGTACCCTGTTGGACGTGCCTACCGCCTCGGTGGAATCCGCGGTGGAGCGCATGCTTGACACCATGCAGCTGCGGCAGGAGCGAATCGGAGAGCGGCTGTATCTGTTCCTGCCCCGTCAGCACGAGGCGGAGATGTTTATTGCCATGCGCATGCTGCTTATGAGTGGTATGGGCACCGTTTCCGAGGCTGACCTGCAGCTGCGAATTGACGCGATGGAGCGCAATTTCCAAATTGAATACGAGGAACAGCAACGGCGGGCGATGATTGAGGCAGTGGAAAAAGGCGCCTTGATTCTCACGGGTGGACCAGGCACGGGTAAAACCACCACCCTGAGGGGCATTATCACCCTGCTGGAGAGTATGGGGGAGACGGTGTGTATCGCCGCCCCGACGGGGCGCGCCGCCAAGCGGATATCCCAGCTGACGGGTCGGGACGCCAAGACCCTGCACCGCCTGCTGGAGGTGAAATGGGACGACAGCGACAGTCCCGTGTTTGAGCGAAACGAGCGCAATCCGCTGGAAGCGGATACCGTGGTGGTGGACGAGATGTCCATGGTGGATGTGATGCTGTTTGAGAGTCTGTTGCGTGCCACCAAGACGGGCTGCCGTCTGATTATGGTTGGAGATACTGACCAGCTGCCGGCGGTGGGCGCCGGCTGTGTGCTGCAGGACCTCATTGACAGCGGTTGCGTGCCTGTGGTACAGCTGACGCAGGTGTTCCGTCAGGCTTTGGAGAGCCGCATTGTCTATAATGCGCACCGCATCGTCAGCGGTCAGCCGCTGGAGACGGATAATAAGGGCGACTGCTTCTTTATGCCACGCTCCTCGGCGGCGGACGTCACCGCCACGGTGCTGGAGTTGTGCCATACCCGTCTGCCGAAGGCCTACGGGTACACCCCGCTGGAGGGGCTACAGGTGCTTTGCGCCGGTCGCAAAGGAGAGATAGGGACGGTGGAAACCAACCGCCGTCTGCAGGAGCTTCTCAATCCGCCGGATAAGAAAAAAGCCGAGGTCACCGTGGAGGGGGTTACCCTTCGCGTAGGGGATAAGGTGATGCACAACCGCAACAACTACGATATCCCTTGGACTATGGAAAACGGGGAAGGTGGCAGCGGCATCTTCAACGGCGACATCGGTGTTCTGGAGGAGATTCGCCTGCGGGAGGACTGCATCACCGTGCGGTATGATGACCGTTTGGCTACCTACACCAAGCAGGACGCACAGGATTTGGAATTGGCCTATGCCATTACGGTACATAAGAGTCAGGGCAGCGAGTTTGATGCGGTGGTGTTGCCGCTGTTCCACAATACGCCCAACCTGTGCTACCGCAATCTGCTGTACACGGCGGTAACCCGCGCCAAAAAGCTGTTGGTGCTGGTGGGCAGTATGGACACGGTGGGCCGAATGATAGAAAACAATCGCAAAACCTTGCGGTATACGGGACTTAGACACTTTTTGAGCGGGGCGGTGGAGCTTAAGCTGTGAGTCAATTAGTTGATATGTTGGCAACTATGTTGTTTCCCCACCACTGCTTTGCGTGCGGAGAGGTGATTGTGCCTCGTCAGCAGATGTGTGAACGTTGCCGCGAAACCATGCCGTATATTCTACCGCCGCTGTGCCCCTGTTGCGGGCGGAATGAGGAGACCTGCGTTTGCCGCGGGCGCCGCCGCCATTTTGAACGGTGTGTATCGCCTTTTTACTATGAGGAGTCGGCAAAGCAGGGGATATCTTATCTCAAGAATCGAGGCTATCGCGTTACGGTGGAGGGCTTTGCCTCCCATATGGCGGAGCTGGTTCGGCGAGAGTACGGCGGCATTCCCTTTGATTACGTTACCGGCGTACCGCTGCACGTTAAAGAGCATCGAGAGCGCGGCTTTGATCAGTCGGCGCTGCTGGCGAAAAGTTTGGCGAAGCACGTGGGAGTTCCCTACCTGCCGCTATTATATAAGTGCATACATACCCGCCCGCAAAAGGAACTGACCGCCTTGGAGCGCAGCGGCAATTTGCTGGGTGCTTTTGATGTGAAGGACCCCGACGCGGTGCAGGGGAAAACGCTGCTTCTGGTGGACGACGTCATTACCACCGGCGCCACCTTGGACGAGTGCGCCAAGATGCTGAAGATTTACGGTGTCGAAGAGGTGTACGCGATTACAGCGGTTGCCGCTGTGTTGAAAAAAGACGGAGAATGACAAGCGAAAGAGGAGAAACGGTCGATGAATTTAGGCGTAGATTTGGGCACGTCCCGAATTGTGATATATGACCCCGCGGTGGGGGTGGTGCTGGACGAGCCGTCTGTGATTGCGGTGGACAGCCGCAGCGGTCAGGTGATTGCCTGCGGCGACGAAGCGCAGGCGATGCTGGGGCGCACCCCCGACTCCATTCGGGCGGAATATCCCGTGAAAAACGGGGTTATTGCGGAATATGAACTGGCGGAGAAATTGTTGCGCCATTGTTTGCGTCGGGTGTGCTCCAACCGCATTACCAAACCGTGTGTGGCGGTTAGCGTTACCGAGCAGCTCACCGAGGTGGAGCAGCGCTCCTTTATTGAGGCGGTGGTATCCGCCGGCGCCCGTCGGGTTACGCTGGTGCCGGAGACGGTGGCGGCCGCCATTGGCGCGGGTATGGACGTCAGTCTTCCTCGCGGTCAGATGCTGGTGAACATCGGCGGCGGTACGGTGGACGTATCGGTGCTGTCGCTGAAGGGGGAGGCGGTGTCCGCCTCGGTGCGGGTAGCCGGCGTGGCGATGGACGAGGCTATTGTCCGCTATATGCGTACCCATTACGGTTTAATATTAGGTTTGCCCACTGCGGAGCGAATCAAGATGGCACTGGGTTGTGCCCTGCCGATAGACCCACCTCTTTCGATGGAGGCAAAGGGACGGGATAGCTTCAGCGGATTGCCCCGTGTGCAAACCGTTACCTCCGACGAGATATGCGAAACCATCTGCGAGCCCCTACAGGCCCTCACTGACCTGATACAGCAGGTGTTTGAGGTGACGCCGCCGGAGCTGGCGGGGGATATTATGGAAAATGGGATATGGCTGACCGGCGGTGTGGCGAATTTGCCGCTGTTGCCAGAGCGGATACAGCGGGTGACGGGTATTTCCTGCCACGTGGCAGAGAACCCCTCTTGCTGTGTGGCTGTCGGTGCGGGTAAGGCCTTGCAGTATGCTTCCGCTTTCTCTGCGGTATACGATTTGGGTAATTTTGCGTATCGTTTGTCCGATAATGTTACGAATTGACTTTTTTCTTGTTATTAGTGGCATATTTGGACAGGAAAATTTAGTTATTTTGCCCTTTGAATTATGGCATTCACTATGATATAATAAGTATAATGTTATGAAAACAGGGGGTGTGTACGTGAGCGAGGAATTGACGAAAGGGTGTTACGTCGTATACGGCAAAACGGGGGTCTGTCGCCTGCTGGATAAGCAGGTTATGTCCTTCGGTAACGGGAGCGCGGAGTATTATGTGCTGGCACCTGTCAGTGACGAGCGCTCGTCCGTATACGTCCCCTGCGACAACCCGAAGCTGATGGAGCGCCTGCGGCGGTTGCTCAAACCGCAGCAGATTACGGATATCCTCGACGGCGTGGACGAAGGCCAAATCGACTGGATAGACGACCGCACCGAGCGACAGGTAGCCTTTCGGCAGATTGTGGGTTCGGATGACCATCTGCAGCTGATGCGGCTCATTCGTTGCCTGTATTGCAAAAAGCAGGAAAAGCAAGCGGCAGGCAAGCGCCTTTCCGCGATGGACGAGAGCTATCTGCAGGATGCTGTCCGTCTGGTGGAAGAGGAATTTGCCATTGCGCTGGATATCCCTCGTCGTCGCGTGGGCGAGTTCATACGGCAACATATTGAGGGCGAATAACTACATATGACACGGCATAGCGGACACAGACAGGTTCTGTGTCCGCTGTTTTCATAAACCTCTTGACAAATCGTAAGCAATATTGTATTATTGTGTTAGCGAACTAATACAGATGGAGGTGGTTAGGTGAATTGGACGCTGGATAAGCACCGTCCGCTTTGTCCGCAGATTTGCGAAAATTTGTGTCGCGACATTGCGATGGGGGTGTTTGCTCCCGAGCAACGGCTGCCCTCGGTGCGTGAGCTGGCGGCGGTGGTGGGGGTGAACCCTAACACGGTACAGGCGGCGATGAACGCCATGGAGGAACAGGGGATTCTGTACTCCGTGCGGGGTAGCGGCTGGTACGTTAGGGAAGACCTGACCTGCGCGCAGGAGGCCCTTTCCCGTCTGCGACAGGAAAAGACGGCGGCGTATTTCCGCATCATGGAGACTCTGGGAATGACCGAAACGGAAACCAAGCAATTTATAAAGGAGTGGGACTATGAGTGAATTGTTGCGTTGTGAGAACGTGACCAAACGGTACGGAAACGTGCTGGCTTTGGACCACGTGAGCTTTACGCTGGAAAGCGGCAGAATCGTTGGTCTTTTGGGACCCAACGGCTCGGGAAAAACGACGCTTATTAAGCTGATTAACGGGCTGCTTACCCCTACAGAGGGGCAGGTGCTTATTGAGGGGGATAAGCCGGGCACGGTGACCAAAACCAAGGTAGCGTATCTGCCGGATAACATCTACCTTAACAGCTGGATGACCGTTCAGCAGATAGTGGAGTATTTCGCGGATTTTTATGCGGATTTTGATGCGGCGCGCGCCTATGAAATGCTGGAGCGTCTGGGCATCTCCCCGAAAATGCGGCTGAAATCTCTGTCCAAGGGCAATAAGGAAAAGGTGTGCCTGATACTGGTGATGAGCCGTCAGGCAAAGCTCTACGTATTGGACGAACCGATTGCGGGTGTAGACCCTGCGGCGCGGGATTACGTGATTTCCACCATCATCAACAATTACAACCCCGAGGCTACGGTGCTGATTTCCACCCACCTGATTGCGGATATTGAGCAGGTGTTGGACGAGGTGCTGTTTATTCAGGCGGGCAACCTGTTGCTGCAAAAGACGGTGGACGAGATTCGCGCAGAGAACGGTAAGAGCGTAGATGAGCTGTTCCGGGAGGTGTTCAAATGGTAAAGAAGTTATTTAAACACGAACTGGCGTTCCATTTGCGGTCCCTTTTGCTGATATGGGGCGTGCTGCTGGGTGTGGCTCTGCTGGGACGGGGCATTCAGTTGTTTGAGCAGGATTCCGTGATTTATAACGTTGTCAGCGTTTCCTCCATTATTGTCTACATAATAGCGGTGACTGTGTGCCTTGCGGCTCCCGTGGTGCTGGGCATTATGCGGTTTTATAAAAACCTGTTTACCGGTGAAGGCTATCTGTCCTTTACGCTGCCCGTGACCCCGTTCCAGCACATCTGGGTGAAGGTGGTGGCGGTAGTGCTGATGGAGGTTGCCACGCTGGTGGTTTCTCTTCTCTCGTTGGCGCTTTTCACGGTTGGCGATGTGTTTGTGGAGATTCTGAAGGCGGCCGCTTATCTGGTAAAAGAAGTGCATCAGGTTCTGGGCAACCATCTGGCATTCTACGTGGTTGAGTTTTTACTTCTCCTGTTGTTGGTGGCTTTTTCGCAGATGCTGCTCTACTATACCTGTATCACCGTTGGACAGCTGTTTAAGAAAAACCGCGTTGCCGCCGCCGTGGGTGTCTATTTCGGCTATTATTTTCTCTCGCAGGTGCTTGGTACCGTGTTTTCTATCGTGGTTGCCGTTACGCCGGAGGAGGTCTGGGAGAAAATCGGGGAATTCATTGTTGAAAACATATTCTGGTGTGTCCACGGCTTCTTTGGTGTGTTTGCAGTGCTTTCTGCAGGTATGGCGGTGGCGTATTTTGCGATTAGCCATGCCATTATTCGCAAACGGCTGAATTTGGAGTAAGGGGGAGAGACTATGAAACGAACAAAACGGATAATTGCTCTGTTGTTGGCGGTGGTTCTCTGTCTGCCCTTCACCGGCTGTCGCGCGTTGGATACCATGCGGCAGGAGCAGGCTTTCCGACAGGAGGACGGCAGTATCCTGTGGAGCGGCGCGGTATATCGTCCGCTGTCGAATTACGGCGATTTGAATTTCCCCTGGGAGGCGGATATTCCCACGGTCTGTGTGACCAAGCCGGACGTTCCGGTGTTGCTGAGCAACATTTTAGGAGATAGCATGGAGGTGTACCACGACGGCTTGTTCCTGAAAGGTGAGACCTTCCACTACGATGTCGATTCCGGTGTGTACTGCCGTGCCGACCGCTATGAGGAGATGGTTTCCCGCATTGCCGCCGGATACGAAACGGAAATCATTTCCTATGACTATGAGAAATACGATGAGGAAGAGTGGTTTGTAAACGCCACCTACACCCTGACCGAGGAACAGGCGGCAGCGGCGCTGGAGGTGTATGAAACGGTGATTCCCACCACGCCGCAGGATGGGATGGAGTTTATCAGCGATTATTGCATCAGCCTGTACGGCGGGTCTAAGGACGGGCTGTTCAGCCGCTACCTGTTCGATATCGAGCTGGCGGGCAGCACCTATTACGTTACCGAGTGGCTTGGCGATGACGGAGGGTATCTGCTGTACCGCGTGCCGGAGGAGAAAGTCCCCGTATTCGCCGCCCTTATGAATCCAATGATTGAGGCGCAAGACGAGCTTTATAATGAGGAAGTCTTCCACGAGAATTGGACCATAGGGGAAGGCGACACAATTATGCTGTAACCAAAAAATCACCCGACGGGAGTCGGGTGATTTTTTTGCAACAAAACACTATTTTTTGTGGTTTTGCCTTGTATTTCCATACAATATGTAGTATAATAGAACAGATTAGAAATGTGGAGAGTGTTTTGTATGGAAGAACAAAAACGCTATGAAGACTATATAACCGGTCGCAATGCGGTAACTGAGGCGCTGAAGGCGGGTCGTCCGCTGGACAGTGTTCTGGTGGCACGTGGCGAGCGGCAGGGCAGTATCGGCGCCATTATGGCCCGCTGTCGGGAGCAGAGCGTTCCCGTTAAAGAGGTGGACGGTCGCAAGCTGGACGCCATGGCGGAGAATCATCAGGGGGTTATCGCTGTGGCGGCATGTAAGGAATATGCCACAGTAGAGGACCTGTTCGCGCTGGCGCAGGAGAGAGGGGAACCCCCGTTCTTTATTGTGTGTGACGAGCTGGAGGACCCCCATAATCTGGGTGCTATCCTGCGTACTGCTGAGGCGGCGGGAGCCCACGGGGTTATCGTACCCCGCCGACGGGCGGCGGGGCTGACCTCTACCGTGTATAAGGCATCGGCGGGCGCGGTGGAATACGTGCCGGTTGCCCGTGTGGCAAATATCACAGACACCCTGCGGGAACTGAAAAAGCGGGGGCTTTGGATTTATGGTCTGGACATGGACGGCGAGGATTGGTGCCGTACCGACCTGAAAGGCGCCATGGCGCTGGTGGTTGGGTCGGAGGGGCACGGCATGACCCGTCTGGTTAAGGAGCAGTGTGATTTCATTTTGTCCTTGCCGATGGCGGGACAGATAAACTCGCTGAATGCGTCGGTTGCCTGCGGCATTGTGCTGTATGAGGCGGCGCGTCAGCGTAAAGGCATCAAGGCCATATAAGGGGGAGAGCGCAGTATGAAGGACGTTACACCCAAAGGGAATATCGATTTAGACGCGTTGCTGCAATCCTTGTTGGAGGATAAGGCAGGGAAAGCTCCCACTCCGTTGGAGGAGGAGCAGGCGACACCTATCGCCGAGCCTGTCGCTGAGGCGCTTCCCGCAGAGCCTGTGGAGGAGCCGACTGCGGAGCCTGTCGCCGAGGAGATTTCGGCGGCGCCGGTGGCGGAAGAGCCGGTTTCTGATGCGCCTGCAGAGGAAGCGGTACATACGGAGGAGGAAGCGGTCCGCCCTAAGAAAAAGGGCCTTTTGGGCGGTTTGTTCCGCCGTCACAAAGAGGAAGATGGGGAAGACGAAGATTGGGACGATTGGGGTCTCAAACCCATCGGCCACTATCGCGTTCAGGACGTTAAGCCCACTGCGGCGGAGCCGTCCGCAGAGCCGGACGAGGAGGAAGCTGGCGGCTTGGTGGACGAATTTCCCCCTGTGCAGGCGGTGGCAGAGACCATCACCATGCAGGTGGTGCTGCCTTCCGGCGAGGCGATTCCCCGCGCGGAGCAGGCGACCCGCGTTATTGACGTGAATCAGGCGATTGCCGCAGAGGAAGCGCCGATGCCGATTGCCATGCCCGAGCCGCAATCGGAGGAGCCGCCTTTGTATGACGAGCAGCTCCCCGACCAGCTGTCCTTGGAGGAGCTGGTGCGGGTGGAGGACGTGGACCCCGACGGTTCTGTGCAGGCGGAAGAGGTCGATGAGCAGGAGCTGCTGGAGCGCGCCCGACAGGAGCGAATCCGTGATTTTACCCTGAGCGGCGAGGAAGAGGAGACGAACGAGCCGGAGGAAGAGGCGCAACCCGAAGTAGAGGAAGAGCCTGCTATTGAGGATTTCACCTCCTACGAAGATACCAAGGCGGTGCAGTTGGAGCTGGTATACCGCACCCGTATGTCCTTGTTCGGTTTGCTGGCAACCGCTTTGCTGGAGTTGGTGCTGTTGGTGCTGACACTGCTGACGGTGACGGTGGGCGAATCGCCTATCACCGCGGTGGGATATCTGACGGTGCACGCTTTTGCGTTGGGGCTGATGATGGCGGTCAATTATTCCTCGGTGATTCGAGGTCTTTCGGGCTTATTTACGCTGCGTGCTAACGGGGACACTCCGTCGGCGGTAGCCTCTGCGGTGGCATTTTTGGCGGTGCTGCTCCACTTTATCGATTCCACCATGCCGCTGCCTTTCTGGGCACCTGTGGCCGGTGTGACGCTGGTGTTTGCCGCCGTTGCTAAGTATGCTCATGCCGTGTCGGTGCGGCGCAACTTCTCCTTTGTGTCCTATCAGGGGGAGAAATACTCTGCCGCCTTGGTGGAGGACGAAACCGCCCTGCGTGATATCGGCCGCCGCGCGGTAGGCGATGGGGAGGCAGCTTCGATTGCGTATTTCCGTCGCACGGGATTCCTGTCGGATTATCTGGCGAATGCCTATGAGGACGACCTGAGTGACGATTGGGCTCGCTGGTCCGCCCCTATCGGTTTAGGGCTTTCTCTTGTGTTGTCCTTGACGTTCTTGCTGGGCGGACAGGTGGTCGGTCTGTGGGATTGGCTGCGTCTGTTTACCGGCTTGGTGTGTCTGTCAATGCCCTGCGTGCGGCTGGCGGTGCAGTTGCCTTTGGGTCGCTGCTGTCGGTATATGCTGTCCCGCGGCGGTTTCTTGGTGGGCTGGAAAGCGGTGCGCCGTTTCGGAAATCCCGACGGGTTGGTGGTGGACGTGGCGGACCTGTATCCCGATGAGAGTATGCTGCTCCACGGCATCAAGACCTTCGCCGGCGCCCATATTGATGACGCGATTTTGGACGCAGCCTCTCTGTCGGTGCGTTCCGGCGGCCCGCTGTCTATGATTTTCCGCCGTATCATTCAGAATAAAGAAGAGCTGCTCCACGAGGTAGACACCTTGGTGTATGAGCAGGGTATGGGTCTGTCCGGTTGGGTGGACGGTCGCCGCGTGCTGGTGGGTAACCGCCGCTTGCTGCAAAACCACGGTGTGGACGTGCCCTCTGCCGACTATGAGGCGCGGTATGCCCGCGACGGGCGGCGGTTGGTATACCTGTCCACCGCCGGCGAGCTGTCGGCGATGTTTGTGGTATCCTACCTGCCTGACCCGGAGATTCAGGGGGCATTACAGGGGCTTTGCCGCACGAAGGCAACCTTGTTGGTGCGCTCCTGCGACCCCAATATAACGGCAGAGTCCCTGTGTGCAGACTTTGAGCTGGACGACTATTACGTGGACGTGCTGCCTGCGGCGGCGGGTCGCCAGTATGTCCAGCTGCTGCAGGAAGGGGAAAGCGAAAGCACCGCGGCGGTACTGGCGTCCAACGGTCACGTTTTGGGCACCGCTAAGGCGCTGTCCGCCTGTCGCAGCCTGTGGTTTAAGGGGGTGGCGGCCCTGTTTCTGCTGACCCTGTGCGCCGCTGTCAGCATGCTTTTGTGCATTGTGTGGACGCTGAACAGCACCCTGACGCTGTTCCAGCCGATTGCTTGTCTGATAGTTAGCATGGCATTGTCTCTGATTGCTGCGTCCTTCCGCAGAATATAAGATGAGGATACATAAGTTGAAGCAAGTACTGAGCAGATATTAATGTGGTTTAATGATGTAAAAAACTCTCGACGCAACGCTTGGCGTTGTGTCGAGAGTTTTTTTGTGTTAATCAAACATTATTGCTGAGAAGTACGTCTTTGCCGTTCAGGAAGTTTTCTACCTGTTTAACAAAGTGGGTGATGTTACTGGCGCTGGTGACGAATAGCTCGCCCTCGGAGGTGCGCACGTGGTACAGACTGCCGCTGGCGGGATAGAACTGTGCAGACAGATAGAGCTCGCCGTCTACATCATAGATATCGATACCCAGCTCAGGGTCGATGTCGGGAGCCATATTCAGTCCGTCGTATCGCTCAATGCTCATCATCAGCTGATACAGGTCACGGAATTCGGGGGTGCTGTATTGCTTGTCACCCTCTTTTACGATAAGACTCTTGTCGCGGTCGTCCTCGTTTTTCACGTGGGTGAGGGTGAAGGAATGCTTGCCCATATCGGCAGCGAACAGGTCAATGCGTCCCACTTCCTGCACGTTTTTAAGATACAGTAGGTCGGTGACGGTGTTATCGTAGGTACGTTCCGCTACGGCTGCCAGATTGGCGGCGGGCACCGCAAATACGGCGTTAATGCCGTCCAGCATCACCAGATAGTTGCCCTCATCGTCCTTGTCGCCGATGGTGAGGGTTGCCTTTGTGGTGTTGTAGAAATCAATGATTTCCTCGCCCTCCTCGCTGTCGGAAGAAGCGTTGGATTTTACGGTGGAGACCACCGAAAGGGTCAGGTTCATCACCGTCAGCGGGTTGTCAAAGCCGAATGTTTTCAGCTGCTCTGCGGTGGGGTGCAGCACAACGGCACGACTCGCTGTGAGGGAGTAGAAGGTGGCCAGCTGGTTGGCAGCCTCGTCCGAAACGCCCCGCTTGTAAGGCTCGGAAATCACGTAGGTATAGTACAGCATCTCGTCCCCGTCGGCATTCACGCGGCGGCGAATGGTCAGCGGTTCGGGGTGGCTTCTGCCGCTGAGGGTGACCTCGCGCAGAGAGGGGGAGCCGGTGGAGTCGTCCTGCTTGACGGTGGGGGCGGTGAGCAGGGTGGTGTTCACGTAGGAAGCGCCGTCCGCCAAGAAGCAGGACAGGGAATCGGACGAACACATATATACGCCGTCCCGTCCTTGCAAGGACACGTAATAGTGACCGCCGGTGGGGGTTTCCTTACCAATCGACAGGGTGGCGGTGGATTTGTCGTGATAGGTGACGGTGACGGTGGCGATAGGCTTATCCAAACCGAAGGTAGCCAAATCCGCCACCTCGTTTACTTGTTCACCGGCGCGGATGAAAGCGGCACTTTCGGTGAGAGAATCCACACCGTCCGCCTCCAGAAGCAAATCGGCATAACCCTGCAAACGATAGGTCTTGTCCGACTCCTCATAGTAAACGACAAATTCGTCCTCTTTGTTTTTGATTTCGATTTTGGTTACCGCCACCCCTTCCTCCAGCGTCTTATCCAAAAGGGTGATGGAGGAGGGCTCTTGCGGCGCCGAGGAGGCGCTGCCGCTGTCCCCTGTGGGGGCAACAGGCAACAGGGTAACCACCAGCACAGCGGCGGCCAGCACCAGGGCGCCGGCGGCGGTGAAAAGGAGCGTCCGTGTCCGCTTGTTCCCTTTTTTCTTGGGAGACTTCGTTTCGGTATGACGAATCGGCTCGTCAAAGGCGCTGTATTTGTCTTCGGTATTTTCTAAAGGCTGTTTGTTTTCTTCCATCATAAGTTCTTCCTCCGCAGGAATACCACCAGACAGATAATCAGCAGCGCAACAGGCAGACCGACGGTAAAGATACCCAGACCTACTACCATCTGCATGCCGCCGGTAAAGCTGACGGAATCACCGGACAGAACCTTGCTGGAGATGGTGATGCTGTCACTGTGTCCCGTCACCGAGTTGACGCTGTCCAGCAGCAGCTCCTCGTTGACAAAGGAATCGTACTGGACAAAGGTGCTGTAGGCGGCAGAGGGACAGCCGGATACGATAACCGAGCCGTAGGTAGACTCATAGGAGTTGTTGTTGTAGGCGTTGATAACGCTGGCAATCATAGAGGTGAGGGGATAGGCGCTTTCCTCGGGGGTATAGGCACCCTTCGTATCGCCGGTGGCGATAGCCTCTTCGTTCTCGAACTTAATCAGCTGCGCCGACTTGGGATAGGCGTTCAGCGGCACACCCAAATGGGAGATGGTCGCTTCTTTGTCTGCCGTATCCTTCAGGCGGGTGGTAAGGCGCCGCGCGTTCATGGTGAACAGCTTGCCTGTGGAAGCGGCGTTGGGGGTGTAATCTGTGGTGGGAACGTCGCACAGCACGTAATAGGGGCTGTTGTACAGCATGCGGTCTGCGTCGGTTTCCAGAATCAGCTCGTCGGTGACCTGAATGCCGTACTCCACGTCCAGCAGCTCGTACAGGTTGGGACAGGCGGCAGATGCATCGGTATATACCAGCAGATGACGGCCGTAGTCGCCGCTGTTATACACCCACTGCTGCACCTTCTTGATTTCGTCTGCGGAATAGTCGGTGGTGGGAGCAGCAATCAGGGCAACCTGTGCGTCGGGGTTGAATTTACCGGAACCGGTGATGCTCAGTTCCTCAAACACGTAGCCGTTGAGTTCGTACAGCTCTTTGAGTCCCTCGATGACCATTTCGTCCTCGTCGTGACCCACCAGCACCTGCACGATGCGGTCGTTTTCACTCTGGAGGGCGTTCACGTTCGCCGCCAGCACCATTTCCACCTTAGACTCAAAGGCGGTGCTGTAGGAGCCGTAGTACATCAGCTCCTGATAAATCTCGGTAGCGAAATTGTTGGTTTCGTACACATTGGAGGTTCTGTACCGTTCGCCGCTGAGGAACAGGATATCGCCTGTGCTCACTTCGTATTTGGAGTAGGCGGCGAATTTAGCGGGCTCTTGGTCGGGGTTGATAAATTGACAGGTCACCTTGCCGCCCGACAGAGATTCGTACTGCCGCAGGGCGGTGTACAGCTCTTTCATAGCGGTGTTCAGTTCCTCGACCCCGTAATCGGAGCCCATAGTGGGGTTGGAAAGGTCGGATTCGTTCATAAAGATAACGATTTCCACCTCGTTTTTCACGTTTTTGGCGATTTCTTCGCTCTCCTCCGACAGGGTGAACACCTTATCCTCGGACAGGTCCCAGTTGATGGGGAATTTATCCGCCACGATGCCTACCAGCACGTTGAGCAGCAGGACACCCACAATCACCACGACGGTCAAAACGGTCGCCGCGGTACCGAAGCGCAAACGACGCACGTTACGGACGCGCTTGGCTTTCTTTTCTTTTTTTGCTGCGAGGATTTCCGTGGATTCCTCGCCTTTTTTCTTGTTAAACAACATAGCCGCGCACCTCCTTAGCTCCATCTTTTGCTGTCCAGCACACGCACCGTCAGGAATATGAACAGCGCCTGCGTGGTCAGGAAGAAGATGATATTGTCATAGTGGATAAGTCCGATGGTGAAATCGCTGTAACGACCGCTCATAGACAGGAACTCCGATACGGTGGTTATCAGCTGACTGGAGGAGAACAGAACCGGCAGCACGTCGATGCTCATCAGCACAAAGGAAATTGCCAGCGTCCCCAGAGCCGCGATAATCTGGCTCTCGGTAAGGGAGGAGATGAGCAGACCGATGGCGATGATAACGCCGCCGACCATAGCCAGACCGATGTAGTTGCCGATGATTACCATCCAGTCGGGCGTGGCTTTGAGCGCGATAATCAGTGCGTAAACCAAGGTGATGGAAATGCCGATGACGTACAGAAGCAGTGCGGCAAAGAACTTGCCCAACACGATGCCGGTGAGGCTGGTGGGGGCGGTGAGCAGGGCTTGGTCGGTCTTCTGCTTTTTATCCTCGCTGAACAGACGCATGGTGAGGAAGGGAATGGTCAGCATGGATACGGTGTACATAATGTTATATACGGCCGACAGATTAGCGATGCCGCCGTACAGGTTGTTGGAGTAGAAATAAAAACCCGAAATGGCAAACAAAACCGCCAACACAACGCAACCGATGGGGTTGGTGAAAAACGCTTTAAATTCGCGTCGAAAAATAGCAATCATAGTTAAAACCCTCCGTTCTGACCCATAGTCAGGCTGATGAAGATATCCTCCAGAGACATAGCCAGCGGCTTAGAGTACAGCAGCGGCCATTCCTTCTGCGCCAGACGGACGAACAGGTCGCGACGGATATCGGCACCCTCGGCGATATCCACCGCAAAGGTGGCCACGCCGTTTTCCTTGCTGTTTTGTAGGGTAACCTTTTCCACGCCGGGGATAGCGGCAATAAGTTCGGCGGTTTCCTTTGCGGGACCGGCGACCACAACCTGCAAACGGCGGTCTTCGGAGAAACGGGCGGTCAGATTCTCGGTGGTGTCGTCGGCAACGATTTTGCCGTCGTTGATGACCACAATGCGGTCGCAAACCGCTTCGATTTCCGACAGGATATGGGAGGAAAGAATGACGGTGTGGTGCTTACCCAACGCCTTGATAAGAGAACGAATCTCAATAATCTGATTGGGGTCCAGACCAACGGTGGGCTCGTCCAGGATGAGAACGGGGGGATTGCCGATGAGAGCCTGCGCCATGCCTACGCGCTGCTTGTAACCTTTGGAAAGGTTCTTGATGAGGCGGTTGTATACGTCCTCAATCTTGATGACCTTGCAGATTTCCGCAATGTGTTTTTTGCGGGGCAGAGCGCATTTTTTGAGGTCGTACATAAAGTCCAGATATTCCCGCACCGTCATATCCATATAGAGGGGCGGCAATTCCGGCAGGTAGCCAATGTTGGCCTTTGCCTCGTTGGGCTCCTCCAGAATGTCATGGCCGTTGATGGTGACGGTCCCGTCGGTGGCAGACAGATAGCCGGTGAGTATGTTCATCGTGGTGGATTTGCCCGCGCCGTTGGGGCCGAGGAAACCCAAAATCTGTCCTTCCTCCACCTGAAAGCTGATATTATTCACCGCACAGTGGGAACCGTATCGCTTTGTCAGGTTCTTTACTTCAATCATGCTGTATATCCCTCCGTAAAAGATTTCTTTTTTATTCTACAGAACAAGTTATCCGAAGTTGTAAACAGACTATTAAAAAAGTGCGTCTATGCGTCTGTTAAGCGTTTTCGGCAACACGCGGATTATTATAACATATTAATAAAGATAATTCAATATTTATAACAAGATTTTGTTGTAAAATGAAGTGAATACACAAGAGGACCGCAATAGAATAGGTGGGTTCTCTCCGCATCTCCACCCAAAACACAAGAGGTACCACCATGCGGTGATACCTCTTGATTTTCTGGGGTGGGAGATGGTGATTCCTCGACATTCGCCTATGGCGAAGTCGGCAAACCTTTCTTGCCGGTTTAAACAACCGACATTTCGCCTTTGGCGAAACCGAAAAGATTTGCAACCCTGCACGACGGCTGCGCCGTGTGCTATATTCTCTTGCCCTTGCGCCTCGCCGTTGTTCTAACTTCTACCGCAATAGAATAGGTGGGTTCTCTCCGCATCTCCACCCAAAACACAAGAGGTACCACCTTGCGGTGATACCTCTTGATTTTCTGGGGTGGGAGATGGGATTCGAACCCACGATCTTCAGTGCCACAAACTGACGCGTTAGGCCAACTACGCTACACCCACCATATTGGCGCGCCTGAAGGGACTCGAACCCCTGGCCCCCTGCTTAGAAGGCAGGTGCTCTATCC
>JAFSGP010000008.1 GCA_017440755.1 Clostridia bacterium | reverse complement strand
GAAGGCTAAAACAAAGCCCCTTTAGGGGCAGCCGGTGAAAGAGTTGCGGTTGGCAAACCTTTCGGCGGGCCTATAGGCCCAGCCGGCATTATGCCCTAAGGGGGCTGTGCAAACCACCGGCACGGCCGGTGGTTATGATTTTGCTAAGAATTTGAGCGCCAACCACATAAGAAAATACAAGAGCCCCATACCGCCGATGAGCACCAGGGCGGGGAGCAGCATCATCTTGAGGCTGTCCCAGAAGGTGTGCCACGCATCGCCGAAGCGAATGGGCGGGCGGGTATCGTCCGAGCGGCGGGTAAAACCGCTGTCCGCCACGTTCGACATATCCGCCAGGGTGCGTCCGTCGTCGATGTAGGTAATCTTCTCTTTCTTGCGTTTGTCAGCCATAGCTTACTCCTCTTCCAGCAGGTGGCAGGCGGCAAAATGCCCCTCCTCATACTCCTTGTAGGTGGGGGTCACGTGCTTGCAAATCTCCTTGGCATAGGGGCAGCGGGTATGGAACCGACAGCCCTTAGGCGGGTTGGCGGGAGAGGGAATATCGCCCGCCAGCGGAATCCGCTGCATCTTCACGTCCGGATCGGGGTGGGGAATCGCGGAGAACAGCGCCTTGGTGTATGGGTGGAGGGGGTTCTCGAAGATATCCTTCTTGTTACCGAACTCCATCATGGCACCCAAGTACATGACGCCGATCTTATCCGAGATGAATTTAACCACCGACAGGTCGTGGGAGATGAAAATGTACGCCAAATTCATCTGCTTCTGCAGATCCTTCAGCAGGTTGATGATCTGCGCCTGAATGGACACGTCCAGAGCGGAAACCGGCTCGTCGCACACCACCAGCTTGGGGTTGACCGACAGGGCGCGGGCGATGCAGATACGCTGCCGCTGACCGCCGGAGAACTCGTGGGGATAGCGCTCATAGTAGTAGTCGCGCAGACCGCACTTATCCATCAATTCCAGCACGTAGTCCTTGATCTCCGCCTTGGGCACGATCTTGTGCACCTCTACCGGCTCGGAGAGAATGCCGCCCACCGTACTGCGGGGGGGCAGGGAGGAATAGGGGTCCTGGAAGATGATTTGCATCTGCTTGCGGATCTCCCGCATCTGGGAGGACTTGTAGTTGGTGATATCCTCGCCGTTAAAGATGATTTGACCGCCGGAGGGCTGGTGCAGCTTAAGAATGGCACGACCCATGGTGGTCTTGCCGCAGCCGGACTCACCCACGATACCTAAGGTCTCACCGGGCTTCAGCTTGAAGGAGATGTCGTCCACGGCAATGAGCTCCTTGGTCACCTTGCCGCCCAGCGTCTTTTTCAGCGGGAAGCACTTGCGCAGGTGGCGGACCTCCAGAATGGCTTCGGGGTCAAAGGGCTTAGCAAAGTCCTCCTCCATCTGTGCCTGCCGTGCCGCCTTGAATGCCGCCTCCTCGGCGGCATCATCGTAGACAGGAGCAACGTCGGCTGCCTGTTCGGTGATAATCTTTTCGTCAGCCATGGTTCTCCTCCTTATCGTACAGATGGCACGCCACGTAGTGGGTGGGGCTGACCTGGACCATACAGGGGTAGTCTCCGGAGCAGGCCTTTACGCACTTGTCACAGCGCTCTTTGAAATAGCAGTAGTTGGGCATATCCACCGGATTGGGGACGTTGCCGGGAATGTTAAACAGCGCCTCGTCGTCGGACTTGAGGGTGGGCTTGGACTTCTGCAGACCGATGGTGTAGGGGTGCAGGGGGTTGTGGAAGATCTCCTCCACCGTGCCCTGCTCGATGACCTTACCCGCGTACATAACCACCACGTAGTCCGCCATCTCAGCGATAACGCCCAGGTCGTGGGTAATCAGCAGGATAGAGCCGTCGATCTTATCCTTTAGGTCGCGCAGCAGGTCCAGAATCTGTGCCTGAATGGTCACGTCCAGCGCGGTGGTGGGCTCGTCGGCGATGATGAGGCGGGGATCCGCCGCCAGCGCCATAGCGATCATCACGCGCTGCCGCATACCGCCGGACAGCTCGTGGGGGAAAGCCGCGTACACGCGCTCCGGCATGGCGATGCCCACCAGATTGAGCATCTCGATGGAGCGGGCTTTGGCACTTTCCTTGGTGGCGCCGGGGGTGTGGATAAAGGTGACCTCGTCCAGCTGCTGTCCGATGGTGAACACCGGATTCAGGGAGGTCATCGGCTCCTGGAAAATCATCGCAATCTGCTTGCCGCGGATACGGTGAATCTCCCGAATCGGCATCTTGGCAATGTCGTAGGTTTTATCCTCGGTGGCGTAGGTGCCATCTTCGTTCTTTATGGGCTTGCCCTTGGCGTCCCGCGCCACATCGTGGGCCTTAAAACGGATACTGCCGGAGTAGATCTGACCGGTGGGACCCTGAATGAGCCGCATCACCGACATGCTGGTCACCGACTTGCCGCAGCCGGACTCGCCCACGATGCCGACGGTGGCATTCTTGGGAATGTTGAAGGACACGCCGTTGACCGCCTTGACCACACCCTGCTCGGTGAAGAAGTAGGTGTGCAGGTCCTCAATCTCCAGAATGTTGGAGGGGTCCTTCATTTCGGTGAGGAATTCCTCCTCGTCCGCTTTGCGGTTTTTGTAGGCCTCCAGCCGTTTCATGTCCGCCTTGTTCGCCTTGGCGATGGCGCGGATTTCCCGACCGGTGAGGTAGCCACGGGCTTTCTTTTCTTTACTCATGGTTTACCTCCTTGCCTTGGGATCCAGTGCATCTCGCAGACCGTCGCCCACAAAGTTGAAGCCCAGAACGGCAACCACGATGCAGACACCGGCAGGCACCCAAACGTACAGGTGGTTCTGCAGAATATCCTGGTTGGTGGTGATGATGTTAATCATAGAACCCCACGCGGTGAAGGGCGCCTTGATACCCATATTCAGGTAGGACAGGGTCGCCTCGTACAGAATCATGCTACCCAAGCTCAGGGACATCTGTACAATGAGCTGAGGCATCACGTTGGGGACTAAGTGCTTAAAAATCTTGCGAGATACGGAGTAGCCCATTGCCTCGGCGGCGACCATATACTCCTGCTCGCGCAGGGAGAGAATCTGACCGCGCACCAGACGGGCGGTACCGGGCCAGGAGATGAAGGTGAGGAACAGCATCAGTATGTAGATACGCCAGTTTTCCTCCATCATGCCGAGGGAAACCCAACCGTCCATAGCGGAGCTGATGATCAGCAGAATCGGGATACCGGGCAGACACATCAGCACGTCGCATATACGCATGATTACGTTGTCAATCCAGCCGCCGAAGTAGCCGGCGATACCGCCCATCAGCACACCGAAGATGGTGAGCAGAAACACGGTCATAAAGCTGACGATGAGGGATACCCGACCGCCGTACATCAGACGGGCCAGCACGTCATAGCCCTGGTCGTCGGTGCCCAGAGGGTGAATCCCATCGGGGGAGGACAGGAAATTGTCCACCAGATGGGTCTCAGTGGTCTGGTGAATGGTGTAGGTCACCCCGTCCACCGTATAGGTACTCTCGGAGGTGGCATACTCGGTTTTACCGCTCTTGTCCAGCTCGGTCTCGCCCCACGCAGTGTACAGCAGGGGGCCCGCAAAGCAGAACAGGAACAGGCTGATTACCATAACCAGACCCACAATGCTGAGCTTCGAGCGGAAGAACCGCCGCAGCAGCATCTGGGTGGGGGACATCAGACGCACGTTTTTGTCAAGAGGGGTATCTACGGACTCCTCGACAACTTCTTTATCTTTCAATTCCAATTCGTCCATATCTACCCTCCTTACTCCAATTTAACGCGGGGGTCAACGATGGCGTACATCAGGTCCGCCAGCAGGACACCCAATACACTCAGCACGGCCAAGAACATATTATATCCCATTATAAAGGGAATGTCGCCGGCGTTCATCGCCTGCAGGGCGATGTTACCGATACCGGGGAGGTCAAACACCTGCTCGGTGATGATAGCACCGGAGAACAGGGAGGGAAGCAACCCCGCCATCGAGGTGACCAGCGGAATCAGGGTGTTGCGGAAAGCGTGCTTGTTGATAACCACACGCTCCGTGAGGCCCTTGGCTCGGGCGGTACGGATATAGTCGGAACCCAGAACCTCCAGCATGTTGGTACGGGTCATACGCATTCTGGCACCGATGCTGAGGATAACCACCGTCAGAATCGGGATAAACACGTGGCGGGCATAGTCAATCAGCAGGGTAATGCCGGACAGGTCCTTGGTGGCGTCCACCAAGCCGCTGGAGGGGAACCAGCCCAGCTCCAGAGACAGCCAGCTCTTCAGAATGTTACCGAAGAAGAAGGCGGGCAGGGAGATACCGATCATCACCAGAATGGTGACCAGATAATCTCGGAATTTGTACTGATGGGTAGCGGCCGTAATGCCCAGAGGGATAGCGATCAGGAACTCAAACACCGCGGCAATCAGAGCGATGATGAAGGAGGTACCCATATGCATAGCAATCTTTTCTGCTACGGGGATACCGTATTTGAAGCTGGTGCCCAAATCCAACTGTACCAGGTCGCCCAGCCAGTTAAAATAGCCCTTGAGAATGTCCAAGAAGGTAGCATCCTCCACCAGTCCGTAGGACTCATACATCGCGTCCACCATCTCGGCGCTGACCGTAGCGCCGCTGGTAGCCATAGAATTCACCTTATCCCGAACGAAATCGATGGGCATCAGGCGGGTGAGAAAGTAGATGATCAGCGAAACACCCAACAGGACAAGAACGGCGTATCCTAATCTTTTCGCTATATACTTTAACATAAGCTCCGTCCTTTATCGCCATTTTGGGGGAGGGGATTCCTCCCCCAAAACGCGGTTAGATTAGTTGGCGTACTCCAGCTCCCAGATGCGATCCAAGGGGGTGGAATAGGGGTTAACGTCCTTCGGCAGGCTTTCGCTGTTGATAACCTTAGCGTTGTAGGCATACAGCACGTCACGCTGGTACACGGGCAGCTCCACCGCCAGATCGAGGACGTAGCCCATAGCCTCCTCGTACAGCTCGGCGCGCTCCTCCTTGTCGTTGGTCTCGCGGGCCTGCTCGATGAGGTCGCTCAGATCGTCCAGAATGTTCAGCTCTTCGGTGGTACCGCTGTTCTTCAGGTAGTTATAGCCCCAAGCCAGCGTGCTGGTAGCGGTGGAATCCTTGTGGTAGACCTGATACATATCGGGATCCAGTGCGGAGGACCAGGCGGCCGCCCACACGGACAGAGAACCGGTGCTGATCTTGGTCAGAGCCTGGGTGTCGCACACCACGGTGATTTCCCAACCCATGTCGTTGAGCAGCGCGGCGGCGTCACGGAACACCTTGTAGGTGGGGTGATCCTGCAGGGTGGAGCCGGCGATGGTGAAGGTGACCTTCAGCTCGCTGTCACCGGCGGAAACACCCGCCTCCTGCATATACTTCTCGATGTTGTTGCGGGCAATTTCTTCGTTCCAGTTACCCATCTGGGGATAATCCTTACCGTTGTCGGTAGCGGACTCGCCCTTGGGATATGCCCAGCTGACGGTGGACATGTTCCAGAAGATCTGCTCGGCAGTACCGGCGCGGTAGTAGTCCAGAGCCAGAGAGGTGTTCATGGCGCACATAATTGCCTTACGTAGGTTCTGGTCGTTCACCTTAGAGGCGTTGACGCCGATGTAACCATAACCCAACTGGTCGGTGGTGATCATCTCGTAGCCCTTCTTGCCCATATCCTGCAGTTTCTGGTAGTTGTCGGTGGTCAGGGAGGGGGAGATGTAGTGCACCGTACCGGTCTCCAGCGCCGCGATAGCGTTGTTGGAGCTGACGATCTGGTAACGAATCTTGGCAATCTTAGCGTTCTCGATGCCGGCGCCGACGGTGTGGAAGTTGTCGTTGGCCTTGAAGTAGACCACGTTGTCCTTGTAGAAGTCGGCATCGGAGGGGTTATCCTTGTTGGTGCTGTCGGTAGCCTTATAGGAACCGGCGCCCATGGGAATCTTTACGTTGCGGGGGGACTGCACGATGTCGGACATAAAGTCGAAGCTGGCGAACTCTACACCGAACTGGTTGTTGGCGATGTCCACGCCAACCTTACTACCCTCGCCGTAGTAGTGCTGGGGAGCCACGGTCAGTGCGAAGTTCCAGATAGCCTTGGGGTCGATGCCGTCGATGGTGATCTGCAGCACGTCATACTCCTCGGGGTTGGTGACGGTGCCGTCCGCGTTGTGGGCGGAAGCCACGGTGTAGTCGGTGCCGTTCACCGTGATGGTGGAGCCGGCTGCATCGGTGTGGCCCAGAGATACGATACCGGAGATGTTCTCCACCGCCAGGGTGTTGTCGTCGGATACGTTCTCGTGCAGGATAACCTCCTTCGCCTTAGCGGCAAACTCGGTGTTCAGGGTGGTGGCGGTAGCCCAGTACTGCAGGATAATGTGCAGCTCGCGGGCAATCTTATCGTTGTAGATGTAGTCGATAGCCGCGTCCTTGGTGGTGATGCTGGCGGGATAGGTGGGGGTCATTTTCTCAATCTTGGTGCGGTCAATCTTGCCGTCCTCACCCTCGGCATACTCTACTTCCACGTAGCCCTCGGTGAACATAAAGCAGAAGATTTCGTCCTTAAACTCCTCATGCTCCTTGTAGGGGGAGTCGGTGTAGGACTCCTGGGCGCTGAGATAGTCGTTGCCCAGCTCCTTCTTGAACAGCTCCAGAGCGTACTCATAGTCCTCCAGCAGCTGTATGTTGGATACCTCGTCGGGGTTGTTGGAGATAGCGGACTTGTAGCCGGAACTGACGGAATAGGACTGGATAGCCGCCTTCATATCCTCGTAGGGCACCTCGTTGGTGGAGGAGGCCTTCAATTCGGCGTTATACAGGTTGAGCAGCTCGTTGATACGGCTCTGGGCACGGGTAGCCGCCTGAGAGGCGATCAGCTCGTCGCTATCGTCGGAGGCGGAGCCCACGGTCTGGGTACGATATTCGGACAGACCCAGAATATCGGTAGAGTACAGGGTGGAGGAGCCGGTATACACCGGATCCAGATACACGTAGTAGTTGAACAGCACGTCCTCCATGGTCAGGGGGTGACCATCAGAGAAGAGGATACCGTTCTTCAGAACGAAGGTGTAGGTGACGGTGCCGTCATCGTTCTCGACGATGTCGTAGTCCTTGGTGGCTACGGCCTCGTTGTCGCCGTAGGCAACCTCAACCTCGCCATTTACGTAGTTGGAGCCCAGCATACCGATCTGGGTCATACCCACGATGGTGCCGTCGTTGGCGGAGGTGGAGAAGAAGGGGTTAAACAAACCGTCCAACTGCTCTGTCATGATAACGAAGGCGTCTGCGCTGCCGCCGCCGCAGCCGGACAGGACCGTAGTCATGCCCAGCAGCAGGGAAACACAGAGCAGAACAGAAAGAATGCGTTTTTTCACAAAAATCTCTCCTTACTCTTTGAATTTCAAGGTTATCGCATTACCGTCTATGGTAATTTCTACGGTTTCGGGAGCATCGCCCGTGGCGGTGCAGGTGAGGTTTTCGGCGGTCACGGCGGTGTGGTTACCCACGCCGCATACCAGACCAACCGAGTAGTCATCGGTACCGAAATAGCAGTCGGAATCAATCTGCAGGACGCTGTCCTTGAGGGTGACACCCGTGAGGGTAGCCTCGTCGGACAGGGTACCCGACAGGATACCGTAGGCGGTACCCGCCATGCGGGCGCCCCGCTTTACGGTGAAGGTGACGTTCTCGAAGGTGACGTCCGACAGCACCGCTTTTTCGGTAAGCTGACCGAACAGACCGCCGTTTACCTTAGAGTTGTTAGTCTGGGTCAGTTCGATGTTGCGGAAGGTGTGACCGTTTCCGCGAATGGAACCGGCGAAATTACCGTGCATCAGGGAGGTGGGCCAGGTCTTATCCGTAAAGTCCAGATCCGCCTCGATGATGTAATTGCCGTTGACGCTGGCATTCTTGAGGAATTGCTCCACGGTGGAGATGCGATACCAGGTGCCCTCGGTCCAGTCCACGTACACCTTATAGGTGCTGTCCACAGCGGTGCCGGTGGCGGGATCCACCTTGCCGGGGTGGGTGATGGTGCCGGTCAGGGGCTGTTTGCCTGCCGCGTCGGCATAGGCGGCCTCAAAGGTGTAGCCGTCCCGCTCGGGGAACTTATACATTTCCATAGCACCGGTTTCGGTGTCCCAGGCGGGCAGCTTTAGCTCGTAGCCGTCATTGAGGGGGTTAAAGGTATAGGTGCTTACCGTCTTGCCGTCGGTGCGGGAGCAGAATTCTACGGTGAATTCCGGCACCCAAGCGGCATAGAGGGTGAGAACCGGCTGGGCGGAGGAATAGGTCCCGTCCGCCTGCACGGTCAAGCGATCCTTTTCAAAATCCCAAGGGTCGCTGTAGGTGTACTCGCCGTTGCCGTTGTCGGTACGGGTGACGTACCAGCCGGCAAGGAAATACCCGTTTTTCACAGGGGAGAAGGCGTCCTTGCCGCGGTTGGCGTCGTTCGGCGCCAACAGCGGAATTTTCGCCTCGCCGCCCTGGGTGGGGACTTCGTCCAGCGAGTAGGAATCGGTGAAAATCGAAGTGTTGGTGGTGAAAGTACCGCCGTTGGCGTCATACTGCACGCTGACGGTGAAGTTCTGAGCGTCGTTCACGTCATAGGGAGTCTCTTGTTTGGCACCCAGCAGGGAAACCACCAGAGCGACTATGCCAACTACCAAGGCAATAACCGCCAGCACGGTGAACACCGTCTTAACGGTGGCCTGCACCTTGGGATTTACGGGCTTGCGCTCTTTCTTTACTTTCTTGGGCTTTTCCGCTTTTGCGGCGGTCTTTTCAGCAGCCTTTGCCGCCTTTTTCTCCTTGCGGGCGGCAGCGTTTGCCTTAGCCTTGGCTGTGGCGGCTACCACCGGAGCGGCAATCCACTTGCCGACCTTCTTGATGCCGTTCCACAGCCACAGCGCGGCAACCTTGACGCCACGTCCGACGGCGCAGCCCGCTTTCTTCAGCAGGGCGCCCAACCACTTGGCGGCGGTGGCCAATGCTTTGCCCACGGGGGCAAATACCTTAGCCAAAGCCCGACCAACGGGAGCGAAAATCTTTTTGAGGAAGGCGCCTACAGGAGCAAACACCTTGGACAGGAACACGCCCACGGGAGCCAAGAACTTGGCAACGGGAGCAAACACCTTAGCCAAGGCTTTCCCCACGGGGGTGAAAACCTTTTTGCAGAATCCGCCAATCTGACGGAAGGGGGTCTTTTCCCCAAGGCGGAACTTCTTAAACAGAAGGATAGCCGCAACCAGCAGTACCAAAGCACCGGCGATGATGAGGACAAGCAGCCAGGGGAAGGGCTTTTTCTCTACGATAGGCTCTTCCGTCACGGGCTCATCCTGACCGGGGGTCAGGGCGGTGATACGCTGCTCGGCGGATACCAGATCCGCGTAGTTGGAGACCAGCGACTGCTGCAGCAGGGTGGCAATCTTGGTGTAGGCGGCGCGAGCGGCCTCTACCTGCGCCTTATCCTTGTAAGCAACTCGCTCAGGCAGGTTCTTGATGGCGTTGATGGCAGCCACGGTGGTAGCGTCCGGTGCCGCGGCACCTACCACAGAGCGGTCAAAGTACTGCGCCAGAATGAAGGAGTCGTAGTTGACGCCGTTGACGGGCACTACCATGGTCATCTTATTATCCACATAGCCTATGTAGTCCTTAAAGGTGGCACCGTAGTATACGTTGGAGTACATACCGCCGGTGGCGTTCCACATAAAGAAGGGCAGCAGACCCATGGGCTCGATTTTGACTTCGTTGCCCTCATAGTCGGTGTAGGTGCCGAAGTCACCGCTGCCGGGAATGTGAGCAAAGGAGTCATAGTAGGACTGGTCAAACTCCTCTTCCAGAATGGGGGGATAGTAGCTGTTGAAGCTGACCATCTCCAGCTTGTCGCAGTCGAAGAAGGTCTTGTGACCCAGTGCGGTCACGGTGTAGGGGAGCACCACGCGAACCACGTCGCTGCCGGCGAATGCCATCGAGGAGATGCGCACCGTATCGTCGGCGACGGTAACCTGCGCGGTCTCGGGACCCGCGAAGGTGATAAGCTCCCAACCGGTGTCAATCTTGCAATACAGGGAGCCGTCAATGACGGATACCGTCTTGCTGATTTCGTAGTTGTAGTTTTTGGTGGAATAGTCCTTGCCGTTGAAGTCCAGCTTCTCTACCTGACAGAAGGGCTTCAGCACGCACATGGCGAAGGGGTTATCGCCCAGCGTTTCCAGCTTATCGCCCAACACCACGGTGAAGGGGGTGTACTCCGCCTTGATAAAGGCGTGGTCACCGATGGACTTGGCGCCGGACAGGTCCGCCTTCGTAATGGCGGTGTGCGCAAAGGCATAATCGCCAATCTCGGTAGCGGCGGACAGGTTCTTAACGCTCTTAAGCGGTAAGCAGTAGGAGAAAGCGCCCTCGTCGATGGTAACGCCCTCTTTATTGAGGGTCAGGTTCTTCATCGACTCGTTGTTAACGAAGGCGTACTCGCCGATGCTCTCGGCAGCGGACAAATTCACCGTAACCAGCGCCGACTCGATAAAGGCATATTCGCCCACGGCGGTGACTTTGCTCAGGTCGATGCCGTTCAGAGCGATACAGCCGGCGAAGGCGTAGGGCTTGATTTCGGTGATTTTCTCACCCAGCGTGACCTGCGTCAGATCGCGGCAGTAGGAGAAGGCGTGCTCGCCCAGCTCCTCGACGGCAGTCAGGTCCACCGTCTTGAGGGCGGGGGCGTGATAGGTGTACATATAGGTGCCTTCCTTGTTGACGGCCGCCACACCCATCGCCTCGTCCAGGCAGATGTAGTACACGTCGCCGGAGAAAGCGTAATCGCCGATGGATTTAGCACCGGACAGGTCGATTTCCTCCAGGCTGGTGTTGTTGTAGAACGCCATCTTGCCGATTTCGGCGCCGGCGCCCAGCGTGACCTTCTTCAGCGAGGCGTGGAAGGCGAAGGCGTTTTCACCAATGACCGCGTCCGTACCGATGGTCACGGTTTCCAGCGCGGTGGCGAATTCGTAGTAGAAGTACCGCTCGCCGTCCTCATCGTAGTTATTCACCTTAAAGGCGGTGTCCTTGCTGACGTTGAAGGCGAATTTCTCCAGCGTGACCTTGTCGCCGATGGTGACGTCCTTGAGCTTCATACACTCGCTGAACGCGCCCTCCGAAACGGTGGAGCCAGCGGGAATGGTCAGGGAGGTGATACCGCTGTGGGAGAAGGCATATTTGCCGATCACCGCATCCTTGGGCAGGTTGGGCATGACGGAAATCGCCGTCTCGAAGAAGGCATAGCTACCGATATCGGTCAGCGTACCCAGGGTGACCGAGGTGATACCCTCGGCAGAGCCGAAGCCGTACTCACCAACGGCGGTGACGTCCGGCAGATTGACCGCCGTGATGCGGGTGTTATGGGAGAAGGCGCCCTTACCCACGGAGGTGATGGTGCCGCCGCCGAAGTCCGCTGCGGAAACCTCGTCCCGCAGGGTGGGGGATACGGCAACCAGCTGTTTGCCGTCCGCCGACAGAACGTAGGAGGCCGTCTGCACCTTGTAGGTCTTGTTGCCCTTTTCCACGATGTAGGTGTCCACCGCGGTGCTGCGGAAAGCAAAGGGACCGATGTCCTTTACGTCGGGACCGATGGTAACGGTGGTCAGCTTTTTGCACTCGTAGAACATACCCTCCGGCAGAACCGCGGAGTTGACTGTGAATTCCTTGAGAGATTCGCAGTCGGTGAAGGCATAGGCGCCGTATTTCACCTTTTTCGCGGTGATGTTCACCTTGGTTATCTTCTTACAGCCCGCGAAAGCGTACTGACCGATGGACATCAGCGCATCGCCGGTCTCCACCTTCTTGAGCTTGGTGTTGCCGGCAAAGGCGTAATCGGAGATGATGCAGGCGGCAGACAGGTCCAGCGTATTACGCAGGTCGCAGTTCTCAAAAGCGCGCTGGTTAACAATCTTCAGGTTATTCTCGCCGCTGAAGGTAATCTTCTCCAGAGAGGAGCAACCGTAGAAGGCGCCGTATTCAATGGACTGCAGCGTGGAGGGAAGCACGATTTCCTCCAGACCCGTCAGGTTAGCGAAGGCATAGGACTGAATAATCTTGACACCCTCGGGAATGGTCACCTTGGTGATGGTGTTTTCACCGATGTACCACTGCTTGGAGGTTTCCGCATCGTCAAACTCCAGTTCCTCCTCCGTCTTGAGCACGTACTCGAAGTTGGCGAAGGCGAAGGAGCCGATTTCGGTCAGATGCAGGTCGTCGGGGATAATGACCGAGCCGCCCAGACCGTAGTAGTGAGACAGGCTGGCGCCCAGCGTGACGTAGGGGTTCTTAACCTCCACCGATACCGACTCGGAATAGTAGGTGCTGCGGTCGTCCTGCAACACCTTGATGGTGACCGAGGCAAAGCCCTCTGCCACGGCGGTTATGGTGCCGTCGGCACTGATGGTGACGATATCCTCGTTACTGCTTTCGAACGCAACCTCCGTATCGCGGGGATAGAAGGAAGCCAGCGTGTAGTTAAGACCAACCGACTCGGAGGGATACATCTCCAAAGAATATTTCCCCTCGAAGAAACGGGTATCGCCGGTATCGCCCAGTTTCTTATCCTCGTTGGCTACCATATAGTAAGCCTTCTTGGTCGTGTAGCCGTCCAGACGGAACACATCGGCTACCGGCTTGTCGTATTTCCGATAGCCCTCGTCCTCTTTATCCAGTACGGTGAGGGTGAAGGTGGTGCTTTTCTTTGTGTTGGGGTCGGTTATCTTGATGATGGAGGTGCCGGGTGCTACCGCCACGATTTTGTTATTCACGATGCGGGCGACGCTGGTACGGGAGGAGGAGAACTCCAGCAATTCGCCCCACTCGGTAGCGGGGTAAACCAGAGGCTCCAGCGTGAACACCTCGTTGGGGCTGAGGGTGACGCCCTCCTCGATGCCGTCCAGGAAGAAATCCTTAAAGTCGTTGGGCAGCCCGATTTCATAGGTAGCGTAGTTCAGCGCATAGTCGTAGCAGCTGACCACGAAGGTGTTCTTGGTGAGAGGGGTTTCCTTGAGCGCATAGACGTAGTCGGTGAGCTCGTAGGTGATGGTGGTGGTGCTGTTCTCCTCGGAGTAGATGGGGGTGAGGAACTGGTCAAAGTTCTTCATCACCGCCTCGGATACGCCCTCCTCGTTCTCCTCGGAGGTGACGTAGCCCATCTGCGCCGCCATGGCGTGGTGGTTATCGTACACGCCGATCTTGGCATACAGGCGATTTTTCTTCAGGGTCTTGTCATACTCGTAGTAGTAGTCTACGTCGGTGATGGCAGGAGCCTCGAAGTCGATGGTCAGCGGGAACTCGAAGATGTTGCTCTCGTTGGTCTCCAGCGCGCCGTCGTCGTAGTCCAGATGGGTGACCATCTTAACGGTGTATTTGGTGTTATTCTTGAGGTTGTAGTCCATGGTGTCGAACTCCACCTCAACGTTGGCGGGATAGATGGAAGCGCCGCCGTCGCTGTAGGATTTACGTACCTGGTCGTCGGTGCATTCGAAGATGACCTCGCCGGTGGTATCGTCGGTGATGGTCACGTCCACCTTGGCCGCGTTACGCAGCAGACCGGTCCAGATATACCGCAGGGAGTGGATGGTGCCGATCTGGTTGGACAGGGAGATGTACTTGCGATCGGCGGAAATTGCCAGATTCTCGGGATCCTGCAGGAAGTAGTAGGTGCCCAGATAGCTGACGTAGTCGTCCTGCACACCGCCGATGGGGCGGGTGGCATAGGCGTCTGCCATGGTCTTGTCCTCGGGGTCGATGGCATCGTCCAGCTCGTCAGCGTTGGTGGCGAAGTAATCCAGGTCCAGCATGGGAGCCCTGCCCCAGTCGCCGTAGAATGCCAGATAAGGCACGTTCATATCGATGTCGGTGCCGCCCTTAGCGGTGAGGGTGATGAAACCCTCTACGTACATACCGTTGGCGAAGGATTTGTTCAGGTATTTCTTGTCCTCCTCGCCCAGAACCACCTTAACGGTGACCTTGGCGGTTTCGCCGGCGGCAACGGTCAGGCGCTTACCGGTCAGGGCACCGCCCTCCACCGCGCCGATTTCCATCGTGGCGCCGGTCAGCTCGTAGGCCTCCTCCGTGACGGTGGTTTCACCGTGGGAGGTCTTGGTCTCGCTGACACCCTCGGTGAGCACGATGGAGCCCAGCTCGTAGGACAGGCTCTTGTCACCGAAGTTGACCACAGAGAAGGTCATTTCATAGACACCGGTTTTTTCTTTATCATCGCCCAGCTCCAGCTTGGTCTTATCCATTTCCTTGCCGTCCTTGGTGAAGGTGGCAATGTAAGCTTTGGTGCCGAGGGAGTTGAGCAGATTCGCCAGACCGGCGCCCTGCTTACGAATGGCATAGGGCAGGCCGTTCTTGTTGTAGATGATATCCGCGGTGGACATCATCAGGCGGTTAACCATGTTGTTGACCGCTACGCTGTCGTCCGCGATGTCGGCGAAGGTCTCCTTCACGTACTGGCGGAGCAGCAGCACCACGCCCGCCAGGTTGGGACAGGCCATGGAGGTACCGGACAGACGGTCATAGTCACCGCCGGTGACGGAGGAGAGAATCTCGCCGCCGTGGGCGGTGATTTCCGGCTTGATGCCCAGGCTGGGGGTGGGACCCCAGGAGGAGAAGTCGGAGATGAAGGGGCCGGAGGACTGGTCCTTGCTGATGGTCAGCAGACCGCCGCCGGCTGCCGCCAGCATCTCACCGTCGTCCTGTGCGATGGAGCAGACCGCCAGCTTGGCGTCGCCCACGTTCATCTTGATGTCACCGGATACGTTGTTGTAGATGATGATACCGGCGGCGCCCTGCGCCTCGGCGATCATCGCCTTTTCCTCGAAGGTGTTGGAGCCGCGGCGCACCAGAGCGATCTTGCCCTTGACGTCCAGACCCGTATAGTCGGCGGAACGACCCACACCGGGGACTACCACGTATTCGATTTCGATTTTATCTTGGTCGCCCAACAGGGTCTCGCAGAAGTCGTTCTCCTCGGCGGAGCCGGTGTTGGACTCGATGAAGTACAGAATCTTGCCGTTAAACTTTATGTAGGGGGTCTCCACACCGTTGATGGAGGCAACCGACATGGTGCCCTCGTAGGTGGAGGGGGAACCAACCGTACCGGAGTCGGGGTTGGAGGTCAGCGGCAGGTTACCGTTCTTTTCGGAGCTGTAAGCGGAGTTGTAGCTGTTGGAGGCGGCGACGATCATGCTGATGCCCGCCTTACGAATCTTCTCGTACACACCGGCGGTCAGTTCCTCTTCGCTCTCGCTGGCGAAGCCGCAGGCGGTACCCAGAGACATGTTAATCACGTCCACGTCCAGTACCACGCAGTCCTCCAGCGCCGCCAGAATCCAAGCGGCGCGGGCGGTATCCATTACATCGGAGAAAATCTTCATGGATACCAGCTGGGCGTTGGGGGCCACACCGGTGATGGTGTCGTCCTTACCCACGATAACGCCGGACACGTGGGTGCCGTGGTTGTTGTGGGTGGAGAAGGGGTCGGGGTCGCTGTCGGCATAGTCATAGCCGAAGGGCACCTTATTGTTGATGTATACATCGTCTACCGTCAGACCGTCGGTCTGCTCGGAGGCTTTGGTATCCTTAAGTACCTTAGCCACGTCCTCGTAGGTCAAACCCAATGTATCGGAGGTGAAGTTGTCTACCGAGAAGGCGGTGTGCTTGGAGTCCAGACCGGTATCCAGCACCGCCACCACCGTGCCGCTGCCGTCGTAGCCGGACTGGGAGCTGTCGAAAATACCCGTGTCGTACACGTTAACGGTATTTTCCACCAGCTGGGTCTCTGCCACCTTATATTCCTCGCTGATGACGATGCCGCAGTCCTTACCCAGACTGCCGCATACGGTGCGGAAGTCGCCGCCCTTGATCACCAGTTCGAAACCACGCAGCAGGGTGTTGTATTCCTTGCCCATTTCGTAGCTGACACCCTTTTCGTCCAGACGGGCGAGGATGTCCGCCCGCTTGGCGGCGATGTCCGCATTGATGGCGGCGGCCTCATCGCTGCTCTGCGCGAACTGGGCCAGGGACATCGTTTTATTCGACCGCTCGTAGGCGTCCATCACCGTGGTCTCTCCTACCGTGATGATGACCGATATCTCCTGGTCAGCTTTAATGGAGCTCGGGAGCGGCTGCATAACGGAGCTATTCACAAAATCGGAATAGTCCACCCGAACGTCCTCCAGCTTTTGAATGAAGGAGGCGTTGTACTCCGCCTCCTCGGCGAATGCCACTGTCATCGGGGAGAGGAGCAGGGCAACAACCGATAGGATGCTGAGAGTAGATTGGGTAATTTTCTTCAGAATATTACTCATGGAACGTACTTCACCTTTCTCGCTTTTTGCTTTTTTGCGCCGGAAACCCAGCCTATAAACATACTAGTATACAATAGCATATTTTGGAGGAAAAAGCAAGGCTTTTATGTAATAAATATTAATATTATATTATATAAAGCAATGTAAAAAGCGAATTTCCGCTTTTGTGCGGTTTTTTCTTGCATTTTTGCGGCTGACATTGTATGCTATAAGGTGAAACTGACCTTTTGGAGGTTCCATTATGACCAACGAACGCGCGAAAACGATACGAAGGATATACGGCATTCTGCTCAGCCTTTCCCTGGTGGTGGCGGCGGTGTGCCTGATGGTGGCCTGCGTGGGTGTATACCGTAACGGCGCGGCACCGCTTTACTCCCGCGAGGAGGTGGCGGCGGCTTTTGCCCCCATTGCCGTTCCCGTATACCTCAGCTTGGCGCTGACGGTGGGTGGTGCGGTGCTGCACCTGCTGCTGCCCGCGGAGGGGGAGCGCCTGCGGGCGCCCTACCGCCCTGCTCGGGTGTTGCATAGCCTGCGTCAGCGGGCGGTGCTCACCGAGGAGCAGCAGAGCGTGGCCAAGCGGGCGCAGAAAACCCGCCGTCTGCATAGTTGGATTACCGCCGCTCTGACGGTAGTGGGCGCGGCGGTGTTTTTGGTATATGCCTTGAACGGTGCCCATTTTCCGTCCCCCGACCGCATCAAAGAGGAGCTTAATGCCGCTATGCTGCAGGCAATGTGGGTGTTGCTGCCCTGTGCGGCGGTGCCCTTTGCCTACGGGGTGTTCACCGGCTGCTATTGCCGCCGCAGTATGGAGCGGGAGATCGCTCTGCTGAAGAAGGGGGCGTACCTGTCTGCCGAGCCGACGGAAACACAGGCGGCGGCTAAGGGCGGCTTCCCCGTGACAGCGGTGCGTCTGGCTCTGTTGGCGGTAGGCTTGTTCCTGCTGATTTACGGCTTTGCTACGGGCGGCATTGCGGACGTGCTGACCAAAGCGGTGAATATCTGCACCGAGTGTATAGGATTGGGGTGATGGCATTGACGGAGAAATTAAAGCGGTGGATACCCACCAAGCGGAAAATTATGCAGCTGTATTTTGCGGTGCTGTTTAATGCCAACCTCAAGGGCTTTGTCAGCGGCAATATCTACAAGGGCAACACCAAGGCGATGTGTGTCCCCGGGCTCAACTGTTATTCCTGCCCCGGCGCAGTAGGCGCCTGCCCCTTGGGGTCGTTACAGGGCTCCTTCAGCGCGGACCGCAGTACGCTCTACTACGTGTGCGGCATTTTGGTGCTGTACGGGGTGTTGTTTGGGCGCATGATATGCGGTTGGCTGTGTCCGTTTGGTTTGATACAGGATTTGCTACATAAGATAAAGACGCCGAAAGTGGGCAAGAGCCCCGTTACCCGTCTGCTGTCGGGGCTAAAGTACGTGGTGCTGGTGTTCTTCGTGCTTGTCGTTCCCATTACATACGCTTTTCGGGATACCCCGCTGCCTGCTTTTTGTAAGTACATCTGTCCCGCAGGTACGCTGGAGGGCGGTCTGAGCCTGTTGGCGAACGAGGTCAACGATAGCTACTTCTCTATGCTGGGACCTCTGTTTACTTGGAAGTTTCTGGTGATGGTCAGCATTCTGGTGGGCTGTGTGTTTGTGTTCCGCTTGTTCTGTCGGTTCCTTTGCCCTTTGGGTGCGCTGTATAGCCTGTTTAACCGCATTTCCCTGTTCGGCGTAAAGTTGGAGTCTGCCAAATGTACCGACTGCGGTCTGTGTATCAGCAAGTGCAAGCTGGATATTCGCCGCGTGGGCGACCGCGAGTGCGTGTCCTGCGGCGAATGTGTGGACGTGTGCCCCACCAAGGCTATTGTGTGGAAGGGCCCTGCCGTTTTCGTGAAGAAAAACGAGGGCGAGACGGCGGCCCCTGCTCCGAAAAAGCGCACCGTTACCCGCATTGTTGCTGCCGTGGTGATGCTGGCAGTGCTGGTTGGCACCGTGGGCTACTACTGGGTTACCGCTCCCGATGCGGCGACGGTGGGTACCGAGGTGGGGGATATGTGCTACAGCTACGACCTGCCGATTATCACCGCGGACGCCATTACCGATGCCACCATTAACCCCACAGAGACGGGCAAGATTACGATTGTGAATTTCTGGGGCACTTGGTGTTCCGGTTGCGTGGCGGAATTGCCTTACTTTGACAAGATTGCCTCCGCTTACGCGGACACCGTGACGGTGGTGGCGGTGCACACCAATATGATTGCGGAAACCGCCCCCGCCTTTATCGAGAGCTACTATCCCGATTCCGCTATTGTCTTTGCAAAGGACGACGGCGAAGCGTTTAAGGAGCTGTATTACACCGCTCTGGGCGGGCGGGATTCCTACCCCTACACGGTGGTGCTGGACGAGAACGGCATCATTCGCAACGTGTACGTGTCCTCGGTTACCTACAAGGACCTGCAGAGCGCGGTGGACGCCTTGCTGTAAACGCAACAAAAGAACCCCCGACAGCAATGCTGTCGGGGGTTCTTTCTGTTATTTTTTATCCGCGCATTTTCTTACGCAGGGTGGTGCCGAACAGCACCGCCGCTGCCATAGTCAGCAGGATATAGGGGAGAGCCGAGGTGGCTTCGCCGGTTACGGGAGAGGTGTTGTCGCTACCGTAATCGGAACCGCCGTTCTGGGGAGCGTTGGGGGTCTCGGTTACGATCTGAATGATCTGCATATCCACCACACCGTCGTAGTCAATGTCTACGCCGTCCCAAATGCCGTCGTTGTTCAGGTCAAGCACCATAGCGTCTACCACGCCGTCGCCGTTGAGGTCGATGCCCATGCCGTCGTCGGTCTCAATGAGCATATTGTCCTCGAGGAGCATATCCGAAGCGCCGTCGCCGTCCAGATCGATACCCAGCTGAGGCTTGGGCTCTTCCTTGCCGCCTTCATCCTCGCCATCGGTGGGCGCGTTGGGGGCGGTGTCCTCTTTGTCGTTCTCGGGCTTGTCGCTGTCAGGCTTGTCGGCGGGCTTGTCAACGCCGCCCTCGGGTTTGCTGTCGTCAGGCTTTTCGCCGTCGGGCTGGGGGGTGCCTTCGCCACCGCCACCTACAGGGGTGTCGTGGTCATTGTCGTTTTCCGCCGCCTTAGTGAAGGCAACCGAAATCTTTATGGTTCCGGCGGGAGCGGACCACGGGTTGGCGGCGTCCGCGGTGGAAACCATAATCTCCACCAGGTCGCCCTTTTTCACGGTGACTTCCTCCTCGGTTACCGCGGGGTCGTCGCTGTACACGTGGGTATCGCCGTAGTAGGAGCTATCAATGTTGTTCACCAAGTACTGCCACTTATCCTTGGTCAGCATGGTCACCTTTACGGTGCCGTTTTCCTTGGCGGTATAGCTGTAGTAGTAGCCGCCGTTCCCCTCTTTCAGCTCTACGGAATATTCGCCGTCCTTGGGCATCTCCTCAGGGTTACCCTTGGTGCCCTCGGGATGTACGAAGTTCAGCTGATAGGTGGCCTCGGCATCGCCGTTGTTGGTCACCGCAAACACGCAGGGGGTACGGGTGTCGGTGGGGTCACCGGCAACGGTGAAGGTGACCGAGCCCGCTACGTCATGGGTCTGACCGTCGTGGCTGATGGTGACGTTCTCACCAATCAGAGTGGCGAACATGCCCTGATACAGACCGATGTAATAGTTGGTCTCGCCCGCAGGAACGGTAATCTCGTTTTCGGTCTCCAACAGACGAATCTGGATACTATGACCACAGGTGGCGCAAACGCCGTTCTGATAGTTGTGGGGCGGGGCGGGCTTGGTCACGTCGCAGTCAGAGCAGGTGGTGTCCGCCGCGCAGGTCTCCGCAGACCAGTTGTGGGTGTGAATATCCAGTCTCCAGTCTACAGGGGCGGGGGGATTGGACATGGTGGGATCGTAGAAGGCGATCATAATCTCAATAACGTCGCCGGCCTGCATCTCCACCGACTCGCCGGGAACCGGCGGGTCGTCGTCGCACCAATGGGTATCGCCGTACTTGCCGGCGGTGTTGTTATTGATGACGTACTGCCAATTATTCCCCGTCATGGTGACGGTCAGCGTACCGTCCGCCGCGGCGGTGTAGTTGTAGAAATAATCGATGGCTTCGCCGGTAAACTCGGTGGTGTAGGCACCGCCTTCGGTGAGCAGAACAGGGGCGTCCTTAGAACCGTTGGCAAAGGCGAAATTCAGGTCGTACTCGCCCTTTTCGGTGCCGGTGTTGGTCACCGCAAAGACGCTGGGGTTAAAGGGATTGCCCACGGCGGGGAAGATCACGGAGCCGCTAACGGGATAGGTATTGCCGTTGTGGGCAACGGTCACGTTGTCGCCGATGAGGGTAGCGTTTTTGCCGCCGAAGTTGCCGTAGTAATAGTTGGTGGCACCGGCAGGAACCTCAATGTGGTTGTTGTCCTCCATGAGCAGAATGCGGATATCCAGACCGCATTCCTCATTCTCTGCCAGATTGACACCGTAGCAGATGCCGTTGCCGCTGACAAAGTCGTGGGGAGCGGGTTCGCCCTTGGTAGCGCCGCAGGCGCAGGTCTTGGGGGTCAGGCAGGAGGCGTCCGCCCACACGTGGGTGTGGGTCGTCAGGCTCCAGGCGGTAGCCGCATTGCCGTAGATGGTGATTTTCACCGTATCGCCGGGCATTACGTCCACGCGGGTAGGATCCGTCTGAGAAATTGTGCCGTTGATAGCATAGAGAGCGGCGCTGCTGATTTCAACATAGCCCTCAAAGTCGGCGGTATAGCTGTAGCTGTAGCCGTCCGCATTCCCGTTCAGAGGCGCGTTATAGACGCCGGGCTGGGTGATGGTCTCCGGATTGGAGGGCGCACCCAGGGGGATATTGAAGTTGATGGCGTAGGTTTGGTCGGCGGAGGTGTTGTTCTTCAGGGTGCAGTCCACCTTGTTGCCGTCGATCTCCGTCTGGTAGGTACCGTTGCTGTCTGCCTTATCGTTGACAGAGAAGCCGTCGGCACCGGTCACCTTCATAATCAGACCGTCTTTATCCAGGACGGACAGGTGGGCGGTACCGCCGGCAGGCACCGTGATCTCGGTATTGCCGTTGACCTGGTGGGGGTTATTCTTACCGCCGAGGAGGTCGTTTGCATCGTAGCATACGGGGAACATCCAAGCGGTATCCTTGTCAACGGGAGTTTTTATTGCGCTCTCGGTTTCGTTTGCGCTCTCGGTTTTAAACAGATAGTTGGGGGAGTCGTAATCGTTCCAGCCGCTGAAATCGGAGTAGGTCTGCATAATGTAGATCATATCGTAGGTCAGCGGATAGATGCCACCGTCGGTGTAGCCGGGCACCGAGGTGTTGGTACTGTTGTCCAGATAGCCGTAGTACTTGTTGATGCAGGTGATGAACTCGATCTTCTTGTCGAAGGAGCCGTCCGGCTTATACAGGATTACCTTCATATTGCCGTTGGACGCCGCCGCGGCGATGGGCACGTAGGGCGCATTGGCCAGGTCGATGTACAGCACGGGACCGTTTACGCTGTCCAGACGGTAGTTACCCTCGCTGTCCGGAACCGCCGTGTGCGGCTTGGTCACGTCCACATAGGTCAGCGCCATACCGGCAGGCTTGGTGAACTTCTTCAGCGTAGCGGTAGGCTCGTAGGTCTCGTAGGGCTGTGCGGCGACGTCAAATGACGCATCGCCGATCCGCTCAATTTTTACCGAGACGTTTCCTCTCGCCATAACCCCCACCAGCATGGGGGCGCCGACGTAGCTGTCTTTGATTTCCTTCTCAAACTTTTTGGTGGTTTGTTCAACGGGGTTGAACATATAGAAGGTGCTGCCATCCACCGTATACAGCTTGGCAGAGGAGCCGGTGAGGGTGAAGCGGTAGATACCGGACTGGGTAGACACGAACTCAAAAACCGTAATCTTGGTGTTATCGGTCAGAGAGAGGCGGTTGGTGCCGACGGTCAGCTGGGTCTCGCTGGTGACGAAAATGCTTTCTTCCTCCTCGCCCTCCGCAAAGGCGAAGGTGCACAGACTTGCCATCAGGCAGAGGCACAGCAGAATCGCCAGAAGTTTTTTGATGTGGTTCATAGGTGATTCCTCCTAAATTAAGTGTGGCGGGGGGAATTAGGCAACGGCCTTCAGCACGACGGTGGCCTCGGTCTCGCCGTCTTCAAAGTAAAAGTCGGTCTCGTCGGGGTCCACATAGGTGTAGCCCGCGGCGGGGGTTTCGGTGTTGAGGAAGGAAATCTTATACTCCTCCTCCTCCAGGGACCAGGTGGCTACGCCCTGCGCGTTGGTCGCGGTGGGGAAGCAGCTCTCAGCGCACAGCTGAATGAGCGCACCGGATATGGGGTTGCCACCCTCGTCGGTGACGGTGACGGTGTAGGTAATCTTGCCGTCGTCCGCCTTGGTGGTTGTGGTGGTGACGGGAGCGCTGCTTTCGGGAGCAGAGGGCTCCGCAGGCTCGTTGCAGGCGGTCAGGCAGGCCAGCAGAGAGATTACGGCAATCGTAATCAACAGCCATTTTAAAGTTTTCATGGGGTTGTCCTCCTTTATTAAGTCATTACTTTGCTACATTAACCCATAAAAGACATTTTACCTTATTTTTGTCAATAGCGCAAGTGGTTTTGGTAAAAAAGTAATATTTTAATTTAAAAGGACATAAAAAAACACCCGAGTCAGCGACTCGGGTGTTTCTCATGGGTATTTACGCGTTGGTTTCGTAGCAGAGCAGGAACATCCAAGCGGTGTTCTTGTCTACAGTCTTTTCTGCGAACCGATAGTCGGAAGAATTGGGGTTGTTCCAAATATACTCCGTACAGGTCTGCAGAATATACATCAGGTCCTTATTCAAAGGATAAAGACCTTTGTCTGCCTTGCCGTCTTTGCGATCGCCGTATTGGTCGGTGTAGTTGTAATACTTGCTTAGGTAGCTGGTGAACTCGAGCTTCTCCATCAGCTTGCCGTTTTCGTCGGTGTAGTTGTACTCACCTCCGCCCACGCCGTCGCGGTCGGGGATGGTCACCTGCGTATTGCCGTTCAGCGCAACATCATACAGCGGGAGGCTCGGCTTGGAAAGTCCCTGCGGGTTGTTCTGGCCGAAGTTTACCAGCAGAACGGGACCGGTTTTGCTGTCCAGATGGTACTTGCCGTCGTCACCCAGCACGGCGGTGTGGGGCTTGCTGATGTCCACGTAGATCAGCTTGGCATTGGTGGGCAGCGTGTAGGCGGTGGGCTCTGCACCTTCGTATTTATTATAGGGCAGATCGGCAGAGGTGAGCACCGCATCGCCGACACGCTTGATAAGCACCACGCACTCGTCCGCACCGTATACACCAAGAATATAATTGGGGCTGCCCAGATTCTTCACGTTGATGGTGAAGACGTTGGTGCCGGTATATTCTGTTGTGGGAGTTGGGGGGATATAGTGAGCATTATTACCCCAAAACTGAATAACAGCAGCTGAATTACTGGTGGTAAACTCGTACACACCTGTCTGAGTGGGGGTGAAGCAGAAGTAGTTGGGGCTGTCGGCGGTGGCGTTGGGGAGCAGCTCCACATAGGTGGCGCCCAGACGGACAGATGTGGCAAAAATACCGCAGACTTCCACTTGATCACCGGAGATGCCGTCCGCCACGATGACGGTCACGGCAGTCTTGTCGGCGGACAGCACCGCTGTGTTCTTGTCGTAGCCCTTGGCGGTGCCGCTGAATCCCAGCTCTGCCTTGTACTCGCCTGCTTTCAGGGTGGCGGTAGCCACACCGGAGCCATTGGTGGTAACCATAGCCGCCATCTTGCCGTCCTTGGCAACAAACTTTACCATAATGCCGCTCTGTCCCTTGCCGGCAGCATCGGTGACGGTGACGGTGTAGGTCTTGTCAGCGGCAGGCTTATCCGCGTTGCCGCTGCCACCGTTGCCGGTGGTGGCGTTGGAGCCGCCGTTGCCGGTGGTGGCGTTGGAGCCGCTGGCCTTTTTCAACTGCACGGTGGCCGTGGGCTTGGCGGCGGTCAGCTTGACCGGCGCAGGGGTCTCGTAGCCGACGGGGGCGGAGATGTATGCTTCATAGTCGCCGCCGGGCAGGGTCAGAGAAACCTTACCGCTCTTATCCGTGGTGCCAAACAGGTTGCCGATGGCTACGGTAGCGCCGGCCATCGCCTTGCCTGCCGCGTCCTTAACGGTTACGGCATAGGTTACGTCCTTGACAACCGTTTTGTTCACCGTCAGGGTGGCAGAGGGCTTGTCGGAGGTCAGCTTGCAGGTGGTGGTAGTGGCGGTGTACCCCTTGGGAACTGTGAGGATAAACACGTAGGATTTGCCCTCCAGCTCGATGGAAGCCACGCCGCCGGCATTGGTAGAAATCTTACGGGAGGCGCCGTCTACCAGCACGCTGAAAGAAGCGCCTGCCACACCCTTGCCGTTGTTATCCTTTACAGTGAGGGTATAGGTGGTGCCCTTTTTCACAGTGGTAGAGGTGGTTTGCTTCTGCTCGAATGCCATGTTGAATTTCAGGGTAGCGGCAGGATACTCGTTGTTCTCGTCCGGCAGGGTAGCGGCGCTGAACTGTATCTCATCGCCCTTGTTGACAGCGACGGTCAGGACAGGCTGACCAGCGGCATTTTTGCTGCCGTCGTTCTCCCAGTTGCGGTAGGCATAGGAGGTCAGATTGTACAGGGTGTAGTCGTATTTCACGCCGGCGGTGGCGTCGGTGCAAACCACGGTGAGCTCGCCTGTCTGCTCCGCCTTGTAGGTGTAGAAAACGCCCTGGTTGTTACCCGCATTTACGGAGACGGTAAAGTCTCCCTCTTTCATGGCGTAGGGATTGCCCATAGAGCCCTTCGGCATGGACAGGTTGGCGGTGAAGGTCTCCTCCTTCTTGCCGCTGTTACCAATCATCAGGGAAACGGCCGTCATGGTATCCGGCGCGGAAATCGGCAGGGTGAGCACACCGTCCTTGGGGGTGTAGGTTTCGCCACCGTACACCACGTATACGTTCTCGCTCTTGATTTCCAGAATCATATTCATGACCTTGTACAGGTCTACGGGAATCTGGGTGTCTGCAGGCACTTTCACCTCGAAGGTCTGTACGCCGCCGAACTCCAGCTTTTCGCCGGTGGTGCCGGCGATGAGGTCAGAGGGGTCCTCCACCACGTCCTGGGTATAACCCTCCTCCACGTAGTGGGAGAAAAGCTCCTTGAACGCATCGGCGCTGTCCAGCATGCCGGTGTGCACCAGGCTGATGTTGCTGAAACGGTCGATGATAACGGTGGTGGGATACCCCTGCAGCTGGAAGATGCGCTCCCAGTCCGCCTCGCAGGCGGCGACGGGGAAGGTGAGCTTCAGCTGCTCCTTGAAGGCAGCAATGTCCGCCTCGTCCTTGTCCACGGGGTTCATGGCAATGACTTCAATGGCTTTGTTGTACTGTTCGTAGGCCTCCTGCAGATAGGGGAATTCCATCTTACAGGGACCGCAGTTGGTGTACCAGAAGTTCAGCACCACCGCCTGCTTTTCTTTCAGCAGCTTGGACAGGGTGTGGGTCTTGCCGTCGGTGTCGGTGACGGAGAAATCGAACATCACGTCACCGGGCTTGCACACGATGGTGGACATATCCACGTCGGTCTGCATTTCTGCCGCCAGAGAAATCACCGTTTCGGTACCGGTGAGGGCGTAGCTGTCCTCCACCTTATAGTTGGCGGGAACCCCCTTGAGGGTGGCGGTGTAGGTGTCACTGGTGGCAACCTCGAAGGTCAGGAGACCGTCACTGTTGGTCTTGCCTGCCCAAACCAGGTCCTTCAGGGAATTGTCGGCGTAGATAAAGATTTCCACATCCGCCAGCGCCATACCGCCCTCGGTGCGCAGGGTAACGGTGTGGGCGGCTACCTCGCCGTTGGCGGGCTCTTTCTTACAGGCGGTGAGCGCCAGCATCTGGCACAGCAGGAGCAGGGCCAGACACAGGGGCAACAGCCGCTTCATCGTTTTTTTCATAGGCTTGGTTCTCCTTACTCAACGTAATAGCACATAAGCAGCCAGGCGTTATCTTTGTTAATATCGGTTACCTTGACACCGTTTTCGTCAACAAAGATGTAGTTGGGCTTGGATTCGTCCCACCAGCCCTGGTGGTCACCGTGCTGCTGCACGATGTACTTGAGGTCCTCGGTCAACGGATATACGCCCTTGTCCTCGTCCATACACTCGATATACTTCAGCAGGCATTCGGTGTAGCTCTCCTTGCGGATAAAGCTGTCTTCGGTGAGTTCTTCACCGTCATAGAAGTATTTCACTACGCCGGTGTGGTCGGTAATCTCTTTGTAGCAGTTGATGTACTGTACCTTCTCGCCCAGGGACATCACCACCAGAGGACCGTCGGCGGTGTTCAGGTGATAGTAGCCGTCCTTCTCGTTGAGCACCAGATTGTAGGTGGGGGCGGTCAGATCAAAAGCGGTCAGCTTGGCGCCTGCAGGCAGGGTATACGCCTTGGGCTGTGTTTTCGCCTCGTAGATGGTCCAGGTCTCGTCCGCTACAGACCAGGCGGGGTCGCCCGTGCGGCGGATAGCCAGGGTGGCGGCGGTGGTATTTTCGTTTGCATCCAGACCGATGACGAAAACACTGGTGCCGGAGGCGTCGCCGGAGCCTATCATATCCGCACGGATGGACTGGGTGAACTTGTTATCCTTCACCTCGGCGGCGGAATTCTCCTGCACAAAGTGGGGAGCACCGTAATAGCCGATGGCGGCAGTGGAGCCGGGAACGGAAAACTCGTAGGTACCCGCCTCGGTGGGGGTGAACAGGAAGTAATTACGCTTGCCTGCCTCCAGCGTCACGTAGGTGCAACCGGTGGATACGGCGTAGGCGGTGCTGTCCTTGCCGGCGGCATACAGAGTCTGTCCGTCGCCAAGGGGCTTTTTGGCCAGCTCTATCGTCAGTTCGGTTTTGCCGGCGGAGAGGGTGAGACCCTCTTTGTTGTAGTGGTAGCCGTCCTCACCGTCGGTGAACATCAGCTCCACGGTGTAGTTGCCCTTATCCAGCTCCTTGGTGGCGACGCCGCTCTCGTCCACGGGCTGCATTGCCACCTGTGTGCCGCCCTGCATAAAGCGGGCGATGACGCCGTCTGTGTAGGGATTCCCCAGGGCGTCCACAACCGTAACCTTGTATGCGGGGGTGGCATCGCCGCAGGCGGTCAGCCCTACCGCACCCAGCAGCAGGACCGCTGCCAGCAATATAGCAATATGTTTTTTCATAGTCGTTAACCTTTCTTCGTCGAAAATCAGCGACCCAGATAGTCGTAGTAGTAGCAAAGCTTCAGCCAGGAATCGTCCACGTTTTCAAAGGTGAACTTTTCCATCAGCTCCTGCAGCAGATCGGCCAGATCCTCGTCCACCGGCACACAGCCCGCGCGCTCGGCGGGGGACTTTTCCATCTTGGACAGATAGGGCTTGATCTCCTCGGTGCGGTCCTCGCCGTCGCCGTGGAACTTACCCTCGTACACATCCTCCAGCTGATACTCCTCGGCGTAGCCGTCGTAGTCCTCGCCCCACAGGGTCTGGAGGTACTCGTCGGTCTTTTCGGGATCGTTGCCGTTCTGCGCCATATAGGCGAGAACCTGCATATCGTTCTCATTCTTGCTGAAGTCGAAGGCGCCCTTGTCAATCAGGCCCTTGACGGTGGTGGGCTTGCCGTCGCTGCCGGTGATGGTAGCGGTGGCGATGGGGGTGTCGAAAATAGCGGTCAGACCGGAGAAGTCGCAGTAGATCTTGCTGCCCTTCTTGCCGTCGCCCAGGTCGTGGTAGTAGTAGCCGTCGTCACCCAACACCGCCTTGATGCCGCCGCTGATGGTGTAGTACATAGCGTCGCCGGTGGCATCGGAGTCGTAGGTGAAGTAGCCGGGAGAGCACAGACGGAACAAGTCGTAGGTAGCACCGACGTACTCAATGGTGTAGGGAATGGTGCCGTTTTCATACACATCCCAGAAGGCGATGTCGATATAATAGGGGGTGCCGGCCTCCATATAGTAGACCATAGAGAGGTTTTTGTCGTCCTCAAACATTCTCTCGTCGGGCTCGTGGGTGTAGATCTCCTCACGCTTCTCGTTGAAGATCCAGCCGTCCACGCCCTGCGCGGATTCTGCATGAGAGGTGATGCGGTACACGCCGGACTTAGAGGGAACGAACTCGGCCAGCATACCGCGGGGCATAATGATGCGGTTGTAGGTGAAGCTGTTGTCGGAGCCCAGCTTAGCGGTGAAAGCGGAGAAGGGAGCCAGACCCTTGATGGGGTCCTCCAGCTGGGTGGTGGTGCCGTATACCTGATAGTATTTGCACATCTTCAGCCACTCTTTGTCGTTGTCCTCAAAGCCGGTCTGCTCGGCAACCGCCTTGAGCATCTCTGCCAGCTCTTTGTTGACGGTGCACACACCGCCCAGAGAGGAGTTGGAGGCAAAGGAGCAATAGTCCACCATACCGGCTTCGTTGTAGATCTCCTTGTCATTATAGGTAACGTCGCCGTCGATGATCAGGTCGTAGACGGATTTTTCCTCGTTGAACTGGGAGGGATTCATAATCTCCGCCAGCAGCAGAGGACCGTTGGCATTGCCTACGTGATAGTAGCCGTCGGACTCGTTAAACACGATCTCTGCGTACTTGTATGTATTGTCCGCCTGCAGGGCAGCCGCCTGACGGGGCAGGTAGGTTGCGGTGTCCACCTCAGCGGCGTCAACGATGCGCATATTGCGGATGTAGGCGGTGTCCTCGCCCTCGTTGGTGCTGGTATCCTTGATGTAGCACAGACCCAGCTGATAGTCGCCGGTTTCCTCTGCCACCCAGGCGTAGCAGGAGGTCCACTTGTTGTCGGCGGGTACGCCGGAGATGGTGTAGATGGGCTGATCGTTGACCACCACGTGGAGAATATCGCTGGCCTTTTCAGAGGATACGAAATAGTCAAAGCCCAGAGCCTGCCCTTTTTCCAGATGCACGTCCATCAGCAGGGTGGCAAAGGAACCGGGGATCTCTTTGTTGGTGGTTTTCAGACAGGCAGCGCCGTCCTTCTCCGCCACCACGAAGGACCAGGAATACTCGTTGGTGTCGTTGGAATACTTCGCCTCGAAGTCGCCCTTGTGCAGAGCCTTTACGATCTCGTCGTTGGTGGGCATCTTCTCGGTGGGCAGGATGTTGGTGGTCAGGGAGGCGGCGCCGTCGGTGAGCAGGATCTGCTCGTAGTCGTCGGCGGTGAAGTGGGTGAAGATGGTGGTCCAAGCGCTCTTCTCGACCAGAGCACCGGACTCGATGAGGCAGATAACGCCGTAGCGGTCGATCACCACGGTGGTGGGATAGCCCTGGATGCCGAAGGCGGTGGACCAGCTGGCGGGGCACTTTGCCATGGGGAAGGACAGGTTCATATCCTTCTGGAACTTGAGGATTTCCCCTTCTTCGTCCAGGGGGTCCACAGCCAGCACGCCTACGGAGTCCTCAAACTCCTTGTAGGCTTCGCTCATCACGGGGAACTCCTGCACGCACCAAGAACAGGTGGTGTACCAGAAGTTAAGGGCAACCATCTTTTTCTTCTTCAGAATCTCGGACAGGGTGTGCTTGGTGCCGGCGGTGTCGGTGACCGTCACGTCGTACATCACGCTGCCCAGGGCGAAGGAGGCACCGGCCATATCCTCGCCCTGTACCAGAGCGGAATCCAGAACGATGTCCGCCTTGTTGCCCTTGAAGGCATAGGATTTTTCCACCACATATCCCTTGGGTGCGCCGGCTACGGTGACGGCATATTTGTCCGTGGCGGGCAGGTTGAAGGTTGCCACGCCCTTGTCGTTTGTCTTAGCGGCGCCCTGCATATCCTTCAGGGTGTCGTCGGCATAGACGTACACGTCCATGTCGGAAAGTACCATACCGCCCTTGGTCTTTAAGGTGACGGTGTAGGTGGTGGCATCCCCGGCGGGGATGTTGGCGTCGGTGCTGTTGTCACCCGTTTCCTTGCAGGAGCTCATGGTCATAGCCATGGTCAGCAGCAGGGTAAGTGCGCACAGCACTGCCAGAATACGTTTTTTCATTTCACTTTCTCCTCTTCGCTTTGGTTTTGGTTGGTCCAAGGGGTCTTGTTCGAGCGGAAAAGGGGACACTTCTCCACATACCATACCACTATACCATATTTTGCGACGAACGGCAAGAAATTTTTGTGTACAAAAAGTAAGTTTGGAAAAATTACCAATACATACAATTATATGGGGGCGGTTTTTGATAAACATCACATTACTACACTAAAACGATAAATGGGTGATGCGCGGCGAAAAAAGGTTGACTTTGTGGGGCGGTGGTGGTAGTATTTTGGGGACAAGGAAGTGATGCTGTGATAGCCAATTATCATACCCACACCCCTCGCTGCGGTCACGCGGTGGGAGCGGAGGAGGACTACGTTCGCCACGGGATAAAAAGAGGGCTGAAAGCCTTAGGTTTTGCGGACCATACGCCTTATTTGTTCCCCGGTGACTACTATTCGGACTTCCGTATGCGTCCGGAGGAGCTGCCCGCCTATGCGGATACCGTCCGCCGTCTGCGGGACGCCTATCGGGGGCAGATAGACATTCGTCTGGGGGTGGAGGCGGAGTATTACCCCGATTTGTTCCGCGATACCCTTTCCCTTTTGCGGGAGAACGGGGTGGAATATCTGTTGTTGGGGCAGCATTGCTGCGGCAATGAGATTGGCTTTCCCCATAACAATTTTCCCACTGACCGCGAGGAGGATATCAAACGATATTGCCATCAGACGATGGAGGCAATGAACACGGGTCTCTTTACCTATTTTGCCCACCCCGATATGCTGGGCTTCACCGGTGACGACGGGGTGTACACCCGCTATATGCGTGAGCTGTGTCGGGAGGCGAAGGCTTGCGATATGCCGCTGGAGATCAACCTCTTAGGCGTGGAGGACAACCGCAACTACCCTCGCCGCCTGTTCTGGGGAATCGCCGCAGAGGAAGGCTGTGCGGTGGTGCTGGGCTGTGATGCCCACCGTCCCGAGGCGCTGTCGGTGACCGCACCGGAGGAGAAGGCGATGATGCTGGTGGAGGAGCTGGGACTTACCCTGGTGACCCAGCCGAAGCTGCGCTCGATTTTGTAATTACATAAATAATAAAATGCCGTGGAGAGAAATCTCCACGGCATTTTTGTATAGAACGATTTTGCCTTATTCTATCAGAGCAGACTGCCAAAGCACGGCGCCGTCCACGTCCACCCCGCGCATATCCACTCGCCGTGGGGTGGGATTGTCGTAGGTGGTGTAGTAGTACGTCCCGCTGTCGGTATTGCAGCAGCAGGAGTAGCGGGTGTACTCGTGGTCCCCGTTTGCCGCCAGCACGCAGCCCTTGGGCATCGCCACCGCGGTGAGGATGTGGAAGAACTGGTTGACACTTGCCGTTTCATCGCCCTCACAGCGGGATTTCTGCCGTACGAACACCGCCCGCACAAAGCGGGAGGCGGAGGAATAGTCCCCCGGCAGTCCCAGCGCCCCCATTCCCAGACTGTAGGGTGTCAGGTCGCCCCCCAGCCGATTATCCGCCGCCCCCTCGTGCAGGGACATATAGTTGCACAGGTTGGTCAGATGATAGGGGAAGGGCGGGTTGTTGGTCAGCACCCGCACGGGGTTGTCGTACACCCGCAGCCCCTGCGCCACGCTCTCCACCACGACCGCATGCTTGCGGTCGGCGAGCAGCCAGTGCAGCGGAGACAGAGGCAGATTTTCGCTGAATGGGACCTGCGCCAAATTCACCCGCTCCAGCGCTTGCCGCGCCTCGGCTACCGTGGCGCACCGTCCCAAAATCCACGGAATAAATTCAAAAGGACTGATATTATCCCGCCCGCTCATCGGCGGCTTGTAGACCGCGTTGTCGGGAAAGTTGAGCCCCGCCATACTCAGCCCTTTTTCGTTGGTAGCCTCGTAGTAGAGGGGATATCCCTCCGCCACCGTCGCCATGCCGATCATAGCGTAGTGGTGGTTTAGCGGCTCCGCCAGCCGCATCGGGAGAGGAAATCGTTGCGGAGTAATCACCACCCGCTCCCCGTAGGACCGCTCCAGGTCCAGGTTCCGCCCGAAATAGTGGGCGCCGGTGGTATAACTAATGGCTGTGCACATACCGTTCCCCTCCTTTTTGAGGTAGTATGCCCCATAAAACAAAAAACAGCCGACGTGGTCGGCTGTTTTTTCTATCTTTTCCCGGTGATTTTCATAAAATAGCCCGCTACCGCTTCGGGGGAGAGGGTCATTCCCTCCCGCAGCCACCACAGCACCGCCTCGGCGAAGCTGCCGGTCAGGTGGTTGAGCAGAAAATCACGGGGTACCGCCTCTCCGAACAGAGCGATATACTCCTCGAACACCCCTCGCAGATGGGCCTTGAAGTAGGTCATAAACAATTCGCTGCTGTCGGACAGCAGAATGCCGGACAGGTCGCTGCGGCTGTCACGAATGTGCCACAGAATATGGGCGAGCTTGCCTTCCAGCTCATCGTCCCGTCCCACCCAGGGGCAGGGGTCGTCCTCAAAGATGTGGTGGAACATATCTCCGCACAGGGCGTCCAGCAGCAGGTCCTTGGTCTCAAAATGGGTGTAGAAGGTGCTGCGCCCTACGTCTGCCCCGTCGATAATCTCCTGCACGGTGATGTGGTCGTACCGCTTCTTTTCCAGCAGAGCGCGAAAGGCACGCAGGATAGCCTTACGGGTCTTTATCTGTCGTCTGTCCATCGGTTCCTCCCGAACAGATTTGGATTTTTGTTCCGTATCTTACATACCGAGCGGTTTGGTTGTTGTTTTTGTACACGCCGCCGCTGTATAATAAAAACGAACAAAGTGTTCTGTATCGTATACAGCATACTGTATTTTGACGAATTCGTCAAGGAGGAATGGCTATGAAGAAGCTAAAAAACAGCATCGAGGCGCTGGAGAGCGTCCCCGCTACCGTGGTGGGTGGTGTGTGTCTGGCGGTCAGCTTGGTGCTGTCCCTGTGCGGGGTGGTGGTGCCGCTGTATCTGGAGCCGTCCTGGGTGGCGGTGGCGGTATGCGGCGTGCCGCTTTTGTACAGCGCTCTGCGCAAGCTTTTTTGCAATAAAGGGGTGTCTCGCATTTCCTCGGCGCTGCTGATTTCCATCGCTATGGGCGCCTCCATCGCCATTGGCGATTTGTTCGCGGCGGGGGAGATTGCCTTCATTATGGCGATTGGCGAGCTGTTGGAGGAAAGGACCACCGAACGCGCAAAGAAAGGGCTTACACAGCTGATTTCTCTCACCCCGCAGACCGCCCGCCGCCTCACTGCGAGCGGGGAGGAAATGGTTTCTGCCGCGGCGGTGCGGGTGGGGGACGTATTGCGCGTTCTTCCGGGTGAAACGGTGCCCACCGACGGCGAAATTGTGGCGGGGGAGACCAGCATCGACCAGTCGGTGATGACGGGGGAGTCCCTGCCGGTGGATAAGGCGGCGGGAGATGCCGTCTACGGCGGCACGGTGAACCGCTACGGCGCGGTGGATATTCGAACCACCAAGGTGGGGGAGGATTCTTCCCTGCAGCGGCTTATTCGTATGGTGAAAGAGGCGGAGGAGAATAAGGCGCCGATGCAGCGCACCGCAGATAGATGGGCGAGCCGGCTGGTGCCGGTGGCGCTGCTGCTGGCGGTGGTGGCGGGGCTGTTGCGACAGGATATCGTGGCGGCGGTGACGGTGCTGGTGGTGTTCTGCCCCTGCGCGCTGGTGTTGGCTACTCCTACCGCCATTATGGCGGCCATCGGGCAGGCAACGGGGCACGGTATCCTCATTAAATCCGGCGAGGCGCTGGAGCAGATGGGACAGGTGGATACCGTTGCTTTCGATAAAACGGGCACCCTCACCACCGGTCAGCTGAACTTGACGGATACGGTGAGCTTTGGAAATATTACCGAGCAGGCACTGCTACGTCTGGCGGCGGCGGTGGAAAGCCGCAGCGAACACCCCTTGGGGCAGGCGATTGTTACCGCCGCCAAGGGAGCGGAGCTATCTCTGCCGGAGGCGGAGGATTTCCGCATGGCGGCGGGACGTGGTGTGTGTGCCCGCGTGGGCGGTGCGCTCGTCCTCTGCGGCAGTGATGCCTATCTGGAGGAGGCGCAGGTGCCTCTGCAGGTGGCAGAGGCGACCCTCTCCGCCCTGCGAGAGCAGGGCAAGGCAACGGTGCTGGTCGCCGCCGACGGGGAGCTGCTGGGTGTGCTGGCGCTGGCGGATACCCTGCGCCCCGCCGCTGCTCACCTGGCGAAGCAGCTGTCCGAGGCGGGGGTAGAAACCGTACTGCTCACGGGTGACAACCGTCACGCGGCGGCCTATTTCGCCGCACAGGCGGGGCTGACCCGTGTGGAGGCGGAGCTGCTGCCGGCGGATAAGGTGGCGCGTATCGCCGCCCTGCAGGCAGAGGGAAAACGGGTGTGCATGATGGGAGACGGTGTTAACGACGCCCCCGCTCTCAAAGCAGCGGACGTAGGCGTGGCGATGGGCACGATGGGCAGCGATATCGCCGTGGAGGCGGCGGACGTTGCGCTGATGGGGGACGATATTGCCAAACTTCCCTATCTCAAGCGGCTGGCCACCGCCACCTTGCGCACTATTCGTCTGGGCATTGCCCTGTCCTTGGCTATCAATTTCATCGCCATCGCCCTGTCCTTTTTCGGTGTGCTTACCCCCACCACGGGCGCTTTGGTGCACAATGCGGGGTCGGTGCTGGTGGTGCTCATCGCCGCCCGCCTGTACGACCGAAAATTCGAAAATTAACATTGACAAAAGATGGTGAAGTAGGGTATAATGGAACCACAACGAGAGCACTTGCATAACTGACGGATTTTTGCGAACCAACGCAAGGGGAATGCAAGCGTATATGCCGACCGTCTGGGCAAATCAGTCTGCAAGGGGCTGATTTGCCCTGTTTTTGTGTAAAGGAGAGAATGGAAAATGAAGCACGAAAATTGGAACGGATTTAAGACGGGCGTATGGCAGGACACCATCGACGTCCGCGACTTTATTCAGGCGAACTACACCGCCTACGAGGGGGACGACCGCTTTTTGGCGGGCGCCACCGACCGCACCAAGGCGCTGATGAAGCGGGTGGAGGGGCTGTTCGCTCTGGAGCGGCAGTTCGGCGGTGTGCTGGATATCGATACCGCCACCGTGTCCTCCCTGACCAGCTATTCGCCCGGCTATATCGACAAGGACAGCGAGATTATCGTGGGTATGCAGACCAACCGCCCCCTCAAGCGAGGTGTCAGCCCCTTCGGCGGTATCCGTATGGCGCGGCAGGCCTGCGAGGCATACGGCTACAAGCTATCCGAGACGGTGGAGGACGAGTTCCGCTACCGCACCACCCACAATGACGGCGTATTCCGCGCCTACACCGACGAGATGCGGGCGGCGCGCAAGTGTCACGTCATCACCGGTCTGCCGGACGCCTACGGGCGGGGGCGCATCATCGGCGACTATCGCCGCGTGGCGCTGTACGGTGTGGACCGCCTTATCGAGGAGAAGAAAAAGGACAAAAACCGCCTTACCGACGCGGTGTTTAACACCGAGAATATCCGCCTGGACGAGGAATTGTACAAGCAGATTTCTTTTCTCGGTAAATTGAAAGAAATGGCGCAGATGTACGGCTTCGACATCAGCGGACCCGCCAAGGACGCCCGCGAGGCGATTCAGTGGACCTATTTCGCTTATCTGGCGGCCATCAAGGAGCAGAACGGCGCCGCTATGTCGCTGGGTCGCGTGTCCACCTTCTTTGACATTTACATTGAGCGGGATATGGCCGCAGGCACCCTCACCGAGGCGGGCGCGCAGGAGCTGATGGACGACTTCGTGATGAAGCTGCGTATCGCCCGTCATCTGCGTACCCCCGAGTATAACGAATTGTTCGGTGGCGACCCCATGTGGATTACCGAGGCGGTGGGCGGTATGGGCGAGGACGGACGCACGCTGGTAACCAAGTCCAGCTTCCGTATGCTCAACACCCTCTACACCCTTGGCTCCTCTCCTGAGCCCAATCTGACGGTGCTGTGGGCGGCGAACCTGCCCGACGGGTTTAAGAAATTCTGTGCTAAGGTATCCAAGGACACCGATTCCATTCAGTATGAGAACGACGACCTGATGCGCCCCATCTACGGGGACGACTATGCTATCGCCTGCTGCGTTTCTGCTATGAAGCTGGGCAAGCAGATGCAGTTCTTCGGCGCCCGTTGTAATCTGGCGAAGCTGCTGCTGATTGCTATCAACGGCGGCTACGACCACACCAGCGGTATGCACATCGGTCCTCAGATGGAGGTGCTCTCCGGGGATAAGCTGGACTACGATACCGTGATGGAGCGGTACGACGTTTACATTCGTTGGCTGTCCAAGCTATACGTCAATACGATGAACGTGATTCACTTCATGCACGACAAGTATTGCTATGAGAAAATTCAGATGGCACTGCACGATACCGAGGTGGAACGGCTGATGGCATTCGGTATAGCAGGCCTGTCTGTGGTGGCGGATTCTCTCAGCGCCATCAAGTATGCGAATGTCAAGCCGATACGCAATGAAAGCGGTTACATCGTGGAATATGTCACCGAGGGCAGCTTCCCGAAATATGGCAATGACGACGACCGCGTGGACCTGATTGCCAAGGATATGACCCACCGCTTTATCACCGAATTACGCAAGACACCCACCTACCGTCACGCGGTGCACACCCTGTCGGTGCTGACCATTACCTCCAACGTGATGTACGGCAAAAACACCGGCGCTACCCCCGACGGGCGCAAAAATTCCGAGCCTTTCGCCCCCGGTGCCAACCCGATGCATAATCGGGAGGAGAACGGCGCTCTGGCGTCCCTCAACTCGGTGGCGAAAATCAGCTATGACGACTGCCGTGACGGTATTTCCAATACCTTCTCCATTACCCCCGAGGCCTTGGGCAAGACGGAGGAGGAGCGTGTGGATAATCTGGTGGCAATTCTGGACGGGTACTTCGCCAACAACGCCCACCATATCAACGTCAACGTGCTCAATCGTGAGACGCTGCTGAAAGCCTATGAGGACCCGGAGGCCTATCCAAACCTGACCATTCGCGTGTCCGGCTATGCGGTGAACTTCCACAAACTGTCCCGTGAACAGCAGCGGGAGGTTATCAGCCGCACCTTCCATCAAGCGGTATGAACGGGGAGATAATCGGCCGCGTCCACTCCATTCAGAGCCTGGGGACGGTGGACGGTCCCGGTGTGCGGTTTGTCGCGTTTTTGCAGGGGTGTCCTCTGCGGTGCGGCTGCTGTCACAATCCCGATACGTGGGAGCTGCAAGGGGGAAGCCTTTACACCCCGCAGGAGCTGGTGGACAAGGCACTGCGGTTTCGCTCCTATTTCGGACGGGAAGGTGGCATCACCCTCTCCGGCGGTGAGCCGCTGCTGCAGGCAGATTTTGCGGCGGAGGTGTTTCGTCTGTGCCGCGAAACGGGGCTGAACACCTGTCTGGATACCTCCGGTTGCGTGTGGAACGAGGCGGTGGATACCTTGCTGGCGGTCACCGACCGCGTGCTGCTGGACATCAAATACACCACTGACGCGCTATACCGTGCCCACGTGGGGTGCGATTTGCAGACGGTGCTGGATTTTCTCGCTCGTCTGCAGGAACGGGGGATTCCCGTGACCCTGCGGCAAGTGATCATTCCCACTCTTAACGATACGGAGGAGAATATCCGCCGCCTGCGGGAGATAGCCGCCGCCTATTCTTGCGTGGACAAGGTGGAGCTGCTTCCTTTCCGCAAGATATGTCAGGTCAAGTACGACGATATGAAGTTGGATTTCCCCTTTGGTCACCTGCCGGAGCCTTCTCTTTCGGCGATGGACCGCTTGCAGAGCGTGCTGAACGAATAACGAGAGGACCGCATTTGCATTTGCAAATGCGGTCCTCTTTTGCTTGGCGCCTTAAGGCGTGGGAATAAACCCCCAGTTCTACTGGGGGAAGATAAAAGCTTTAGCAAAAGAAAAACCTCCGTGATACAATGGTAAATGGTTTGGCGACCGCATTACCAAAAGTATCAAGGAGGTTTTT
>JAFSGP010000037.1 GCA_017440755.1 Clostridia bacterium | reverse complement strand
TGATACATTGGTGAAGTTCTTAAACTCATAGGCCTCATTAGAATAGACGAAAAATGAAATAGCATAAATGCCGTCCTCGTTCCAATTTGACATTACAGATTTAACCTTGTCATACAATATTTTTTCAATATCAATCATATAATAACCTCCATATACTAGGTGGGTATGTTTTATTATACCACAAACCATTCAAAACTGCAATGCATCATATTCTATGGTATTTTGGGCCATTTTTTAGACCATTTCAGAGGTATGATATGTCCCGAAAAGGTAATTTGAGGTAAGAAAATTTTTTGAAAGTAAAAATGTAATAGTTGAAACTGTCAGGAAAAATCATAAAAAAGTAAGATGAGGTAAGATATTTTGATTTTAATTTTATAGCCCTTGCATACTCCCCACCATGAAGCCCTTGGATTAATGTAACGAGGTGACAAATTATGCAGAAAAAGCTTTATAAATCCAAAACCGATAAAAAGGTGTGCGGCGTATGCGGCGGTGTGGCCGAGTATTTTAACATCGACTCCACCATTGTTCGTTTCATTTTGGTGTTGGCGGTTCTGTGCGCCGGCTGTGGCGTGCTGGCCTATATTGCGGCGGCTCTCGTCATGCCCGACAAACCCGAGCAATAAAAATCCATAAGGCTTCACCTTTTATCGCTTGCTTTCGCCATCGATAGGAGGTTTCCTAAAACCACGGATTCATCTTCACTCGCTCCCTGCGTATTTCACAATACGCAGGGAGTTTTTTTGTAAAAGCAATTGAAAAACCTTTGAAAGTACGCTATAATGATTAAGTTAGGTCCTGCTTTTCAAACCAAAACAGGAGGAATCGATATGGCAAAAACAATTGACGTCCGTTTCGACAGCGAAAAGGACAACGAAAAAGGGTATTTTCAGATTGCAAGCGGTTACATTTCTGAAACCGTGATTTTCTTTGAGAAAGAGAACGTCTTTGCGGTGGTTCACGCCAAGGGACACGTCGCATTTTACGATGCCAACGACACCTTGCTCGCCGAAGGAGACGTGCCTGCCGAGGACGACGGCAAGGAGGTATACACCCAGCTGCGTTGTCGCGTGGAGGAGAACACCATTATGCTTTGCTTCCCTATCTGCCGTTGGATTGATAACTATCCCCACTGCGACGGGGAGCACGACCGTTGGGATTGTGAAATCGTAGGCTGCCACCCTCTGACCTTTGACCTGAATAGCCAAAAAATCGTATAATGTCCTGTACAGGCATTCTGCTTTACAGGCGAAATCCACTTGGTTTATGCGGGACAGGGTTGCAATGCCCGCCAATATAGTGTATAATGCTTTGTAATTTAAAGTCCTTTCTCAAACAAGGAGGTTACTATGAACGGTTTTAAAAAAATTCTTTCGCTGCTGGTGTGCGGTGTGATGCTGTGCGCCCTCGCCGCATGCAACGACAACGACAACAATCCAAACGCCAATCGCCAATGGGAAAAGGATAAAGAGAATCACTGGACGGTGTCGGCGAACGGAAGTCGAGAAAACGTATCCTCTCACGCCTTTGACATCAATGGCTTCTGCACGATCTGCGGCACGTTTATGACTATGGAGAAGGACGGTTCCATTAATCTACAGTCCTTCAACGAAAAAGGAGACGTGACTTCTTGGATCAAGTACGATCCCAGCGGTGAAAAGGAAGCGGACCGCCGCTACGAATATGATTACAGCATCACCGGCGAAAAAGAGGAACTCAAGCTGTATAATAACGGCAAGCTGGAGCTGGAGGCAGCCTATAAGAAGGACAAAAATGGCGAGGAGTACGTTTCCAAGCAAACCTCCTACAATGAAAACGGAACCAAGTTCTATGCCGAGTCCAACGAGAAAGCGGACACCGTATTGGAAATCTTCTACGATACCGAGGGAGAAGTGGAAATCGAAAACCGCTACGAGTACGAGTACGATGAAAACGATTTCCCCATCGCGCTGAAAATCTACGAGAACGATAAGCTCTCACAGGAATCCACCTACGCCTACGATGCAAACGGGGAAACCTATATCGCCAAACAAATTGATTACTGGTTGGACGGTTCCACAACCACTATCGAATACGACGAGACCGGCGCAATATTGTCGGAGGTCTATTACGACGCTTTGGCCGATACCACCGAACCGATTGAATAAGCAAAAAGAGCTATGGCAGCACCATAGCTCTTTTTTTAATGCAGATGTAATTTTTGGAACAGTGTAGAAACATCGTTTCCGCCCTCCGCGGCAGACATCTGCCTCGTGGCACGGGATAGTCGTCCGCCAAAGGGCAGGCGAAGCAAGCGCCAAATCCAGAAAAGCGGCAGCAACAGGCGGCATTTGCGTAAAATGGGAAAATCCCATTGCAAGGTCTCATACGAAGGGAATAGCCGCCCAACTATATACCCTGCTTTGCCGCCCTGCCGGTTGCGGGCGGCGGCGGTTTGGTTGGCTATGCTGCCGTATACGCCGCCTCGCAGTACAAACGACTCCAGCATACGGACGGTATCGTTCGCCTGTCCCTGCCCAAACCAGAAGGCCGCCAAACCACGGCAGGCGTCTGCAAAGGGTAATAGCCCTCCCGCCTTAAGCATTGCGTCCCGCTCTTCTTGGCAGTGCGGCTGCTGTTCCAGCACCCACAAATCCAGAAAGAATCGCAGACCGCAACCGCCCGCCTCCATGTGCTTTGCCATATGCGCCACGTGGTAGAAATAAAAGAGGGAATCCCCCATCTCGTAGCGACAGCTGTCCTCTGTAGCGGGTTGCGCCTGTTCCCACACCGCCGATAAAATCGACGCAGCGGCACCGGCTCTCCCCTCTTCCACCAAGCGATGGTGCAGCTCTATATGCACCTGTGCAGGAGAGAAAAAGGACACGTCGTGAGCGCCTTGCCGTCCGCGGACATATCCGGGTAGCGCAGCCAGCGCAGCGGCGGCCTCCTCCAGCCGCTCCGACGGCACCAGCACGTCGATATCACAGCCTACACGCATCCATGGCTGGGGATACCACTGTTGCAGTACCGCGCCTTTCAGAGGCATATACGGAATGCGTGCCGCCGTAAGGGCGGCAGCCACCTCGTTCAAAACGTATTGCTGCTGTTCGTAGCGATACAGCGCCAACAGCGGTTGCTGCCCCAATGAATCTTCCCCAGACAGCATTCCCGCCTGCTGTGCCGCATAGGCAATCAGGGGGGTGATATTCTGTCGCTCCGCCAGCTGCCACACGGCAGAGAGTTCCGCCGCATCTGACCGGAGCGGCGCCCGGGTTTGCCACTCCATTGCGTAGCACAGCAAACCAAGCAGCAGGCGCAGACTCTTATCCATTGCCGCTCCTCCCATCACAGGCACTTCTCCTGCAAACCGCGCAAGAACTTGTGATAGTTGGGAATGGCATTGTAATCCTGTTCAAACTTTTCACGAGCACAACGGCGCATCTCATCGTAATCCGCCTGACTCATATTATAGATATATCGCAGATACTCCACCAGCTGCGTGTCGTCATACTCCTCATCCAGCAGGAATCCGCTCTTTCCCACGTTAATGGTCTCCGCCGTGCCGCCCACATTGGTGGCTATCACCGGCATGCCGAAGCTCATAGCCTCCATAATGCTTACGGGCACGCCTTCAATTCGGCTGACATTGACAAATACGTGGTAATCGTTCTCCCGATACAGGTCGTACACCTGTGTGTTTTGAATGGTATCCGTAAAGTGGCAGGTGATATTTTTCGGCAACAGCGCCGCCTTTTCCCGTATGTCGTCCAGCAGTTCACCGCCGCCGCAATGGGTCCACTCAATGGGAATATCCGTAATCTGCGCCAGCGCGTCCACCAAGCGATGGATACGCTTAAGCGGTACCGTGCGGGCACAGGAAACCATACGGAACACCTCGCCCTTTTCCACCTGTTTCATCGTTCCTACGTCCCGCGCGCCCAGGTGGTGAATGGTGATGTTCATGTTGCAATCGGGATGCTTTGCCAACAGATATCGCTTTCCGTTTTCGGAAATGGAAGCAATCTCCGACAGGTTGTTGAGAATATACTTCCGACACAAAATATAATCGCCGGGGTGGCGGAGCTCATACAGGTCAAAGCCGTGAGCGCGGGACACCGTATACAGCTTCCCGCCATAGTATTTCTTATTAAACCGTACCGCCGCATAAGCAGGATAAATCAGCCAATAGGCATAGGCGCCCACCACCTGATAGCCCTCTGCCTCCAGCTGACGACAACGACGGCGCGCCACGCGGGCACACAGGTTCGCCTTACCGACGGAGCTGAGCATATTCCGCAGGGCGGATAAATTGGCACCGTGGCGGAACAAAATACGGAAAAACTCGATATAGGTGTGGGGATCCGACAGAATCCCCCACAAAAAAGCCAGTTTGTGCCGCAGATCTTTATTGAAACAAGACTCCACGATTTCCACCGCGGGATCGTTCACCTCCCGCGTTTTTTTGCCGCGAATGCCGGCGGCCGTGGGGCGGTTGGTGGCGATCAGCACCTTATCGAAATACTCCTTATACAAAGGATACTCCGCCTCCAAAAAAGGCTCACTCACGTTATAGGGGAATTCTCGCGCGAATAAAACCAACAGTTTTTTCACCTGCGACACCTCCTTTCCTAAAAGTGCTTTTTATAGTTATACAGTTTGGCTGCACTCCTCCACAATGCCGTCTACGTACGAACGGGAGTCGGCAATGGAATCCGCCAAGCACGCCGCCACCGCTTCCTCATCTATCGGCGTAAAGGATAGCGAAGAGGCGTCAGCATCGGCATAGGTACGCTCCTCCAGACCGCATGCCTTAAGCAGAGAAACCACACGGTCCGCCCGTTTGGCATTCTTGCCGTCTGTGCGGGTGTAGAAATTCTTGCCGAAAAGAATGGAAAAAGCGGTAGCGTGGAAGGAGTCTGTCAAAATGTAGTCCGCATGGTCAATATAAGCCAAAAACTCCGACGGACCCAAATCGTACACCTTTTTGGCACCGTTCACCATATCCCGGGCAGAAAAGCCGATGGAATAGACCGCATAGCCTTCCTTCTGAAAGCGTTTACACATAGCGTCCACCGACCCGCGGGGATCAGACAAGAAATAACACAGCACGTACTTGCCGGTAGGCGCGGTAGCTGCCTTCAGCCCACGCCAGTGCTCCGCCGACAGCAAAAATACCGGATCCAGTACCTGCGGACAACTAAGCCCCAACACCTCTTTGGCAATACGTACACCGCTCTCCTCGCGGAAGGCGAGCTTGGTAAAGCCCTCACAACGGCGGCTCACCTCTGCCGCCTGCTCCGCATTCAGGGAAGACACGCCAAAGCTGGGAGCATAGCCGTATTTACGCACCTTTTGGGGGCAAAAGGTCAGGAAAAAGTTCTCATCAAAGCCGTGAATGTCCGGATTCCATATCTGGTCGCTACCGGCAACAATAGCCTCATACTGCGGTGCGGCGCCGGTTAACTCCTTACGGGTGCGGCACAGATACGACAGCCGCATATGCTGCTCGCGGAAAGCCGCAAAGCGGCGGCTACGGCGCTTGCGCGCGCCTGCATACAATGCCTGAAAGCAGAAGTTGATAAGGGATTTTGCGTCGCTTATTTTGATTCTGCCGTGATAGGCGGCGCGCAGATAGTCGGGGTAATAATTGACGATTTCGCATTCCGCCTGCTGTCCGATATAGGTAGACAGGGCATAGGCCTGCAGCACCGCGCCGTAATTATCCGACATGTGGGTGGTCAGAGTTCCGATTTTCATTGTGCCGCCTCCTTTTGTGTCGCACGCAGGCTAAACAGCTGATTGACAATCAACAGCACCGCCAGCAGCATCAAGTTTTGCACGGAAAACGTGCTGGTCAGCCAAGAAATGGAGTTACTGCGGGGTAACGCCAGCAAATTCTTGAAAAACAGCAGCAAAAAGGCCTGTTTAAATATACCCTTTGCCGTCCGCGTTTTCTTAGACAGGTACAATAGCAGCAAAGATATGCCCGCACTGCCAAGAGCAAGCAACCAGATGCCGCCGTCATGAAACAACTCTGCCACGTAACTGGAACCAGACCCTATACCGCTCAGGTAGGATTCGCGGATACAGATATAGGACAGCGTGGAACCGAAGGAATAGCCTGAACGCGCCATCTCGATGGTGTTCTTGCCTATCGTCTCAATGCCAAAGAGCAGACGGCTCACCAAATTCTGGCTGAGATAGTTACGCAAAGCACCAAAGGTGTAAGAAGAACCGCCAATGTTACGAATCGCGTCCTGATAGGCATAGCCGCGGGCCACCGATTTGGCACTAATGCCTTGGTCCTCAAAAAATTCATAGAAAAGCTGCGGCCCAATCTTAACCGATTCGTGGACACGGGTATATTTAACCACCTGCAACAGCAGTATCAGGAAAGGCAGCAATACTAAGAAAACAATAATTGACCCTTTGGTAATACGGAAAAAGTCCTTGTCTGTTCTGCTCCGGTAGTAAATATAGTAGAACAACTGCAATAGAACGATCATCGCACCGCTGCGAGCACCGGACATCAGAAGAAAGCCCTGCGAAATCAATACCACAATAAAAAACGGGGTGAAGAGCTTCTTGGGTGGGTTTGTGGCCAACCACAGACACAAGCTGAAGGAAAACAGCGATTCCGGCAAGGAAATGTACGTCGGTTTATTGTAACCGATAATGTAACTATCCACATACGTATTGGTGTCCAGGAACCGATACTGCATAATCGACGCCACCAAATCCGCCGCCAAGGAAATAAGGAAGAAAATCCAAATCACCTGTATGGTGCCCTTCTGTAAGGGCTTAAACCCTTTCTTGCGGCGCAGCAGCGGTTTCTCCGCCAGCGAATCCATGGCACCACTGCTGTCCAACACAACGTACAGAGAATTGACAATATGCAAACTGAACGCCAAAACGTGACAGGTGTGGGAAACACTTCGAGGGGATACGTCCAAATAACCGCCCAAATACCCACTATCCAGCATAGCACTTAACACACCACTGCCCAAAAACAGAAAGTAGGTTGCGTTAAAACACAGCAGGAAAAACCGATATTCGGCCTTTTTCGCGCAGTATGCAATGGTGGTGATGGTAGACACCATCATAATGCCCACACAAAGCTCGTCGCTCAGCCACATACCGCCGGTATAGCTCATAAACAAGAGGAATACCACAACAAAACTGAGTATGCCGTATACCACACGAAACACCTGAGCATTGGTATTCTTTTTTAGGCTTAGTGAATTAATACCCACATTCATATCCAACTACTCCATTATATCCAAGCAAAGTACTTACAGTGCAGCTAAAACCTGTCCCATAACCGCCTGCATATTGCTGCGCGCCTCTATGTAGGCGCGCACTTTTTTCGCCACCTCTATGCGACTGCCCTCGGCAAAAACGCGGTCGTAAAAATCCACTACCGCCTGCACGTCCACCGGATTTTCATCCGCCGACACCTTCAGCATATAGGGAAAGTCCTCCCCCACGATATCAATTTCGCAGGAGTTGATGAAGGGGATACCCTTCGCGCCGTACTCACGGCTTTTCAGCGAGCTGAGCACCGAAATACCGGTGCGATGCCGCCCCAGAGAATCCACGCCCAAGGAACAGCTCTCCAGCAGGCTATCCAAAGCCGCGCCGTGCATCGCTCCGTGGAAAACCACGTGCTCCTGCAAGCCATACTGCTCTGTCAAGGCCTTATACTTGCCACACTCTCTGCCGTCCCCTACCAAGTGCAAACGCAGATTTCTCTGTCCGCCATCTCGGTAATAGGCGTGCAAGCCCTCAATAAAACGCTCATAGCCATGCCAGATACGCATGGAGGACACCGCCGCGACATCTATCTCCTCAGAAACCTCGTCCTGTTTAATGATTTCCACCTCATCAAAGTCGAAGCCGTTGGGCACCAGCAGGCAATCAATGCCATGGAACACGTTATCGGGAATCCGGTAGAACGTCACAATCTTGTCCACGTACCGCTTCATCTGCTCGGCAGTCACGTTATCGTACCACAAGCGTAATTTGTTCAGCTTGCCCCGATATTCCAAATCGTAGGGATACGTGGGGATTTCGATGAACACCTTCGGACATACCGTCTTGATGGCGCGCAGCATAGCGATAAACCTTTTGGTACACAAGTCGTAGCGAATATAGCAGAAATCGTACTGCTTATCCGCCACATAGGAAGCCACCGCCGCCATCTGCTCGTCCTTATCCGTCAGCGGCTGTAATTTACCCACCACCGCCTTGCGGATAGGGGCAATATCCGTGCAAGCGCCATCGGTTGTAATGGTAACAACCTTGTCATTGCGGCGACCGATGAGGGTAACGGTGTGTCCCGCCTGCTCAAAGGCACGACACTCGTTAATGACCTTTTTACTGGCACCGAAATGCAATTTTGAAAAATCCTTAAAGGCTACGTACAGGATATTCATCGGTTATCCTCCCTTTATCGTTCATTCCTCACACAATTGCAAAGCCTCAGTCAAATACGACATACCTGCCTTGCGCAACGAAGCCACCCGCCTGTCCGCCTCCTCGAAATGAGGCGGAGCCGCGAGAACGCTCTCCAGCTGTTCCACCGCGGTAACCTGACGGTCTTCGTAGCCCAGCTGCTTCAGCAGGTAACCCAATTTCACATTGTTATTCTCCCGCACAAATACCGCCACAGGGGTGCGGGCAATATACGAAGAAATCGTGCCGTGGAAGGTATCGGTAATCACCGCCTCGGCATTGGCAAATATCTGCAGCATCTCCATCGGCGTACAGTTAATCCGGCGGTCGCACCACTTATAGTACACACCAACCGACCACAAACGACAACCCTTTTTCTTCGCATAGGCGCGAATGGCCGCAATGCGTGCCTCCTCCTTAAAATTGGACTGGTAGGAGTAGACCACGATATACTTTTCCTTTTGGGGCTGCTTTTCTATGCGACCGAAATCCCACAAAAGCGCCGGATCGCATACCAGCGGCGCCTCTTTACCCAACAGATGGCGAATCACCGCCTGGGAGCCCGCGTCCCGCACAGAAAGCGCCGTAAAACCCTCTAAGCCCGAGGAAATCAGACGCTCACAGCCGAAACGGCGAATGCGGTCCACGTCCGTCTGTCCGAAGCTGGGCGCATAAGAGAGGACGTGGCGGGAGGTAATCCCGTGTCCGTACATCATAAAATTGACGCCGTTTTCCAGGCTGAACACCTCGTCAGCGCCTACCACCACCGCGTCCAATTCCTGGGAATTCACATAGGGAATCTGGGTGAAATGCTGTCCGCGGAATCCGCCCAGTACCTTTTGCTTTTTGTACTGATACAGCAGCATACCGGGACCATTCTCTACCAGATAGGACCGCAGGTAGTACGAGAGATTACTCAAACCCGCGCTAAACCGCTTGCGGGTCGTCTCGTCGATGAAATCCAGATTTCTTTCATAATCCAAAATCACAACCTGGTGTCCCAAGCCCTGCAACACCTGCTGCAAGCCATACATCTGCAGCAAAGCACCGTGACTGGACACCTTGTGGTGGGTCAAAATACCAATTTTCATTTCGCATCACCGTGTTTTTCTAAATAGAAATCCTGCAGAAAAGCAGCCGTTGTCTGAATATCGTACCCCGCCTGCTTCAGCGTCTCGGCGGTAGAGGTCCGTTCACAGCCCGTCAGCGCCTCGTCAATGGCCTTTGTCCAAGCCTCGGGCGATTCCTCCAAGCCGACAAACCGCACCTGACCGGTGATATTCAGCTCCTCCGTAATCTCGGTGGAAACCACCATCGGCAAGCCGGCAGCCTGCGCCTCAATACCCACAACAGGCAAGCCCTCATACAAGGAGGGCATCAAGAACAAATCCATACCTTGCATCAGGTCCTCTACGTCGGTGCGCAGCCCTAAGAAGCGCACACTGTCGCCCAGACCTAAGCGCTCCGCCTTCTGCTGCATCTCTTCCTTCAGTTCACCCTCACCCACCAACAGCAGAACGGCATTGGGGTGCATGGTATGGTAGTGATGGAAAATATCCAACAGCTGCGTATGGTTTTTCTGGGGGAAGAAACGTCCCACATGCCCCAGCACGATATTCTCTTCTATCCCCAGCTTCTGCCGCACAATCCGTCTTCTTTCAGGAGAAAAATCAAACTTTTCGGTATGTACGCCGTTGGAAATCACGTGAACCCGTCCGGCGTCCAAATCCTCCTGTTTAAACAGCCACAGCGCCGCCATCTCCGAACAGGCGAAATAGTCGGTCGCTTGTTTGCGAATAGGCTTGAGCAAAAGGTTCGTGCCCAAAGCCGTCAGCCAGGATACGGTCTTTTGGGTCTCGGTCAAGTGGCTGTGGGCAATGGTATGGGTTACCTTGCCGTATTTCTTGGCAATCGGCATATAGATGGCCGCCGTGTTGGTCATATGCCCGTGTATCACATGATATTCAGGGTGCTCCTTAAAAAACTTCTTGAGCGCACGGCAATAGGTGAAAAACCGCCCGTAATAAGTCTTAGTGGTAGATTTGATGACCGGCATCTCATAAATGCGACCACCCAGTGCGCGGATTTCCTCGTTGTAGTCCGCATTTTCCTTGCCGTAATGTGCCAAGAAATCAAACTGCACCTTGCTGCGGTCAATCTGGCGGTATACGTTCATAATCAACGTTTCAATGCCACCGCGATCCATACGACCAACCACGTTGAGAATTCGGATAGGTTCCATCTTGCCACCGTCCTTTTACACACTTTTTCGAATGGATTCTCGCATATCTGTCACACAGTACGTGAAGTCAAAGGTTTCCGTGTCCTTATACACCAGCGAGCCAAAGGCTTTTTTCGCAACCGGCCAGAAGCTGCGCAGCACCGCTACACCCAGTCCCGCCAAATAGCTGAAGTACAGCTTCTTTCCCATTTCGGAGGCGATTTCCTGCGCCATAACGTAGGTGTCCACAGCCTCTGCATTTTGGGGGAAATACACGCCGGACAGTCCTTGGTCCACACACAATTTCACAAAGGCACACAAATTGTCAATGTGAATCAGGGTGCGCTGATTATGAACACGAGGGAAAAACGGCAATTTCTTCACCAGCTTGACTACCATCTGAAAATTGCCGCGGCAATCCTTTCCGTATACCATGGGGGGACGCAGAAAGGCAATGGAAAACGCGGGCGAAATCAGCTCAGCCAACGCCTGTTCCGCCTGCCACTTCGACTTACCGTAATAGGTCTTTGGCTGCGGTACGGTGTCCGGCGTAATAATGCCGCTTTCCATTCCGTATATATTCATGGAGCTGAGGAAGATAAACTGCCCCACGCCGTCCTCTTTCGCCTTTTGGGCAACGCGCACCGCCAATTCGCAATTGACCGTATGATACAGGTCTTTGTTCTCCGCGGTCTCCTTTTGATGCGCCAAGCCTGCTACGTGGAAAACGGCGTCGTAGCCGGCAAAGCTTTTCCCTTGCCAATCGCTCATCGTATCCACCGTATCCACCACATACTCGTTGGGATACTGTGAGGTCAGAAACTGCTCAAAGGAAGTGCCTATGTAGCTGCCCGCACCGGTAATCAATATCTTTTTCACTGGTTGATCGCTTCCTTTTCTTCCGCTTGGCGTTTCATTTCGCCTGTGCCGCCCTCTACTACACCGTCCGATTTGAGCACCGAGGTAATCGTACCGAAAAAGCACTTACAATCGAACAGGAAGCTCATATTCTGCACGTACTCACCGTCCAAACGAGCCTTCAGCGGAATTTCCAGCTCATCACGCCCATTGATCTGCGCCCAGCCGGTGAGACCGGGCTTAATATCGTTGGCGCCGTATTTGTCCCGCTCCTCTATGAGGTCATATTGGTTCCACAAAGCCGGTCGGGGACCGATAATGCTCATATGCCCCACAAAAATATTAAACAGCTGCGGCAGCTCGTCCAAGCTGGTCTTTCGCAAAAGCTTGCCACTCTTGGTAATCCATTTGGCGGGGTCGCCCAATTCGTGGGTGGGCGCATCGTGGGGCGTATCCGTCCGCATCGTGCGGAATTTCAGAATGTTAAAATGGGTTTTGTGGTTGCCTACCCGCTTTTGTTTGAAAAAGATGGGACCGGGAGAGTCCAGTTTGATCGCTATGGCAACAATCAGCATTGGCAAGAGCAACAGCAAGATGCCCAAAAAAGATAATACTACGTCAATGACTCTCTTCAAAAAATGCTTGTACATAAATGCTCCTTCTTTCTCGTACGACAGTACTGTTTTTCTATGGAGTGCACGAAAACTTCTAAAAAAGGGCGCAAAAACACAACATACATAGTTATAATTAGTATAGCATACGCTTTTGTAAATGTCAACCGAAGGACCTGCAGCAGAAGGCATTCGACAAGCAAGAGAATCCTTATGGAAAGCTGGCTCTTTTTCTGTATTTTTAGCAAATAAAGGTTGACAAACACCGATGGCTTGGCTATAATGTTTAGGCGAGTGTGAAATGTGCTTTTTGCTTTTTCTCTCTGTGCAATTTAATATCGAGATGTAGCGCAGTTTGGTAGCGCGCTTCGTTCGGGACGAAGAGGCCGCAGGTTCGAATCCTGTCATCTCGACCAAAATATGGGGTGAGCCAATGGCTCACCCCATATTTTCGTTGTATCTGCCCGATGATGAACCTCGAAAAGGCGCCAGCCTTTTCTTAGGTTTTGTGCTGTACTTTTTTCGACAAGTACCACCTTCAGCACAAAACCAAGGTTCGTTTCCTCTTGCGGTGCCCGAAACAGCCTTATCTCGCTTTTGCTCGGGCTGTTTCGACCGCGGCGCTTCGCCCTGCTCGCTGTATCCGCCACCGGCGGCGCTCGCACGTCTCACCTGTCATCTCGACCATATTGAATGTTCATAACGGACTTAACAGTTATGAACATTTTTATGTACATCAGTGTTTGAATAAGTTAAGACAAAACAAACAGGGGATTGGCTCTCAAACGAGAGTCAATCCCCTGTTATTAGGGTTTAGCTATTTTTTGTTCAGCCGAATCACTCAGCCAGAGAGTAGGTCACGTACTCTACGCCGTTCACAGTCTCGGTACCAACCACCGTGAAGGTGTCGGTGATATAGGCAGGAACATCGGTGATGGAAGCGTTGATTGCTACCGTATCCGCATAACGTATCAACTCACCCATGGCATCACGAGAGGTCAGACCCTTAACAACCGTGGCGGAGTCGATGTACACCGTCTTCAGCGCCAAGCAGTAGTTGAACGCCTGCTCCGTAATCGTCGTCACGTTGGCAGGAATGGTGATGGTCGGCAGCGTGCGGCAGTTGTAGAACGCCAGCTTGCCAATGGTCTTGATGGTCTCGGGCAGCTTAACCTCGGTCAGTGCCAAGCACTTGTACACGGCACGGCTGGGAACGTCCGTCACAGAGAGATGAGACCAATCCACAGACTTCAGCGCCGTACAACCAAACAGCAGGTCGGCAGGCAGCTTAGTGGTATTCTGAGGAAGCGTAATCTCCTCCAGCTCATAGCAGGACGCAAACGCACGAGCACCGAAGGTGACCAGAGTGGAGGGTAAGCTCACATCAGTCAGCTTCGCACAACCGGCCAGCGCCTGCCAGCCCAGATAGGTTACATTCTCCTCCAGCACCACCTTGGTCAGGTTGGCGCAGGCGGCAAACGCGGAGTCAGACACGGTCGCAATGTGATAGGGAATGGTAATTTCGGTGAAACCGGTGTTGCTGAAGGTAGCCTTGTGGATGGTCAGAACCTTCTTGTCGAACACAACGTCGGTCAGCTTGGTGCAGTTCATAAAGGTCTGCTGAGGCAGCCAAGAACGCAGCTTGGTGTC
>JAFSGP010000036.1 GCA_017440755.1 Clostridia bacterium | reverse complement strand
TTTCACGACTTGGTTCCTCCTTCGTCTTTTTCGTTGTGGTTGGCAAACCCACTTCTTATTTTAGACGAAGGAGGATATTTTTTCTACTCATAGCTAAAGCTTTATTGTACCACCAGCACTGCTGGTGGTTTCCTTTTACAAAAAAACAAGCGCTCGCATCAGCGAGCGCTTGTTTTTTGGCTGGGCTGGGTGGAGTTGTAACCACTGGGTTCGGCTGCGCCGTCCCCTTATACTTTTTGACGGCTGCACCGCCAAAAAGTAATGGTGTTTCTGCCAACCGACCAACCTAACGAAACAAAAGAGACACCCCAAGGGGTATCTCTTTTGTTTGGCTGGGCTGGGTGGAGTTGAACCACCACGGCGTGAGTCAAAGTCACGTGTCCTACCGCTAGACTACAGCCCAATATTTTGTTGCCTGCGTATTTTACCTTATTTTGCCCAAAATGTCAATACTTTTATGCAAAAAGGGACACCAAACGGTGTCCCTTTTTTCGGCGTTTACATCATTTCCCAACCGGCGTTGATACGGGCCTCCAACTCCTCTAAGGGTTTCAGACCGCTGAGGGCATCGTAGGTGGTAACCGCGCAGGCACCCTCGGCGGCGGCGAGAGCCGCACAGGCGGCAGGCGCTTTGCCGTCCATCGCCGCTTTAAGGAAGGCGGCGATGCAGGTGTCGCCCGCACCGGTGCCGGACAGCACCTTATCCGCCTTATAGCAGCGTTGCAGCCCCGCTTTGCCAGCCCAAGCGGCGGCGTTCAGCTCCAGATTGGCGCCTACCTGTAGCATACGCGCCTCGTTGGCGGTGCGGTAGTACATACCGGCAGTGCCACACTTGATGAGAGCAGTACCACAGCCCATTTCGATGAGCTTGTCCGCCATCGGCTTGATGTCCTTCTCGATATCCAGATTAGCGGCCATATCACCCTCCTCGCCACGCAACGCATCGTAGCGGGGACGGTTAATCATAAAGCACAGTTCTTCCGCACTGGGGAGGAAAAAGTCGGTGTAGGGGAGTACACGGGACAGAATCTTCACCCAGTCCGCCTGACCCGCCGCAGAATTCGGCTCCATTGTGGTCATATCCATGCTGGTGGCGATACCCCGCTCCTTAACGCGGCGCAGCAGTGTGAGCAATTCTTCGCCGTCGTTGCTGTACAGCTTTTCCATCAGAGTGGGATAGCCCAAGTGGAACAAAGCCACGTCCTCCAGCGCCTCGTCGGGGATATCCGCACTGCCGAAGGTGTTGTTGGCGCCGGGGCAATGGAGGAAAATGCGGTCGAGACCGGGTACGGCCAGCACCACGGAATAGGAGGTAGCGTCGCCGGGAGAAACCAGAACCCCGTCGGCACCGTAGCTCGCCACAATACCCTGCACCAGCTTGCCGAACTCATCGTCGCCAACCTTGCACAGCAGCTTTACGTCAGCGCCTAAAATCTTCAGCGCCAGACCGGTGTTGGCAACGCTGCCGCCCGTATGCACGTCCGCGGCGCCGATGTTGTTAATCAGCTTGCCGGGAATAAGCACCTGACTTAGTTTTTCGTAGCTTTTATCTTGGGGGAAAATGGGGGTAATATCTAAGCAGATATGTCCTGCGGAAATCACTTTTTTGCTCACGGTATACAACCTCCGTTACAAGAAATATTTACCCAAGTATTCTATGACAAAAATAAGCTTTTGTCAATGGTAGATTCACGTTGAGTGTGGACATTTTAGAAATTATGTGTTATACTTGTCAAGATAAGAACACTTTGGCAAAGAGAGGTATCTGTATGAAATTTTCCGAGATTCCCTATGCTCGTCCTGACGTGGAGAGCATTAAGACGCAGATGGCAGAGCTGACCGCTTCCCTAAAAGCGGAAAAGGACTATCCGGCAGCGAAAGCGCTGTTTTTGAAATTTGAACAGCTGTGCGACGATATTGCCACCGCGGAATGCCTTGCCCACATTCGTCATACCATCGATACCCGCGACACTTTCTATGATGAAGAAATGAAGTTCTGGAACGAGGTATCCCCGCAGCTGCAAGAGTATAGTCAGGCATGGACACAGGCATTGCTGGAATGTCCGTTCCGTGAGGCCTTTTCGGCGGATTTTGGCAGTATCATTTTCCTCAATGCGGAAATTGCGCTGAAGAGCTTTTCTCCCGAAATTATCCCCGAGTTACAGCAGGAAAACGAGCTGACACAGGCGTATGAAAAGCTGCTTGCCTCGGCACAAATCCCCTTTGAGGACGGGGTGTACACCCTGTCCCAGCTGACTCCCTTCAAAAAAGACGCGAACGATGCTCGCCGTCTGGCGGCATGGCAGGCAGAGGGCGCATGGTATAAGGAGAACCAGTCGCAACTGGACGATATTTACCACAAGCTGACAGGCTTGCGTGATGCCATGGGGCGCAAGCTCGGCTATGACGACTTTACGCAGCTTGGCTATTACCGTATGGGGCGGAATTGCTACACCAAGGAGATGGTGGAGGAGTTCCGCAGCGCGGTGCGCACCTATCTGGTGCCCGTTGCGGCGAAAATCTATCAGCAGCAGGCACAGCGCCTTGGTGTGTCTTATCCCATGAGCTTTTCGGATATGGCGCTGCTGTTTCGCAGCGGCAACCCTGCGCCGCAGGGCACGGCTGAGGATATTCTGCAGCAGGGAAAGAAATTTTACGATGAGCTTTCTCCCGAAACCAGTGAGTTTTTCCGCATGATGCTGGATAACGAATTACTGGACGTGCTGTCCACCGAGGGCAAAGCGGGCGGTGGCTACTGCACCTGTCTGCGCAATTACGGCGTTCCCTTTATCTTTGCTAATTTTAATGGCACGCAAGGGGACGTGGAGGTTGTAACCCACGAAGCGGGTCATGCCTTCGCAAACTGGCTGAATAAGGACCGAATCCCCGGTGAAACCATGCTGCCCGGAATGGAGGCGTGCGAGGTTCACTCCATGTCTATGGAATTTTTCGCTTGGCCTTGGGCTGACGGCTTTTTTGGCGAGGACGCTCGCAAGTTCCGATACAGTCATCTTGCGGGTGCTATCACCTTTATCCCTTATGGGGCTATGGTGGACCACTTCCAGCACATTGTATACGAGCGTCCCAAAATGACACCCGCCCAGCGTCACGAGGTGTGGCGGGAATTGTGCGGACAGTACATGCCTTGGGTGCGTCTTGACGGAGAAATCCCCTTCTATAGCGACGGCGAGCATTGGCAGCGGCAGCATCATATTTACTCCGTGCCTTTCTACTATATTGACTATTGCTTAGCGCAGACGGTGGCGCTGCAGTTCTGGGCGTTGTTACAGCAGGACCAAAAGATTGCATGGGACAAATATATGGCATATACCAAGCGGGGCGGCAGTATGGTGTTTACTGACCTGCTGAAAGAAGCGGACCTTATCAGCCCCTTTGACCCCGATTGCCTGCGGACGGTATGCCGTGTGGCGGACGAGTGGCTGGACACCTGTGACCTGAGCGGAATTTTATAAAGCAAAGGTGATTGTACGTGAATGATGTTGCGATGAAATCTCTGACCGAACTGTATAAAATCGGGCGCGGCCCTTCCAGTTCCCACACGATGGGACCGGAAAAAGCTTGCAAGCTGTTTCGGGATAAGAACCCGACGGCAGACCGCTTTGAGGTGATCCTGTACGGTTCTCTTGCCAAGACGGGTGTGGGACACGGCACTGACCGCATTATTAAGGAGACGCTGGGTCCCGAACCCTGCGAGGTGACGTTTAACTATGAGGATATACCGTTGCCACACCCTAACACCATGGACTTATTTGCCTACTGCAACGACATGCTGCTGGATAAGCAGCGTGTGATGAGCGTAGGTGGTGGCGAAATTTGCTTTGAGGGTTCTCCTTTGGCGATACCGCCTGACGTGTACGAGCACGCTTCTTTTTCGCATATCGCCTCTTACTGCCGCGAGCACAATCTGCGTCTGTGGGAGTATGTGCGTAAGGTGGAAGGAGAGGCGGTCTGGGAGCATCTTCACCGTATATGGGAGGCTATGAAGGACAGCATACGGCTGGGCCTGTCCACCGACGGCGTTCTGCCCGGCGGTCTGGAGGTTAAGCGCAAGGCGAAGCAGCTGTTTAGTCGCCACCACATTGACGAGAGCGCGGAAACTCGCGAAAATCGCATGGTGTGTGCCTATGCCTTTGCGGTAAGTGAGCAGAATGCGGCCGGAGAACGCATTGTGACGGCCCCTACCTGCGGCTCTGCGGGAGTGGTACCTTCGGTATTGTACTATCAACAGAAAAAGCGTGGCTTTTCCGACGAGGAAATCGTGCGCGCCTTGGCGGCAGGCGGTATTGTTGGTAATTTAATTAAAACCAACGCCTCCATCTCCGGCAGTGAGTGCGGTTGTCAGGCAGAGGTGGGTAGTGCCTGTGCAATGGCGGCTGCGGCGCTGGGCGAACTGTTTGAGTTGGATTTGGATATGATTGAATACGCAGCTGAGATTGCCATTGAGCATCATTTGGGGCTTACTTGTGACCCGATTTGCGGATTGGTGCAGATTCCCTGCATCGAACGCAACGCTGTAGCGGCCATGCGTGCTATCAACGCGGTGAGCCTTGCCAGTTTTCTCAGCGATTCCCGTAAGATATCGTTAGATGACTGCATTGACGTAATGAAACAGACGGGCTTGGATATTTCCCATCGCTATAAGGAGACTGCCGAAGGTGGTCTGGCGACCCTACAGGTATAGAAAACGGAGCGTCGAATGACGCTCCGTTTTTTTATAGTATTACGACCGATTGTTTTCCCAACAGTTCGTGACGGGAGTTGGAGAGTGCCTTATCGTAGGCAACCACACGGCCTTTGTAAGGGTCATTAAAGTAGTAACTGCTATTATCGTAGCCGACAAGCACCATGCAATGCTCGTTGCGAGGCCAAGTGAATCGGCTTCCGTCCGCCAGACTCCAAGAGGCACCGGGACGAGTGTCTTGCATCAGAATGGTGGCCCACACAAGCACGGGAATTTCTCTGTCTATGTAGGTGGCACACAGCTCCTGTAAGGAGGAGCCGGAGGTGTTTTTAACCCGTTCCGCTGAGTCGAAATAGTTGTTCAGTGCTTTTTCGATAACAGGTGCCATACAGCCGTAGGCAGCTGAAGTGCGAGGGGAGCCGATAAAAACCTCGTATGGATTGGGACCGTATTTTACTCCATTTCGAAAGTAGAACTCGTTGCTTTTGGGGAGATATTCATCGATAAATCGAGATACGGTTATATCTTCTCCGGCATAACGGAGCGCCATTACCGTGCTTACCGATTCACACCCCGTAGGATATTCCGGCCACTGGGAAAGGAGTGGGACCGATATAATGGAGGTGGCTTGCGTGCCTGCTGTATCGGCCTCAGGAGCAAGGGCAACCGGAGGAACACGGTCTACGGTATTGACATCAATTTCCTCTGTTTTGAACTGCGATAGGGGATAGGATTCTACGCTATACACACCATCATTTCTTGTGGTTACGAGCAAATCGCCTGCGTCTGTGAATAGCGCCGAGACAACCTGTGCGGGAACAGAGAGCGTGCCTAACGTTTCATTGTCTATATCGTAAAGATATAGCACGTCGCTGTCACCCAGTGAAGAGGCGGTAACAAATGTATGCCCTTCCGCGGCGAGGGGGATTTCGTCCACGGAAGAATAGGGGACGTAGCGAACGCCATCGTGTTCAGGGGTACAGACGCAAAAATTTGCTTCGGTCTTGCCAACGCCAAGCGATGGGAACAAATATATGACATCTTTATTCCAATAGGGGACAGTGGCATAGTCGGCATTGTCTTCGATACACATTAATTCGCTCATCGTCGATCGTTTAACGTAAAAGCAACCGTCCTCGTAGGTGAGCGGCTCGACGCCATCGATGGTGGGAGCCACCGATTTCGCTGTTTTGGTTTCGAGGTCGTACAGCAACAATTCTGCTGTTTCTCCCTTTCCTAACAGCAGGGTATCTCCGGCTTCGTTGAGCATAGCCAGACTGAGGAATTCAATCTCCTGTGGCAAGGAGAAATCCTTTACACAGTTACCGGACATATCGTACAGATAGGCCGTTCTTTTGTCAAGCGAGATGGCATAGAAGCCGTCATCTAACCAACCCGTTTGCCAACTGCCTTCTCCCAGCACCACGGAACACATATCCTTCTCGCTATCTATGGCACGCAGGGAGACGGTGAGGTGATAGGTGTCTAAACCGGGCTGTATGTGTTCGATACGAAGAATATCGTTTTTTTCGTGCACCTCCATGATTTCGCGGCGCATAAGGGTTTTGTATTGCCCGTTTGTGGACAGCGTTGCCCGATTGACCTCCGATTCATCGGTTACCGTCATCATCAGTTGTATCGAATAGGAATCGGCAGGATTCAGGAGTAAGGTGCCGACGCCTTCGTTATCCCAAGAATCTTTCCACTTAAATTCAACCTTGTGGTCTTTTGTGATAGAGGCTTTAATCGCGTCTGTTGTATAGATAGGAGAGGAGTTAATTCCAACGTATGTGATTGAAAATTCAATAGCGGTCGTGTCATTATCTGCTTTCTGGATACTTACGGAGTAGCACGGTCCTTCAACCCGTTCCGTATCGGAATAATGCCCGCAAAACAGGTCATAGTTGACCTCCTGTTGAATGGTGGGCGATGTTGCAGACATATCGGAACCGTCGGCGGGCGGTTTGCGCTCGTCGGTGCAAGCAGTAAGTGCGCATAGTAATACCGTAGCTGCCAAAAAAGTCAAACATTTTTTCATCATCACACGCTCCTTTTTGTTAGTCCGTGCCGATACCTATAGTTTTATTATAGTTTATCAACACTTCGCTGTCAAGGAGAGGCATGTACATAAAAAGGAGCAGCCGCTAAAAGCGACTGCTCCTTACAATGACTCAGCTGTTGCAAATTATCAGGCGTTGATAACGGCTTTCAGCGCCTCTACCTTATCGGTGCGCTCCCAGGAGACGTTCAGCTCCTCACGACCGATGTGACCGTAGGCGGCCAGCGGGCGATAGATGGGGCGGCGCAGGTCCAGCGTATCGATAATGGCGGCGGGGCGGAAGTCAAACACCCGCTTGACTGCCTCGGCGATGCACTCGTCAGAGATAACGCCTGTGCCGAAGGTGTCAACCAGAACCGACATGGGATTGGCAACGCCAATCGCATAGGCGAGCTGAATCTCGCAACGCTCTGCCAACCCAGCGGCAACCACGTTTTTGGCGGCATAGCGAGCCATATAGCAGGCGGAGCGGTCCACTTTCGTGGGGTCCTTGCCGGAGAAGGCACCGCCGCCGTGACGGGCGTAGCCGCCGTAGGTATCCACAATGATTTTACGGCCGGTAAGGCCGGTATCGCCCTGAGGACCACCTACCACGAAGCGACCGGTGGGATTTACGTAAATTTTGGTGTTAACGTCCAGCAGTTCGGCGGGAATGATGGACTTAATAACCAGCTCGATGATATCCTGCTGAATGGTGTACAGCTCTACGGCAGCGCTGTGCTGGGTGGAGACTACCACCGCCTCAACGCGCAGAGGCTTATTATCCTCATATTCCACCGTAACCTGTGCCTTGCCATCGGGACGGAGATAGGTGAGGGTACCGTCCTTGCGAAGCTTGGTGAGCTGCTTACACAGCGCGTGAGATAAAGAAATGGGCAGGGGCATCAGCTCGGGGGTTTCCTTGCAGGCGTAACCAAACATTAAGCCTTGGTCGCCGGCACCGATTTTGTCGTAGTTATCCGCAGAATTGCGGCGGCTCTCGATGGCCTCGTTCACGCCCATAGCGATGTCAGGGGACTGCTCGTCCAGCGTGACGGTAATCTGACAAGTAGCGGCGTCGAAGTTGCCCTCTTCGCCGTTATAGCCGATATCAGCAACCACCTTGCGGGTGAGCGCGGGAATATCCACCTGCGCGGTGGTGGAAATCTCGCCCATGACAAACACCTGACCGGTGGTGCAGGCGGTTTCACAGGCAACGTGAGCCTGGGGGTCCTGCGCCAAAATAGCGTCCAGAACGGCATCGGAAATCTGGTCGCACACTTTGTCGGGATGGCCCTCGGTCACGGACTCGGATGTAAAGAAATGTCTGCTCATATAGGTATCCTCCTTTTTTATCATCAAAAAACGCTCGGCAAGGTAGCCGAGCGTTAGGAAACTCCTCATCTTTCGGTCACACCGCAGGAATTAGCACCTTATGGCCACGCCACAGGTTGCCGGACATCACAGGGCCTGTTCCCTCCGTCACTCTTGATAAGGTATGAAATTGTCGAAAAACACTATACCACGCAGTTCGTCATTTGTCAATAGTTAAATTATCCCTTTCCACACAAGTAATAACAGCACTAAAGTGGCCAGTATCATCAGCGAAACTGCGGTAACAGGCAGACGCTTTTTCACGGTCACCGCCGTATCGGTTTTGGGAAGCAGACGGGCGGATTGCAAGGCGGAGGAGATGTGTTTGTACAGCAGGAGCGTGAGAGTGGCGTTGAGTGCGGTTTTCAGCAGGTTGAAGGGGAGGAACATAGGGACGAGCAAAGCCGCAACCTGTTCTCGCGTGGTGTTTTCCATATAAAGTGGGGTAATCAGGTAATTCCACAGCAGCATGCCGCCTGTGGCGACTAGCGCGCCGCATATAAGTCCTATTACCGCGTTTTTTAGAGTCTTATTGCGGTGATAGATGGCGGCGGCAGTGCATACAAATAGGCAGGAGGAAAGAATGTTCATTACCAGACCGATGATGCCGGTGGAACTGATGGTGACCAGCTCCAGCAGCGCAACGACTGTTGCCATAATGCTACCGGCAACCGGACCGAACAGAAAGGCTCCCACGGTAAGCAGCACGTCTTTCGGTTCATAGCTTAAAAAGAGCACCACCGGTATACGGACAAACAGTACCGCCGCAAAGGATAGGGCAATAATCATGCCCATAACGGTCAGTTTGCGTAATTTATAGCTTTGCTCCTGCATAGAAATACCTCCTCAAAAGAAAACTGCCCTGCGACAGATACCGCAAGGCAGAAACGTAGCATTCGTTCTCTTCTTTCATCCGGACTGTACCGTCGGCTTCGGGTTCTCACCGAAATCCTGCCTAAAGTAGGCTTGCGGGCTCGTCTGTGTGCAGCATTACCGCCGGTGGGGAATCACACCCCGCCTTGAAGACCATATGAAACTAAAACTATGATACACCAAATTTGTGATTTGTCAAGGCATAGCCGTATAAACACCGACTGCCAGACGGTCACAGCGTTCGTTTTCGGGGTGTCCCTGATGACCGTGTACCCAAACAAACTCGACGGTGTGTAATTCCAGAAGGGGGAGAAGCTTTTCCCATAAGTCCACGTTGAGCGCTGGCTTTTTGTCTGCCTTGCGCCAGCCGTTCTTTTTCCAGCCGTACACCCAACCCTTTGTAATGGCGTCAATGACGTATTTGGAATCGCTGGTTAAACGCACGCGGCAGGGCTCTTTGAGCGCTGACAGCGCTTCAATGACGGCGGTGAGTTCCATACGATTGTTGGTGGTTTGCGGTTCGCCGCCGCACAGTTCTTTTTCGTGCCCCTCATAACGCAGAATGGCGCCCCAACCACCCTTGCCCGGATTGCCGGAGCAGGCACCGTCGGTATAAGCTTCGATGAATTTCAAGGCAATCCCTCCTTGCTTTGTCTTTATTATAGCATATTTTTTTGCGTGAGCAATAGCTAAATTGTAAATTTCTGCCCATAATAAAGGCGGAGAGGCGGAGCGCCCTTGACATTTTTGGTTATTTAAGGTAATATAGTAACGATGTTTCGTGTTCGGATTTCCGTGGTCGGTTGTGGAACGACTGCGGTACAGTATCCCTGGATTTATGTTTGCGGAAAATCGACAGGTGCGGAGCCTGTCTGCCGAGATTTCGGCGCTTGGATTACGGTATACGTACCGTATCGGCAAAAGCCTCACCGGTGGTGGGGCTCATTGCTGTTGTTTGCAGCATGGTTTAATGCGATAACATCGAGAGAAATGGAGGAAAAATATGGCTGAACAAATGAAGCAAAAGAAGAGCGGCGGCAAGCAGACGGCTAATCGGAATAGAATGCAGCCCGACCAGAACAAGTCCCGCCGCACAGCGCAACAGCGTGCGCCTCAAAAAAACAACAAGCCGATGACGGCGGCAGCAGCCGCCTCCCACGCGGCCGCAAAACAGGCGGAAACCGCCCCTAAAACAACCAAGAAAAGCTCTCGCAACAAACAGAAGGAAAAGCAAGCCCCCGTTCCGTCTTTTCCCATACATTACACCGTGCTTGGCGGTCTTAATGAGATTGGCAAGAATATGGCGGTACTGGAATATGGAGACGATGCCTTTATCATTGATTGCGGCATGTCGTTTCCCGATGAGGACTTGCTCGGTGTAGACGTGGTGTTGCCGGATTTCTCCTACGTGCTGAAAATCAAGGATAAAATCCGCGGCATTTTTATTACCCATGGTCATGAGGACCACATCGGTGCCTTGCCGTACCTACTCAAGCAAATTGACCTGCCGGTATATGCGGCACGTCTGACGGTGGCGCTTATCGGTTCGAAGCTGAAGGAGCATGGTCTTGCCAATAAGGCGCGTCTGCACGTGGTGGAACCGGGTGGCATCATTCCGATTGGTAAACACCTTTCGGTGGAGTTCGTTACGGTTAACCACTCCATTCCCGATGCCGTAGCGCTGGCGATTAAGACACCTCTCGGCTACGTGGTGCATACCGGCGACTTTAAGGTGGATTTCACACCCGTTATGGGTTCTATTATTGACCTGCCCCGTTTCGGCGAGCTGGGACGGGAGGGTGTGCTGGCGCTGTTGGCGGATTCCACCAATGCGGAGCGCGCCGGATATACCCCCAGTGAAAAGGTGGTGGGAGAGAGCTTCCAAAACCTGTTCCGCAAGGCAAAGGGCAAGCGGATTATTGTGGCGACCTTCTCTTCCAATCTGCCGCGCATTCAGCAGATTATGACCGCCTCCGCGCAAGGGGGGCGTAAGGTGGCTGTCTCCGGACGGAGTATGATTAACTTTGTAACCATTGCGCAGGAACTGGGCTATCTGCATATTCCTGAGGGTCTGCTCATTGATATCGATGCGATTAACCAATATTCCAAAGACAAGGTAACCCTGATTACCACGGGCAGTCAGGGCGAGCCGATGTCGGCGCTGAGCCGTATGGCTTTCTCCGACCACCGCAAGGTGGAGGTGGGATCTGACGATTATATTATTATATCCGCGACTCCCATTCCCGGTAACGAAAAGACCGTCAGCAAGGTGGTCAACGAGCTGATGCGCCGCGGCTGTGTGGTGGTGTACGAGAAAATGTACGACGTTCACGTGTCGGGTCACGCCTGTCAGGAGGAACTGAAGATTATTCACGCCTTGACCAAGCCGAAATTCTTCATTCCCGTTCATGGTGAGCAGAAGCATTTGTATAAGCATGCCCAGCTGGCAGAGGCGATGGGGCTTTCCAAAAAGAATATCCTCATCACCGATATCGGTCGCACGATTGAGCTGACAGCGGAGAAGATGGCGGTGGTGGGCTCTGTGCCTGCCGGCCGTGTGCTGGTGGACGGCTTGGGCGTTGGCGACGTCGGCAGTATTGTTCTGCGCGACCGCCGTCATCTGGCAGAGGACGGACTTATCGTTGTCGTTGCGACGATTGACGGCGCCAGTGGCGAGCTGCTTTCCGGTCCTGACATTGTGACTCGCGGCTTTGTGTACGTACGTGAGGCGGAGAGTCTCATTGACGAGATACGCGATGCTGCCCGCCGCGCGCTGGAGGATTGCTGCCGCAATCCCCATTGCGATTGGGCGACCATGAAGACCCGCGTGCGGGACGACTTGTCTCGCATGCTGTTCCAGAAGACCAAGCGCAGTCCTATGATTTTACCGATTATTATGGACGTATGATGCCGATTAACAGGAGGTGCGGCCGATGAGAAAAGTGAATAAAACCTACTTGAGTATCGCCGCCGTTCTGTTTGCGGTTTGCGCTGCTGCGGTGCTGCTTTTGCAGAGGTTTGCGCCGGTGTATACATGGCCTGCCGTTGCGGTTTGCGGGGTGTTTGCCGTTGCACTGACGATAGCTGCCGTTCTGCCGCATCAATGGCTGTCCCGCTGCGTGCAGATGTATGCGAATCGATTAGATACCAAGAATAGAGACGTGCTGCGCGCCTTTCCTATGCCGTCGGTTATGCTCAGCGATAGCGGAGAGATTCTCTTCCACAACGAATTGTTCCTTTCGCAGGTTGTAGGGGGAGATAAGGACGTGGTAGGCTGCATGATACAGGAGCTGTGTAGCGGCTTGTCTGTGCAGGAGCTGGACAAACACAGTGTGTTGGATATCCAATGCGGGGAGAAGAAGCTCACCGTATACGCGTCCCCCGTTCCCGCAGAGGACGGCGGCGGATATATGCTGTATTTCTGCGATAATACCTCGCTTAAGAATATTGCCGCAGAGTATACGGCCACCCGTCCCGTGGTGCTGTATCTGTGCATTGATAATCTGGAGGAGGCCACCCGAGACCTACGTGACGGTGACCGTGCCCGCATTTGCGGACAGGTGGAAACTCTGTTGGAGGACTGGTTGTCCGCCTATGACGGCGTTTTGCAGAAGAGCGGTGCCGACCGCTTTGTGGCGGTTACGGTAAACAAGCACCTCACCACAATGACCAAAAACCGATTTGAGATACTGGACACCATACGCAAGGCGTTTCCCGAAACCGACGGTGGCATCACGCTGTCGGTGGGTGTGGGGCAGGGGAAGACCCTGAACGAATGCAGCCAGATGGCCCGCGGTGCCTTAGAGATGGCTTTGGGACGTGGTGGTGACCAGGTTGCAATAAAGACGGTTAACGGATACGATTTCTACGGCGGTCAGTCCCGCGGTGTGGAGCGCCGCACCAAGGTGCGTACCCGCATGGTGGCCAATTCCTTGCTGGAGCTCATTCGCGGCAGCGAGCAGGTGATGATAATGGGCCACCGCCTATCGGATTTGGACTGTCTCGGCAGCGGCGCTGCCTTGGCGGTGTTGGCGCGGGGATTAGGCAAGCCCGCCTACGTGGTGGTGCGTTCTGCCGCAACCATGGCGGGGCAGATTATTCGCCGTTATCAAGAGGCGGGGATAAAGGACCTGTTTGTTGAGCCGGAGGAGGCGGTGGAGCGCGTCGGCAATAATATGCTGCTTATTGTCACCGATACCCATTCTATTTCGATGCTGGAGGCTCCCGATTTTTACGAATCGGCGGCGCGCGTTGTGGTCATCGACCACCATCGCCGTATGGTCAACTACATACAAGATGCCGTGTTGACCTATCACGAGCCGTCTTCTTCCTCTGCCTGCGAGCTGGTGGCGGAGCTGATTCCCTATATGACGCAGGATAAGCCGGGGCGCATGGAGGCAGAGGCTTTGCTGTCCGGTATTATGCTGGATACCCGTAATTTCGTGATGCGCACCGGTGTGCGTACCTTTGAGGCGGCAGCGTATCTGCGCGGTTTGGGCGCGGATACGGTATCGGTCAAGAAAATGTTTGCAGAAAGCCTGGATATGTATCGGCTGAAAAACGATTTGGTCGCCCAGGCAAAGCTGTATAAGCAAACAGCCATCACGTCCTCAACGGAAAACCTGTCCAATCGCCGCGCGGCGGCGGCTCAGGCGGCGGACGACCTGCTCAGTGTACACGGCGTTCGCGCTTCGTTCGTACTTTGTCCTATTGGACGGGAAATTAACATTTCTGCTCGTTCTTTCGGCGAGATTAACGTGCAGTTAATAATGGAATCCTTGGGCGGCGGCGGTCACCAAACGATGGCGGCCACACAGCTACCCGACTTAACCGTACAAGAGGTGGAGAAACAGCTTAAAAAAGCTATTGATGCCTATTTGGCGGAGAATGAAACCGATTAACAGACCATAGGAGGTAATGCATTATGAAGGTCGTTTTAAAACAAGACGTAAAAGGACAAGGCAAAGCCGGACAGCTTGTGAACGTATCCGACGGATACGCCCGCAACTTCCTTTTTCCGCGTAATCTGGCGGTTCCTGCCGATGCGCAGGCAATGAACGAGCTGCGCACCAAGGACGAGGCGGCGCAGTATCACGCGAAGGTGGAAAAAGATGCCGCTTTGGCCGCTGCCGACGTTCTGAAAGATAAAACGCTGAAGATTACGGCCCGTGCCGGCTCAGCAGGTCGTTTGTTCGGCTCTGTCACCACCAAGGAGGTAGCTGAGGCTTTGGATAAGCAGTTCGGTATTAAGGTTGACAAGCGCAAAATCACCATGGACGATATCAAAGCCTTCGGCACCTATACCGCTGAGGTGAAATTACACACCGGTGTGGTGGCAAAAGTGTCGGTTATGGTAACCGAATAAACTATTAACAAAAAGAAAGGCGGAAGTCCAAAATGGCGGACAAAACCTTACAAGTAAACGACGGTCTGGGACTACCGTACAGTCTTGAGGCGGAGCAGTCCGTGCTCGGTGCCGTATTGGTGGAGCCCGACAGTATTAACCGACTGGCGGATATTCTCAAGGCGGAGTTTTTCTATTTGCCGGAGCATCAGTCTATTTTCTCGGTTATGCTGGAGAAAATGATGCGCAACGAGCGTATTGACTTCGTCACGGTGCTGGAATCGCTGAAGGCGGAGGGCTTCTTCTCCTCGGAGGACGGCAAAGCCTATTTGCTGAAGCTGGCGAACACCGTGCCGTTTTTGGCTAACTTGGAGAATTATGCCCGCATCGTGCGGGAGAAATACGAGGCTCGCTGTTTAATTAAGGCGGCACGGGAAATCACCGAAGAGGCGATGGACCCCGCCACCGAGCCGGAGATGCTGTTAGACGCCGCTGAGCAGAAGATTTACAGCATTCGACAGGACCGACAGACGGGCGGACTGATGCCCATTCGGGACGTGCTTGCCAGTAACTATGAGATTTTCCGCAAGCTGACCTCGGACGAGCGCGACCAGTTCGTGGGCATTCCTACCGGCATTTCGGCGCTTGACGAGGTAACGAGCGGATTAAACCGCTCCGACCTTATCATTGTGGGTGCTCGTCCCGGTATGGGTAAGACCAGCTTTGCGCTGAATATCGCCCGCAATGTGGCAGTGCTGCAAAAGCGTACGGTGGCTTTCTTTAATCTGGAAATGTCCCGCGAGCAGATGGTGAACCGTCTGCTGTCTTCTGAGGCGCGTGTTTCCAGCCAGAAGCTACGTACAGGTAACCTGTCTGCTGAGGAGTGGGGTCGCATTTCTGCGGCCTCCAGCAGCCTGTGTCAGGCACCTATCTACCTGGACGATACCGCCAGCATCACGGTACCGGAGATGAAGGCGCGTCTGCGCCGCATCAAAGATTTGGGCTTTGTGGTTATCGACTATTTGCAGCTTATGCACGCTGCCAAGCGCACCGAGAACCGTGTGCAGGAGGTTAGCGAAATTACCAGAAGTCTGAAGATTATGGCGAAAGAGCTGAACGTGCCCATTATGGTGTGCGCGCAGCTGTCCCGTAGTACGGAAAAGCAGGGCTCCAACCATCGTCCTTCGTTGGCAGACCTGCGCGAATCCGGCTCTATCGAGCAGGACGCCGACCAGGTGCTGTTCCTTTATCGTGATGATTATTACAAGAACAGCAATCAGGATCCCACCGCCGCTCCGCCTCCGGACACGGCTGAGGTTATCGTAGCCAAAAACCGTCACGGTGAATTGCGCACGGTTGAGTTGGCTTGGGCGGGCGAGTTTACGCAGTTTACTTCGGTAGATGCGCGACGCAGTATGCCATGAATGGGGTAGGGTTATCTGAAAAGGTGTTTACCTTTACAGAGGAAAACTCCCTGTTTTCTGCGCCTTGTCACGTCATTGTGGGCGTTTCCGGCGGCGCAGACTCCATGTCCCTGCTTCACTGTCTGTGCCGATGGCCGCAGCAGGGTCTTCGCGTCACTGCGGTGCACGTGCACCACGGATTGCGCGGTGCCGCCGCGGACAGTGATGCCGCGTTCGTGAAAACCCAATGTGAGGCTTTAGGTGTAGACGTCCGCATATGCTATACCGATGCGGCGGCGGTCGCCACCGCCAACGGTTGGAGCGTGGAGGAAGCGGGCAGGCGGGAACGATATCGCCTGTTTGAGGAGATTCGTTTGGAATGTGGTGCGGATTATATTCTTACGGCGCATACGGCCGATGACCGTGTAGAGACGGTGTTAATGAATCTGATTCGAGGCTGTGGCGTGGACGGACTGCGGAGTATTCCTGCCTCTCGTGGTGTGATTTGCCGTCCGTTGCTGTCCTGTTCACGCCGTGAGGTGGAAGCCTATTGTGTACAAAATGGCGTAGCCTACGTAACGGACGAAACCAATGCGCAGACCTGCTATACGCGCAATCGTGTTCGCCATGAGGTGTTGCCGCTATTGCGGCAGATGAATCCGATGGTGGACGCTGCCTTGCTGCGGCTTTCTCAGCACGCAGTGGAGGACAGCAGCTATCTGCATGAGGTGGCAGCCGATACATTGTTGTCTGCTCGTGTTGACGAAGGTATATATTCTCTTTCGCCTTTTACGGAGGCGCCTTTGCCGATTCGTCGCCGTATGATTACCCGGCTACTGGAGCGCTTGTGCTTACCACATGTGGAAGAGAAACATATCCTTGATATAGAAGAATGCATTTTGCGAGGCGGGGGCGGCGTGATTCTGCCTACCGGTGTGCAAATTGCGGTCTCTCAGGGTATGCTTTCTGTCGTTTTTCCGCAAGCTGCTTTACCGGACCGTCTTTCCATTTCCACTCTTCCTTATTCTTTCTCTTGGGGAGAGCAGTCGTTTTGCGTGGAATATCACGAAGAGCGGGAAAATGTTCATAAAAAGTTCTTACACTACGCTGTAGACTATGATAAAATACAAGGCGGTTTGTATGTCCGCCCTCGTTTGGAAGGGGATTCATTTCACCCGGCCGGACGTGGTGTGGGAAAAAGCCTGAAGAAGCAAATGATTGAATGGCATATTCCCGCCCATTTGCGGGACCGCATTCCTCTCCTCTTTGACGAGGCGGGTCTTTTGCTGATTCCCGGCTATGCTTGCGATGAACGCGTGCGTATTACGGAGGATACCAAACATTTTCTTGTATGTCGCCCCTGTTTGGAGCAAGGCTAATAGCATATCTACCCAAATCCCTAAGGAGTGAAAAAATGGAGCCAAAGAAAACGACGGGCAGAACGTTGCTTAATCTGCTTTTGCTGATTGGCATACCGCTGCTTTTGATATTTTCCATGTGGTCGGTGCTGGGTATTAACCCCTCCAAGGAGGAAAAGCCCGTTTATTCTGACTACGTACAATATTTCATCGACGGAAAGGTGCAGGAGTGCGACCTGAATCTTGGCACCGGTCGTCTTGTCTTACTGCTGCGCGAGCCGTATCGCACGGACGAGAACAAGGACGGCAAGGTAGATGAGAAAGACACCGTCACCTATGACGTGCCTAACGTTGGCTTGTTTGTTTCGGTGGTGGAGCCCTTAATTGTGGAGGCGAACGCCGATGAGGACCCTGCCAACGATGTGAAACTCGATTATGAGCCGGTTTCGGATATGTCCTGGCTTACCTCTTGGTTGCTGCCGGTGGCTTTGGTTGCCGGTATGTCGATACTGATGATTTTCCTTATGCGCCGTTCCTTCAACTCTATGGATGGCGGTGCCGGTAAAATCATGGGCTTCGGCAAGGCAAAGATTAAGCAGGTAGGGGACGAAAAACGCAAAACCACGTTCGATGACGTAGCCGGTGCGGACGAGGAAAAGGAAGAATTACAGGAAATCGTAGAATTCCTCAAGGCGCCCGCTCGATTTACCGAATTGGGCGCCCGCGTACCTAAGGGTGTTCTCTTGGTGGGCCCTCCCGGTACAGGTAAGACCTTGCTCGCTCGCGCGGTAGCGGGGGAGGCGGGCGTACCCTTCTTCTCCATGTCCGGTTCAGACTTTGTGGAGATGTACGTGGGCGTTGGTGCGTCCCGTGTGCGGGACCTGTTCGACCAAGCGAAGAAAAATGCGCCTTGCATCATCTTTATCGATGAGATTGATGCGGTTGGTCGGCAGCGTGGCGCCGGCCTTGGCGGCGGCCACGACGAGCGCGAGCAGACCTTAAACCAGCTGCTGGTGGAGATGGACGGCTTTGGTGCCAATGAGGGCATCATTATGATAGCCGCCACTAACCGCCCCGATGTTTTGGACCATGCGTTGCTCCGCCCCGGTCGTTTTGACCGTCAGGTTGTGGTGAACACCCCCGATTTACAGGGGCGCGAGGCCATTTTACACGTTCACGCTAAGGGTAAACCGTTGGCTCCTGACGTGGACCTGTCAGTGGTGGCAAAATCCACTGCCGGCTTCACCGGCGCGGATTTGGAGAACCTGCTCAATGAGGCGGCGCTGCTGGCGGCCCGCCGCAATCTCCGTGCCATTACGATGGCGGAAATTGAAGAGGCTACCGTTAAGGTTGTTGTGGGCACCGAAAAGCGGAGCCGCGCTATGACGGAAAAAGAAAAGAAACTGACCGCCTATCACGAGGCCGGTCATGCGGTTACCACCTACTACTGCGATGACCAGGACCCTGTGCATCAGATTTCCATTATTCCTCGCGGTATGGCGGGCGGCTATACGATGAGCCTGCCGCAACAGGACCGTTCCTACAAGGGGCGCAAAGAAATGCTGGAGGATATTCAGGTGCTTCTGGGCGGACGCGTTGCCGAGGCGCTGATGCTGGACGATATTTCCACCGGTGCCTCCAACGACATTGAGCGCGCCACGGAGTTGGCACGCCGTATGGTGACCAAGTTCGGTATGAGCGACACGTTGGGTCCCGTATGCTATGGTGCCTCTGACTCAGATGAGGTTTTCCTCGGTCGCGATTTCGGTCACGCACGTAATTATTCAGAAGAAATTGCGGCGCGTATCGACGGGGAGATTCACCGGCTGGTGGACGAGGCTTATCAGGCTACTATGGAAAAACTCACCGCCCACAAGGATAAGCTGATTGCCGTGGCAGAGCAGCTTATTGTGTGCGAAAAGCTGGACGGCGAGGAGTTCCGCCGCGTTATGGAGGGAGAGGCGCTCCCCTGTGACGAGGCTGACACCTCCGCCGAGGAGAAAACGGAATAACAGATAAGAGAGCGTACAGCAACTGCCGTACGCTCTCGTCTATTATGCTTGACTTTTTTGGCGAATTAGAGTATAATAATGACAAATTAAAGGCAACGTATTACAGGAGGGAACTTCTATGAATAAGAAATCTCGTTGGATTTTAGTTGCAGTTTTAGCGGCTGTCGTGGCTGTGGCCACCACACTGGTCGTGCTGGCGCTGCGCGCCCGCGCTAAGAAAAAGGCATGGTATGAGGACGAGCCCGTCATTGATTACGATATTGACGATGCCGAATTGTTTGATGCTATCGACGAGGAGCTTGTCGAAGAAGTTTAAGTATGCTAAAAACCCGCTGACTTTGTCAGCGGGTTTTGTTTTTTGAAAAATACTATATTAGACTACGACCCTTGCGTGTTCGTTCCGAGAAAGATACGCTCAGTACCAATCCGATGCCGAGATATAATGTCAGCACGGAACTGCCGCCGTCGCTGAAGAAGGGGAGGGTAATACCGATAACTGGCAACACGCGTAAATTCATACCTAAGTTTATCAGCGACTGGAACCCGATAAGTGACATCATGCCAACACAAATATAGGTGCCAAGGCTATTCTGGGACAGCTTTGCACAGCGATATAGCTCAAACATTAGCGCCCCTAATAAGGCAAGCAGAATCAGCCCGCCGATGAATCCAAATTCTTCTGCGGCAACGATAAAAATGAGGTCGTTGTTTCTGGCGAAGAGGGTAGGATTCGCGCCCTCTAAATAACCGACGCCTGACAGCTGCCCCGAGCCGATGGATTTGAGAGCCTCAAACTGTTGCCAACCTGCCGATTCCAGATACTTTTCGACATAAGGCGGCAGGATACACAGAAAGCGGGATTTTTTATCCTCGCTCATCATATTCCACAGGATAGGCAGAACGGCGCACACGCCCGTGAGTCCAAGCACGTAATACAGCAGATTAATGCCGCTTATCAGCAGCATGGACAGGAACATGGCGATGAACACCAGCGCCGTTCCGTCGTCGCCCTGCAGGAAGACCAGCAGAATGTGTATACCGCCGTGTACAGCCAGTAACAACACGGTTTTAAATTCTTTAATACGGTCCTGCACCTTGGACAGATGCATGGAAAAGCTGATAATAAAGCTGATTTTCAGCAGCTCTGACGGCTGAAAGGTGAGGGGACCGATGGCCAACCATGCGGTATCGTCCGTGCCGGTAGCGTTGAGTCCTAATGGGGTAAAGGTGAGCAGTACTAACAGGATAGCACCGCCGCACCAAAGGGGCCACAGAGAGCAAATGCCCTCGTAGTCGATACGGGAGATAATCAGCGCTATGACTAAGCCGCCAATGGAGGCAATGATTTGAATGATGGAACCGGAAAAGCCGTTTCCTACACCATAGGCCGCAGAGTATACCAACATACAGCCGTATGTGGACAACAGAATGCACAGCAGAACCAGACGCAGATTGGTATAACGAATAAACGAGCGTAGCCCCGCTCCCGAGGACGGCTTGGATAATCGGGCCATACGTTTGCCTCCTTTCTTACGGTTTCTTTTGCTATTATAGCGAACTTTTTTAGGATATGCAAGTTTTCCTCTTTCTTTTTTGGAAATTTTGTGTTATACTGTTTGTAATGTATTTAAGAAAGGGTGTGAATCGCCTTGGGAGAGGTTTTTCGTTCCTGTTCTGTACAACAGACCGAGGCATACGGTCACGCTCTGGCAAAGAAACTACGCAGCGGCAGCGTTGTGGCATTGTTTGGCGGTATGGGCATGGGCAAAACAGCTCTTGTCCGCGGTCTGGCAAGTGGATTGGGGCTAAATGCCGAGGTGTCCAGCCCGACCTTTGCGCTTGTCCACGATTACGGTGGGAATCCGCCGCTGGTTCATTTTGATATGTACCGTGTGAGTGGTTGGGACGACCTGTACTCCACAGGGTTCTTTGACTATCTGGACGCAGGTGCCATATTGGTGGTGGAGTGGAGCGAAAACATCGTGTCGGCCCTGCCGGACGATACCATTCGCATCACCATTCGCGCAGAAGACGAAAACGTCCGAATCATTGAGAGAGAGTGAGTGTTTATACTATGTCGCTTATCTTGGCGATTGATACGTCCGCAAAGCCTGTTTCTTGTGCGCTGATACAGGAGGATAAAATACTGGCCGCCTACTATTCAAACACGGGTCTGACCCACAGCCAAACACTACTGCCGATGGTGGAACACGTTCTTCATACGGCTGATGTGACGGTAGATGCGTTGGACGCGGTGGCTGTCAATGCCGGTCCCGGCTCCTTTACCGGCGTTCGCATTGGTGTTTCTGCTGTAAAGGGGATTGCCTTTGCACGCCAAAAGCCTTGTATTGCCGTGTCGACCTTGGAAGCCATGGCGCAGCCGCTGTCTGTGGTCGGCGACACCTTGATTTGTTGCGTGATGGATGCCCGCTGTCAGCAGGTGTATACTGCCCTGTTTCAAAAGAATGAGGAGGGCGCTTGTATCCGCCTGTCTGAGGACGAGGCGGTTTCATTGGAGACGCTGAAAGAACGCTTGCTTTCCGCCAACCGTCCCGTAATGTTGGTAGGAGATGGCAGTGAGCTTTGCTATACCTATCTGCGAGATACGGTTCCTAATCTACAGATGGCGCCGCCGCCCGTTCGGTATCAAAATGCGGCCGGTACTGCGGTATCTGCCATGGCAAAGTGGCGAGCGGGGGACACGGTATCCGCTGCCGAACTTCTGCCGGTATATCTGCGTTTACCCCAAGCAGAGAGAGAATTGCGCGCCAAGCTGGGGCAAAGTAAGGAATAAGTAAATAAATGCGGGATTCCGCATTGTGTGGAGGTAATAAAAATGAGCAAACCTTTTATCGCCGATCACCCTTTAATTCAGCACAAGGTTAGCATGCTGCGCGACGTAGCAACCCCGTCCAATCAGTTCCGTGGTCTGATCAAGGAGATTACCGAACTCTTGGTGTACGAGGCGACCCGTGACCTTCCGACCTGTGAGGTAGACATTCAGACTCCCATCACTACCGCACGCTGCAAGGTTATTGCGGGTCGTAAGCTGGCCTTTGTTCCGATTCTGCGTGCCGGTCTCGGTATGGTAGACGGTGGTTTGGAATTGGTTCCTTCGGCCCGTGTGGGTCACATTGGTATGTACCGTGACGAGGAGACGCTGATTCCTCACCCTTATTATTGCAAGCTCCCCAAGGATATCGAGGAACGCGACGTCATCGTTTTGGACCCCATGCTGGCTACGGGTGGCTCTGCCGTAGATGCTATTGACCAGATTAAGACTCGTAACCCCCGCAGCATTAAGTTTATGTGCATTATCGCTGCACCGGAGGGCTTAGAGATGTTGACGCAGAAGCATCCTGACGTACAGGTCTACTGTGCTTGCATGGACGAGAAACTCAATGAAAACGGCTATATTGTCCCCGGCTTGGGAGATGCGGGCGACCGTATTTTCGGCACGAAGTAAAAAGTTACCGCCTTTGTCATTTTTTTCGACAAAGGCGGTTTTTTTATGTTGTGTTATTGTTTACTTTGTGGTACAATATGTTGTGTATGTTTGAATGGGGGGAGTGCCGTGGATTATTTACCGATTTCGTCCGCACTTTTAATGTGGTACTCTACCCATTTCCGTTCCCTTCCATGGCGTGTGGAGCCGTCGCCATACCGCGTCTGGATATCCGAGATTATGCTGCAACAGACCCGTATCGAGGCGGCGCTCCCTTATTTTGAGCGGTTTATTTCCGCCCTGCCGAGCGTAGAGGCATTGGCGGCAGTATCGGAAGAACAGCTGCTTAAGCTTTGGGAGGGACTTGGCTATTACAGCCGTGCTCGAAACCTAAAAAAAACGGCACAAATCCTTGTGAGCGACTATGAGGGGCGCCTGCCCGCGGATTATGACCGCCTACTGGCATTACCCGGTATCGGCCCATACACGGCGGGGGCGATTGCCTCGATTGCATACGGCATTCCCGTGCCTGCTGTGGACGGGAACGTCATGCGCGTTTTATCGCGCCTAACCGGAGATGAGACCGACGTGCTCTCCACGGCGGGGAAGAAATGTTTTACAGATTTAGCGTGGGAAATGGTCCCTGAGCAAAATCCGGGACGGTTTAATCAGGCGGTTATGGAATTAGGGGAGCGTGTATGCATTCCGAACGGAGCACCTCATTGCGATAGCTGCCCACTATCTTCCTATTGTGTTTCTTATAAAACCTGCCGCACAGAGGAGCTGCCGGTGCGAGCCGCGAAAAAGGCGCGCCGTATTGAAAAGCGCTGTGTTGCCGTTATTCGCATTTGGTCGGACGAGGAGCAACGATATCGGCTTTTGCTTCATAAGCGAGGAAGTGCGGGGCTTCTGGCAGGACTCTGGGAACTCCCCAACTGTCTGTCAAACGCGGTGGAGACCCCCTTGCCATCGTTTTTGAGCGAAAGGGGTCCGTCGCTGGAAATAGGCGAGTGCAAACATATCTTTTCCCACGTGGAGTGGCATATGACAGGGCGGCTTTACACGGCGGCTGTTGCGGATACCTTGCCCCGTGATTATGCGGCGGTTACCATAGAGGAATTGACAACCGCGTACGCCTTGCCCAGCGCATTTCGTTATTATGCAGGACTGCTGCCGCAGTTACTGAAAGAAGGAGAGTTAAACCATGGATGAGAGAAAAGATTATTTAAGCTGGGATGCCTATTTTATGGGCATCGCCATTCTTTCCGCACAGCGGAGTAAGGACCCCGGCACGCAGGTGGGCGCCTGTATCGTCGGTGCGGACAATAAGATTCTTTCGGTTGGCTATAACGGAATGCCTATTGGTTGCTCCGATGCCAATATGCCTTGGGCCCGCGAGGGTGACCCGATGGATACCAAGTATCTGTACGTTTGTCACGCGGAGCTCAACGCCATTCTCAATTACTCCGGCGGCAACCTGAAGGGTTCTACCGTGTACACGACGCTGTTTCCCTGCAATGAGTGTGCAAAGGCTCTGATTCAGTCGGGCGTTAAACGGGTCGTCTATCTTTCGGATAAATACAGTGACAGCCACTCTGTGCAGGCTTCCAAGCTGATGTTCCGTATGACGGGTGTGGATTTCGCCCAGTACGAGCCTTCCGGACGCGATATCGCAATGGAGCTTTAATATGAAACGTGTTGCATTAATTACCGGTGCCTCGCGCGGAATCGGTCGCGCCATTGCCTTACAGCTGGCGGCGGACGGGTATGCCGTTGCGGTGAACTATCGCACCCATGCGGACGAGGCGGAGGCCCTGTGCGACCGGATTCGGCAGCAAGGGGGAACGGCAGCCGCGTTTGGCTGCGATGTTACCGATGAGCAGGCGGTGTCCGCTATGGTGCAAGCGGTAACACAGCAGTTAGGGGAGATTTCCGTGCTTGTCCACAATGCCGGCATTGCCCAGCAAAAGCTGTTTACTGACCTTTCTGCAGACGAGTGGCATCGTATGATGGCGGTGCATGTGGACGGGGCTTTCTACACCTGTCGCGCGGTACTGCCGCAGATGATAGCTCGCCACGAAGGGAATATCGTGCTCGTCTCCTCCATGTGGGGGCAGGTCGGTGGATCTTGCGAGGTGCATTATTCCACCGCAAAGGCAGCGCTCATCGGTTTAACAAAAGCGCTGGCAAAAGAGGTGGGCCCCTCTTCGGTTCGCGTGAATTGCGTCGCTCCCGGCGTGATACGCACGGAGATGACGGCCGGCCTCGGCGAGGATACGTTGACGGAATTGGCGCAGGAGGCACCGCTGTGTCGTTTGGGTACGCCTGAGGATGTGGCAAAGGCTGTATCGTTTTTAGTTGGTGATGGGGCATCTTTTATCACAGGCCAGGTGCTAGCCCCGAATGGTGGTATTGTAATTTAAGGAGGATATGAATATGATTGCTATTGCATGTGACCATTCCGCTTTGGAGCTCAAGGCGGAAATCAAGGCTCTGCTGGAGCAGAGAGGGCTGGAATATAAGGACTTCGGGACGGACAGCGAGGCGAGCTGTCATTATCCCATTTTCGGCGCCCGCGCCGCAAAGGCGGTTGCCAGTGGCGAGTGCGACCGCGGCATTGTTATTTGCGGTACCGGCATCGGCATTTCCCTTGCCGCTAATAAGGTGAAGGGCATTCGTTGCGCGCTGTGCAGCGACACCTATTCCGCGCGAATGACCCGTGCTCACAATGACGCCAACATGTTGGCAATGGGTGCGCGTGTGATTGGTGTGGAGCTCGCCAAGGAAATTACGGCAGCTTGGCTGGATACCCCCTTTGAGGGCGGTCGCCACAAGACCCGCGTTGATATGATTACCGCCATTGAAAACGGCGAGGATATCGAACCCTGACGGAGGTTGTTATGAAAGTAAAGGAAGCAAGCAATTTCAAGCATGCATGGCACGTATTTTTACGTATGGTTTTAGCAACCCTGCTGTGTGTATTTTTGTTCCTCTCTATGTCTGTGTTGACGGTAGGTTTGCTGGGCAGTAACGTAGGTTACCGCATCATGGAGCAGGCGGAAGACGGCACGATGGTGACGGTTGAGGAGCATTATTACGAGCTGGGGGAAAAAGAGGTCACCTCGCTTAAATTGCCGGAAGGACAGGTGCTGGAGCAAATTCGGGACGTATCCGACGGTGTGCAGACGGGTGTGGATATCGTAACACAGGCATTTATGCTTTTGGTGGTTTGTGCCTTTCCCTACACGCTGCTTTGGGCTCTGGGGGACAAGGATTCGGTGGGCGTGCGCTACCGCGGTAAGAAGGAGTGCTTACACCGAGGCTTTTTAATTGGCCTACTGGGCAACGTTCCGTATATCGTTGTGTATCTGATTTTGCTTGCTTCGCGGTTTGGCTTGGTCCCCGGCGGTTATTTGGCTTTATTCCGCCTAATCAATCTGCCGTTTTTGCCTTATATTAATGGCATTGTCCCTGCCGCCATTGCCTCGGCGACCGACCTATCCATTTGGCATCTGTTGGGCGTTTTGCCGGTCATTCTGGTGATTCCTGCCCTTTGCGGTATCGCGTACATTTTGGGCTATAAGCAGATTTCTCTGCAGGAGCGCGCCACCTATGCCGGCGTGAATAAAGGAAACGCCGATACCGAGATATAAACATATTGGACTGCCCGCCTCACATATAGTGTGTGAGAGGTGATAGCCTATGGGCAGACGATGGGGCAGTATAGCGATTTGTTTTCTTTGCTTTTTTCTTAGTGGTTGCGACTTGATAGCCCCTACGCAAAGTGAAGCGAGAGAGGAGCACCTGCTCATCGACCCGGGACATGGTGGTGCGGACGGCGGGACGCAGGCACAGGACGGCACGTTAGAGAAGAATATTAACCTCGCCGTTGCTACCGACCTGCGGGATATGATGGTTGTGTGCGGATTTGCGGTAAAAATGACCCGCGAATCCGACCGTTCGATTCACGACCTCTCGGATACGTCGATACGGAGTAAGAAAGTAAGCGATATGCGCAATCGACTGGCGCTGTACCAGCAAGCCGATGCGGTCATCTCCCTGCACCAAAATCACTTTTCGGCGGCTAAATACAACGGCTCACAGGTGTTTTATTCTGCGAACCACGAGGATAGCGTACGCCTTGCCCGCCACATTCAGCATACCATTGTTGCACAGATACAGCCGCAGAACACCCGCGAAATAAAGGCGGCAACCGACGGCATTTATCTGCTGTATCACACCACGCGGCCTGCTGTGTTGGTGGAATGCGGTTTTTTGTCGAATCCCACGGAACGGGAATTACTCAATCAGCCTGCGTATCGGCAGAAGCTCGCCTTTGCCATTACAGGCGGTTATTGGAATTATATTTTGGAGGAATGAGGACACCTATGGCGAATAAATCCAAAACGGTATATGCCTGTTCGGCCTGTGGTGCCGAATTCACCAAATGGTATGGTCGCTGTCCCAACTGCGACGAGTGGAACACGGTGGAGGAGCAAATACAGGCGGTTTCTATCAGTGGTCCCTCTCACCGCGGTCCTCGCGCCAGCGTGCAGAGCATAGCCCACATTCAGCCCAATGACAAACAACGCTACGGCACCGGACTAAAGGAATTGGACCGCGTGCTGGGCGGCGGTATTGTTCGCGGAGGGCTGATGCTGATTGGCGGTGACCCCGGCATCGGTAAATCCACATTACTTCTGCAAATATGCGCGCATTTGGGCGTTGACCATAAGATACTGTACGTGTCCGGTGAGGAGTCGGAAGGGCAGCTAAAACTTCGTGCCGACCGACTCGGTGTTGTATGCGACAATCTGTTTGTGTTGTGTGAAAACGACTTGGACACGGTTCTCTCCGCGATGCAAGAGGAGCGGCCCGATGTGGTCATTGTAGACTCTATTCAGACCATGAATCTGAGTGAGGTGGCTTCCGCCAGCGGCAGCGTGACGCAGGTCAGAGAGTGCACCTCGGCTATTATGCGGCTTGCTAAACGCATGGATATCCCCGTATTTATCGTAGGGCATGTGAACAAAGACGGTGTCATTGCCGGCCCCAAGGTAATGGAGCATATCGTTGACTGTGTGCTATACTTTGAGGGGGACCGCCACTCCAGCTACCGCCTGCTTCGTTGCGTGAAAAACCGGTATGGTTCCACCAACGAAATCGGTGTGTTCGAAATGGGGGACATGGGTCTCGTTGAGGTGGAGAATCCGTCTTTGATGCTCCTGTCCGGTCGTCCTTTAAATGTGAGCGGAGCTTGCGTTGCCTGCACCATTGAGGGCACTCGCCCCATGCTGGCAGAGGTTCAGGGGTTGGTATCGCCTACAGGCTTTGGGAATCCCCGCCGTATGTCTACCGGTTTTGACTATAACCGCCTTTCTTTACTGCTGGCGGTGCTGGAAAAGCGCGCAGGCTACTTCTTCTCGAATCTGGACACCTACGTCAATGTGGTAGGCGGTTTGCGATTGGAGGAGCCTGCGGTGGATTTACCAGTTGCCCTGGCTCTTATTTCGGGGCTGAAAGATACCGTGATTTCTTCGAAAACGATGGCGTTTGGTGAGGTTGGTCTGACCGGTGAAGTGCGTTCGGTATCGAATGCGGATTTGCGCGTTGGTGAGGCGGTTAGAATGGGCTTTGAACGGGTGATTTTACCGTACCACAACCTCTCCTCCGTGACACCGCGAGAGGGAATCGAACTCATCGGTGTACGCACCGTCCGCGAAGCCTTTGAAGCCATTCTTTGAAGCCATTCAGTAATTTATGGAGAACGTGTTTTGGATAAGCGTAGATTAGAGGGGTTTCTTTACGGGTTTTTAATGCTGTTGACAGCGGTTGTTTTCTTCCTGTTAGGGGCGAAATACGCCTTTTTGTTCGGTACGTTACCGGAGCAGGAAACATCGTTTGTGCTGATACCCGGCAACGACTCCGTCGAGCAAACACCGTCGCAGAACAGCATTGATCTCAACACGGCTACGGTCGAGGAACTGATGCGGGTACCCGGTATCGGTCAGACCTTTGCCGAGCGAATTGTTGCCTATCGGGAAGAAATCGGTCGCTTTACCTCATTGGAACAACTCTTGGAAGTAGAAGGGATAGGAAAGACACGGTACGCGGAGTGGTCCGTTTACTTTACGGTTAAATAACTATTGAAATTCCGACTCGTTTATGAGATAATATAAAGAAGTTACTTAGGAGGGGTTATTATGTCTGTTACAGTTTATCCATTTGGCCATATGCCCGATGGTCGTACGGTGGACAAGGTTACTCTGACCAATGGGAGTGGCACATCCGTGTCTGTTCTCACATACGGCGCAACAGTACAGTCTTTGTTTTTTGATGATAAGGATATTGTCCTTGGTTTCGATACTTTGGACAGCTATTTCACCTCGGATGCCTATATCGGCGCTACGGTAGGTCGCGTTTGTAACCGCATTGCGGACGGACGCTTCACCTTGAACGGCAATACCTATCAGTTGGCCTGTAACGAGGCGGCGCGTGGCGTGCATTTGCACGGCGGAACGGTCGGCTTTGATAAGAAAATCTGGGATTATGCCATTTTGTCACACGAGAAATTCCCCTCTGTGCGATTTTCCTTGCACAGCGAGGATGGAGAAGAGGGATACCCCGGCCAGTTGGATGTTTCGGTTGTTTTCTCTCTCTCTGAAGATAACACCTTGTCCCTTTCCTATGAGGCAAAGGGGGACAAGGATACTCCCGTTAACTTGACAAACCATACATATTTTAACCTTAACGGTTGCAACGGTGCGGATGTGAGCGGAACGCTGCTTTCTATAGAGGCGGAGGAATTCACTCCGGTCAATTCCCGCCTCATTCCTACGGGTGAGTTTTGCTCGGTTGCGGGGACGGCTCTTGATTTCCGCGCGCCTCGCCCTATGGGTGATACTTTTCGTTGTGAGGACCCCATTGTTGCGGGCGTTGGTGGTGTTGACCACAATTTTGTGCTGGCTCACGGGCGCCGTCCTCTCAGTAAGGCGGTGGAGGCGTTTAGCCCGCTGAGTCGTATCCGTATGTCCTGCTGTACTGATCTGCCCGGTGTGCAGATTTATACCGCGAATGCAACGAACGAAAATAGCGGCAAGTATGGGCTCTCTTGGAAGAAACACAGCGGTTTTTGCGTAGAAACCCAGTATTTCCCCGATAGCGTAAATCAGACTGCTTTTCCATCGGTTATTCTGCCGGCGGGGGTAAGCTATACTTCTTGCACAACTTTCCATTTTGACATTGTAGAGGAGTGATACCGTGCGCGTAATTACGGGTGCCGCCCGTGGGCGGAGGCTGGAAACCTTACCTGGTGAATCCACGCGCCCTACCACCGAAAAAGTGAAGGAAAGCCTGTTTTCTGCCATTCAGTTTGATATAGAAGGGCGCCGTGTGTTGGACCTGTTTGCGGGTTCCGGTCAGCTTGGCATCGAGGCTCTCAGCCGTGGTGCCTCGGGATGCGTCTTTGTGGATAAAAATACCGATGCGGTGCAAATTATCCGCCGCAATCTGCAGGCAACCGGCTTTTCTGCCTGTTCTCAGGTGCTGGGGGCGGATGCGCTGACCTATCTGACGCGTCCGGGTGACCGCTTTGACTTGGTATTCCTTGACCCGCCTTATGCCGCTAACTTGTTGCTGCCTGCTTTGCAGAAGGTAGCCCCTTTGGTCAATGATGGCGGCATTATCGTCTGTGAAACGGAAGGGGATACGGTGTTACCTGAGCGGATCGACCGCTTTTCGGTGGCAAAAACCTATCGTTTTGGCCGTGTTTTGGTGTGGTTATATCGCTATGACCCTTCTTCCGAGGAGGTGGAGAAACTATGAAAATAGCCATTTGTCCCGGTAGCTTTGACCCCGTAACCTTAGGTCACATGGACATTATTCGGCGGGCGTCTCTGCTCTTTGACCGTGTTATTGTGGTGGTTATGTCTAATGCGGCTAAATCGCCGTTGTTCACGCAGGTGGAGCGTATGGACCTACTGCGCCGCGCCATTGAGGCGGAGGGCATTGAGGGCGTTATGGTGGACTGCTATGACGGTCTTCTGGCAGATTATGCCAAGATGCGTAATGCCACCGCTATTGTAAAGGGCTTGCGGGCTATGTCTGATTTTGAATATGAATTTCAGATGGCACTTACCAACCGCAAGCTGAATGCGGAGGCGGAAACGGTGTTTTTAACCACCACCGCCGACCATATGTATCTTTCCTCCAGTCTGGTAAAACAGGTAGCCCGCTTGGGTGGCGAAATTTCGGATTTCGTGCCTGCGTGCATTCTGTCAGATATAACTGAAAAACTCAGAAAGGAGCAACAGCAATGAGTATGAATATTGAAGAAATCTTGGATCAGTTGGACGATATGCTGGATGCCGCCTGGTCCATGCCCCTGTCCGGTGGCAAGATTCTGGTGGAGGGCGAGCGCGTGCGTGACTTAGTGGACGCCATTCGCGCCAACCTGCCTTCTGAGGTCCGTCAGGCAAAGGCGATTGTGAAGGACCGCACGGATATTGTGGATACCGCCAAGAAAGAGGCAGAGGCGATTATCCGCAAGGCGGAGGAGCGCCGCAACCAGATTCTCTCGCAGGAGGAAATCGTTGTACAGGCGCAGGAGAAGGCCAACGAGATTCAGGCGCAGACCCAAAAGCGTGCTCGCGATATGCGTCGTACGGCGCAGGAGTTTACCGAGGATCTGTTGCGCCGCACCGAAGAGGCACTGTCTCAGCAGGTGGCGCAGGTCCGTCAGGCTCGCGTTTCTTTGCGTTCCGGCAACAATAAGCAGGGCGAAAATGCGGCAGAATAAGAACGTAAAGAACAGCGGTTATGCAGATGCATAACCGCTGTTCTTTACTTATAGGTTATGTTAAACAAGACTGACAGGTTACCGATTTCCGCGATGACGTGATAGTCTCCCTTGGGTGCCGAGGAGGCAAAATGCAGATGGCTGTTTTCAATGTGCGCCACACTCTTTTTGACGGTTGCGTAATGGCTATCGGTAATGCGATAGGAGATGGTGTCACTAATTTGCTCACCATTAATATCCCGCAAAACGAGGGAGAGGTTCACGGGACTCTCTGCAGTGGCTTCCACTATCGTTTCTACACCTTCGGCGAGTTCCACATCGGCTACGGCAGAATCTTCGTTATAGGGCACGTACAGACAGGCTACAGGCTGGTAGGTGACGTGGTCCCATTCTGCACCCTCGTTGTACTTGTTATAGTCTACGGCATAGGAAATGACTGCCTTTTCGTAGACCTCCTGATATCGTCCTAAGGAGGAAGGGGGTTCCTCATATATTCCCTCCATCACCTTGATGTCATCGGTGCGGCTCCACAGGGCGGGGGTGTATAATTGCCGCGCTAAGGTTCCTTCTCCGTCCGAAGCGATAAAATGATTGTCTGCGTAGGCAAGGTTATAGTTTTGGTGGCTGTGTCCGTTAAAGACGATAACGTTTTGCATGGTACTAATGAGATTCACCCATTGCTGTTGGTTGTCATAGGCGGAGCTCATACCTGCCCAACTGGCGTCCGCTTCGGTCGGCTCTTTGTCGAGCAATTTGAGAGAGCTGCCCGCCTCACCGTACACCGGCATATGCTGATACACAAAAATCTTCCCGGTATTGGGGTCGCGGGACAGGTTTATAAGCGCCTCGCTGGCGAGAGCAAAGGCATCGTTATACATAACTGCCCAGGTGCTGAAGAAAAAGGCGTAATCGTTGGTGTCAGGAATAGGGTAGACCCGATAGCTGAATACCTTGCCGCCCTCGCCGTTATCTGCCCAGTGGTCGCCGTATAGCGCCGTAAAACGGGGGTCCTCCATGATTTTTAAGGAGTCCAGCAGGGTGGCGAAGGGCTTGTTTTCGATTTGCTTTCCTCTGGTTTCGTGGTTACCGACACCGATGAGTAGGGGAATCTCCTCGCGGCTGATACCGGCGTTTTCGTAAATCTTATTCACGTCGTTATTGTAGCCTTCTAAACCCTCAAGGTAGGGGAGGTCCGCCAGGTCGCCGGTATCACCGATGAATTTGAAGTTGGGAAAATTCTTTGCATGTTCCAGAATTCTGCGGATATAATCGGCAGAATATACGATTTCACCCGTAACGGAGTGTTTAACCACTGCGTGTTGGTCACTGATGGTAGCAAAGGTATATTCCACTTCGCCCAGCTCCATTTCTGCGGCATCGTAGCGGTTCGCTTTGGGAATGATTACAGAACATAATACTTGATTTTTTTCAGAATCCCGCAGCAATAGGTGAGTGGCGCCTTTGGGAATCAGTAGGTGTTTGTTTAGGGCTACTTTGCCAACTCCCTCCGTTACCTCTATGGCGCTCAGGTAAATATAGTTATCCAAATTGGTTTTGGCGTCCTGCCCCCAATAGAGCCAGTACACACCATCTGCCAAGTCAGGGGAATTGACGGTGATGACACCGCCACCACGGCCGGCTTCGTTAAAATATAAGGAGTAGCGCAGCGGAGAATGACCGCTACAGCCCGCAAACAGCGGTATACCTGTCAATAGCATAATGCCAGACAAAAGCAATGTCCACATTCGTTTAATCATAGTATCACCTACTCATATTAGTGCTTCAATTTTACCATATCTAAACTGATATGTAAAGGAAAACCCTCCCTTTTTTGGGAGGGTTTTCGCTAATGTTACAGAGGATAGCTTTCGGGGAGCATAATGGAGTACAGCAGATATATGGCATCGTCGGTGTTGATCATACCGTCGCCGTTGAAGTCGTAGGCGTCGCTATCCTCAACGGGATACTGCTCAGGCAGCATGGTGTGATACAGCAGATAAATGGCATCACGGCTGGTCACCGCTTTGTCTCCGTCGAAGTCATTCGGTACGTCATAAACAACCTTCGTGAGGGAGGGAGCCACATCCGTACCGACATTCTGGGTCCAGGTAGCCAGGTTGTTCGCCTCGGCATAGGTGTTGAGGGTCTTTAATAGTTCACCATTAGCCGCCGAAGCGGTGGCATCGGTGTAGTTGGTCCAGCCCATACCGGTAACAAAGGTGGTGTACACATTCTTGCCCAGCGAGCTACCGCCGTAGCATACGCCACGAGCCGTACCGTTCAAAATTCCGGTGAACAGAACGTTCTTAATAGTTGCCCCGGAATCAATACCAGAGGACAGAATAAAGGTACGATAAGCGGTCAGCTCCAGCTGAGAATGGACGTTCTCGATCACAGAGCCGGCGCACAGACCCGCAGCCAGCGCTGCACGGTTATCGTCGGTGGTGGCGTTGGTGATGGAGCCGGTAAGGGTTATGTTCCGCAGGCTGCCACGGAACTTATTACCAAACAGAGTAGCATTGCCGCTGGTACGAGTACCGGTCACATTCAGGGTGTGTCCGGCACCGTCGTAGTGTGCCCACCAGCAGATGGGGTGGAAGTTACCGTTGGCAACGGTGACCTCAACAGAGATATCCGCCGTCTGACGGAAATAGGCACCGGCGTAGCTCCAACCCATAGTGGAATCGGTGCGGTTGAAATCGTTGAACTTGTTGTAGATATACAGGAAGTCATCCGCATCCTCGATGAGGTAGGGGTTCTCTTCGGTACCCGCACCCTGCAGGTCGAGAGTGGGGAAGGTGATATGAACCGTGTAGTCCACGGAGTTCTTGCCATCAGCAGACCAAGCGGTCAGCTTCTGCCCCTCATACAAGTATGCATTCACATACTGATTGGACAGACTCTGATAGTTGTTGGTACTCGCCGCCGTAGCGTCCGTCACACCGGTCAGCAGACTGACAGAGCCGCTGGCGTGGGTGTAGCCTACGCAGCGAGGATAGTTGTAGGCATTCATCACAATGTTCACGGTGTGGTTGGTGTGATCAATGGTGTAAGAGGACCAGGCGTGGCACGGAAGCGGTGCTAACGAAGCGCCGTTGGTGGTATCCACATTCAGCAACTCAACCAGAATAGGTGTGCCTTCGGGATTTTCGTTGGTGTAGCCGTCCGCGCCTACGTACACAGCCTTCTCGCTGCCCAGTTCAGGGGTGGAGTCGGTGACCGACAGGTCCTGTCCCCAGCCGAGGAGTCCATTCTCCGCTGCATAGGCGTTCAGCTTATAGGCGGTTTCACCGGATGCAATCGCATCGGTTGCATTGGTGAAGTTGGACCAACTACTGGTGAAGGGGTTCTTCACATAGACGTCGCCATACTTGGTGCCGCCGTAGAAGACACCCTTGCGGGAGCCGTTCAGGGTACCCGTAAACAAGATGTTGTTGTACTTACCGCCCGCATCAACAGAGCTATTCAAAATGAATGCGTTAGTGTTGGAGGTGTAAATAGCATCGGAGTGGATATTCTCCAGAAGACCGGTAGAAGTAATCTTGTCAAACAGAGCAGCGGTGCCGTTGGCACAGGTAAGATTACCGGCTATTTTCAGGTTCTTTACGCTACCGCGCAGGAAGTTGCAGAAAGCGTAGGCGCTTGCGCCCGCCTCATACTCTCCGTCAAAGGTAAGGGTATGGCCTTTTCCATCGTAGTGCGCCCAGAAGTTCTGAGTCCAGGTGGTGCCCTTAACAGGAGTCAGGCCGGAAATATCCGCCGTCTGCTCAATATAAGCGCCGACGAAGCTCCAGGCGCCTTTCGGGTTACTCCAAGGGGTTTCGGTAATCTTACCCATTACATACTGAAAATCTTCCAAAGTAGATACTTTATAAGGGTTTTCTTTGGTGCCCTCACCCTCCAGCTCAACAGCAGGGAAGGTCAGGTTGACGGTATAGACAGCGCTCTCGGTGCCGTCGTCGGAGGTCACCGTGATCTGCTGACCGTCATAGAGGTAGGCTTTGGTAAATTGTTTACTCAAGCCGCCCCAGTAGCTGGGCCAAGCGGAGGAAGTGTTGTCTACATTGGAGGTGGAAATCAAATTGGTGTAACCCTCGCCGCCGGAATGGCTGTAGCCGGATACCAGCGGGTTGTTGTAGGAAGGCATTACGATATTGATTTCGTGATTCTCATTGTCCACCACACAGCTCTCCCACAGATAAGGAGCAGCAGGGGAGACCGGCGTGCCGTCGGTGGTATACGCCACGTGGTCGATGGTGCCGATGTACACAGAGCGATACTCCACGTTAAAGATAACGGTGTGGTTACCCGCTTGCGCTACTACGTGGTAGAAGCCCTTAGCGGCGGCATCGGTAAAGTACAGCTTATTGTTCTCCACATACGCAATGGAAGCATCAATAGTGTTGAAATCCTCGTCGGTTACACGATAGGAGACAGACTCGTTGACCTCATTACCAGCCGCGTCGGTAAGAACCAGAGACAGGTCCTTGCCGTCCACAGCGTCCGCAGGATTTACAAACACGTCAGTGGACAGACCCTCAGGCAGCTCCACGTTGCTGATAGCAGAATCCTCATCGTAAGGCATGTACAGGCAAGCAACAGGCTGATACACGCCGGTATCAAGGTTCACGCCATAGGACAGCATGGCATCTGCATACACGTCCTGACGGGCGCCCAGAGGCTCTGCAGCCAGAGCGCCGTACGCCTCAATAACCTCTGCCTGCGGAGTGGTGGCATAGGTAGAGGGAATATATACCTGACGCGCTACATCGCCGTCACCGTCGGAAGCGACGAACTTGGAGTACAGGTAAGAATGGTTAAAGTTGCGGTGGTTGTGACCGCAGAAGGAGACGACGTTCTGATACTTGCTCATCAGCTCCATCCAGCGGGTCTGGTTGTAATAGGGGGTGTTGTCGCCCTTGTTGTCACGCCAGTTATCGTCGCAACCGGTGGCGTTGTTGCCCCAGCTGCCGCCCGCCTCGTTGTAAACCACCATATGCTGGTACATAAAGATCTTACCAACACCGGGGGTGTTCGCCAGCTCCTCCAGAGCCGCCGCTGCCGTATTGAAAGAGATGTCGAACTGCACCGACCAAGTGGGGAACATAAAGACGTAGTCGTTAGTGCCGGCGATAGGGTAGATGGCGTGGGAGAAGACCTCATTGCCATTCTCATCGGTCACCCAGAGGTCGCCGAATACGCTCTTGAAGTCGTCCGTCTTAAAAGTATCTAAACAAACGTTAACGTCGCCCTTGGTGTTGCCGGGGACCCAGTCAATACGGCACTCGTGGTTACCGAGACCGCTATACACAGGGATGTCCTCACGGGACAGACCACGCTGAGCATACAGCTCATCAAGCAGGCGGTTGTAAGCCGCATAGCCGGCCAAATAGGGCGTATCAGCCAGGTCACCGGTGTCGCCGATGAACTTAAGATCGGTGCCCATCGTGTTGAACACACGGTTGATATTGCGGTTGGTTGCATTGTTGGTAGTGACGCAGTGCTGGTCGCTGATGCTGCCGAAGGTATACTCGTAAGCACCCATAGCGGAAGCGTCGTATAGGTTCGCCTCAGGGATTGCCAGAGAGGCTACCAGTGTCTGCGCATCGTCCTGCTTACGCAGTAACAGGTGGGTGGCGCCCTCAGGGATCAGCAGGAACTTATTGAGCTCCTGTTTGCCGACGCCATTTGTCACCTGAATCGGATAGATGTACAGATAATTTTCCAGGTTGGTGGTGGCATTCTGGCCCCAGTAGAGCCAGTAGTAGCCATCTTCCGGAATGCCGGATACGGTGACGTAACCGCCGCCGCGACCGGGATCACTGTAATATAGGGAATAGGCGATGGTTGGTTCGGAAGAGCTGGCGACAGCTGTATCCTCAGCAACCACTGAGGACAGTGGTACGGAAACCGCCAGCATCAGGCAGGCCAGGAAAAGAGCAAAGATTCTACGCTTCATTTGTCTACCTCTTCTCTGTTTATACTTGCAATGCCGAGCGATACAGTTTAGACATAAAAGACAACGCAAGGCAATACAAGTCCATTATAGCAAGGTGACCAAAATTTTTCAATAGTTATAAAATAATAAATGAAAATTTGCTAATTTTTTTTAGTTTTCAGCAAAGAATTGCCCCCATCCGAGGCGGATGGGGGCGGAGAAATGGTAATTATTTGCGATAAGCTTTTAGCACGGCAGCTTCAAACACCTCGGAAACCACGTCCATACCGATGGCGTTAAAGTGCAGACCATCCGCCAGATAGGTGCTGGTGGAATCCAGCTCACTGGCATAGATATCTACAATATGCGCACTGAAATCGGCGGCAATCGTCTTGATAGCGGCATTGAACTCTTGCAAAGCCGCATCGTCTACACGCCAGGTGTTGGGGTGCAGAGTTAAGCAGAACACCTTGGCATCGGGGTAGGTGGTGGTCATCTTGTGCATCATAATGATGTAACCCTCGATAAAGGTGGTAGGCTCTGCATAGGTGTAGGTGCCGTCACCATTATCGGTGATGATAGTGTTGTACAGCTCTTCTCTGTAGGTGCCAAGCTCCGCCCCATTCTTAAAATCATTGGTGCCGATGAAGGCGGCAATGACGTCGGGGGTGGTGCCGTTTTTGTCGCCCACATTGCAGTGCAGGTTAACCGCGCGGTCACCGCAGGCAGGCTGGGAGCCGTTGGAGGGGATACCGAACACGCAGGAGCCCGACCAAGAGTTGTTGACCAGCACGTTCATACCCAGCTTTTCCGCAGACTGGTACCACCAGGTTTCGTCAACAGATTTGAGATACTGCTGCATACCGCCGTTGGAGCGACCCGCCAGAGTGGTGTTGGTAGTACCGTCATTGGAGTAGCCGTCGTAGCTGGAGATGCTGTCGCCGATGAAGGAGATATTCAGTCCGTTTACAGGCGAAACATACAGAGGATAATTCTCCGGCAACATAATGTGATACAGCATATAGATAGCATCCTGCGTGCTGACGATGCCGTCAGCATTCACGTCTGCATTGCCCTTGACCGCGTACTGATCGGGCAGCATCGTATGATACAGCAGGTGGATGGCATCTCGGCTGTTCAGTACGCCGTCTCTATTGGGATCTACCATTGTCAGATTCTCAATGAAGGCATTTGCATCGCCAAGCAGAGTGATGTTGTCAACGGACATCACCACCTCGTTGAATTTGCCACCTCCACCATTGGAGAAGAAAATCTTATTGATGGTGTTCAAATCAATCTGTCCATTCGCATCTGCAACAGTGCCGGCAGGGCCGTCCTTCTTGTTGAGCAGCGAATCGGTGGGGATGATGACCCAGCCGGAGAAGCCGGGGCGCAGATCCAAAGAGTTGTTGTACCAGGCGCTGGCCTCGACACCGTTAACGGTTGCCTCGGTCAGTTCGCCCTTGACCTCGTCATACAGATATACAGTTGCGCCGTGCTTCAGTGCGTAGCCGGCACCGGTGGACTCCTTAAACTGGATAACCACGCTGTTGTTGGCGGGAGCATCAGCCGGTACACTGTACCACAGGGCGATGGCGGAGTGGTCACCGGAAACAAAGTCGCTGTCCGCCGCAAAGCCAAGTGTCAGTTTCCAACCGCTGTTGACCTTGTACTGCATCACGCCGTCCACAACCGAGGTGGTAGAGCCGCTGTCAGTCAGGGTGTAATCGGCAGCATTCTCAAAGTCAACAATCAAGCTGTCGGTCAGGACGGGAGGAGGAGTCACCGTGTAGATGTAGGTGGCGGTCACGTCATCGGCATCCGCCATCGTTACCAACACCTTAACAGTGACGGACATAGCAGTGTCGCCATCGTTCACCAGAGTGATGCCGTCTGCATATACAGCGCTGTCTTCATTAGGTTCGCTGCCATCCAGAGTGTAACGGATGGTGGCACCTTCATTGGCGGTCAAAGTCAGCACGGTGCCGGTAGTAACAGAGCTGTTATTCTCGATGGAAGGAGTGAGCGAGATAACCGGCTTAGGCACAAACACCTTGCCCAGGATGGGGGAGGCATCGATGCCAATCTCCTGTCCCCAAGCGACTAAGCCGTTTTCTTCAGCGTAGGCGTTGAGGGTTGCCAACAGCTCGCCCGTGGCAACCGTGGCACGCACGTCGGTGTGATAGCTCCAGTTGGCGGACATATTGTCGGCGGTGGTGTACACGCTCTTACCGTAGCCCCAGTAGGCGCTGCACAGACCGGTGCCGTTCAGCTTGCCGGTGTGCAGGAAGTTCTCCACGATAGCGCCGCTGTCGCAGGAGGAAGACACGATAAAGGTGTTAGCACCGCCCTGGGTCAGGGTGGAGTGAATGTTGCGCAGCACTGCACCGTTACGGACGGTGCCCGCCAGCATCGTGCCGCCGGTGGCGGACACGGTACCCGCCAGGGTCACATTCTCCAGCGTGCCGTAGAAACGACCCGCAAACAGAGCGCCCGCATAGGTGTCCGTGGTGCAGTTGAAGGTGATGGTGTGACCGTCACCGTCGTAGTGGAAGAACAGGTTGTTGGTCCAGGAATCTTTATTAACCAGAGCACCGCTGTAGGATACGTCAGCAGTCTGCTTGAAGTGAGCACCCGGCAGACCCCAGGCAGAGGTCTTATCCGACCAGGAGGTGTACTGAATCTTGCCATAGATATAGGCGAAATCTTCATCAGAGGTAATGAGATAGGGATCCGCCTCGGTACCGCTGCCCTGCAGCTCCACCTCGGGATAGGTGATGTGCACGGTGTATTCCTTAGTGGTCTTACCGGTGGTTGAGGGGATCTCCAGCACCTGTCCGTCGTAAAGGTAGGCGTTTTCGTACTGCTCCACCAAAGCGGTCCAATTATTCTGGTTAGCAGTGCCCTCGCCGATCAGGCTGGTGGTGCCGCCGCTGTGAACAATAGAAGCCACACGGGGGTTGTTGTAGGAGGGCATCACAATGTTGATGGTGCGAGCCTCGTTATCGATGGAGATGCTGTCCCACTTGTGCATAATGGCGGGGGAGACAGAACCGTCTACGGCGGTCACCTCGGTGACGTAGTAGTTGTCCTCCGGCTCGGTAATCTCCATAGAAACACCCTCGTAGGCGATGAAGTTATCAATATAGACAGGCGTGCTGTTCTCGCTCAACAGCGTGATGAAGGAGATGCCGTCCTCCGGGTCAGACTGAGCCGTATCGTAGGGGGTACCGCTCAAGGTCTCGCTGGATAGAGTGCGGATGAAGGTGCCGTTGATGTACAGGTCAATCTTATCCTGCAACAGGTCGAACTTCAGCTTCACATTGTTCCAGCCGTCGGCGTTCATCACCGCACCCAGACCGGTCCAGCTGGCAACGGGGTCAAGGTAGGTGATATTGCCATTGTCATAGAATTTCAGGTGCAGACGATTGCCGTTCCAGTAGTCGCCGGTGTAGGCGCTCTTCAGCTCCATGGTGACGTTGCCGGTGATGTTATTGAGGTTAATATCAAAGGACATCTCACCCTTGAGCATATTGGGCATGGAGCGAGCGGCACGACCGCCGTCCACGATCTTCAGCGACTGGCTGCCGGTAGCCGCCATATCGGAGGAGATTTCCACCGTAGCGGAGGGCACGTTGCCGCCCTTGTAGGTGGGCTGCCAGTCGGCATACAGGGCAGAAGAGCCCTCGAAGGTGTTGGCGGCACCCTTGGTTTTGTTCAGGTACTCGTCAAAATCCTCAATGAGCAAGCCGGTGTTGCGCTGGTTATACTCCCACCAGGTGATGTAGGCGTCCTCGCCGTTCTCACCAACGCCGAGAGCGATGGAGGGCTGGGTAGCCCGCATCAGGTAGCCGGCAGCGTGACCACGGGAGGTGCCCTGCCAGGCGTTGAGCTTCTTTTCCCAGGTTTCGCCATCCTCGGAGGTGGCAAGAGTGAGGGGATAACGGAAATAGGAGGCGCTGCCCTGTACGGTGTTGCCAGCCCACAAAAGTAAAATTTCATCGTCGTAGTGCTTCAATGTGGGCATGGTATTGGAGGTATAAACCTTGCTGGGAGCCGCATCCGTCCAGGTGATGCCGTTATCATAGGAATAACTCTGATAGAACACCTGCTCCGGGCAGTTCTGGGCACGGGCCAGCATCAGCAGAGTCCCGTCCTCCAAAGCCACCACCGACGGTTCGCTGAGTCCGTTTTCGCTGTTATCAAACTCCAGTCCGCCGGTAAGCGTGCTTTTGCTGGATTGCCAGGTGGCACCGCAGTCGGTGGAATAGATCACCGAAGCGGCGGCGTACTGCTCTTCTCCGCTCCGGATCCAACCGTTCATTGCCACCACATAGTCCACACCCGGAGCCTCGGCTCCGTCGTAAGAGGGGGCAAAAATGCCGTCGCAGTAGTTGCAAACATTGATCAGTGTGTCGTGTCCCACATTCACCGGGGTTTCCCAGGTATATCCATTGTTGTCAGACACAAACATATAGGTGGTGCGGTTTCCAGGTTCACTCACGTGAGCGAACATCATTATTCGGTTTCCATCAACGAGGAAGGAGAAACCGTCGGTGGAATAGTCGTTGGGGTCGTCGTACATCAGCTCGGCGGCACTCCAGGTGCGACCGCCATCGGTGGAACGACGCAGATAGATCTTGCCGCTGTTGACGGTGGTCACATCACCGATGGTGATCAGATCGCCGTTGGGCATCAGAGCGGTGGCGGCGTTCATAACATAGCCGTCATCCACCAGGTCGGTGACAGTGCGGTTGCCGTAGGTGACCTCGTACACGTACTCCATATCACTCAGGTCGACGGCCTTCTCGTTGCCGCCGTACACGTCGATGGTGTACACCTTATCCGCCTCGGTATAGGGCATACGGAGATACACACCCTCAGCAGTGAGGTAGTAGGGCAGCACCTTGCCGTCCAGCAGGAAACGCAGATCGCTGCGGTCCGCCTTGGAGGCGGCAATGGCGGTTGCCAGGTCGTCGTTATAGACGAAAGCCACCGTGTCGTAGTCGGTGGAGGTAGCCCGCAGGTTGACCTCGCTCAGCTTGGAGAAGGAACCGCCGCCGTTACCGGGCAGGTCGACCTCGTTGCCCGCCCAGATCATCTTATTAAGCTTATTGGTGAAGCTCAGCTCGTCAGCGGTATCGAAGTGGCAATGCACCTTTACGTACCGACCCTCTGCGGAGAAATTATACAGATAAATCTCCTTGCCGGAGCGAGCCATATCCCAGTCCTTGACACGGGTATAGGTCACGTTGTCGTCACTGACGTACAGGGACAGGTCGCTTTTCTTCAGCTTGTGGGTGTCGTTTGCGTTGGTCAGTACCACACGATTAAAGGTCTGAACACTCCCCAGGTCGTAGCCGACGCTGTTGTAGGTGCCGTCCAGCGTGAAATTGGTGGGGGAGTTGGTGATATTCATAGCGCCCACATAGGGGTTGAGATCCTGCTCCAGATAGAGCATATTGGTGTCCAACACCTCGTACAGGGTCAGGTCAAAGGACTTGGTCAGCACCTCGCCGGCTACGGTGACGGAAGCGGTCATCGTCACGTCACCGGAGGGAGCATCGCTCAGTTTACCGTCGTTACCCATAATAGCAGTATTACTGGAGGACCAGGTGACGGGGTAGGAGATGTCCTGCAGGGACAGGGTTGCGGGCAGAGCCAGGTTGGAGGTGATCCGCTCCTGGGTGGCGTTGTTCCCCTTGATGGTGTCAAAGGTCAGCTGATCCAGTACGTTGCCGTAGCCGCTGTAGAAACACAGGTCATGAATATCCACGTCCATTGTGCCGGCGGTGGACACAGCATTGTAGTTACCGCCGATCACCGTCAAGTTAGCAGAGGTAGAAGAGTGTGCATACCCCTGGGTGAAAGTGTTAATCAGCACATCGTTGATGTAGAGGGCAGAGGTGCCGTCGGCGGCGACCTCCAGGCGAAGCTTGGCGAAATCACCCATCTGCAGACCGGTATCAAAATATTTGGAGGAAGAACCGGAAAGAACGTAACCAAAGTATATGTTGTCTTTCTCATCCGCCAACAGACTCCAACGGGTGCGGCGTCCGTTCTTCACCTCAAACACAATGCCGTCCCAACCCGCACGACCGGACAACCCGGAGGCAGTATACTGGGGCAGATCACGGATGGTCAGCGACACTTCCATATTGAAAGCACCACCGGCATAGCCCACGTTAAAGTAGCGACCGTGAATAGTGTTCTTGCCATTACCATTGCTTCCAATAGCGACATTCACCAGTCCGTTTACGGAATCGCTGTTGAAGGCAACGTACGTAGTGCCGCTGCCTACGTTGTACTCCTGTCCCCATTTGGTAGCGGGGGTTTCGTTATCCATATCACGCACGTTGGATAACGAAGCAAAGCGCAGAGACAGCTTCTCCGCATCCAGCGCAGCCTCGCCGTCTGCGGTGACCACAGAAGCAGCGAAGTCCACCTTAGTATCCGCCGCCTCGGCACGCAGGCCGAAATAGGCAAAGGGCACGGCGATCTCCACCACACCGCTGCCTACGGCAGCCGATGCGCCCTCGATAGTGGTAGCAAAGCCGTAGGCTATGGAATAGGAGAGGCTCACACCGTTCACCGTCAGATTAACGGCGGTGGCGGTGGCACTCTTAATGCCGAAATAGATGTTGTTTGCATCGTACAGCACGCCGATTCGACCGACGTTACCGGCAAAGCTGCCGGCGGTCAGCCAGGTCTCTGACAGCTTACCGTCCACCGTTACGGCGGTGGGGGTAAAGTAGCCGGTCAGATAGGGGTCCTGAGTTTCTGCCACACCGGTAAGTGGCACTGCGGAAACGAACAGCGTCAGACACAGAACGACAGAAAGAAATTGCCTGATTTTCATCATTGCTTATCCTCCAATACTTTTTGTCCTTGACAAACGAGAAATGCCGTGCTTAAATTATAGCAAACCACCAAATCCTTCGCCATTGAAAGAGGGGACACGTATGAAAGAATTCACCAATAATGTCTATTCAGGCAATGTCGACATCGGAAGTCTGTCGATTCCCTGCGGCAGTTATGAACGTAAAGTCATCCTGCTGGAGCCCGGGTTTTCTGTTCCTGCCCGATTAGATGATGACTCTCCACTTCACAAGCACGAGATGACCGAAATCCATATTCTTACTCGAGGCAGTAAGACGGTGCAGGTGGGTGAACAAACTTACTCGTTGCGTGTAGGGGATTTTCTGGCGATTCCTCCGGCACAATACCACGAAGGGGTTGATCATAGTGCGGATATGGCGCAGGTTGTGTTTGAACTGGAACTTAAGCTGACCGAGCCAAAGCAACTGCGTGTGCCGCTGCCGCTGCTCAGCTTGTTTATGGAAGAACTGAAGCTGGTGGAACGCACGAAGGATTACCGCAAGCTGCGGCTGTATCTGGCGCTGTTCTGCGACGATCTGCTGCCGAACGAAGCCTCTGTGGACAGCAAGGTGGACTATGCCTATCGTATCCGGTACTTTTTTGATTCTCATTATTACAAGGAAGTGTACCTCTCTGACTTGGCCAAGCTGCTACACGTATCGGAGAAGCAAGCGGAGCGATTGGTAGTCAAACACACCGGCAACAATTTCCGCAAGGAGCTAACGCTCCACCGCGTTCGTGTCGCCAAGCAGCTGGTGGAGCAAGGCGATATGTCGTTAACGGACATTGCACAATATGTGGGATATAAGTCCTACAGCGGCTTCTGGCGAGCGTATAATAAATATTGTGAGAGCGTATAAGAAAACCGCCTGCGGGTAATCCGCAGGCGGTTTTCTTTAACGGAGTTAGTCAAAAGCCGGGTTGAATGCGTAGAAGTTTTTGCTGTCCAGACGCTCCTGCACCAGGCGCAAGCCCTCGCCGAACCGCTGGAAGTGGTTGATCTCCCGCTGACGCAGGAATTTCAGCGGTTCCCGCACGTCCGGGTCGTCCACCAGACGCAGCAGATTTTCATAGGTAGAGCGTGCTTTCTGCTCCGCTGCCAAATCCTCGTGCAGGTCGGTAATCGGATCCCCCTTGACCTGAAATTGATTCGCATTGAGCGGAACGCCTGCCGCTGCGGCGGGATAAACACCTGTGGTATGGTCGGTATAATACGGGGCAAACCCGCTGGCCTTAATCTGCTCAATCGACAGATTTCGGGTCAACTGGTGTACCATAGCCGCTACCATTTCCAGATGAGCCAGCTCTTCCGTGCCTACATCTGTCAAAATTCCCTTCAATTCGTCATAAGGCATACTGTACCGCTGGCTGAGATAGCGCAGAGCGGCATTGGCCTCTCCGTCGGGACCACCGTACTGGCTGATAATCACTTGAGCCAGCTTGGGATTGGGGTTCTTAATGTTTACGGGATACTGTAGTTTCTTCTCATACTGCCACACAACCGTCATCTCCCTTCATATACTCCCAGGGCCACGGACCAGCAACCCATTCTTTCCAGCAAGAGACATCGTTCTGGGTCAGTACATAGGTGCCGTAGCACTGTTCATATTCATCGATAAGGTTTTTTAACTGCATTTGATACATGTTGCGCAGCTGCATGGCCTGCTCACAGCAAGGGTGTGAATCCAGATACAGCCCTAAATCGTAGAGAGCAAAACGAACTGCCGTGATTTTCTTATCCAACTCGTACTTTGTGACCACAGCGAGCCCTCCTTCCGTAGAACGGTTTGTTTAATTCGGGGAAGAGGGTGCCGTTTTTCAGCGCCGTAAGCGGCTCGTAGACTTCCTCCAGCTCCTGCCATCGCACGTAAGCGATGCCGAGAGCGGGGTCGCAAGGCATTACTGCCATACTGTTGTTTGCCATAACCGAACTCCTTTCTGCATAATGTAGACGTGATTGTCCCACTATCCAGTGTATGTCCGCGCCCCGCCATGGTGACAAAAAAGAGAGGCTTACGCCTCTCTTTCGGTCTTTTCTTTTCGATTTTGCCGCTGCTTTATAATCTTGTTGTAGAGCGTATATCCCATTAGGCTGACGGCACCCGTTACTGCGTACACCAGTGCGGCGGTGACGTAGTCCTTGTCTGCCAGCATCTGTCCGCAAACGGTGGAAGAAATCACAGAGGGGATACGGGCTATCATAGAGATTACAAGGAATTGCGATAATTGAATATTTGTCAGACCTACGAAATAGGTAAGCAAATCCTTAGGTGTACCGGGTATGAGGAACAGTAAGAAAATCAGCCGTTTTAGCTTTGCCTCACTGTTGATGAAACGCAGCTCCTGTATCTTTTCCCGGGAAATCAAGGTTTCTACCAGGGGAGCGCCCGCCTTTTTTACCAGCAAAAATATCAGCGCCGAGGCGGTTGCAACCCCAAGTAAGCAGATTAGCGTGCCTTCTATGCCGCCATAGGCAAATCCGGCGGCCAATTCCACCACCTCACCGGGTATCAGCGCGATAAATACCTGTGCGCATTGCAGACCCAGCAAAACAAAGCGCCCTTTCCACCCATAGGACTCCAGAAATGCCTGTAATTCTTCGGTAGAAGATAGATAGGGCGCGAGAACCTTGGTGAAAAACAGCGTAAGCAACACAATAACGACGGCAAACAGCACCAGTGTCAACGCACCGAACCATTTGCGGTTACGCAAATATATGCGATTTTCGTGATCCGTTTTCTTCATAGCTCCTCCACGGAAAGAAACAGCGCATCCCCGACAATAGGAGGATGCGCTGTTTGTATCGGGAATATTACTTTTCGTTCAGGGCACGCTCCAGCCAAATGCTACCGATGTCCATCGCATTGTACAGACCGACCTTTTCGCTCTTTTTGAGAATGCGGTCTTTCATACGCAGGTTTTCGTCGGTGGAAAGCAGCTGAATCTGAATCTTTTCCGCCATGGTCATGTCGTTTTCGTCCTTGGTGGAGAGGATTTGCATCATAATGACGCATTTCTCCGCCATACTGCCGTAGTACAGGACGTTGCCGGAACGGACCAGCGGACGCCCCTTGTACATCAGAAAGGGGGTGGTTTCAGCCATGTGTATGCCTCCTTAGTTGTTGAGATAGGAACTGACAAGGGCGCGCATCAGCTCGTCGCGGTCAACCTTGCGGATCAAGGCGCGCGCATTGTTGTGCGTGGTGATGTAAGTGGGGTCCTCGGAAAGCAGATAGCCCACCAACTGGTTGATGGGATTATAGCCCTTCTCACGCAACGCATCGTAGACCGTGGTGAGGATTACTTTCATGGCCTGCTCCTTGTCATCGCCCAGAGCAAAAGTCATCGTTCTGTCCATCATAATATAGCCCTCCGTTCTGCAATTAATTCAATACACCACTATTATACAGTATATTTTTCAGCTTGGCAAGGGGTTATGTGCGGAGAATGCAATCATTTTCCTTAAGTTTTTTGAAAATTTTCGCTAATACGGGGTCGATATCCTCGTCGGAAAGGGTGCGGTCGGCCACGCGGAATTTCAGACTGTAGGCGACGCTCTTCTTACCGCTTTCAATCTGTGCCCCCTGATAGACGTCGAACAATTCGATGCTCTCCAAGGTCTTACCGCCTGCCTGACGAATGATTTTCTCAATGGAAGCCACAGGCATCGTCTCATCACACAGCAGGGCAAGGTCGCGCTCCACGGCAGGGAAGCGGGGGAGAGCCTTATACAGTACGCGGGGACGCTCAATCGCAAACAGAGCGCGCAGGTCCACCTCTGCCACGTACACGCGAATCGGCATATCGTACTTCTCGCACACAGCGGGGTGCATCTCGCCGAACGTAACCAGAGCCGCGCCGTCGTGGCAGGCAGCGGCCTGACGACCTGGGTGGAGATAGGGCTCGGAGGAAGCCTCATAATCGGGTTGCACACCGAAGGTATCCAGCAGGCTCTCTACAACGCCCTTAAGGGTAAAGAAATCCTCTTCGCCACCGTACATACCAATGCACAGGGCAGGAATTTCCTCAGGCTGTTCCGTGAGGGGCAGTGCCTTGGGAACGAACCGCTTGCTCACCTCGAAGAGGCGCGCCTCCTGAATCTTACGGTTGTAGTTGGTGGACAACACCGTCAGCATGCTGGTGAGCAGCTGGGTACGCATGGTAGAATATTCTTCGCCCAAGGGGTTGAGCAGAGTCACCGCTTGACGGCGAGCATCGTCTGCAGCCAGCTGCAGCGTATCAATCGCTTTGGAACTGATAAAAGAGTAGGTGGAAATTTCACGCATACGCCGAGAAATCAGCAACCGCTTGATGCGGTCGGTGAGAATGCGCTCGGGCAGCTTACGACCACGGACAATGTCGCCACGAATGGGGGTGGCAACGATATGCTCACAGCCGTAGATACGCATAACCTCTTCCGCCAAATCGGCACAGCCCTCGATATCATCACGGTGAGGGGGAATCTGACAAGTGAGGATACCGTTTAACAAAGTGGTATCAATGCACAGGTTGTTGAGAATCTGTACAATGGTATCATGCGGCACTTCGATACCCAGCAGGGCGTTAATCTTCTGTACAGGCACCTTGAGCTCGCGTGCGGCGGGGAGCCCTTCGTTGCAATCAATAACACCGGAAATAATGTCGCCGGCATCTAAATCGTGAATCAGCTGTAAAGCGCGCTCCATGGCCAGTTCAACGCCGATGGTGTCAACGCCGCGCTCAAAACGAGAGCTCGCCTCGGTACGCATACCCAGCGAACGGCAGGTACGGCGCACGCTGTCACGACGGAATTTAGCGGCTTCCAGGAACAGATCCTTGGTGTCCTCTTTGATTTCGCTGTCCAGACTACCCATAATACCGGCCAGACAGGAGGGACCTTCTGCATCGGCGATAACCAGCATTTCGTTGGTCAGAGCATATTCTTTGCCGTCCAGCGTGGTGATAGGCTCACCCTCTGTGGCGCGACGTACGATAATCTGCTCACCGCGGATATCACGCAGGTCAAAGGCATGCATGGGATGTCCGGTCTCTAACATTACAAAGTTGGTAATATCAACAATATTGTTGATAGGGCGCATACCGGCAGCACGCAGGCACTGCTTGAGCCAGTCGGGAGACTCCTTAATGCGCAGATTCTTAACCACGCGCCCCATATACCGCGGACACAGGTCATAGTCCTCTACACGGACGGAAATATGCTCATTTACATCGCCGCCAACCTCAGTATAGGCGGGAATAGGACCATTGAAAGGCTTGTTCAGCGCCACCGCCGCTTCTCGGGCAACGCCCAACACACAGTTGCAGTCGGGGCGGTTAGCGGTGATTTTGAAGTCGATGACGTAGTCGTTCAGGCTCAGAACCTCACGCATATCCATGCCGGCAGGGTAGGTGTCCGCCAGAATCATAATGCCGTATACGTCACAGCCGGGGAAATCGCCCGCCTTCAACCCCAACTCCTCACCGGAGCAGAGCATACCATTCGAGGGGAGACCGCGCAGTTTCCCCTTGGTAATGTGCATGCCGTTAGGTAGGTCAGAATTGTGCAGTGCCGCAGGCACGTGAGCGCCCACAAACACGTTCTGCGCGCCGGTAATAATCTGTACGGGCTCGGCATCGCCGATATCGATCTGACAAATCCACAAATGGTCGGAATCGGGGTGCTTCTCCATAGCGGTAACCACGCCGACGACCACGTTTTTCATGGTCTGGGAGAGGTCCTGAATGTCCTCCACCTCAAATCCGCTGCGCACCATGCGGTCGCACAGCTCCTCAACCGGGACGTCGATGTCCACGTACTTTTTCAGCCAACTCAGAGAAATATACATCTTTTGTCCCTCCTTATCACTTATCAAACTGCTCGAGGAAGCGCACGTCGTTCTCGAACAGCAGACGAATATCACTAATCTTGTAGCGGGTGGTAGTCAGACGGTCCAGACCGATACCAAAAGCGAAGCCGGTATATACTTCGGGGTCGATACCGCCGGCACGCAGCACATTGGGGTGTACCATACCGGCACCGAGGATTTCAATCCAGCCGGCACCCTTGCACACGCGGCAGCCCTTGCCGCCACACTCGGAGCAGGATACGTCAACCTCTACGCTGGGTTCGGTGAAGGGGAAGAAGGAGGGGCGGAATCGCACCTGTGTGTCCTCACCGTAAATCTCCTGGGCAAACTGCTGCAGAACGCCTTTGAGGTCACACATGGTAACGCCTTTATCGATAACCAAACCCTCAATCTGGTGGAAAACAGGGGAGTGGGTGGCGTCTACCTCGTCAGCACGGTAGACGCGACCGGGGCAGATAATACGAATCGGAGGCTTGCGTTCCTCCATGGTGCGCGCCTGTGCGGCGGAGGTCTGGGTGCGGAGCAACAGCTTATCCGCTAAGTAGAAGGTGTCCTGCATATCACGGGCAGGGTGGTCCTCCGGTACATTCAACGCCTGGAAGTTATAGTAGTCGGTTTCCACCTCAGGACCGTCAACGATATCGAAGCCCATGGACTGGAAGATATCGATAAGGTCGTCCAGTACTACGTTAAGAGGGTGCAAACCACCGTTTTTCTCCTTTTTACCGGGCATGGTAACGTCTACGCGCTCGGCAGCAAGACGAGCCGTCTGCAGCTGCGCCTGAATGGCGTCCGCCTTGGCGGTAACCGCCTCCTCCAGCTCCTGACGCAGCTGGTTGACCAGCTGACCCATCACAGGACGCTCCTCAGCAGACAGTGCGCCCATGCCGCGCAGCAGAGCGGTAACAGAGCCTTTTTTGCCCATATACCGCACGCGGAAATCCTCCAGCTGTTTTGGGTCGTTAAGACCTTGCAGCTCTGCCAAAGCCTCGCTGCGCAACGCTTCCAATTGTTCTTTCATTCTTTATTTCCACCTTTCTCCTTGGTCAAAATACAAAAATAAAGCGTCCCCGTCCCGTAGGGACGAAGACGCATATCTCCGTGGTACCACCCTGTTTTTTGCAAAAGCAAACACTTTTGTGTCCGATAACGGGGACGGGCCGTTCAAGCCTACTGTACGTTCAGCCTGACCGCTCACGAGTGAACTTCGGCAGCCGATTTCGCAGGTCACTCACAGCTCTGTGACCCTCTCTGGAGCGAAACGTTGGATGCGTACTCTCTCGTTCAACGCATTTAACGGTCATATTATAACACATAAATATAAAAATGCAAGAAAAATTTATTGTTTCAAAAGATTCCTTACCTTTGAGGCTTGAAATGAACGGAAAACTCTGTTATACTTGTGTGAAAAGGAGTGATCGGATATGAAAGTTGCACTCATTGCTCACACCGTTATGCCGGAGAAGCTGGTCGCCGCTTCGGCTAAATTATGCTATTCTCCCGCCACCATCGACACCGTAATGGAAGGGCTGACCGAGGAAAAAACCGCCTCTTTTGTGGACATGCTGGCGGACATCGGGCACGAAAGCCCTATTGAGCATGCCAGCTTCACCTTCGGCATCGAAGGCGTCTCCCGCGCGCTGCTGGCGCAGATCACCCGCCATCGTATGGCTTCCTACAGCGTGCAGAGCCAGCGCTATGTGGCGGAGAAGATGTTCGAGTACGTTCTTCCGCCCGAAATTGCCGCCATTCCTGAGGCTGCTGCAGAATATAAGCGGGCTATGGAAGAGGATCAGGCACACTATGACCGCCTGACCGCCATTTTGAAGGAAAAGCATCTGGCGGACAAGCTGGCTGCGGGTATGGAGCAAAAGGCTGCTGAGCGTGCGGCGGAAAAGCAGGCGATTGAGGACGCCCGTTTCGTGTTACCTAACGCTTGCACCACCAAGATTATGATGACGATGAATGCCCGCTCCTTACATAATTTCTTCCGTCACCGCTGCTGCAACCGCGCCCAGTGGGAGATTCGCGAGCTGGCAGAGGAGATGTACAAACTGTGCGTTGATGTCGCCCCTCATCTGTTCCGTCACGCCGGACCTCCCTGTGCTGTCGGTGCCTGCCCTGAGGGGAAAATGACCTGCGGAAAAGCCAAGGAAATGCGGGAATACTATCGGCAGTTGCAGGAAAAGGAGCGTTAATCGTGGGGAAACTGATGGTTATTGACGGTCTGGACGGCTGCGGTAAGTCTACTCAGCTGCAGCTGCTGGACGACTCCTTATCGGCACGCGGCGTCGCTTATCGACAGATTAGCTTTCCGGATTATTCTCAGCCCTCATCTGCATTGGTTAAGATGTATCTGGGCGGCGAGTTGGGTGGCTCCGCCGATGCAGTGAATGCCTATGCCGCATCTTCTTTCTATGCCGTTGACCGCTACGCCAGCTACAAGTGCTTTTGGCAGGAGGATTACGCCTCCGCCACCCCCATCGTGGCGGCGCGTTACACTACCTCCAATGCCATTCATCAGATGACGAAGTGTCCGGTAGAGGAGTGGGATAGTTTTCTCGCCTGGTTGGAAGACTACGAGTATGTAAAGTTAGGTCTGCCGCGGCCTGATAAAGTGGTGTTTTTAGATATGCCGATTGAGGTGTCGCAAAAGCTCTTGGAAAAGCGATATGACGGCGACGTTGATAAAAAGGATATTCACGAGCGGGATATTACGTATTTGCAGAATTGCCGCCGCGCCGCCTTATATGCGGCCGAAAAATTAGGGTGGACCGTTATCCCTTGCAGTAGGGAAGGAGAGCCGCTCTCACCGCATGAGATTCACCAGACGCTTCTCGGCGTCTTTATGGAGATGAACGAATCGTAATGGACATCGGTTTTCGACAGGCTACGCCCGACGACGTATCGGCAATGGTCGCTTTATGGAAGCTTTGTTTTCCGGAGGACGATGAGGCATTTATACATCGTTTTTTTGCAGAATTCCCTGCGGAATGTGGGCTTGTTGCCTGTAAAGGCGATTTACTTGCCATGTTGTTTTTGCTTCCTGCGGCTGTCGTGTATCGTGATAAGCAATATCCTGTGCGTTATCTGTATGCTGGGTGTACCCACCCTGCGTACAGAAACCGTGGGATATATACGCGGCTGTTGTCATTTGCGGCGGAACAGGCCGCTCTGTTAGGGGCAAGAGCCATCTATCTCCATCCGGCTTCCGACTCGCTGGTAGAGTACTACAAGCGTTGTGGGTATCGTTCCGGTATTGGAGAATGGGGAATGGACGGTACCGGTCGTAATGGCACGGACATTTCTGCCGAAGACTATGTGCTGAAACGCGCCGCACTCGCACCGTCTGATACGCCTGTTTGGCAGCTATCAGATGAGGGTAACCTGTTCTTTTTACGTGAAATGCTGGCGGACGGCTGGAGCACCATGGGAAATGAGTTTTTTTGCGGATTGCTGTCGCAGGACGGAAACTACGGGTATGACTGTCACGGCGCGGCCTGTGGCAAATCGGCGGTTGGTGTCTCCGGGACAGAGTTTCGGAATACGGCCATGTGGCTTCCCATTGGGGATTCGCCTCTGCATACGATAATGGATACCAAACGCGGTTATACCGCATTTTTAGGCGATATTTAAACAGGGAGATTTGGTTTATGATTGCTGTTTTCTTAGCAAATGGATTTGAAGAAATCGAGGCATTGGCTGTCGTGGATTTATTGCGCCGCGCCAATCTGAACGTGGTTACCTTCGGCGTGGGCACGGATACCCCTATTGGTTCCCATGGTATAGCCGTGCAGGCTGACCGTTCTGCATCTTCGCTCTGTGTCGACGATCTGTCTGCGGTTGTGCTGCCCGGTGGTATGCCGGGAACCACCAATTTGGAGCAGTCGGAGACGGTGCAGCAGGCCATTTCCTATGCAATAGAAAAGCAGCTTCCTGTTGGGGCTATCTGTGCCGCACCGTCTATTTTAGGACACGGCGGTATTTTACAGGGAATTCATGCTACCTGTTACCCCGGTTTTGAGGGGGAATTGACCGGCGCAGTTTATGAAGAAGGCGGTGTGGTAACCGACGGTAACATCACCACCGCGGCCGGTGCCGGTGTCGCGATAGATTTTGCTTTGGAGCTGGTGCGACGCTTAGCTTCTGTGGCTATCGCCGAGGATATTCGGCGGGGGATACAATGCCGATGACCGACATCCGCCCTATTAAGGCGGAGCTTCGGCAAAAATATCGCAGCCTTCGTCAATCAATGACGCAGGAAATAAAGGATAAATGCGATTCCGACATTGCTGCTCAGGTGCGACGCTTATGGCAGTACAGCCGTAACAGGGTGTTGCTGGTGTACGTATCTACGCCTATTGAAGTGGATACCCGCCGCATTATTCGCAATGCGCTGGAGGACGGTAAAAAGGTGGCGGTGCCGCGCTGTGTGCCGGATACCCGCAATATGGAGTTTTATTACATTGACTCTTTAGACGACCTGCAGCCGGGGGCGTTCGGCGTATTGGAGCCGACTCCAAATCCGGAGTGCCTGTACTATGAGCAGGACGGCGGTTTGTGTTTAGTACCTGCTTTCAGCTATGACTGGCAAGGATTTCGTCTGGGATACGGAAAAGGGTATTATGACCGTTTCCTGTCCCGTTTCAATGGAAATATGGTTGGCATTTGCTACAGCGATTGTGTGCAACGCTCTTTGCCGCATGGTCGCTATGACCGTCCCGTAGAGTTGCTCGTCACAGAGAAATATCTGCGTCGAACGGTTCGAAAATAACAGGAAAGGGAGATTGCCGTGAATGATAATCCAATGGTTCCGCAGGCACCGGAAGTCGATCTTGACCCCGTCGCCCGCCGCAACGAGATAGTACAGAATTTCAAGTTGGAATTTACGATAGACGATATTCCCGACCCTGTGGAACTACCGGCAGAGGAACCTGTTGAATCGGAAGAAGAGGTTGTTCCGGAGGAAAAGATTGAGGAGCAACCGGCGACGGAGTCGAAGAAAAAACGGAACCGCAATAGAGGCAGAGGCTACCTAAAGCGTTTGCTTTATGCCTTGTTCATACTGATAATTTCCGGTTTCTTGGCTTGGTTCTTAGTGGTTTTCTTGCTGGATTCCATGGCAATTAACCGCGCAGACAAAACGGTGGATATCGAAATACCCGCCGGTGCAAACACGCAACAGATTGCCGAACTGCTTACGGAAAAGGGGCTTATTGATCAGCCCATTTGTTTCCGCGTGTTTTCTAAAATTTCCGGTGCAGACGGTAAGTATCAGGTTGGCTCCTTTACGTTGCAGCAGGATATGGGATACGCCGCCATTGTCGAGCAACTGCAGACTATGACGCCACGCGAAACCGTGATGGTTACCATTCCCGAAGGTTTTACGGTGGAGGAAATCGCTAAGCTTCTGGAAGAAAAAGAGGTATGCAACGCCGATAGCTTCTACGATGCCGTCATTAACGGGCAGTTCGATTACGATTTTGTCAATGCCATTCCGACCGCTGCCGATGGCGAGGAGTATGAAGGGCGCATTTACCGTTTAGAGGGGTATTTGTTCCCCGATACATACGATTTCTACGTAGGCAGTTCGGGCGAAACGGTTGTTGCTCGTATGTTGGAGAATTTCAACAATAAGCTGACCGACGAGATTCGTTCTCAAATCAAAAAGAAAGGCTGGACCATTGACCAGGCTATCATTATTGCCTCTTTGGTTGAGGGCGAGGCAGCCAGCAAAGAGGATATGGAGAAGGTATCTCGCGTGCTGGCAAATCGTATGGACCCCGCCTCCGGCTATTCTAAACTGGAGCTGTGTTCCACTCAGTATTATATTATGGACATTCTGCCCAGCGTGGGCGGCATTGAAGTAACCAGTATTGCCTATGACACCTATGCGCGGGAAGGCTTGCCTGTGGGAGCTATTAATAACCCCGGATTACAGGCTTTGACTGCCGCATTGAATCCCTCGGAAAGCGATGAGGTTGCCGAATGCTATTTCTTTGCCACCGATTACGACTCCGGCATTACGTATTTTTCCGATACGTTCGCTGAGCACGAGGCCATCTGCCGTAAATACGGAATCGGTGCCTACGGTTAACAAAATAACATGCAAAAAAGCCGGTTTCTTCCGGCTTTTTTCTTGATAGGGAGCGAAACTATGCAACGTATGATACCTGAAGTGCTGTCTCCGGCAGGTGATATGGAACGTCTGGAGGCAGCTCTGCGCTTCGGTGCAGATGCCGTATATCTGTCCGGCATTGATTTCGGTATGCGGGCTGCCTGCGCCAATTTTGACAGAGAGGCGTTAGCTGAGGCGGCGAAAAAGACGCATAATTGCGGTAAGAAAATGTACGTTACCTGCAACATTTTGCCGCGCAATAAGGATATCGACCTACTGCCGGAATATTTCACCTATCTGGACTCTATCGGCGTTGACGCTCTGATTATCAGTGATATCGGCACGATGGAGTTAGCAAAACAGTACGCGCCGCATTGTGCACTGCATATTTCTACCCAGTTTGGTGTGGTTAACCACGCTACCGCTAGCGCGCTGTACCATATGGGAGCAAAGCGGGTTGTGCTCGCTCGTGAATTATCCATGGACGAAATACGGGAAATCCGCGCCAAAACGCCGCCTGAGTTGGAGCTGGAAGCTTTTGTTCACGGGGCTATTTGTATGTCTTATTCAGGGCGGTGCGTCATTTCCAACTACCTCACGGATAGAGATGCCAACCACGGGGAATGCTCCCAGCCTTGCCGTTGGAAATACACCATCGTTGAGGAAACACGACCGGATTTGCCTATGACGCTGGAACAAGATGAAAGTGGCAGTTATCTCTTCAATTCCAATGATATGAATATGATTGCCCACGTAGCAGAGCTGGCGCAGGCCGGCATTTCTTCCTTTAAAATAGAAGGGCGAGCAAAGACGTTTTACTATACTGCCGTAACCGCCAACGCCTACCGTCAGGCGGTGGACGGTTACGCCGCTTCCGGCTGTTCGGCCGATTACGTTCCCGAGGCATGGATTATTGAGGAAATGAATAAGATCAGTCACAGACCTTACGGAACGGGTTTCTACTACGGTATGCCTGCCCAGCACCTAAAGCAGGGCGGCTACATTCGCGCCTATGAGGTCGCAGCGGTTGTAGACGGATGGGAAGCCGGGTATTTGCTGACAACGCAACGCAACCGCTTCTTCCCAAACGCGCTCTTAGACGTGCTCGAACCGGGCGGAAAGCCGTTCACCTTTACACCGGAAGTGCTATTAGACGAGGAGAAACAACCGATATCTTCGGCAAATCACCCGATGATGCGAGTTCTGATCCCCTTTGATAAGCCATTAAAAAAAGGCTCTTTACTGCGATTTAACAAACAAACACAATAGAATAATTTACCACACCGCCGGACAACCTATCTTTGTTGAAAGGCGGTGTTTTTTTGCGTAAAAAAGCATGGTGCTTATTTGTACTTTTAATGGTCGGCTTTTTGGGAATTAGCACACACCTATGGGCGATTACTGCCAAACGAGCGCAAATGGCCGACGTAGGCGGGGCTACTCGCACGCTGACGGTTGCTACGGTGCGCGGAACAATATACGATAGGAAAATGATACCCTTGACAAATAAGTCGAATGAATATCGTGCCGCAATTTTGCCAAACGAAGAATTGATTTCTTTGGTCAAAGGGGCTATGACGACCACAAACTATTTATCCTTACTGGAGCGGCTGGAAAAAGGAGAACCTGCCATAGCAAGGCTGACAAAACCAATCCCCTTAGCGCAAGGAATGCGGCTGTTCCTTACACCGCTACGCTACGGAGATAAGGCGATAGCTCCTCACGTCTTGGGATACCTCGACAACAGCAGTCAACAGGGTGTAACCGGCGTTGAAGCGGCATTTGATGAAGTTTTAGCTTCCTATTCGGGACGGGCTACCGTATCCTTTTCTGTTAATGGCAACGGTGGCTATCTGCAGACTGCTCCGTTAGAGATTACGAATACACTGGATAACAAAACGGGCGGTGTCGCCTTAACCCTGGATAGCGAACTGCAGATGATAGCCGAAGAGTGTGCCGAACACGTGGATAAAGGGGCGATTCTTCTGCTGAACGGGGATACGGGCAGCGTGCTTGCCTGTGCCAGTTTTCCTAGCTTTCATCCGCTTTCGGTAGAAGAAAGCATTCGTCAGAACGAAGGTGCATTGGTAAACCGCGCCTTGCGTTTATACGATTGCGGCTCCGTTTTTAAAATCGTAACGGCTGCTGCAGCACTGGAATATGGTGTTTCGCCACTGCAGGAGTATTGCTGCGATGGCGGTATGACTGTGGGAAACACGTCGTTTCATTGTCACGACCGCTTAGGACATCAAACTATGGATATGAGTAGCGCGTTTGCGCAATCTTGTAATTTATACTTCATTCAGCTGGCACAGCAGGTGGGAGAAACCGCTTTACTGAATATGGCATACAGACTGGGGCTGGGTGAAGAAATAGAATTAATCGAGGGAATGCACGCGACTGCGGGAGTGCTGCCTTCCGAGCAGGAGCTTAAAACTCCCGCGGCATTGGCAAATTTCTCCTTTGGGCAAGGAAAACTACTGCTTTCGCCACTGCATATTGCACGTTTGACTGCTATTGTTGCAAACGGCGGATATCTACCACCGTTACAACTATTTAAAGGGTATGTTAATGAGAAGGGAGAGCTTACGGCGGCTGCAGGTGACGAAAGAGGGGAGAGGGTGCTCTCCGAAAGCACGGTGCACACGTTACAAAACATGATGCGCTCCGTCGTGGAGGAGGGAACAGGACAGAACGCAAGCGTAGAGGGCGTTGCTGTAGCAGGAAAGACAGGTACAGCTCAAACCGGACAGTATAACGGGGGTATAGCGGTTATACAAAGCTGGTTTACCGGTTATTTTATTCTAAATGATGAAAACTATATCATTACCGTTTTAGCCGAAGACTGCGAAACGACACATAAAAGTGCAACAAAAGCAGCTTGTGAATTAATTAACAAACTAATAGAAAAAGAAAAGGAGCAGACGGATTAGTCTGCTCCTTCCTTATTTTTTTTGTTAGCAGAGGGAGGAGTGATGCCGGATAAGGGATTGGCGGCAGCAGCCCGTTTCATCTGCTCATTGGAGGTATGCGTATAAATCTCGGTAGTGCCCAAATTTTTATGACCCAGAATTTCCTTAAGTACCAATACGTCAACGCCACCTTGCTGATACATAAGCGTAGCAGCGGTGTGGCGGAGCTTATGAGCGGAATATTCCTCGGCACCACTAACTTGTTTCAAGTAGCCCTTTACAATATAGTGGACACCCTGTAGGCTGATACGGTCTCTGGTATTTCCGTAAAACAAGGCTCTTTTATCCTTGGTGCCTTCCAACGGGCGCTTAGGCAAATACGCCGCTAAGGCCTGTTGGCATGCATCGTTTAGATAAAGAATGCGTTCTTTGTTACCTTTACCAATTACGCGAAGTGTATTGTCATCGCGAACATCCGTTCGGTTTAGGCCGGCCAGCTCCGCGCGCCGAAGACCACAATTGAGCAACAAGGTGAGTATGCAATAGTCTCGCTCGGGGTATTTGCTTTGGGTTGTAAGTTGTAGAAGCTGCACCGATTGGTCGTAGGAGAGGTATTTGGGCATACGGGACGGCAATTTCGGTGAACTTAGGTTCTTTGCCGGATTGTCGTCTAACTGATGCGTAATCTCTGTTAGGTACTTAAAAAACTGGCGCAGACTGGAAACCTTTCTGGCGCGGGTTACGTTGGAATTATCTCTGTCGCTTTTCGAGTAATTCATAAACTCAAACAAATCATTCAAAGTAACCGTTTTAAGTAAAGGAATATCCACAAGACGAATGTCCGGATTTTCGTTCGAAGAATCACATAAGCCGCGCTGATACAGAAGATAGCGAAAGAAGGTGCGTAAATCAATGAAGTACCCGTTAACTGTATTAGAGGAACGGCCTTTAACTGTTTCCATATAGCCGAGATAAGCCCGCAAAACCTCAGGACACTCCGCCAAATACCGACTATTCACAATTTCGCCTCCCCTTTACTGCATTAAATATTAATTTAGTATAGTTAAGCTGAATTTTATAGGGGGCGAAATTATATCCTTCCCCCTGCGGGTTACGGTTTTTTTGCTGCAAAAAGATGAGCAAACTCTGTTTCTGACTGCTTTTCTATCACAAATCCGGTTTTAAGCAATACATCCATTATGTTTTCTTTCGTGTCAGGGAAAATCTTTACACATCTTTCAGCGTATTTGAGCAACGTATCTTGCGATTTGTCGATTGATAATATAAATCTTCCGTTAGTGTTTAGCAGGCGGAAGATTTTTTCTATTGCCGCTGCTTTATGTTCGATGTGCATGAATGTCAACGAGGAATAAATCACATCAAACGTTTCTTTGAATGTATGAAATAAGAAATCACCGCAAATAAGTTTCGCGTTTTTGAGGGCGGAAAGGTTTTCCCTCCCCCGCTCAATCGTTTTACAAGAAAGATCAATACCTGTATATTGGCTACAATAGGGTGCTATCCGTAGAGCGAGCCGACCTGTTCCTACGCCTATCTCCAAAACAGTGTCATTTCGGTTTAGGCGTAACATATCTAAAAACGGCTGCCCGTCCCACTTATCCATATATCTTCGCAAAGGCTCCGCATCTAATATTGGATCATTATTTTCAGTGATCAGCGCATCATAATGCTCTATGCAAGTGAATTCTCTCATTTCTCGCAAAACCTCTTGAAAATCTCTTTAAAAACCTCTATACTATACATGTCGAATTTCGACAGGAAGTGCAAAACAGAGGATATTCAACGTAGACGGTCGCTCGTTATCGGGTGACCGTTTTCATTTATAATGTGAAACAGCCCTTTTCTAACATGGACTGAGCGGCGAGCAGGACACCGATTTTGCCACTGTGGTAGTTTAGACCACCCTGCATATAGGCGGCAAAAGGCTCCCGCAGCGGTGCGTCCGCCGACAGCTCAATAGATGCGCCCATGGTAAAGGCGCCGGCAGCCATAATAACCTGGCTGGTATATCCAGGCATATCCCACGGCTCGGGAACAACGTAGGCATCTACAGGGGCACCCTTTTGCATGCCTTGACAAAACGCGATAAGCGAGTCAGGGTTTCGCAGCATCACCGTTTGAATGATATCCGCTCTCGCCTCATCAACCGTGGGAGATACCGCGTAGCCCAGCGCCGAGAACAGCGCGGCGGCATATACTGCCGTTTTCAGCGCCTCGCCTACCACGTGCGGCGCTTGGAAAAGACCCATATACAGCGAACGATTATGTCCCAGAGATGCGCCGACCTCCCGTCCCAAACCTGGGGTGGTCATACGATAGGCGCACTGCTCAATGCACGCCTTTGTGCCACAGAGATAGCCTCCGTTCTCAGCGATGCCGCCACCGGGATTCTTAATTAACGAACCGGCAATCAAGTCAGCGCCAACCTCGTTGGGCTCTCGCGTTTCCACAAACTCGCCGTAGCAGTTATCCACAAATATAATGACGTCTTGACGCACCTCACGCACCGCCTTCACGATGCGCTCAATCCACGCAATCGACAGCGACGGGCGGGTGTTATAGCCACGGGAGCGCTGAATATGCACCATCTTTACCCGTGGCTCTTCACGCAAAGCCTGCTGAATCGCGACGATATCGGGGGTTTCCTCTGTCGTTAAGGCTACCTCTTGATAATCGACACCGTATTCGGCCAAGGAGCCTGCCGAAGGCCCTTTGTGACCAATCACTTTTTCCAACGTATCGTAAGGCGCGCCGGTTGCCGCCAGCAACACGTCACCGGGACGCAACATAGCAAATAAGGCAATGGTAATGGCATGGGTGCCGGATACGATGCTGTGGCGAATCAGAGCGTCCTCAGCGCCCATAATATCCGCTAATATCGCGTCCAGCGCGTCCCTGCCCCTATCGTCATAGCCGTAACCGGTGGTAGCCACAAAATGACTTTCACTGACGTGATGACGAATGTAGGCGGACAGTACCTTTTGCTGATTATATTCCGTAATGGCGTCAATTCTCGCAAAGGCTTCCGCGGCCTTTGCTTCTGCTTGTACGGATATCTCCTCCAAACGAGGGTCTACAGTAAAGAAAGGTATACTCATATTGGATTCCTCAATTTCTAATCAGTTCCGCCCAGTTATCACAAGGGGCAAATCCCAGCCCGACGTACAGTGCTTGGGCTCTTTCATTAACAGGAAGTATGTAAAGCTCATCGGCTTTACATCTGAGAATTAGGTCTGACACGCACTTTGCGGCAAGGCCTTGTCGCCTGTGGGTAGGTGCAGTAGCCACCTGCCCTAAAATAGCGGCACTTTCCGTTTCAGCGACTGTCATAGCCGTGCTGACAACCCTATCACCGTCGCAGATACAAGCGATTTGGCAGCAGTCGTGTCGTACCCGATGGGAAACGTCTACGTACCAAGCATCAAAAGGCTGTATGGTGTCAAAGCATTCCGCCAGCAGGGCGTACACAGCAGGCAGCTTTGGGGTGCGACAAACATTACTGTTGGAGGGCAACACTCCCCTCTCACCTTCGTAGCGAAGCACCACACCGGTACGCGCCAGCCATTCACCGCTATCCGCAATCGCAGACGCGGCATTTTGAGGGCAATGAATGCTTCGAATCGCAGGGTTGGCCGTTAAAAAGTACGTCCATTCCTCCGTAACGGTGGCAGCAGGAGAGAAAAAAGCTACACCATCCATGATGCAGAGCAAGCTCCCTTCCCCATCGCTGTAAAACTGAATAAACGGCACTTCCAAGCCGTATGCGCGCCGCAGGGAATGGATACGCAAACGCGTTTCGTCCTTCGGAGGGGTCAAGAAGTCCCCTTCCTTAGCTAAACGTATCATCGTGTCAGTTCCTCAGCCAACAAACTAAGCAACTTTCGCATGCATTCTACGTCCTGAACGCTGCCGAGACAGCAGGGTGAATGGATATAGCGGCAAGGGAGGGACACGCAGGTCGTGTATACGCCTGTATGCCGTCTTTGCATAGCACCTGCATTGTTGGCGCCGGCAATTTTGGTTTTCACCTGCACCGAGATATCGTTGGCCGCCGCTAATGCGTTTACCTTTTGGCGCAGAGCAGAATCGTACAAGGTGGCGCCGTCCGCAAAGGGAACCACAGCACCGCCCCCAACGCAGCAAACCTTATCATCGCCGCTGTTACCGGCGGTATCTGCCGCCGTGGTGGCATCAATGGCTACGGCAAAATCAGGCTTTATCTGCTCCGTAGCTACGCCTGCGCCGCGCAATCCTAATTCCTCCTGAACGGAAAAAGACAGCCAAATATCGCGAGCAGGCTGCTCCTTTGCCAAATCCAGCAGAAGAGCGCAACCGATTCGGTCGTCAACTGCCTTGCCGCAGAAAATGTTTTCGTTAAACCACGTAATACCGGCATCAAAGGTGCCGACATCTCCCACTTTGACCAGTGCACAGGCCGAATCTGCATCACAGCAACCGATATCAATACACATCTCCGAGGCAGCAGGGAGTTTTTCTTTTTCCTGTCCCTTGCATTGATGAACCGCCTTGCCACCGATGATACCGCACTGCTTGCCAATGCGGACACGATGCCCAAACAAGGCCTGGTCGCTGATGCCGCCCAAGGTAGCGAATCGCAACGTTCCGTCGTCACAAATATGCGTTACGATAAAGCCAACCTCGTCCATATGCGCATCGAATTGCACTACTTTATTAGCAGGTTCTTTTCCGATAAGGTGCACCAGGACGTTGCCCATATTATCAACGGTAATCTCTTTCGGTGTAGGATATTTGTTCAGCTGCTGCAGAATATAATCGCGCACTGCGTTCTCGTAGCCGGGCAAACCGTCCAGCTCACACAGGGTTACAAATTCCTCTCTGTTCACAGCTTCGCCCCCTTATCTAAGATATAAGCCGCCATCAGGTCTCCAACAGCCACGACGTCCATAACGTCAATCGTCTCAACAGGTGTATGCATATACCGCAGAGGAATGGAGAGGAGCGCCGTAGGAACACCAAGCAGAGCGGTGCTGATACGGTCTGCGTCCGTGCCCGTCACGCCGCCCATAACCTCCGCTTGCTGTGAAATTTCACGTTCCTTAGCCAGCGATTGCAAGCGGGCGGTAATCCCCGTGTTCAGTACCGCGGAAACACCAATCATGACCCCCTGTCCCATCTTTCCGCACTCATAAGGATTCGCGTCCGGCGTAGCGGCAAAACTAACGTCTACGACGATAGCCTCGTCAGGCGCAAGCTTATTAACAGCAGGAATCGAGCCACGACAGCCCAGCTCCTCCTGTACGCAAAAAGCAATCGCCACGTTAACCGAGAGGTTCTTGTCCAGCTTACGCAGACAATGCAGAATGGCGGCGATTCCTGCTCGGTCGTCCAAAGCTTTTGCGGTTACTACGTGCTCGTTAAGCATAGAAAAAGACGGTGCAAAGGTGACACGGCTTCCCAGAGGAATGTTCTTTTTCGCTTCCTCGGCGGACAAGCCAACGTCAATGGTTCTTTTGGAAAGTGGCGGAACGGCCGATTGGTCGTCCAGCAGATGAGGTGGAATTGCCCCGAAAACACCGCAATACGTCTTGTAACCGTGGACAATAAGAGGCTGCGCTGTCAACACGCGTCCGTCGACACCGCCCGCCTGTTCCACGTGCAGAAACCCGTTATCGTCGATATAAGAGACCAAAAAACCGATTTCATCCAAGTGGGCTTCCAGCAGAATCGTAGGAGCATCGGCTTTGCCGCAATGGCGCACCGCCAACACGTTTCCCATAGCGTCCACTTCAATAGAATCCACCAAACCGTTAAGCAGGTTTTTACAAGCTTCAACAATTTCGCACTGTCCTGCGGCACCTGATGCCATACATAGAGTTTTTAGGTCTTTCAGAATTTGTTCCATACCACGAATTCCTCTCTCGTTATTCCGTAAGCGCATTAACCAGTTCTTTAAAGTGATTGCCGCGCACCTCAAAGTTTTTGTACATATCAAAGCTGGCACTGGCGGGCGACATAAACACGATATCGCCGTCCCTTGCCAATTCATCTGCCTTGCTTACAGCCTCCGCCATATCCGCAACTCGATAAATGGGCAGGTCGCTGTTACTCCTTATGGCGGCCTCTATGGCATCGGCAGTAGCGCCCATGAGCACAGCCGCCTTCACAGTATCCGCGGCCACAGGACCCAGCGGGTCGTAGGGAATGTGTTTATCATAGCCACCTGCGATCAGAATAACCTTTTGCGTGAAGGTCTTCAATCCGGCGATAGTGCGGGAAGGGCTGGAGCCGATAGAGTCGTTATACCACCGAACACCGCGGCGCTGCCGAACCAATTCGCAGCGATGAGCAACCCCGCCAAAAGCCTTGGCAAACAGATGGATATTTTCCACAGACACCCGTCCCCATACAGCGCAGATAGCCGCCATATAGTTTTCAATATTGTGAACGCCGGGAATGCGGATATCACTGACGGGCATAATCGGCGTGTTAACGCCGTTATCGGACAGCACAATATTACCCTGTTCGTCCAGCCAGCAGCCGTGAGCTACCGGTTGCTTTCGAGAGAACTGCCACACGGAACCGTTGCAACTTTTGACAAAGTCGGCGGTAGTCGGATTATCCAAATTAAGTACCGCTCTGTCACCCGTCTGCTGATAGGCAACTAAATTCCGCTTAGCTTCGATATATTCCTGCATATCGGTATGCCAATCCAGATGGTTCGGTGCTACGTTAGTGACAACCGCTACGTTAGGCGATTGTGTCATATTGGTTAGCTGAAAACTGGATAATTCAACCACGGCCGCATCCTGTGCCGTAATTTCATGCACATAAGGCAGCAGAGCACGACCGATGTTGCCACCCACAAAGGTGCGAACACCACCGGCATCCAAAAGACCTGCCACGATGGTCGTGGTGGTGGTTTTTCCATCGGAGCCGGTCACCGCGTAAATCGGCGCCTCGCAGAGCTCGAAGAACAATTCCATCTCCGACGTAACGCGAATCCCCTTTTCCTTGGCCGCAAGAAAAGGCGGCAGGTAAGGTTTCATACCGGGCGTGCGCAAAATAAGGTCTACGTCCAGCTCGTCCAGATACCGCTCTCCCAGACGGAGAACAGCACCCGCCTGACGCAGAGAATCTGCGGTTTCCCCCAGTTCCTCCTCCGTTCGGCGGTCACAGGCCAACACTTTGGCACCCGCCTGTAAGAATTGATGAATAACCGGTATGTTATTGTTACCGATACCGCAGATAGCTACGGTTTTTCCGGCGATGTCCTCAAAAAACGCACGCGCTTTACTCATTCCGATTGCTCCCTGTTTGCTTTTTCTAATATTATAATAAATTATGCAGAAAATAGCAAGGATTACTTGGTATTCCCTGTAAAATATTAATTTTTTATAAACATATGCGCGGTAAGGTTGCTCATTTTGCGAAAGGTCGGTATAATAACGAATATGAGGAGTGAGAAATTTGCTGTATTATGAAGGATTATCTTGTCCTGTATGCAAAAAGCCGTTCGCAGAAAACGAGGATATTGTTGCCTGTCCGCAATGTGGTTTGCCTCATCACCGTTCCTGCTGGATGACGGTGGGGCACTGCTATTTAGCCGAAAAACACGGCACAGAGGAGCAGTGGAGCCGTAATAAAGCCGAAACCGAAACCGCTCCGCAGCGAGAATCGGCGGTGGATACCACGGCCAATATCTGTCCGCACTGCCACACGCGCAATATTGAGTTTGCAGAGTTTTGCACCCACTGTGGTGCAGCGCTGTCCCCCACCGAATGGCATTCGCAGGAATCTCCCGTCAATGAATTTCGTCCCTTTCGCTCGGTACACCAAGAGAGTGAAATATTCACCGACGACGAGCAGCTCGGAGATGCCACCGCACGGGAAATGATGGCGTTTGTCGGGAAAAACCAAAGCTATTACATTGCTCGGTTCCGCCGCATTACCGAAGGAAAGGGTGGCGGTTGGAACTGGTGCGCCTTCTTATTTGGTCCATTTTGGCTGCTGTACCGCAAGCAAAGACTGACAGGCATTCTATTGTTTATCGTCCAGACGGTATATGATCTATTCTACGGGTATTGGATGCTGCCTTTTACCACGGCAACCACCGAATCGCAGCGCGTTGCCGCCATGGAGACCATTATGCATGACAGCTTGGCGCTTCCTATCTTTTTATTATCACTCATTTTAACCATTGTGCACGTCATTCTCGGACTTAAAGGTAACGAGCTCTATAAGTCTGCCTGTGAAAATAAAATTCGCAGAATCAAAGAAGAGGCACCGAACGTATCCATGGCTGAGTTGACCGCTTGTGGCGGTGTTTCGGTGGTGTCTGTTATTCTGTTCTATTTCATCAGTAATCTGCTGAGTTCTGTATTTACTGTACTGCTTTCAGCCGCACTATATATGTTTCTGTAAAAAATACGCTCTCTGCCTGTCAGAGAGCATATTTTTTCGCAGTTGTATTGCTATTTCGATTATATTGTGTTAAAATGCAATAAACTAGTTTAATGCGAAGGAAGGACAACCATGAGCAACACCAATCTGTTAATTCAAAATAACCTCACCATGTTGACTGATTTTTACGAAATCACCATGTCTAACGGTTTCTTTTGCACAGGAAACGGAGACAGAACGGTATATTTCGATATGTTCTTCCGCACCGTTCCGGACAAAGGCGGTGTTGCGATTCTCGCCGGTATTCAGCAGGTCATCGACTATATCAAGAACCTGAAATTTACGGAAGAAGATATCGCTTATCTGCGCGATAAAAAGCTGTTTAATGAGCAATTCCTTGATTATCTTCGTCATTTCAAGTTTTGCTGTGACGTGTGGGCAATCCCCGAGGGCACTCCCATCTTCCCCTATGAGCCCTTAGTCACCGTACGCGGCCCTGCCATTCAGGCTCAGTTTATCGAAACCATGCTGCTGTTGCTGGTGAATCACCAGTCTCTTATTGCCACAAAGGCAAACCGCATCGTCCGTGCCGCGCAGGGGCGTCCCGTTATGGAGTTCGGCTCTCGTCGTGCGCAGGGCTGCGACGGTGCCATCTACGGTGCTCGTGCCTCGTATATTGCCGGTTGCTGTGGAACGGCCTGTACCATTTCCGACAGAGAGTTCGGTATCCCCGCGTTGGGCACGATGGCGCACAGCTGGGTTCAGCTCTTCGATACGGAGTATGAAGCATTCAAGGCGTACGCCAGCATTTATCCCGACAACTGCACGCTGCTTGTGGACACCTTCAACGTGCTGAAATCCGGTATTCCTAATGCCATTAAGGTGTTTAACGAGGTACTCGTTCCCAACGGACACCGCCCCAAGGGCATTCGCATCGATTCCGGTGATATTACCTATCTGAGCAAAAAAGCTCGTAAAATGTTGGACGATGCCGGTTTCCCCGATTGCAAGATTACGGCGTCGAATTCGCTGGACGAGTACACCATTCAGGATATGATTCGCCAAGGTGCCTGTGTAGACAGCTTTGGTGTCGGTGAGCGAATGATTACCGCCTCCAGCGCGCCCGTTTTCGGCGGCGTGTACAAGCTTGCCGCGGTGGAACAGGACGGTGTTATCGTTCCGCGTATTAAGGTCAGCGAAAACGTTGCCAAAATCACCAACCCCGGTTTTAAGAAGGTTTGGCGGTTGTTTGATAAAGAAAACGGTAAAGCTATCGCAGACGTTATTACCTTGCATGACGAGGTGATTGACGAATCTCAGCCATACGAGCTGTTTGACCCCGACCATATCTGGAAACGGAAAATCGTATCCAATTTCCGTGCTGTGCAGCTACAGGTTCAGCTATTTGACAAGGGCGAGTGTGTATACCAGTCCCCCAGCGTTGAGGAAATCCGAACCTATTGTATGGCGCAAATGGATACTATGTGGGACGAGGTTCTCCGTTTCGAGAATCCTCACAAGTATTACGTCGACCTTTCTCAGCCCCTTTGGGACCAGAAGAATTTATTGCTTCTTAAGCACGGCTTTGACTCTTAATCCATCACAACGGAGGTGCATGATATGATACAAATGAATCTTCCCAATCCCGTCATGCACGCTTTGCAGCGACTGAACGAGGCGGGCTTTGAAGCCTACGTGGTGGGCGGTTGCGTGCGAGATTCCCTGCTGGGCAAAGAGCCGGAGGACTGGGATATCACCACCAATGCACTGCCTACCCAAACTAAGGCGGTGTTTGCCGACCAACGGACGATAGAAACCGGCATTTCCCACGGCACGGTAACCGTGCTATACGACGGTATGCCGTTGGAAATCACCACCTACCGCATTGACGGCGAATATACGGACGGACGTCGTCCTGACAGCATTACCTTCTCCACCTCTCTGCGGGAAGACCTGCGGCGACGGGATTTCACAATCAATGCTCTCGCCTATCACCCGAAGGAAGGGGTCATTGACCACTTCTCCGGATTAGCTGATTTAGATGCGGGGCACATCTGCTGTGTTGGCGACCCCCATTTACGGTTCACTGAAGATGCTTTGCGAATTGCCCGTGCTTTGCGATTTTCCGCCGCCCTTGGATTTAAAATTGAAAAGGTGACGGCTACCGCTATTCACAAGTTAGCGCCGTTGCTCCGCAAGGTATCTGTGGAGCGAATTTCCACAGAACTCAAGAAACTGCTGTGCGGCAAGGACGCACGCCGCGTTTTACTCGAGTTTTCTGATGTTTTGACCGTAATGCTGCCCGAATTACAACCGATGATGGGTCTGCAACAGGAGAATCCGTATCATCACCTGTCGGTGTACGAACATACGGTGGAAACGGTTGCTGCCGTTCCTGCCACGCCCTTACTTCGGTTGACGATGCTGTTTCACGACGTAGGAAAGCCGAATTGTTATACCAGAGATTTACAGGGCTTTGATCACTTCCGTGGGCACCCCCCTATCAGCGCCGCCATAGCGGAACAAACGCTGGAGCGTCTGCATTTTGACCGACAGACCATTCATCACGTAAAGAAGCTTATTCTGCATCATGATGATACCCTATCCATTACCGACAAGGCGCTAAAACAGCTGCTTAACCGCATGGGGCCCGAACTGGCTCCCCTACTGGTAGAGGTGCAAAAAGCAGATGTGTGGGGACAGCACCCGGATAAACGAGACGAGCGGTTGATTTTCTTGGATAGTCTCAAAGCGCGGCTGTCAGAATTGATAGAACAGAACGCCTGTTATTCTGTAAAGGGGTTGGCCATTACAGGCGAAGACCTGCTAAAAATAGGCTATTCCGCTGGACCAAAGGTAGGAAACGCCCTACAATCATTGCTGGACGCCGTGATTGACGGCTCCTGCCCGAACGAACCGAACTCGTTGCTTAAACTGGCGAAAGAAATGCTATAAAAAGAGCCTGTGCACTTGCACAGGCTCTTTTTTAATATCCGCAAGGCTCCCCTACCAAAATCACATGAATGCGATCGGGAGTGCGCTGTTGTCCGGACACCAAATAGTTGCAGCAGATACGCTGTGGGCTACCACAGCCGTCTGCCATATCCCCATTTACCGACATGCAGTGTCCCATTTCCTTACAATAGGTGGCACAGCCGAGGCGCTGGGTGTTTAGAGGAGCGGCAATTGTCTTCACCCGCCGAACCGCCGCCTTCAGGTCGGGGACAATTTTGTTGACCCCCACCACCAGTATGACCTTCTTGGGGCCGAAAGCAATGGCAGAAATACGATTGCAGTTGCCGTCCACGTTATAAAGTTCGCCGTTCAGCGTTACAGCATTGGAAGAGCAAAGATACGCATCGGCTATGGAGGTGCCGGCGATAACAGCTGCGCGCTGCTCATCGGTCAAATTCGGTGCGTTACGGTCAAGATAATGGTACTTTCCGCTATGCATCAGCTCGGTGACACCCGTTTCGTGGAGAGACTGGGAACCACCGGAAGCAATGGTAGCACCGACAGGAATTAAACTTTCCACCAGAGGTACCACTTCCGCTTTGGTGGCGACGTAGTCCACGGCCATTCGGTTTTTGCGCAGATTTTGCATAACCTGCTTCACTTCATTTGTCATAGAGATTCTCCTTTCGAAATCGGTTGCAATTCACACGAGTGTTTGTTAAAATAAAGGTATTGAACGAAAAAGAAGGTGCGAAAATGGAGGAGTATATTTGCTCATTGTGTCCTCGCCGCTGTATGGCGGAACGGACGGAACGGGAGAATGCAAACGGCTACTGCGGCATGCCTTCCTCCCCGGTTGCAGCACGAGCGGCACTTCATTTTGGTGAAGAGCCTTGCATCAGCGGCGCAAATGGGTCAGGAACGGTGTTTTTCTCCGGCTGTTCCCTGCATTGTAAGTACTGTCAGAATGAAGAAATCAGCCATAATCGCTATGGAAAAGGCATCACGGAACAACGTTTAGCTGATATCTTCCGCGAGCTGGAACAGGCCGGCGCCCACAACATAAACCTCGTCAACCCTACGCATTACGCCGTTTCCGTCCGTAAAGCATTAGAGCTTTACAAGCCTAACGTGCCCATAATATATAACTGCGGAGGATACGAACGAGTAGAGACGTTGCGCAGTCTCGAAGGGCTTGTTGACGTGTATCTCCCCGATTGCAAATACGTGGATAGCACACTATCTGCCGCCCTATCCGATGCGCCCGACTATTTCTATTACGCTTCAGCAGCCATTGAAGAAATGGCCCGCCAAACCGGAGCTGTCATTCTGAACGAACAAGGGCTAATACAGAAAGGCACGATAGTTCGTCACCTCGTACTCCCCGGACACACCAAAAACTCTATTGAGGTCCTTAACTGGCTTGCCACGATAAAGGACAAGGTCTGGGTCAGCCTTATGTTTCAGTATACGCCCTGCGGCGAGCTGAAAGACCATAAGGAGCTGCAACGCCCTTTAACTAAACGGGAATGCGAAAAAGTATGGGAACATATGCAAGCACTTGGCATCAAGGACGGATACGTACAGGATAGGCAAAGCGCCGGAACCACAATGATTCCGGCGTTTAACCTGACGGGTGTGTGATTACAGCATCACGTAACCCATTTTTTTCTGCGCCTTTGCCAGCGTGCGTGCCGCCACGTACTGCGCCTTTTCTGCGCCTTCCTTCATCAACTGCATCAGCTGCGCCTTATCCCCCATCAGCACCGCCAGACGGTCCTGAATCGGTGCCAGCTCGGCGGCGACCGCCTCGCCTACTGCTGTTTTAAAATCGCCGTAGCCCTTACCGGCGAACTCTGCCTCAATCTCGTCTAAGGATTTATTGGTAACAGCAGAATAAATCTCCATTAGGTTGTTGATGCCGTCTTTGCCTTCGGAATACCGCACCACTGCCTCGCTATCGGTGACAGCGCGGCGGAATTTGCGAATAACGGTATCCTTATCGTCCTTCAAAGAGATGAAGGAGTTGACGTTTTCGTCCGACTTGGACATTTTCTTTGTGGGGTCCTGCAGAGAACGAACGCGGGCACAGGTCTTCATAATATACGGCTCAGGAATGGTAAAAGTGTTTCCGTATACGCCGTTAAACCGTTCTGCAATATTACGGGTCAACTCACAGTGCTGCTTCTGGTCCGCACCCACAGGCACGTAATCTGCCTGATACAGCAGAATATCCGCCGCCATCAGCGAAGGATAGGCGAACAAACCCAAATTAATGTTATCCGCATGCTTGGCGGACTTATCCTTAAATTGGGTCATACGAGATAATTCACCAAACTGGGTGCAGCAATTCAGCAGCCAGCAAAGCTGGGAATGCGCCGGCACGTGAGACTGCACAAATAACAGGTTTTTCTCCGGGTCCAGACCAATCGCCAGCAATAAGGCGAACATTTCCGTGATCTGCTGCCGCAGCTTAGCAGGCTCCTGACGCACCGTAATGGCGTGAAGGTCAGCAACGGCATAGATGCCGTCGAACTCGTCCTGCATACGAACCCAATTTCGCTGTGCGCCCAAGTAGTTTCCCAGAGTAGGGGTTCCCGTAGGCTGAATCAGGCTCAGCATTCTTTTTTTGCGTACAATTTCCGTGTTTTGCGCGTCCATATAGTATCCCTCTCAATCAATTTGCAAAAAAGTCACCTATATATTACCATACATCCGTTGACATTTTCAATAGATAATTGTAAAATATATAAGATTGATATTTTTAGGAGGTTTCCTATGTCGATTTATTTACAATTGGCGCAAGCTATGTTCCCCAACGTGGACAAGACACCTGCCGATTACGAAGAGATGTATCCCGCCCGTCAGTTAAGTGATGGCGCGCGCGTTACCCGTATCGCTCCCTCACCCACCGGCTATCTGCACTTGGGCACTTTCTTCACCTCTATGGTGAACCGCCTGACCGCAGACGCGACGAATGGTGTGTTCTTCTTCCGCTTGGAGGATACGGATAAAAAGCGTGAGGTCGAGGGCGGCGCCGATGATATTCTCAAGGGAATCAACGATTTCGGTCTATCTATTGACGAGGGCTTCGTGGCACCCGGTACCATTGTCGGTGACTACGGACCCTATCAGCAGAGCTGCCGTGCCGAGATTTACCACGCCTTTGTTAAGAGCTTAGTGGAGCAGAATCTGGCCTACCCCTGTTTCTGCTCGGAGGAGCAGCGTCAGGCAGCCCGCGAGATTCAGGAGCAGAAAAAAGACCGCACCGGCTATTATGGTGAGTATGCTATCTGCCGCACCCTTTCCCCTGAGGAGTGCCTTGCTAAGATTCAGGCGGGCGAGTCCTATGTGGTGCGGCTGCGTTCTATGGGCAGTGAGCAAAACCGTATTAAGTTCGACGATATGATTAAGGGAGCCATTGAAATGCCCGAGAATGATGAAGACATTGTTCTTCTGAAATCCGATGGCATTCCCACCTATCACTTCGCCCACGCCGTGGACGACCACCTGATGCGTACCACCCACGTCATTCGCGGTGATGAGTGGATTTCTTCGGTCCCCAAGCATTTACAGTTGTTTAAAACGTTGGGCTTCAAGCCGCCGAAATATGCCCACGTCAGCCCCATCATGGTGGAGGATAACGGCAATAAGCGGAAGCTCTCCAAGCGTAAGGACCCGCAGGCGGCCATGCACTTCTACGCGCAACAGGGCTATCCCGCCGACAGTGTACTGGACTATCTGCTGACTATCGCCAACAGTGATTTTGAGGATTGGCGTCGTGCCAACCCCAATGCCTCCCGCAAGGAATTCAAGTTCAATCTAAAGAAAATGAGCGTTTCCGGTGCTCTGTTTGATTTGGACAAGCTCAACGACGTGAGTAAGACCGTTATTGCCCGTATGGACGCCGAAACGGTGACCAACTTAGTGATTGCTTGGGCGGAGGAGTATAATCCCCCGTTTGCGGCGCTTCTGAAAGCTGACGTTGCGTATGCTCAAGGGGTATTCTCCATTGACCGTGGCAACGCGAAGCCCCGTAAGGACATCGCCAAATGGAACGAGGTGCCGGACTATGTGTCCTACTTCTTCCCCTCTCTGTACCAAAACGCGCTGGAGCTGCCCGAAACCATTGCTCCTGCGGACGCGGCGGCGCTGCTACGCTCTTACGTGAACGTGTATAACCCTGCCGAGGATAAGGACGCTTGGTTCGCGACGGTTAAGAGCATTTGTGCCGACCACGGGTTTAGCCCCGATGTGAAGGCCTATAAGGCGGACCCTGCGGCTTTCAAGGGACACGTCGGTGACGTAAGCACCGTCATTCGTGTCGCTGTAACCGGACGGCGCAACACCCCCGACCTGTGCTCCATTATGCAACAGCTGGGTGTGGAAACGGTTAATAAGCGCCTGAATGAGGCTATCGAAAACTGGGAAAATTAAGTTTGAGGTGACTTTTATGGCCGAAAATACGAATTTTATACATGCCATTATCGATGAGGAATTAAAAGAGGGCGGGCGCTGCTACGGTAAGGTCGTTCACACCCGTTTCCCGCCTGAGCCCAACGGCTATCTGCATATCGGTCACGCCAAGGCACTGTGCATTGACTTTGGCACGGCGCTGAAATACGGCGGTCTGTGCAATCTGCGTATGGACGACACCAACCCCACCAAAGAGGACGAGGAATTTGTAGAAGCTATTCAGGAGGATATTCACTGGCTGGGCTTTGACTGGGGCGACCGTTTCTACTACGCTTCCGATTACTTTGAGGTAATGTACGAGCAAGCGGTGGGTCTGATTAAGAAAGGTCTTGCCTACGTCTGTGAGCAGACGCCCGACCAGGTGCGCGAGAATCGCGGCGACCTCACCCACCCCGCTGTCAGCCCCTATCGTGACCGCCCCGTTGAGGAGAGCCTTGACCTGTTTGCGCGTATGCGGGCAGGTGAGTTTGAGGACGGACGCATGACCCTGCGCGCTAAAATCGATTTGGCGAGCGGTAATTTTAACATGCGCGACCCCGTTATCTACCGCATCAATCATTGCCACCACCACCGCCAGGGCAATAAGTGGTGTATCTATCCGATGTACGATTTTGCCCACCCCATCGAGGATATGATGGAGGGCATCACCCACTCCCTGTGCTCCTTGGAGTTTGAGGACCATCGCCCGCTGTATAACTGGGTGGTGGAGAATGTGGATATCGAGGCAGATCCTCGCCAGATCGAGTTTGCCCGTCTGGGTATTAACTACACCGTGATGTCCAAGCGTAAGCTGCGCAAGCTGGTGGAGGAAGGCTATGTTTCCGGCTGGGACGATCCCCGTATGCCCACCATGTGCGGCCTGCGCCGCCGCGGATACACCCCCACCTCCGTGCGTACTTTCTGCGACAAGATTGGTGTTGCAAAGGTGCCGAACACGGTAGAGGTGGCTCTGCTGGAGGCTTGCCTGCGCGAGGACCTCAACGAGAATGCGCGCCGCGCTATGGCGGTACTTCGTCCTGTAAAGCTGACGCTTACCAACTATCCCGAGGACACCAACGATGCGTTTGAGGTGGAGAATAACCCCTCTAAGCCCGAGGACGGCACCCGCACCGTCACCTTCTCCAAACATCTGTGGATTGAAGCGGACGATTTTATGGAGGAGCCCATTAAGGGGTATTTCCGTCTCTTCCCCGGCAACGAAGTGCGTCTTAAGAGCGCCTACGTCATCAAATGCACCGGCTGCGTAAAGGACGAAAACGGCAACGTGGTCGAGGTGCTCGCCGAGTACGATCCCGACAGTAAGGGCGGTAATACCGCTGACGGTCGCAAGGTAAAAAGCACCATTCATTGGGTGGACGCGGCTACCGCCGTTGATGCAGAGGTGCGTCTCTATTCCAACCTCTTTGCCGATGCCGACCCCGATGCCGGCGATAAGGATTTCCTCGACTGTATGGCTGAGAACTCGCTGGAAACCCTTACGGGCTGCAAATTAGAGGCAGCGCTCGCCAACGCTGAGGCACCTGCCCACTTCCAGTTCATGCGCCTTGGCTATTTCTGTGTGGATAACAAGGATAGTACGCCGGAACACCCCGTCTTTAACCGTGCGGTTTCCTTAAAAGACAGTTTTAAAGCAAAATAAATACGAAGAAGGGATGCGATTAACGCATCCCTTCTATTTTTTGTAAAAATTCAGTAAAATACGCAGGCAGGTCGCTCTCGAAATACAGCTCTTCTCCCGATACGGGGTGCATAAATCCGATACACCGCGCATGCAAGCACTGTCCGTTCAAGCCACGGCACTCTCTCGGCTGTACAGCCGCACCGTATACGGTATCGCCGGCAACAGGGTGTCCCAGATACGACATATGCACGCGAATCTGGTGCGTGCGTCCCGTTTCTAATCGCAACCGCAAGTGGGTGTAACCCGGATAATACCCCAACACCTCGTAATGGGTAGTAGCGTCCTTACTGTTAGATAAAGTAACCGCCATTTTTTTGCGGTTGGTCGGGTGACGACCGATTGGAGCGGACACCGTTCCGTTTTCTTGCTTAATTCTACCAACCACAACCGCCTCGTAGATACGCGTGAAGCTGTGCGCCTTAATCTGTTCCGCCAGCCCCTGATGCGCGCAGTCACTCTTCGCAACAATCAGCAGTCCACTGGTGTCCATATCAATACGATGAACGATACCGGGACGCAGAACACCGTTAATGCCGGACAAGCTATCCCCGCAATGCGCCATAAGCGCATTGACAAGCGTACCGGAGTAATGACCCGCCGCCGGATGCACAACCATGCCCTTTGGCTTGTTAACCACCAACAAATGGGTGTCCTCGTAAAGGATATCCAGCGGAATATCCTCTGCCAGCACCTCATATGCCACAGGCTCGGGAATATCTACGCACACCTCGCAGCCTGCGGGCAGCTTGTCTTTTTTGCAAAGTGTTTTCCCGTCCTTTGTAACCAAGCCTTGCTCCAGCCATTGCTGTGCCGCGGAACGACTGATATCCAGTTCCTGTGACAGGATTGTATCCAATCGGGTAGCAGCTTGCTCTGCCGAAACAGTAAACACAAACCTCTCACCCATCGCCATTCTCCTTTTCCTTTTTCTCAATGCCAAAGAAAAGCGTTTGTAGCGGCATATCCTCCATAGATTTAATGCCGAAAAGCAAGAAAGAGAACAAGAAAATGGCGCCAACAACTACACAGCAGTCCGCAAAATTAAACACCGGGAAATCAATCCACTTGACGTACAGAAAGTCGATGACGTAACCATAAGCAATACGGTCTATCAAATTCCCTATCCCACCCGCCAAAATAAGGGAACAAGAAAGGCTGAAAATCACCTTTTTGCGCAGGGGGCTACGGAATAGGATAACACCGGTCAGAATAGCCACAAGCAGCGTCAGCGGAATAAACAGCCATCGCTGTCCCTCCAGCAGGCTAAACGCAATGCCATCATTTTCACAGTAGTTGAGTTCAAATATATCAGGAATAATCGCTATGGGATTTCCTTTTTTCAAAACAACGGTCGCCCACCACTTACTAAGCTGATCGATGCCGATCAATACTGCGGACAATAGAAAATACAGTAACTGAACCAACCAAATACCTCCCTAAAAAAGGACCGGAGCCGAGCCGGTTCCGGTCCTTAGCGAAACTTATTCCTCTTCGGATAAAGCGAAAGCAGAGATATCGGGAACCTCGCTGTAGGAAGATTCCGCCTTACTCTCAGCGACGACTTCTTCCTCTACGACAGGCTCTACCGCAGAGATCGGAGCTGTCTGCTCTGCACCCTCGAGCACACCGATCAAGGTCAGGTGCTCACGGTAAGTGGCCATCAAGCGCGCCTTGAAAGAGGCAACCTCCTGTTTGACGCGAGCCAGCTCCGCCTGCTCCGCCTCGGTATCCGCCAGCGCCTTTTCGTGCATGCCGTCAGCCTCCGCTTTAGCGGCAGCAATAATCTCCTCCGCCTGCTTTTTAGCATCGGAAATAACGGATTCACTCATGCGCTGTGCGCTAATCAGGGCAGAACGAATGCTGTCCTCCTGATTGCGGTAATCCATAATCGTCTCCGCCAGCACCTGCATCTTGCGGGTATTCTCACCGTTTTCCTTGGTCAGCTCCTCAACGGCATCGGCACAACGGTCCAGAAACTCGTCAACCTCCAAGGTTTTATAGCCACCCATAGAGCGGGTAAACTTAACCTCACGTATATCATTCGCGGTAATCATAACTCTTTACCTTCCTTCTTACACACATTTACGGGCGAGCAGATTCAGCCGCCCCTTTTTTGTTTCAGGTCCTATCTGATCAATAAGAAACCGCCCGCTACCACGCACCGAAACGGTGCAAGGGGCTGCCAGCTGTGCGGACACGTTCTCCGTCGGCAGATGGTCAACAGACACTGCGCCGTTGCGAACAAGCTGCGCCGCGTCCTCCCGTGAACAATGTAGGAGCGCCTTTACTATCGCGTCCAAACGTGGCGAAGCAACAGTTTCTCTCAGCTCCATATACTCGCGGGCCAGGGGCAATTCGCCATCATAATCAGGCAAAACAGTCACACCCTCGCCGCCGATTTTCTCTACCTGCTCGCACACAAACGGTGCAATTTCCCGCCGCAAAAACACAACGGATAAACCGCTCCCGCAAAGGATATCACCAATCTTATCCCGTCGTATCCCCAGGGATAACAGCGTTCCTAAAAAGTCGCGGTGGGTCAAGGCCTTCGTTGGACGATACCGAAATCCTACCGCACAAAACGGCAGCTCCAGGTCATCTACGGTGAAATACGAAGGAAACACAGCCAAAACAGACCGCTCTGCCTCCTCGTAGCCACCGACAAGAGCCCATTGTTCCGCAGGGAAGGACGCCATTGCTTGGCGCACCACCGCCTGCTCGCGCAGGTCTAAAAAACCCAAGAAACACGGTGCGCTGCGCTTATCACACAGCCGCACCGTGTCCTCTATGCGAGAACGTAGAGAGTCTTCCGAAAAATCAGAAGTACAGCCCATTATTTTCCAGCTCGTCCAGCAGATCGCCCATCAGACCCACGTTGTAGGGGGTGATGATAAAGGTGCAGTTGGCAACCTTTTTGATCTGGCCGTCATTGGCATAAGCGACGCCGCTGAGGAAGTCCAGAATGCGACGCGCCACGTCCTTGTTGGCGCCCTCCAGATTCAGCACAACCGTACGCTTAGCATTCAGATGGTCAGCCACAGAGCTGGCATCATCAAAGCGCTCAGGCTTAACCAGAACCACCTGTAACTGCGCGGTGGCGTGAATGTTAACCACCTTATTGCCCTTACGAGGAGCTTCCATGGAAACCTCTTCCATAGATGCACTTTTTTTAGAACGGAGCATACCGTCATCTGCAGTCAGCTCAGTCTCCTCTTCAAAATCGGCCTCTTCGCCTTTCAACCAATCTAAGATACCCATAGTGAGAACCTCCTGTTTGTTTAATATTGACGCATTCCAAACAATGCAGAACCAACACGAACCATAGTGGAACCTTCCAGTATCGCCTCGCGATAATCACCGGACATTCCCATCGATAATTCTTGCATACCTATATTATCTAATTTTTTGCCGCTAATGTCAACAAATAGTCGATACATTTTTGAAAAAATTTGTCTTTTTTCATATTCTGTATGCAAAATCGGGGGTACAGTCATTAATCCGCGCACCTGAATGCCGCCAAAACCACCGATTTGACACAACAATTCTTCCAATTCGGTAGGAGCAACACCGGACTTTGCCTCTTCCCCGCCGATATTCACCTCGACTAACACGGGGGTGACGATGCCCAATTGCTCCGAACGGTTGGATATCGCCTCGGCAAGGCGAAGGCTATCCACCGACTGAATCATACCTACCTTACCAACGATTTGGCGGACCTTGTTGGTCTGTAAATGACCAATCAGGTGAGCTTTTTGCGGCTCTATATCTAATTCATCGATTTTTGACAGATATTCCTGTACGCGATTCTCGCCAATCTGCTGTACTCCGGCGTGAATCGCCTGGTTGATACGCTGCGGGTCCACCGTCTTAGTAACTGCGAGAAGGGAAACGCTGTCTATGGCTCTGCCGGCCTCGATACAGGCGGCAGCCATTGTTTCGTGGATACGCGCCAGATTGTCGGCAATCACCGTATCAAGATACAATCTTTCCGTCATACAAACCACGCCCCTCTACAATAATATCGTCGTACAGCTTGATGTAGCCATTCTCATCAATCACCTTGCAAATCACGTAATCTGCAGGCTCACTATATTCTTGCTCAATCTTGCGGAAGGTAACGATATTGCCCGAGCGGACAAACACACCAGCCTGCTGGTTTTCGTCAACACTGATCGCGCGCTTCGGCACCTTAAGTCCCGTATGTTCCACCATCTGTATCTCTACCATCTCATGGCGGATAGTGGATAGCTCCTCGGACATATAATCGCAACGAAATACCACGGCTAAATTGCCTTTTCCGTCCTTATTACACGCGTACACCGTCACGGGAATGGATTCATCTAACACGAAAGACATGCGAAGCGTAAGGGATTTCCCCACGCCTAAGACGTTATAGTAACTCTCCGGTACAATGCACGCCATATACCATTCGTAGCCACCCACAATTTTTCCGCCGGCCGACGGAACAGCGGGTTTGGAGTCGAAAAATTTCTGCAGCTGCGACGGTGTTAACTCCGCCAGCACGTCTGTGGTCAGCGTGGTTTCAAAGCCGTCCACACGGTCGGCAAAATAACCGGCAACGGGAGCGGTGATTTTGGACAAAGCACTCTGCAAGCCTTTCTGTAAATTGGCTTTTTCGGTCTCCAATCGCGCGATTTTAGCGGAAAAATCCACCGATTTATTGGTAATAAGCTGTTTTTTGCTCAACAGCGACAGTAAGGAAAAGCGATGCTGTCCGAGATTTTCAAAAATGCCGTCTTCGGTGGCGTGAATCAAATCATACACCGTATCGTTCAATTGCTCATTGACGATATCCAGCGTGACGTGACCGGAGGTTCCCTCTGCCTGGATTTCTTTAAGTCCATCTATTTGCTGTTGTATTTGTTTAATCTGTTCCTCAATACGCCCGCTCTCTGCGTCCTTATACACGGAAGCAATCACGCTGTTCTTAGATACGCGGGTTCCATTGTCTATTGTGTAATATGCATGACCGGAAGAGGAGGCGGGAATAAGCGTTTCGCTGCGAAAAACCAAGCCTTCCGTTTCAATGGACTCGTATACGCTGTGCATAACCGCCATTTCAGTGGTCACTTCCGAAAAGACGCTGCGATACACCTGGTATCCCACGTAGAAAAGCAATGTGGCTATGAGGGCAAAGGACAGAAGTTTCTGACCTGCAGTAGATTTTTTCTTAGCGGATTTCGCCATTCTTCTGTCCCCTTTCGGTAAATTCTCTGTATATGGTAAGAACCTGCTCTGCCAAAGCCTCTGTTGAGGCATAATCGTCCACCCACAGCGTGTGGGCTGAACTCATACGACGAAACCAAGATAACTGTCGTTTGGCATAGCGGCGTGTTTGCTGTTTCAGTTTTTCCGCCGCTTCCTCAAGTGTAATATTTCCCGAGAAATACGCGGCAAATTCTTTATATCCGATAGCTTGCGTCACCGTGGCATCGGGGTCGGTTTGTAAAATACGGTGCGCTTCCTCCAGCAGACCCTGTTCCAGCATGATATCCACACGGCGATTGATGCGGTCGTATAACCGCTCGCGGCTGTGAAAATCCAGCACGAACAGACACGGCGTATAGGGAGACGGTTTGGACAAGGACTGCTCGTTTTGTTGCTCAATGGTGTAACCGGTGGTGTAATATACCTCCAAAGCGCGAATCACCCGATGGCGGTCATGGGGGTGAAGACGAGAAGCCGCAAGCGGGTCCACCTCTTGTAGGCGGGCAAACAGCGCCGCTTCGTCCAACGCGTCCAATTGCTGCCGTAATACGGGATCCGGCTCTTGCAAGAATAACTGTCGATTCTCTATAAAGGACTGGATATAGAGGCCTGTGCCACCGCAAAGAATGGGGGGTGTCCCCTTTTGAAACAGTGTGGCAACCACCGCCTCTGCCTCTTCCAAATAGCGCACTACACTGTACTTTTCGCACAGAGGAACGTGACCGAACAGGTGATGGGCAACGCCCTGCATCTCTGCCGGCGTAGGACGGGCAGTACCAATGGAAACCCCATCGTAAATTTGCATGGAGTCGGCACACACCACGTCTCCGCCCAACGCCTTTGCCACCTGTACGGACAGGGCGGTCTTGCCGGAGGCGGTCGGGCCGGCTATGATGAGATAGGGGCGAAATACCTCCGACAAATGAATCACCTCTTAGAAAATCAAAGTATACGACCGAACTGCTTTTCCAGCTCTTTCTTGGTCATTTCCACACATACAGGGCGACCGTGCGGGCAGAAACGAATCGCATCGTCCAGCAACACCTGTTTTGCCAAATCCAGCAATTCTACAGGTCGGCTGCTGTCCCCCGCCTTAATAGCGGCACGGCAGGCAGAGGAATGATATATCCAATCCAGCTTAGCGGATTGCACCTCGCGGCTGCCGTCCGTAAGGCCGGACGCAATCTCCCGTATGGTGTTTTCGATATCCGTCCCCGCCAGCAGCAACGGGAAGGAACGGACTAAAACGCTGCTTCCGCCGAAATCCTCAACGGAAATGCCTGCCTTTTCCAATTCAGGCAGAGCGTCCAGCAAAGCAGTATGCTCCTCACGGCTAACCGTAACAGATACAGGAGTAAGCAACATTTGCTCGTCCACGCGAGATTGGGCCTTCAGTTTGTTATACAAAATGCGTTCATGAGCAGCATGCTTATCAATGATAAACAAGCTGTCTCCCATCTGCGCCAATATATAGGTCTTAAACACCTCACCCACCAACAAAACGGCAGGCTTTTCCTCCTCCGGCAGAATCCGTTGCGGTTCTTCCGCCGCAAGGACGACAGTGGTATTATTCAGAATCGGTTCGGTACCCGCTTTCGGCTCTACAGGCGCCGATTCTTCCGTTACTTCCTTATTTTTCGATATAGAATCTAAAAATTCGTTGGTTCCGTCCGCAAGAGCGTTCGCATTTGGGCGTTCATCATCTACGATTAAATCCAGAAATGCCGGTGCTTTAGGGAAAGATGGCAGGTCTTTTCGTATCGGTTTCGCCGCCACGGTAACGGAAGGCTTTTCCACAATCGGCGGTGTTAAGGACACGGACTCCTTTATAAAGGGAGCGGAATCCGTCTGTATAGACATTTGGCGGATACTGCCCTTTGTCTCCAGTGCCGAACGAACCCCGTAATATACCGCATCAAAGACGGGTTTCTCGTTGATGAAACGCACCTCGATTTTTGCGGGATGCACGTTAGCATCTACCGTTTCTGTAGGCAGGTGGATATGTAATACGCAGGCAGGAAAGCGCCCCACCATTATCATACCCTTATATGCCCGCTCCACCGCCACCATAGCCGTCTGCGTCTTAACGTAACGGTCGTTCACAAAGTAGTGCTGCATCGTTCGGTTGGGGCGGCAGCCTTCCGGCTTGCAGATATAGCCGCTCACAGACACGCCGCCCATGGTATATTCCACAGGAATCAGCGTGGATGCAAACTGCTTGCCCAGCACCGCGTGGATACAGGAAAGCAAATCTCCGTTACCCGGTGTTTGCAATTCGGTTCGCCCGTTGCGAATGAATTTCACGCCAATCTCAGGATGAGACAGAGCAAGTCGCTCCACCACACCCGCTACCGCATTTCCTTCGCTGACGTCCTTTTTGAGGAATTTCATGCGGGCAGGGATATTATAAAACAAATCCTCTACGACAAAGGTCGAACCGCGGGCGCAACCTGCATCTTCGACCAATATCTCTTCACCGCCGTGAATGACGTAGCGGGTTCCCACGATTTCGCCATCGGCGCAGGTGGTAACCTCCACCTTGGCGACAGCGGCCACCGAAGCCAAAGCCTCGCCACGGAAGCCTAAGGTGCCGATGCAACCCAAATCCTCTTCCGTACGCACCTTGCTGGTAGCGTGGCGCAGGAAAGCCGTAGCCACGTCCTCGCGGTGAATACCGCAGCCGTCGTCCGTAATGCGAATGTAGGAGGTGCCGCCGTCCCGTATTTCCACCGTCACGTGCTTCGCACCGGCATCGATGGTGTTTTCCATCAATTCCTTTACCACGGATGCGGGACGCTCTACCACCTCACCGGCGGCAATCAGCTCCGCTACGTGTTTATCCAGAACCTGTATTTTTGCCACAGCACTCTCCCCTTTCACAATTAGTATCCGGCTGCTTCCTTAACCAAATCGTACAGTACCTGCATCGCCTCAATGGGGGTCAGCACGTTGACGTCCAGCTCCTTCAATTTATTAACAATGGGATTATCCCCACCGCCGAGCATAGAAAGCTGGTCAAAGCTATCCTCTTGCACGGGCGGCGCAGAGCGACGCACCGGTGCACCTTCCCCCGCCTCAATACCATGCAGAATCTCCTTGGCACGCTGTACCACCTCGTCGTTAATGCCCGCCAGCTTGGCAACCTCAATGCCATAGCTGTCGTCCGCCGGACCGCGCACAATACGCCGCAGGAAAGTGATATCGTCACCACGCTTTTTCACGGCGATGTTATAGTTCTTGATGCACCTGTTTTCCTCTTCTATCCCCGTCAATTCGTGATAGTGAGTCGCAAACAGGGTCTTAGCTCCCAGCTTCTTGGGATTAGCTACGTACTCCAGCACCGCACGAGCAATGCTCATACCGTCAAAGGTGGAGGTACCGCGACCAATCTCGTCGAAAACGATCAAGCTGTTTGCCGTAGCATTCCGCAGAATGGACGCCACCTCGCTCATCTCCACCATAAAGGTGGACTGACCTGCGGCCAAATCGTCGGAGGCGCCGACGCGAGTGAAAATGCTGTCCACAATGCCAATGGTGGCGCTTTGTGCAGGCACAAAGCTACCGATTTGCGCCATTAGAGTAATAAGCGCCGTTTGCCGCATATAGGTGGATTTACCCGCCATATTGGGGCCTGTAATCAGCGCAACGCGGTTCGCACCGTTATCTAAGGTGGTATCGTTTGGCACAAAGGGCGTAACCGAAAGTGCCTCTACCACAGGGTGTCTGCCGCCAACAATATGGATATTGCCGCTGAGGTCCACCTCAGGGCGGCAATAGTTTTGCCGCACTGCCACCGTGGCAAAGGAAGTAAGCACGTCAAGACGCGCTACCGCTTCGGCAGTGGTCTGTACACGCACGAGCTGCTGTGCCACCACCTCGCGTAGGGCGGTGAACAGCTGATACTCCAGCGCCACAGAACGGTCGCGGGCCCCCAGCACCTTTGCCTCCAGCTCCTTGAGCTCTTGGGTTATGTAGCGCTCTGCATTGGCAAGGGTCTGCTTGCGGATATAGTGCTCGGGTACTTGTTCGCTGTATAGACGGGACACCTCGATATAATAGCCAAATACGCGATTATATCCCACCTTCAGCGTCTTGATACCCGTTTTCTGCTTTTCCTCGGTTTCGATGCGGACCAAGATGCCTTTGCCGTCCGACATAATGCTTTGCAATTCGTCCAGCTCGGCGCTGTAGCCCGCGCGAATCATACCGCCCTCGCGTACCGAGAAAGGCGGATTTTCTTCAATAGCCACCTCAATCTGTGCGCAGATATCCTCCAACGGGTCAATGGCATCTCGAATCTCACAAAGGTCTGCCGCCTCAACGCTCTGCAGAAGGCTGCGCAACGTAGGCAAGCAGGACAGCGTCTGCTGTAAGGAGCGCAGTTCACGCGCGTTGGCGCTGCCGTATACCACACGGGTCATAATACGCTCTAAGTCATATATGCGCGTAAGCTGTTCGCGTATATCATCGCGCAGCAACGTATTACGCACCAGCTCGTCTACCGCAGACAGGCGACGGGTGATCGGGGCCAACTGCACCAGCGGCTGCTCAATCCAGCTGCGCAAGAGTCGCTTACCCATAGCGGTACGGGTATGGTCAAGCACCCCCAACAAGGAACCGCGTTTTTCCTGAGAGCGCATGGTTTCCAGCAATTCCAAATTGCGGCGCGCAGTCAGGTCCAGCTTCATATACTGCGCGTCGGAATAGACGTCCAACTTATTCAGGCGCTCCAGACCGGTAATCTGGGTAGCACGCAGATAAGCAAAGGCACAACCAAAGGCACAAACAGCAGAGGGCTTGTCCTCCATATGCAGTGCCGTCAAGGACACAGCTTTAAACTGCCGCAGAAGACTGTCGGCGGCAGCGGTATAATCAAACTCCTCCGCAGGACGGCACTCCATTCGCCCACCCAAGCGGCGGTCCGCAAACTCGCGGACGGACCCGAAAGCAGAGGCCGGCTCGTTGACCAGCACCTCGCTGGGAGAAAAACGTCCCAACTCGTTGAGAACACGCAGCGGGAGGTCCTCACCCGATAACTGGGTAACGTGCAATTGACCGGTGGAGCAGTCGCAGAAGCAAAGTCCTACGCTGTTTCCGTCAGGAGCCGCATAAATCACCGCCAAATAGTTGTTGCGGCTTTCGTCCAGCATGCTGCCTTCAATAACCGTACCGGGGGTAAGCACACGAATGATATCTCGCTTTACCAGACCTTTTGCCTGAGCGGGATCCTCCGTCTGCTCGCAGATAGCCACCTTATATCCCCGCTCCACCAGCTTAGCTACGTAGCTCTCATAGCTGTGAAAGGGCACACCACACATTGGGGCACGCTCCGGTTGCCCACAGTCCCGTCCCGTCAGGGTGAGTTCCAGTTCTTTGGACGCCACCTTGGCATCATCAAAGAACATCTCGTAGAAATCTCCCAAACGGAAAAACAAAATGGCATCTTTATTCTGTTCTTTAATTTGAAGATACTGTTGCATCATCGGCGTCATTTCCGCCATAATTTATGCCATCCTTTGCTTTAATTTCTCAGAAAATCTTAGTGGCAACCACCGCAGCTGCCGCAGTCGCCGGAGCAGCCACCCTCTTGCGCCGCAATGGCAGGGTCCTGACCGGCCGCTGCCAAATTGAGCGCAATATGCATCTTGTTCACAATGCCGTCCAGTGCCTCTTTTGCTTGATTGTACGCCATCATATGCTCGTTCGCCATGATAGAAGCATAGATGGAACGCAGTTCCGTATTAAGCTCACGCAGCTTGTCCGCGTCCTGCTCACCGTTTTCCTTGGTTTCCTCGGTGTTGATGGCGATGCGCTTCATGTTGAAATCGCCGATGAGCGCCTGCAGCGTTTCGTCAGCGTCCGCCGCCTGTTGCGCCGCCAGAATCGCCTTGCAGCGGTCGTCCTCCTTGAGCAGGTTAGCCAGTTCAATAGCTTTCTCCAACAAAATATCCATTTCTATATCTCCTTTTGCATTAATTCTCAATATTCAGCACCGTGCCGTGCATCACCCAGCTGCGAGCATCGTCAATGCGCACGGTAGCGTAACAGCCGATATACTGCGGGTCTGCCTCTACACGGACAATGCTGTTATCCGGCAGACGGGCTTCCAAATAGCCCTCTGCGGCAGTCTCCAGCAGCGCGCGCTGTTCTGTACCAACCAGCACGGCTAATCTTTGTGCCGAAAGCTCCTCTTGCAGAGCGGACAGCTCGCGGAACCAAACCGATTTGGTATCCGCGGGTATCGGATCCTCCATAGCCGCCGCGGGAGTACCCACACGCGGCGAGAAGATAAAGGTAAACAGCGACGTAAACCCAACCTCCTGCACCAAAGACAGGGTATCCTCAAACTCCTCCCGTGTCTCACCCGGGAAACCGACGATAACGTCACTGGTAAACGAAATATCCGGTATCACCTGACGCGCATAGGCAACTAAAGACAGATACTGCTCGCGGGTGTATCCACGGTTCATTGCCTTCAGCACACGGTTGTTGCCCGATTGAAATGGCAGATGAAAATGGCGAGACACCTTTTCGCAGGCGGCAATGGTATCGAACAGTTCGTGGGTGGCATCTTTGGGGTGAGAGGTCATAAAACGAATGGTGAAATCACCGGGAATAGCATTGATGCGTCGCAAAAGCTCCGCAAAATTCACGCCGTGGCTCTCCCCTTTTCCGTAGGAGTTTACGTTCTGCCCCAACAGGGTGATTTCCTTATAGCCGTCCGCCACCAACTGACGCGCCTCACTGAGAATAATCTCCGGATCGCGGCTGCGCTCCCGTCCGCGAACGTAGGGCACAATGCAGTATGTGCAGAAGTTGTTACACCCATACATTATGGGAAGCCACGCCTTGAAGCTACCGTCCCGCACCACAGGGATACCCTCGGCAATGACGCCGTCCTCTTGCGGAGTAACCGACAGTTGTCGCCGCTGCTGTAAGGCGTTATAAAGCAATTCGGGGAATTGATGAATTACATGGGTACCAAACACAAGCCCCACAAAGGGGTAGCTTTTCTTCAATTTCTCCGCCACGTGAGGTTGCTGTACCATACAGCCACACACGGCAATCAGCACGTGGGGACGACGGCGCTTAATGGTCTTGAGTGCCCCCACGTTACCGAACACGCGGTCGCAAGCATGCTCCCGCACCGCGCAGGTGTTGAACAGGATAAAGTCCGCCTCGGATGGCTCCTCGGTAAACCCAAAGCCCATCACCGCCAGCATACCCTTGATGCGCTCGGAATCCGCCACATTCTGCTGACACCCGAAGGTACGCACGCAGGCAAGGGGCGGCGAGTCCGGCTTAAACGCAATATAGTGCTGTCGCACCTTTTCGGTAAACGGACGCTGTTTTTGCAGCTCCTCTGCCGAAATTGTTCTGGTCATAAACAGCCATTCCTTCCTGGATATAAAACATCACTTTATTATACTATATTTCTCCTCTTAATGCAATGGAAAATACGCAAAATTACACCCCCTTTTTTATTTTTCAAAACAGAAAACGAAAAGCCTGTACAGTTTTCTCTGTACAGGCTTTTACCTTTACACTGTTTTTGGCAATTCTGTATGCAAATCTGCCAAATGCTGATAGTGGTCACGCTCCACAATATGGGCTTTCAGGTGCTCGTCATAGTCCACCACCGTCACCGAGGCGTTACCTACCCAAGGAATGGTGTGCATATTCTCCAATGGCGTATCTGTCCAAAGGCTTTCCATCGCGCGAATGGGTGTAGCGTGGGTGGCGATGCAGACGTGTTCGTCAGGATGTGCTCGAACCACCGCCTCCACGTAGGCTCTCACCCGCTCCCGTAGATGAGCCACCGACTCCCCTTCCGGTGCAACCGCAAGACCAAGGCGGTGCTTCCAAATGCTATAACTATCCGGAAACAGTCGGAGTAGGTCGGCATACCGCTGACCGTGCCACAAACCACCGTCAATCTCCCGCAGGTGGGGTGTAGGAACCGCTGTCAGACCGTGCCGCTTGGCTATCGCCTGACCTGTTTCAAATGCACGAGACAGGTCGCTGGCGTATACAGCCGTCAGCGGCACGTCCTGCAGGTAGTCCGCCGTCCGCTCAGCCTGTTCTCTCCCCTTTTTACTCAACGGAATATTTAGTTGACCCGTAAAACGGTTCTCAGTATTGGACTCACTCTCTCCGTGGCGAACGAAATATAAACGCGTCATAGTATCCCTCGCAAAGAAAACAGACGGCGGTAATCGCCGTCTGTTATTCGTTCATTACAGATGCTCCCAGAGTTCCTCGTGGGGAGCGGCCATAATCGCCTTGCTGCTGAACAGCCCCTGACGAATAGCGTAATCGCTGGCAGCCTCGACGGCGGCGGTAACGTCTCCCACCTCACCGGTGAGCATCAGCACGCCCTTACCACCCATACCGCGGGACAGCCGCAGGTCTACGATATCCACCTTAGCCGCTTTAACAGCCGCATCTGCCGCCAAAATGATGCTGGAGGCGGAATAGGTCTCCACCACACCCAAAGCGGCACGCTCCACCTCAGGCTGAGCGCCCATCAGCGCCATGATCACCGACTGGTCGATGCGTCCCATCAGGGTGCAATCGATCACGTGGTGTCCAAACTTCTCCCGCACATGGTCAAGAGCGGTCTGCACCTCGGAGATACTGCCGGTCATAAGAATCTCATACTTGCCCGGGCAGGAGGGATGGGCAGAAATCAGGCGAATGCCGGAGGATTTCAGTGCATCGTCGCAGGCCTCGACGCCGACGGGAATGCTTTTTATCTCAATTACACCAACTGCGTAAATCATTCTTGTTCACCTCATATATCACACGACGATAACGATGCGGGAGTCGGAAACCTCCAGCACACGTCCATTCACAGAGGAGTGAATATTCGCCGAGATCATGCCGTCTGCCTGCGCAACCAGCTGTCCGATAGCCACGGTATCCCCCACCTGTACCACAGGCTTTGCGGGAGCGCCGATATGCTGGCGCAGGGGCAATTCAATACGGGACGGAATATAGGCATCTGCCAGAATTTCCGGCACACCGACGTCGTACTTAGCCACACCAATGCGTTGCTTAAATCGCTCGCTGGGGAGCATGCGGTACTCCCGATCGGGATCCACTCGTATCTCCCCCTTGTGCTGATAGCGGAGCTTATTCTTCGCCAGAATCCCCTTGACCTGCTGATACACGCCGCGCGGGCTGATACCCTGACAGCAGGCAGTCAGCTCGCAAATGCCACAGCCGCTGCAAACAGAGGCTTCGGTGAAGTTCTCCGGATACTGCTCCATCATCTGTATGGAGTTGCGCACAATCTTGTGGGGGGTCAGCGGATAGCCAATCAGTGCCCGAGGGCACATATCCGTGCACAGACGACACTGACAGCAGTTCGCTGTGGCATGGGTGTTCACCGTGCGATTGGTCTCCAGCTTGCTGGCGATGGCGGGAGCAGTCTTAGGTAGCACCAGCAGTGCCTTTGTGGTCTTGGTGATGACCGCCGTATCGGGATTGATGATGGGTCCCATAGCCGGACCACCATCAATCATTACGCTGTCCTCCGGCACGGTGATGCCGTATTTCTGCATCAGCTCCCGCACAGGTGTGCCAACCGGCACCAACGTAACAAAGGGCTTTCGCACCTGTCCACCCACGGTAACCCATTTCTGTGTCACAGGCTTACCGTCACGGACCGCTAAGCAGATGTTGTACAGCGTTTCCGAGTTATACACGATAACACCCACCGTGATCGGCAGCTGTCCGGGCGGCACAACACGACCCAGCGTCTGGTAGATGAGGATAATCTCATCTCCCATAGGATAAACGTTCGGCAGGCATTTCACCACCACATGGGCGGAAATCGACTCGCCGTCATGTAATCCCAGACGATGTGCGGTGTGCTCTTTCAGCCCCAGATAGCCTTTTTGAATACCGGTTGCTTCAATAACGTACTCTGCACCGGCGGCAACGTCCGCCAGATGCTGTTTCATCAGCGCATAGTCAGAATAGAGCAAAGGCTCGCACTCTGCCGCATTGATAACCAAGCTGTCAGCACCCTCAGCCAGTTTAACAGCCGATGGGAAACCGGCGCCACCGGCACCGACACAGCCACCGTCAACAATTAACTTTTTCAGTTGTTCGATGGTCATAGAAAAAACTCCTAATATCAGTCAACAATACCTACAATAACCGCATCGGTGGGCGCCGTCTGGTCAGGCATAGCCAAACGGGCACTGCAGCCGGTGGTAATCAGCACGCGCTCGCCGATACCGGCACCGACACTGTCCAGTGCGATAATGAATCGATCCTTGAGCTGCTCATTCTCCATCAGCTGGACCTCCATAATCTTGGAGCCAACCAGCTTCTCATTTTTTCTGGTGGACACGATGTGACCCACAATCTTACCCATCAACATACTCTTACACCTCAAAATTAGTCTTTAACCACACGCACTTTGCCGCCGCAGGGAAGCCCCACTGCATTGGCATCGTCGGTATCCACGTGCATCTCCAAGCGGAAATCGGGACTAACGCGTACCTGTACGTCAAACCATTTGGTGCGGCGCTCGCCGTCGTCCACCAAAACGTTCACATACTCGCCGTCCTTCACCTTGAACGCCTCGCCATCGGCAGGGCTCATATGAATATGACGGTTGGCGATAATGCAGCCCTGGTCGATGGTAACCACACCCTTGGGGCCAACAATGGTCAGACCGGGGGTGCCCTCAATCTTGCCGGACTCACGCACAGGAGCCTTCACCTTCAGCGTGTAGGAGTCGGTGCGGGAAATCTCCACCTGCGTCGCTTTACGCACAGGACCCAACACGCGCACCTTCTCAATGGGACGCATGGAAGGACCGATAATAGTCAGCTGCTCCTTACAGGCGAACTGACCGGGCTGAGACAGCTCCTTCATCGGCTGCAGCTCATATCCCTTGCCAAACAGGGCCTCTACGTGCTCCTTGCTCAGATGGATATGGCGGTTGGAAACACCAACGGGAACCATATCGGAAGTATCCGAAACAACAGCGATACCCTGCGTCTCCAATACGGTACGCACCGCCGCGGTAATAGCAGAAACATCAATTGCCATAATAACAGCACCTCTTCCTCAAAAATACTATGTTCAGACGGAAACAACCGTCGTAATTTACACATTTATGAACCTGAATGTACGGACGAACTACAAGCATCCCCATCCTGCCCGCCATTTGGCGGGCAGGATGGAAAAGGGCTTGTCAAGCAGATGCTGTCTTATTTCAGAACAGGCAGCAGCTTCTCCACATCGCTGTGGGGGCGGGGAATGACATGGGTAGCGATGACTTCGCCCAGGCGAGAGGCAGCAGCGCCACCGGCCTCGACAGCAGCCTTAACGGCACCGACATCGCCGCGAACCATGATGCTCACCAAGCCGGAACCGATCTTCTCGGAGCCGATCAGGGTGACATTCGCAGCCTTGACCATTGCATCAGCAGCCTCAATAGCGGCTACCAGACCACGGGTCTCAACCATACCTAATGCTTCCATCTGTGTGACCTCCTTTAATAAATTACAGTGTAGATATGCTTATCCTTATTTCAGGACGGGCAGCAGTTTGTCCACATCGCTGTGGGGGCGGGGAATGACGTGGGTAGCGATAACTTCGCCCAGACGGGAGGCGGCAGCGCCACCGGCCTCGACAGCAGCCTTAACGGCACCGACATCGCCGCGAACCATGATGCTCACCAAACCGGAACCGATCTTCTCGGAGCCGATCAGGGTGACGTTAGCAGCCTTGACCATTGCATCGGCAGCCTCAATAGCGGCTACCAGACCACGGGTTTCTACCATACCTAATGCTTCCATGTTAATACTCTCCTTTTTCATCATTGCAGGTTTTTCTGCGATTTCCTTTTTCGGGGCTGCTGCAGGAGCCGTAGCAGGCTTCTGGGCAGCGGGTTTCTTGGCTGCAGCAGCCGTCGAGGACTTCTGCGCAGCAGGCTTCTTAGCCGCCGTCTTAGCAGCGGAAGAAGCGGTTTTCTTAGCCTCAGCCATTTCTTTTCATCCTTTCTTCCCGTCAACCAACGTATAAAAACTTGGTGATTTCGGGGTGGGGATTCGCGATAACCTCGCACAGCTTGACCTTGCCAACCTGAGCGGCGGCAGCGCGACCAGCCTCGGCGGCAGCGGTGACATCTGATACCGTGCCGTCTACTACGACGGTGACCAGACGTCCGCCCAACCTCTTTTCCGTATGGATCAGGCGAACATCAGCGGCCTTGAGCATGGCATCCAGCCCGGCAATCGCTGCTACCATGGCTTGCACCTCTAAGAGGGCGATTGCTTTTTGTTCCATAGCTATACCGAGCCTTTCCGAAGAAATTGCTTATTTCAGAACGGGCAGCAGCTTCTCCACATCGCCGTGAGGACGGGGAATCACGTGGGTAGCGATAACTTCGCCCAGACGGGAAGCAGCAGCGCCACCGGCCTCGACAGCAGCCTTAACGGCACCGACATCGCCACGAACCATGATGCTTACCAAACCGGAACCGATCTTCTCAGAGCCGATCAGGGTGACGTTTGCAGCCTTGACCATTGCATCGGCAGCCTCAATAGCGGCTACCAGACCACGAGTTTCTACCATACCTAATGCTTCCAACATAATAACTATCTCCTATCTGTTAAATTGATTTTGTAGACTATTTTCACAGGCGCCTGCCTGTTTTAACGGGATTTGTTGAGGGTCAGCCTCGTAATTTATCTTTACCTGTGGCAGCGATTTTGGCCATCTTGACCGTATCCTCTGCCTGACGGGAGATGAAATCGGAGGTGACATAGAGATTACGGCGTTTTGCCTCGGCTACGCCGACTTCCAGACCGTGCTCCACAGCCGCTGCATCACCCTCAAATTTGATGGTCATCAGCAGGGGAACCTCGGCGGCATCGCCGTTAGCGGGCTTGTTTTTATCCAGCGCTACAATGGTAACGTCCGCCGATTTGGCAATCAAATCGCCGAGCACCACCGAGGTGGTAAAACCAAAAACCTCTAAAAGTCCTAATGCATTTGCCATGCGTTAACCCTCACTTTGATCAATCTGCCAGATAGCAGACCTTAATGCCCTCTTGGGCGATGTTGACTTCCATAGCCTTGTTCAGCTGATCCAGAGGGAAGCTGTGGGTGATGAGCTCCTTAATCGGAATGTTCATCTCACGAGCCTGCAGCAGGAATGCCATGGTGGTGGGATAATCCTCAGCACTGTAGTCCCAAGAACCAACCAGGTTGATCTCCTTGTTACACATGGCGAAGTGAGGATTGATGGAGAACTCGCCATTGTTGACGAAGAAACCCATCTCGCAGAAGCCGCCGCCACGACGCACGTAGCTGTACGCATCTGCCGCTGCGGGAGGAGCGCCGGTGCACTGGAACACAAAGTCAGCGCCCAAGCCCTCGGTAACACCCTTTACGCGAGCGATACGATCCTCCAGCGTAGTAGCCTCACGGAAGTTGACGGTGGTCTTGGCACCCAGCTTCTTGGCCATATTCAGGCGCTTCTCGTTGCCGTCCACCGCAATGATGTGGTTGATACCGGCGGCACGCAGCACCGCGATCTGCATCAGACCCACGGGACCGCAACCCTGTACCAGAACCTTGGTATTAAAGTTCATCAGGCCGGTGGAGTTTGCACGGTTATAAGAGTGCACGCACACACAGGCCAGCTCCAGCAGCATACGCTCCTGCACGTCCAGGTCGTTGACCTCGAAGTAGGTAGCGCCCTTCGCGCTAATGAGCAGATGAGTGGCGAACCAACCGTTCAGGTGCTTATCTGCGCTATCCGGAATCAGACCGAAAATACCCTGCTTATCGCACAGGTTGGTCTTAGCCGGATGCATACGGCAGATTTTGCACTCGCCGCAGCTGATAACGGAGGTAACGATCTTGTCACCAACCTTCAGAGGCTTACCGGCGGTATCCACCTTAACGTTCTTACCGAGAGCCAGGATCTCACCGGTGCCCTCGTGACCGAGGACTACGGGAGCCAGACCGAAGGGATCGCCCTTCCACTCGTGCACGTCGGTGCCGCAAACGCCGCAGCCCTCGACCTTAACCAGGATATCGTTGTCCCCCACCTCAGGCATCGGATACTCCTTGACCTCAATCGACTTGGGTCCGGTGAGCATCGCAACCTTGGCAGTGGCAGGAATCCCGGCTGCAGCCACAGGAGCCGCACCGTTGCCGGTCATCTGGGCCAGCACGTCACGGACAATGCTTTCAACTTGGCTTGCATTCAGTTCCATTTCACATTCCTCCCTTAAATAATATGGAAACTATCTGCCATCACGCAGCGACGCTGCCGAGTAAAGCTGCGAGCGGAGGTAATACCCTCACCGGTGGGACCGGCAATCGTAAAGGTGGTATGTCCCTCTCCCCCGAAGCCGATACCGGCGTAGGACGGAGCGTTCTTGACGAAAATAGTGGTCTCCACCGCCCGAGCAAAACGAGTCAGGTGGTCGACGTTCTTGGAGTGCATGTGGGCGGTATGGCGATTGCCATGCTCTGCCTTGACCGCCAAATCAATGGCCTCGTCAATGTCATGCACACGTACGATGGGCAGGATAGGCATCATCAGCTCCTCCTGCACGAAGAGGTGGTTAAAATCAGTCTCGCAGATGAGGCAACGCACGCTACTATCCACGGTAACACCGATCTTGCTCATCAGAACGGCGGCGTCACGACCGACACACTTACGGTTAATAACCTTGCGGGTCTTGCCGTCCTTACCGGTCTGCTCCACCAATACAATCTTCTCCAGGGCCTCCATCTGCTCACGGCTGAGCAGGTAGGCGCCATTCTGACGCATATAGTGAATCAGGTCGTCTGCGATCTTATCAAACGCGAACACCTCTTTTTCCGCAATGCAAGGCAGGTTATTATCGAAAGAACAACCGTCGATGATATCCTTAGCCGCCTTGGGAATGTCAGCGGTGTCGTCCACGATGACGGGCGGGTTACCCGCACCGGCGCCGATTGCCTTCTTACCGGAGGCAAGCACCGCACGCACCACGCCGGGACCGCCGGTGCATACCAGCAGGCGAATCAGCGGGTGGGAGGACATCGTAGCAGAGGTCTCCATCGTAGGCTTCGCCATGGAGCAAACCAGCACCTTAGGTCCGCCGGCAGCGGCGGAGGCACGGTTGACCAGGTCAACCGCATAGTTCGAGGTAGCAATAGCATTGGGGTGAGGATTAAATACCACACCGTTACCGGCAGCAATCATACCGATGCTGTTGCAAATTACGGTTTCGCTGGGGTTGGTACTGGGGGTAATGCTGCCCACCAGACCGAAAGGCGCCATCTCGATGAGGGTCAAACCATTGTCACCGGTACGTGCGGTAGGCACAATATCCTCGGTGCCGGGGGTTTTATCCGCTACCAAGATATGCTTGGCTGTTTTGTGGTCGACTCGACCCATGCCGGTTTCGGCAACGCCCAGCTGCGCCATAATCGGCGCCTCTTCGCGGGTCAGACGGCGGATTTCGGTGATGATTTTCTCACGCTGTTCCACAGTCATATTCCGCAGGGCTTTATACCCTTCATAAGTCGCTTCGATTGCGGTGTTCATATCCGTGAAGATACCCGCAAAGGTACGCTGCTTATAATGGGTGCTATCCCAATCCGCTTTATCGGAAGCTGGTGCGGCAGACACAGACATGTTCTTCAGCACTTGCTCAACGATTTTGCCGATTTGGGATTCGGTAATTTCTACAGCCATTTATCTCAACTCCTTTTCATAAAATTCTTTTGCAAAATTGCCAAACGCGGTATCCTCGGCCGCGGATCCACCGCTGACACCGAAACCGCCCACGATTACACCGTCCTCGGTCAGCGGAACACCGCCACCGAATATCACGATGCGACCGTTGTTTGTAAACTGAATGCCGTAGAGAGACTCGCCCGGCTGAGCAAGCTTGCCCAGCTCCTCAGTGGTCATCTTGAGAGAAACCGAGGTGAACGCCTTGTTCATGGCGATATCCACACTGGCGATGAAAGCATCGTCTGCTCGCAGCATCGCCACCGGGTTGCCACCGGCATCGCATACCGCGGTGACCACACGGACGCCGTGTGCCGCCGCATGCTGCTGTACCGCCTCGCAAAGGGCTACCGCCTTGCGGCAGAAACCGTCGCTGCCCATAGCGGTGCGTGCGGGAGCCGCTACACTACCGCCGGAGCGGTCGCACAAACGAGCCAGCGCATACAGCAGGTCAGACAGTCGATTGAGCCATGCCAGCATATCGCGGGTGATGCCACCCGTCTGGGAAGCCGCCACCGCGCACCGTTCGGCGCGTCGCGCCACCGTGCGGGCCACGTCCAGAGCGGCACCGCCGGCGGTCTGTCCCGGTAGGACAAACCCCTCAAAGGAGGCAGCGCCCTCGCAGGCGGAATCGATTGCCCTCTCCAGCTGAGCGATCCGCTCAGGCGAAGCGTACTTCTTGCCCCCTGCCAGCTCACCGGAGATGCCCAGCAAATCCGTTTGGATCTGCACCAGCACGTCCTCCAGGTCTGCCGTTTCCTTTCGAGCAACCCCTAAAGAGGAGATTAACTCGTCCAAGGTGCCTAACAGCTCAAAAATGGGACTGTTTTTCGGAATATTTTGTCTTGTCAAGGTGCTGGCGCGACCGGTATCGCCGGTCTTTGTGTACAAAGCAGCCATAGCCAACTCCTTATGTAAATTTAGCCGCCAATCTGGCACCGCAGACCGGAACGCTGAGCTACCTGCAGCAAAGCCTGCATCTGCTCATTCTCCGGTGGCTGTGCATCTGCCAGAGTGTATTCCCGTCCCAGCCAGCCATACTTATCCTGACCCAGACGGTGGTAAGGCAGCAAGTGAAGCTCCTCCACACCGGGCAGTGAGGCGGCAAACTCAGCAATCGCCTGAATCTCCGCCGGCGTATCGTTAAAGCCGGGAACGGTGGGCACGCGAATTACCAAGCGTTTTGCAATCGGCGCAATCTTGCGGGCATTCTCCAGAACGCGTTCGTTGGACTGTCCGATAAATGCTTTATGCTTGGCAGGATCCATATGCTTAATATCCATGAGATAGTGGTCGAGATGTGGCAGAATCTTTTGACGGATCATTTCAAAATCCGCAAAGCCGGTAGACTCAATGGCAGTGTTTAGACCCTCCTCGTGGGCTGCCTGCAGCAGCGCCGAAGCAAAATCCGGCTGCGCCAGACACTCACCGCCGGACAGGGTAAGACCACCACCGGAGCGGCGATAATACGCTCTGTCCTTGAGCACCGTCTGCATCACCTCGTCCACCGTCACGTCACGACCAACGACTTTAGGTTTCCCCTCCACCATCATCGTCTGAATGCCAAATTCCTGCATCTCGGGATTACAGCACCAGCGGCAACGGAAGGGACAGCCCTTCAGAAACACAATGGTGCGGATACCCGGTCCATCGTGAATGGAAAACCGTTGGATATCAGCAATGCGACCACGGGTCAAACGCACAGTCTGTTCCACGATTAGTCCCTCCACCCTTTTTGCTCGGTGCGGTTGATGATATCATCCTGCAGGGAGCGGGACAGGGTGGTGAACAGCGCGCTGTAACCAGCCACACGCACCACCAGAGCCTTGTAATTCTCGGGGTGTGCCTGCGCATCTAACAACGTCTCGCGGCTGACCACGTTGAACTGCATGTGACTGCCCTTCTTCTCGAAGTAGGTACGAATCAAAGCAGCGAAATTCTCCAGACCGCCGCGGCCCGCCAGAGCTGAGGGGTGAAATTTCATATTGTACAGCGTACCGTTAGAGGCGATGTGGTGATCCAAACGAGCCACCGAGTTGGCAGCCGCAGTAGGACCACTGGTGTCGCTGCCCGCAACGGGAGAAACACCGTCCGCCACAGGTGTATACGCCAGACGACCATCAGGGGTTGCACCCGTCTGCGCACCCAAGGGTACATTTGCGGATACAGGATACAGACCAGCCTGATAAATACCGCCACGGGGATTCTCGTAGTTCTCCACAGAACGGGTATAGGTGTAAGCCACCTCACGAGCCAGTGCATCGATGTCCTCAATATCGTTACCGAATTTGGGCAATGCCTGAATGCTCTCGCGAAGGCGCATATACTTATCCCGCTTGGCGGGCTCCAGCGTCTGGCTCTGCACGATGGAGGCGATCTGTGCGATCTCCTTCTCCCCTACCGTCTGCCCGCCGGCCACAAGACCCTTGACAATCTCGGTGGTAACGTGCTCTACGTCGGTAGGAGCCACAGCGCCGACACCAAAGTTGTGCTCCATGGCCTCCTTGAAGTCAGCCAGAGTGTACTCCTTCTTATTAAAGACCAGCTCGCGGATAGCGTACAGGCCGTCCGCCATATTGGCCACACCGAAGCCCTGCGGACCGGTGAAGTTGTACTTAGCACCGCCGCACTGGGTCGCCAGACCGCGACCGATGCAATCCTCAATCATGGAAGAGAGGAACGGCAGCGGGCAACGCTCTGCGTGAGCCACGTCAATGGCATTGTCGGCATTAACCATCAGCTCAACCTGATAATCGGTCTGCTTTTGGTAGGCGTCAAACACCTGCTGGAACGAGGTCATCTTGGTGATATCGCCGGTGGCAATACCCACCATCTCCCCTGCGTCCATACCGTTCTGGAACACCAGCTCCACAATGCGGCACATATTGAAGAATGCCGCATCATGCCAGCCCTCGGTCTTACCGGGGCACTGGGGTTCCACGCAACCGATAACGCAGTAGTTACGCGCGTCCTGCAAGGTCAAGCCGCGGCTGACCAACGCAGGAATAATTACCTCGTCATTGTAGTATGCCGGCAAACCGATACCGGTACGGGTCAGTTCGCCCGCCTTAATCAGCAGGTCGTGTGGCGTGCCGTTCCATATACGGATAGACAGCGACGGAGCGGGCAGCTGGGTATGCATCGAAGCCTGCAGACACATGAAGGACAGGTCGTTGGTGACGTCCTCGCCTCGCTCGTTCTGACCACCTACGATGAGGTTCTGGAACATGCTGTAACCGGCAAAGCCGGCAGCAGAGGCAGCATCACGCACCTTACACATATCGTTGAGCTTAACCCACACGCAGTCAATGAGCTCCTGTGCAAACTCAGGAGTCAATCGACCCGCGTCCAGATCCGCCTTGTAATACGGATACATGTACTGGTCGAAACGTCCGGGAGAAACCGAGTGACCGCTGGATTCCGTCTGAATCAGCATCTGCACAAACCAGAAGGACTGGCAGGCCTCCCAGAAGGAATTGGCGCCAAACTCGGGAACGCGGCGGCAGTTCTCAGCAATCTGGTTCAGCTCACGGCGACGGGTAGGATCCGTACACTCATTAGCCTGTGCCGCAGCCAAGGCTGCATAGCGGCGAGCGTACAAAATAGCCGCGTCGCAGGACAGGATAACCGCCTCCAGAAAATGACGACGGGTAACGAAGTCGCTGTCGGTGATGTGCAGCTTATCCAGCGCCGCTTGTGCCTCAGCACGAATGCCGCTGTAGCCCATGCGAAGCACCTTGTCGTACTGAACGCTTACGTGACCGACGCCATTATAGAAATAGTTGCCGGGCGTGAAGATGTTATGTTCAATAGACCGCAGAGCCTCTTTAGACATGTAGCTGGTAGCCAGCTCACTGGAGGTTCTGCCCTTCCAGTACTTATACGCCTCGCGCAGCTTTGCCTTCGTATCCTCAGAGATGTAGAAGGGGTCTGCGGAACGGGTGGCAATGGTTTCGAATTCTTCCTCTAACCACTCATAGGAGTACTCGGGGAACACCTGCGCGCTGCGCGGCATAACCGTGGTGCTACCAACCACCAATTCCTCAGGACGAATGGTAATCGGAATGTTTTCCAAAATGTGATAAAAGGCCTTAGATCGGCGGGTGATCATGGGTTCTCCCTCGGTTGCCCGATAGGATTCCGTCAGCAGGACGCCACGGTCTGCCTCAATCTGAGGCATATTCCCATATATGTGATCGATCAACCGACCGATACGAGCCGATTTGGGCGCATCATAAATGGTAAATGATGACACGATACACCCTCCTTTACTCAAATTTTTAATAAATTACTTGTTCAGCTCAGCCAGCACACGCTTGGTGATCTCAGCAACCAAGTCGTTGCCGCTCTTCTTCTCGTCATGACCGCAGGTGCACTTGTGGTTGGGGTCATTGTGCTTGCAACGGCAGTTCTCTGTGCCCAGGTTCTTACACTTCTTGCAACCGGGGTGACGGCCGGGCATCTGCATCTTCTTGCGCAGCTCCATCAGCTTCTCCAGCTGCTCGCAGGGAATCTCTTCCACGTTGCCCAGCTCACGAGCGTGCTTGCAGATAACGGCGTTGAACTCCACCTCTTCCATCACGAACAGAGCCTTGGTCAGGGTGTTACCAACGGTCAGAGCACCGTGGTTCTTCAGCAGGAAAGCGTCGTGGTTCTGCAGATAGGGATCCAAAGAATCCGGAATCTCCATAGTGGAGGGAGTGCCGTACTCACAGGTGGGCACGTTACCGATGGACAGAACAGCCTCAGGCAGAATGTACTGATCCAGCTCGATGCCGGCCACGGTGAAAGCGGTAGCTACAGGGGGATGAGCGTGCACAACAGCCATAACGTCGGGACGCTCCTTGTACACACGCAGGTGCATCTTAATCTCGGAAGAGGGGTTCAGCTTGCCCTCCAGCTTATTGCCGTTGCCGTCGATGCGAATGATCATATCGGGGGTCAGCGCGCCCTTAGACACACCGGTGGGAGTGCAGTAGTACTCGTTCTCGCTCACCTTAACGGAGATGTTACCATCGTTAGCAGCAACATAACCCTTGTCATACAGTTTGTGACCAACCTCGCAGATTTGCTTTTTGATTTCATAAGCGGACATTTGCATAGTAATCGTTCTCCTTTATTATAAAATATTTATAAACTTATTAATAATGCGCTTATTTTGCCAGACGGGCGGTATCCTGAGCAATCATATACTCCTCATCGGTAGGAATGACCCAGGTACGTACACGAGCACCCGCAGCAGACAGGTCTGCATTGGTGCCGCGCGCCACCGTCTTGTTGACCTCCTCGTCCAGAGCGATGCCGAGATAATCCATATCACGACACACGATAGCACGCAGGTCACGGTCGTTCTCACCGATACCGGCGGTAAACACCAGCACGTCCAGACCATTCATCGCGGCAGTGAAAGCACCGATGTACTTCTTAATGCCGTAGTACAGAATCTGCAGTGCCAGCTGTGCGCGCTTGTCGCCGGCGGCGGCAGCGTCACACACCACACGGGCGTCGCTGGACTTACCGGATACACCCAGCAGACCGGACTGCTTATTGAGCATCTTCTCCACCTCGTCAGCGGTCATACCCTGACTCTGCAGATAGGTGACGATGGTAGGATCCACCGAGCCGGAGCGAGTACCCATCAGGATACCCTCCTGCGGGGTGAAGCCCATGGTGGTATCTACTACCTTGCCGCCGTCAATGGCGGTAATGGAGGAGCCGTTGCCCAAGTGGCAGGTGATAATCTTCAGGTCCTTGATATCCTTGCCCATACACTCCGCCACCTTGTGCGCCACATAGCGGTGGGAGGTGCCGTGGAAGCCGTAGCGGCGGATACTCTTCTGCTCGTACAGCTCGTAAGGAATGGGATAGATATACGCCTTTTCCGGCATGGTGGAGTGGAAAGAGGTATCAAACACACCCACCATCGGCACACCGGCCATCAGGTTGCGACAGCCGCGCATACCCGCGATGGCGGGAGGACCGTGCAACGGGTTGATAGGAACAATGGACTCCAGATAGTTGATGACCTCGTCGTCAATGAGACAGGACTCACGCAGCTTTTCGCCACCGTGAGCGATACGATGACCCACCGCCTCGATCTCGCTGATGTCAGCGATGACACCCAGCTCTGCATCGGTGAGCAGTTTCAGTACCCAGCCGAGGGCCGCCTCGTGATTATCCAGAGGAGTCTGAATCTTGTAATCGTCCTTACCGGGACGCTTGTGGGTGACGGTACCGCCCTCGATGCCGATGCATTCGCACAGACCCTTGGCAAGCACCTTACCCTCCGGCATCTCGAACAGCTGATACTTCAGCGACGAGCTACCGGCATTGATAACCAGTACTTTCATTTGCAATTCCTCCTTACAGCAGCTTCTCAAAGCGGGCGTACGCCTCATCGTAGGCCGCTGTATTTACAGGCTCATAGAACTTGGGCTGTTCGGAAGCGGCAATAACGCGGCGCGCGTCCGCCAAATCCTTAATCTCGCCCAGCGCAATCAACTGAACGGCGATATTACCGGTCGCGGTGGCCTCGATAGGACCGGCGATAACCTTAATGTCGCAGGCGTCTGCCGCCATCTGGCACAGCAGACGGTCCTTGGTGCCGCCGCCGATCATGTGAATGGTCTCATAGGAGAGTCCGGTCACCTCGCGCACGGCGCGGAAGGTGTAGCGATATTTCATCGCCAAACTCTCGTAGATGCAGCGCATAATCTCGCCGCGGGTCTGCGGCACGTACTGACCGGTGCGCTCACAGAACTCCTGTACCCGCTTGGGCAGGTTGCCGGGAGAGACAAAGGAATCGTCGTCGGGGTTGATAAAGCACTTGAAGGGCTCCACCTCCAGCGCCTCGCGCTCCAGATCGGCATAGGATACGTTGTATCCCTCGCGAATCCACTGGCGGCGGGACTCCTGAATCAGCCACAGGCCCATGATGTTCTTCAGGAATCGCGTGGTGCGACCGTAGCCGCCCTCGTTGGTGATGTTAAACTTAAAGGAGGTTTCGTTGATCACCGGTGCGACCAGCTCGGTGCCGAACAACGACCAGGTGCCGCAGCTGATGAAAATGAAATCCTTTTTGTCCGAAGGAACCGCCACCACAGCGGAGCCGGTATCGTGGGTAGCCACCGCCACCACGGGCACCTTAGGAGCGCCCAGCTCCTCGCAAATCTCGTCGGACAGCATTCCGTACGTACCACCCGCGTCCACAATGGGCGGGAACAACCGACGCGGAATCTCCAAGCGGTCAATCAGATCGAATGCCCAGTCGCCCGTCTTAGGATCCAACAGCTGGGTAGTGGATACCTCGCTGTACTCCGCGCGAATCTCGCCGGTCAGCAGGTAGGCAAACAGGTCGGGCATCAGCAGCAGCTTATCCGCCTGCGCCAGAATCTCAGGATCCTTCTCCCGCAACGCCACCAGCTGGAAGATGGTGTTGTAGTTGGCAAACTGAATACCGGTACGACCGTACAACTCGTCTTTGGGAATGGTCTCGAACACCTTGTCCATCATTCCCGCCGTACGGGTGTCGCGATAATGAACCGGGTTGCCGATCAGGTGACCCTTCTTATCAATTAAGCCGAAATCAACGCCCCAGGTATCAATACCAATAGCGTCAAACCCGCCGGCATGCACCGCTTTGGTGATACCCTGCTTGATTTCGTGGAACAAACGCAGCACATCCCAATGAAAAACGCCGCACACATTCACAGGGTCGTTTGTGAAACGGTGAATCTCTTCCAGATGAATCTTTTCACCGTCATAAGTTCCCAGAATGGCACGGCCGCTGGAGGCGCCGAAGTCAAATGCCAAAACACGTTTGCTCATACTGCATTCTCCTCTCGTTATTCATTTAGTAAAGGGCAAACTATACCCTTTTTCTATTTTTACGTGTCCAATTATACTACATAATCCGCCATTCGTCTATAACTGGCGGAAAAATAGATAATTTTACACTTGATTTTTGCAAAGTAATCATATATAATCAGAAATGAGCAAAGGAGAGATGGCATGTTACCCTTAGAAAGACAAAATAAAATATTGGAAATTCTGGAACAGCGGCAGGCCGTTTCCGTAGACGAGCTGAGCGCCCTGCTCTACTCCAGCGGCGCCACCATTCGCCGCGACCTGCAGGCGCTGGAAAACGGCGGTATGATTCGTCGTACCCACGGCGGCGCAGTACATATCGACAGCAATTCTATGGATTTCCCCATGACGCTACGCGAAAACGAGAACCTGAACGCTAAGGAGGTGTTGGCGCAGAAGGCGCTCCCTCTCATTCGGGACGGACAGACGCTGTTCATGGATTCCAGCAGTACCATCTGCCGACTTGCCCGCCACCTCACGGGTTTTCAGCGCATTCGGGTAATTACAAACGGACTGAAAACCGCCAGTATTTTGGCGGATATTGACGGCGTGGAGGTCTATAGCACCGGCGGTCGTCTGCGAGACAACGCCATGTCCTTCGGCGGCACACAAGCAATGGATTTCGCCCGTCAGTTCCACGCCGATTACGCTTTTATCAGCTGCCGAGGCATCGATCCCGAGGTAGGCGTTACGGAATCCAATGAGACCGAGGCTGAGCTTAAGCGGGTATATATTCAGAACGCCAAACGCGTCGTTTTGATGTGCGACGGCAGTAAAATCGGGCAGCGCTTTTTCTGCAAAATCGCTCCGGTAGAAAGCATTTGGAAAATAATCACAAATGTTCAACTTCCAGCCGAGTATGGTCAATGATTTATTTTGAGCTCACACTTCTCACCCACTACATATAGTCACACTATTTTTGAAAAAGCACAAAAGATAGCCACCCGTTTTCGCAAACGGGTGGCTATGTTCATTTGTGATTATTTTGTTCAGCGGCAACGAAGGTTACGAAAAAAATTCTTTAATATTTGTCCGCATTCCTCTGCCAGAACCCCTTCGGTCAGTTCGGGTTTGTGGTTGTACGGTACTGTAAACAGGTTAATCAGCGAGCCGCAGGAGCCGGCCTTAGGGTCAGTGGTGCCCTGTACCACTCGGTCGATACGCGCGTTAATAATTGCGCCTGCACACATGGGGCAAGGCTCCAAGGTTACGTACAACGTACACCCCGACAGCCGCCAGCCACCAAGCGTTTGACAGGCTTCGTTAATCGCCTCTATTTCCGCATGGGCAAGAGCGTTCTTCCCTATCTCGCGGCGGTTTCGCCCTGTTCCCACCACACGGTCGCCCTGCACCACTACGGCGCCTACGGGGACCTCTCCCTCATCGGCGGCCATTTGGGCGAGCTCCAGGGCCATACGCATATATTTCTCGTCCATATTCATATCTTCATCCCCACAATTGTCAGAATCACAAAGGCAATAAGGGCCAATGCAAAGGCAGGCGCGCGCAAGGCGGTGAGCAATGCCTTGGGTAGGCTGAGCGGGTGCGGAGAATTACCGCGTTTTTCAAATAGCCAAGGATACCGTCGATAAGTATATAGCGCCACGGCGAATCCAAGAAGCCCCACCAGACCGATGACCAAGACGTTCATAACCGCAGCATGACTATCCGACATAGAGAGGCCAAAATATTCGAGTATGACAGACAGGGCGTTATTGGCAAAATGAACTGCCACCGCGAGCCAAATATTTTCCGTCGCCGTTACAATCCAGCCGAGCACCAAACCCACAACCAACGCAAAAGGAATCTGACGGAGATTGCCGTGCATCAGCGCAAACAATATCGCAGAGACAAGAATGGCAAAGCCATCGCCGTAAGGACGGAGCGTACGCAGCACGTAGCCACGGAACACCATCTCCTCCAGCAAGGCGGGCAGCACCGCCATTACGAAAAGTCCCAACATAAGGCTTGTAGGGGTGTTGACAATCATCTGCGGCGGGTCAGGAATGGGAATATCTATCCAAAAGAAAAAAGAAAGCAAGAGGTTGGTAATGACGTTCGCCAGCATACACACGCCAACGCCCAATAATACAAGCCAGAATGCCACACCGCCGCTACAGGGTTTAGCGGGCGACAGCGGGAAATAGCGGCGTTTACTGCATAAAGAAACCACCACGGCAGGTAACCCCATAGCAAGAATGTAAGAACAAGCATAGACAAGCAGGAAGGCGGTATTGTCAAGCCCTAAATTCTCCATAGTAAGCTGTTGGGGGGACAATACGCCGAACGCCACCAACGCCAACGCCAAAAGGGTAAAGGACAGCTGCATACCCGCAGTCAAGCACAGCATCAAAATGCCGATATAATTACAATCCTTGCGCAACAGGTCTTCGCCCGTCGGCGGAACGGGAATAAACCACTGTGGAATCGGCGGTTGCATACTCTCCTCCCCTTTCGTAAATACTGTCACACAGTATACCACAATTTACGAGATATTACAAGAGTAAATGCCAATAGGAAATTACGGAAAAATGTGATTTTTCCATTGCATAAACGATAGGAATATGGTATTATGTATCAGTATGAGTATTTGTATGTGGAGGTGACGGAATGGATAAGCGTCCTATCGGTGTGTTCGACTCGGGTCTGGGCGGACTGACGGCGGTGCGCCGTCTGCAGGAGCTACTCCCCGGTGAGGATATCGTATACTTTGGCGATACGGGGCGTGTCCCCTACGGCACACGCAGTCGTGACACCATTCTCCGCTATGCTGACGAGGATTGTCGGTTGCTGCTAGCGCACGACGTAAAGTTCATTATCGCCGCCTGCGGTACCGTCAGCTCGGTAGCGCAAAACATTCTGGCAAATCTGCCCGTCCCCGCCATCGGCGTGGTAGAACCCACCGCCGCCGAGGCTGCCGCCGCCACCAAAAACGGCAAAATTGGTATCATCGGCACCGCCGCTACCGTGCGCTCCGCTTCCTTCGAAAAAGCGCTGCTCGCCATTAATCCCGCGCTGCAGATTACCGCTACCCCCTGCCCCATGTTTGTGCCGCTGGTAGAGAACGGTTGGATTTCTCCCGAAGACGAGGTGGCAACCCTTACCGTGCGCCGCTATCTCGCCACCATTAAGGCGGCCGGTGTGGACACACTGATACTGGGTTGCACCCATTTCCCCTTGCTGGCACCAATCATTGCGCAGGAGCTGGGGAGCGGTGTTACCCTCATCGATTCGGGATACGAAACTGCCCGCCTGTGTGTCCGCCTGCTGGATGAGACGGAAAAACTGTCTCCGAACAAAATCGGCAGCAGCCGCTACTACGTTTCTGACCAGCCGGAGGGGTTCAGTCAGGTGGCTGAAATCTTCCTCGGTCACAGCGTAAAACAAGAGGTGGAAATGGTCCACCCCACCGCAAAGTAAGGAAGGATACTATGAACGCACTGATACATATCACAGGAACCCAGACGGTTGACGATGAGCAGGACGTAACCGAGCTCACCACCAACGGGACCCTTACCCCTACCACCGACGGGTGGGAATTGCGTTATGCTGAGAGCGAGGCTACCGGTTTATCGGGGTCCGAAACCACGCTGGAAATCACCGAAAACAAGCTGAATCTTATTCGCACTGGCTCCCACCCCAGCATGCTGGTGCTGGAGAAAAACCGGCGCCACCATTGCAACTACAACACCCCCTACGGCACCATCGATTTAGGCACCTACACGTCGGAGCTGCGACACTCCTTGTCCGAACACGGCGGGGAGATATATTTCAGCTACACCCTCGGTTTTAATGGCGGTATCAGTTCCGCTCACGTTGTACATATTTCCGTTCAGGAGGAGAAATAAATTATGTCTAAGATTGTGAAACAAGCAGAAATACAGCTGGATTCCGCCATTCGCGCCGCTGTGAATGCCGCCATTTCCGCAGGCACTCTGCCCGAAGGCGAGCTGCCCGCATATGTTATCGAGGTGCCTGCTGACCGCAGCCACGGCGACTTAGCCTCCAACGTGGCTATGGTGTCCGCCAAGGCTTTTCGCAGTGCGCCCCGCAAGATTGCCGATGCCATCGTGGACAACCTTTCTCTGGAGGGCTCCTATTTTGAAAAGGCGGAGGTGGCCGGTCCCGGCTTCTTAAACTTCTTCCTCTCCCCTTCCTATTACGGCGATATTGTTGCCGAGGCACAGGAATTGGGCGATGCGTTCGGTCGTTCCGACTTCGGCAAGGGTGAAAAGGTAATGGTAGAGTACGTATCTGCCAACCCCACCGGTCCCATGCATATGGGTAATGCCCGCGGAGGCGCCTTGGGTGACTGTTTGGCTTCCGTTCTGGATGCCGCTGGTTACGAAGTATGGCGGGAATTCTATATCAACGACGCGGGCAACCAGATTGAGAAATTCGGTCTGTCCCTCGAAGTACGGTATCTGCAGATTTATAAGGGTGAGGACGCGGTCGTCCTGCCCGAGGACGCCTATCACGGCGACGATATCAAGGAGCATGCGGCCGGCTTTGCCGCCATTCACGGCGATGCCTACGTAGAGGCAGACACTGCCGCTCGCCGTCAGGCGCTTATCGACTACGCCCTGCCCCTGAACATAGCGAAAATGAAGGCGGACATGGAGAAGTACCGCATCATTTACGATAAGTGGTTTACCGAGTCCACCCTCCACAACAATGGAGAATTAAAGGAAATCATCGCTATCCTTACCGAAAAAGGGCTGACCTATGAAAAGGACGGTGCCCTATGGTACAAGGCGGGCGAATATGGAGAAAAATATCAGCCCAAGAAGCACCTCAACCGCGACGGCGAAGAGGAAGGCATCAAGGACGAGGTGTTAGTACGTGCCAACGGCAACCCCACCTATTTTGCCGCTGATATCGCCTACCATCGCAACAAGTTCCTGCGCGGCTATGACACGCTGATTGACGTTTGGGGCGCCGACCACCACGGTCACGTCGCCCGTATGAAGGGCGCCATGGACGCTGTCGGCATGGACGGCAACAGGCTTAACGTGGTATTGATGCAGCTGGTCCGTCTGGTCCGCGATGGCGAAATCGTGCGTATGTCTAAGCGGTCAGGCAAGGCCATTCAGCTCAGCGACCTGCTGGATGAAGTTCCCGTAGATGCCGCCCGATTCTTCTTTAACCAGCGGGAGGCCAATACACAGATGGAGTTCGATTTGGGTCTGGCTATCGAGCAGTCCTCTTCTAACCCAGTTTATTACGTGCAGTACGCTCACGCACGTATCCACTCCATCATTCGCAAGCTGGCGGAGAGCGGCGTTACCGACGTCAAGGCTACTGCTAACCAGTTGGCATTGCTCACCGCCCCCGAGGAGCGGGAGCTGATTCGTCACCTGTCCTCGCTGGAAAAGGTGGTTGTGGACTGTGCTCGTGATTATGACCCCTCCGGTATCACTCGCTACGCCCTGGAGCTGGCGGGCTTGTTCCACAAGTTCTACAACGCCTGCCATGTTTCGGGTGTTGAACAGGATTTGATGATGGCACGTCTGGCGCTGTGCGATGCGACCCGCATCGCCCTGCACAATGCCTTGGCTATGATGAAAATCGATGCTCCCGAAAGCATGTAAAGGAAATCAACTTCACACAGCAAAAAGCCGCTGTTTCCAACGGAAACAGCGGCTATTCTTATTCTGCATCTTCTTGTGTTACTTGTTTGATGATATCCAACAGGTCGGCAGCCCCTTCCCCCGACGTAGCGGAGAACGGAATGCAGGTGACCCCCTCATAATCGGTTAATTCCTGTTCGAACGCCGCCAACCGCTTGGCGCGCTCGCCCTTATTGAGCTTGTCCGCTTTGGTTAGCACCACGATGAAGGGAATCTCCCGCTCTACCATATACTCCAGCATTTGGTAATCGTCCTTGCTGGGGGTATGGCGGATATCCAGCAGCTGCAACACCAACCGTAGGTCGCGGTCATCATTAAAGTATCCCTCAATCAGCTCTCCCCACCGACGGCGTTCGCTGTCTGACACCTTAGCATAGCCGTAACCGGGTAGGTCTACCAACCGCAAACTGTCCAAACGATAGAAGTTTATCGTTGCGGTTTTCCCTGGGGTGGCACTGGTACGAGCCAAGGCCTTTCGGCTGAGCAGACGGTTAATCAGAGAAGATTTTCCTACGTTGGAACGCCCCGAAAAGGCTATTTCCGGTAGGTCAGCGGTGGGCAGCTGCCCCGCCAAACCGGCGGATAGCTCGAATTGCGCGGAATGAATGTTCATACCTCTCCCCCTTACTGCGCACCCGGGTCGGCGGTCAGTGCGTGACCGATTACCGTATCCAGATTACGCGCGGTTATAAAGCGGGTATGCTCCTTGACCGCCGCGTCCACCTCGCTCAGGTCCGCGGCATTCTCCTCAGGTATAATCACCGTGGTCAGGCGGTGGGTATAGGCGGCCATCGCCTTCTCCCGCAGACCACCTATGGGCATAACACGACCGCGCAGAGAAATCTCGCCCGTCATTGCCACGTCGCCCTTAACCGGAATGCCTGTCAGCGCCGAAACGATAGCGGTTGCCATGGTCACACCGGCAGAAGGTCCGTCCTTCGGCACCGCCCCCTCCGGTACGTGAATGTGGATATCCTTATTCTTATAAAACTCCCCGTCAATGTGCCAATCGTTGGCGCGAGAGCGGACGTAGCTGATGGCGGTGCGGGCAGACTCTTTCATTACGTCGCCCAAATTGCCCGTCAGCTCCACCTTGCCGCTGCCGTCCAACACTGCCACCTCAATAGGCATAGTGGAACCGCCGACAGCAGTCCAAGCAAGACCATTGACTACGCCCACCTCGTTGCGGCGAGCGGAATCCTCCTCCTTGTACTTGACAGGGCCAAGATAGGTTTCCAGATTTGCCGGTGTTACCGAAACGGATTCGGTACCTCCCTCCACCAAAGCAGTGGCGGTCTTACGGCACAGGTCAGCCAGCTTACGCTCCAGCCCTCGCACGCCTGCCTCGGCGGTATAGCCCTCGATAATCTTGGAAATCGCCTTATCCGTCACCCGCAGTTGTTTTGTGGAAATGCCATGCTTTTTCATCTGCTTTTTCAGGAGATGTCGCTTGGCAATCCGTCTTTTTTCCTCCGCCGTGTAGCTGGACAGGGTAATCACGTCCATACGGTCAAACAGCGGTGCGGGAATAGCGGAGGCATCGTTGGCCGTAGTGACAAACAGTACCTCCGACAGGTCAAAGGGCAGTTCCAGATAATGGTCGCAGAACGCGGTGTTCTGCTCGGTGTCCAGCACCTCCAGCATAGCGGAGGCGGGGTCACCGCGAAAATCGTTGCCCATCTTATCTATTTCGTCCAGCAAAACCAGCGGATTCTTAGTGCCTGCCTGTTTGATGGCGGAAATGATTCGCCCCGGCATAGCACCCACATAGGTGCGGCGATGTCCGCGGATATCCGCCTCGTCTCGAATGCCACCCAGAGAAACGCGGACGTATTTGCGCCCCATAGCCTCGGCAATAGAACGAGCAATAGAGGTCTTGCCCACACCGGGAGGGCCTACCAGACACAAAACCTGCCCCTTCATCTCCTCCGACAGGGTACGCACCGCCAACGCCTCAATGATACGCTCTTTCACCTTCTCCAGGCCGTCGTGGTCCCGCTCCAGAATCCGTCTGGCGCGCGCCAGGTCCAGATTATCCTCCGTCACCGTGTTCCAAGGCAATGCCAGGCAGGTGTCCAGATATGTACGCACCACAGTAGCCTCGTGGGAGCCCTGCGGCATCTTTGCCAGCTTGCGGCACTCCTTATGCAGAGGCTCGCTGACAGCCTGCGGCAGATGCAGCGCATCAATCGCCTTGGCGTATTCCGCCGACTCCTCAATGGGGGCGTCTACCTCCCCCAGCTCCTCCGAAATGGCACGGATTTGCTCGCGAAGATAATACTCTCTTTGATTTTCGTCCATTTGCTCGTGGACCTTATTCTCAATCTTGCGCTCCAGCTCCAGAATCTGGCATTCCTTATCCAGCATACGCAGCAGCGTTTCCATACGGGTATCGGCAGACTGGATATTGAGAATGCGCTGCTTCTCCTCCACGGGCATGGACAGGTTAGAAGCCACGTAATCCGCCAAATGTCCTGCATTCTTATCCGCATTGACACTGAAAATAACGTCAGGCGCAATTTTCGGCACCAGCTCGGTGTACCGCTCGAATTGCTGGCGGCATTCCCGTAGCAGGGCATCCTCCAGTAAGGCGGGCGAAACGGGGCGATTCTGCCGCTCCTGTGCCACCACAACGTAATAAGGCTCGTGCTGCAGGATTTCCACCGCTGTAGCGCGATACTCCCCCTCTACGATAATACGAAAATTATCGTGAGGCAGCTTAACAATCTGGCGCACGCGGGCAACGATACCCATGCGGTACAAATCCTTCGGCTGCGGGTCGTCAACCGTCACGTCCTTTTGTGCAACCAAAAAGATGCGCTGGTCCTTCTCCATTGCCGCATTAAGGGCGGCAACGGATTTCAGCCGTCCCACGTCAAAGTGGTTCACCGTTTCAGGAAAACACACCAAACCACGCAGCACCAACATTGGCAACGTAGATAATCGGTTTTCTCTGTTAGACATACATATATCACCTCAAATGAAGAGAAATCGGTCGGTCCGCGCAGGCGACACCGACCGATAGAAAATCTTAATTCGCCGCTTTACGACGGGGAGCGGTCTTCCCCTTTGCCGCCGCTGAACGACGGTTCTTCTTGTCCGGATTGTAAATAATATCCGGCTTTGCCCCTTCTGTGATGCAGGCGGCAGTCAGCAACACCTTCTCCACCGTGGGGTCGGAGGGAATATCAAACATCAGACGGGTCAATAACCCCTCCATTACCGCGCGCAGACCGCGGGCACCGGTATCCCGCTTGAGGGTTTCCTCCGCCACCGCGCGCAACGCATCGTCGGTAAACTGCAGCTGAACGCCGTCCAGTTCAAACAGATGCGTGTACTGCTTGAGAATGGAGTTCTTCGGCTCCACCAAAATACGCACCAAGGCGTCCGCGTCCAGCATCTCCAACGTGGTGATGACCGGCATGCGCCCCACCAGCTCGGGAATCAGACCATACTTCACCAAATCCTGCGGCACCACCTGCTTGAGCAGAGCAGCACTTTCTGCGTCCTTCTTGGATTTTACCTGATTACCGAAGCCCAAAGAGCCCGCATTGACGCGCTTCTCTATGGTCTGGGTCATACCGTCAAAGGCACCGCCCAGGATGAACAGAATATTGGTAGTATCAATTTGGATAAACTCCTGCTGCGGGTGCTTGCGTCCGCCTCCGGGAGGCACGTTGGCAACTGTGCCCTCCAAAATCTTCAGCAGCGCCTGCTGCACACCCTCGCCGCTGACGTCGCGGGTAATAGAGGGGTTCTCACTGCGACGGGAAATCTTATCAATCTCGTCCACGTAGATGATACCCCGCTGAGCGCGCTCCACGTCAAAGTCGGCAGCCTGAATCAGGCGGAGCAGGATATTCTCCACGTCCTCGCCCACGTAACCTGCCTCGGTCAGCGTGGTAGCGTCCGCTATAGCAAAAGGAACGTCCAGCGCCTTAGCCAGTGTCTGCGCCAACGCGGTCTTGCCCACGCCGGTGGGACCCAGCATCAGCACGTTGCTTTTGCCCAGCTCGGTATCCGTATTGCCACCGTAATAAATCCGCTTGTAGTGGTTATACACCGCCACAGACAGCGTGATTTTAGCTTCTTCCTGCCCAATTACGTATTCGTCCAAGCGCGCCTTAATCTCGTGGGGAGTCGGTAGCTCGGGAGGTGTGGTATCCTTGTCGGACGGGCGGCGGCGGGGAGCCGGCTTGGTGCCGGGCTCCAACAAGCTGCCGCACAGTTCGATACATTCGTTACAGATATACACACCGGGACCGGCAATGAGCTGCTCTACCGCGTCCTGCGGCTTACCGCAGAAGGAGCAACACACGCGGGACTGCATATCGTCATTCATAGACTTTTACCTCCGTGAAATATCAGGGGCGACGGTCAACAACCTTATCCACCAGACCATAGCGTACCGCATCGTCAGCGGTCATCCAGTTGTCGCGGTCGGTATCCCGCTCGATAACCTCTAAGGGCTGTCCGGTCATCTCGGACAGCATACGGTTCATACGGTTGCGTACATACAGAATGTGGTCCGCCTGAATCTTGATATCCGATGCCTGACCCTTCGCGCCGCCTAAGGGCTGGTGAATCATAATCTCGCTGTTCGGCAGAGCCAAGCGCTTGCCTTTGGCGCCGGCTGCCAACAGGAAGCTGCCCATGCTGGCCGCCAGACCCACGCAAATGGTGGAAACGTCGCACTTAATGTACTGCATCGTATCATAGATAGCCATACCGGCAGAAATGGAACCGCCGGGGCTGTTGATATACAGATGAATATCCTTATCGGGGTCCTGCCCCTCCAGATACAAAAGCTGCGCCACAACCAAAGAGGCGGTGGTGTCGTTCACCTCGTCAGACAGCATAATGATGCGGTCATTGAGCAAGCGAGAAAAAATATCGTAGCTGCGCTCGCCGCGGTTGGTCTGCTCCACAACGTAGGGTACAAAGCTCATAGTCGGTTCCTCCTGTCATTGTTTGAAAATAGGCGAATTTCCCTGCCCACAAAGTATGGGCAGGGAAATGAAAGTCTAAGCAAATATCGGCTGATTATTCCTCAGCTTCCTTTTCCTCCGCCTCGTCCTCAGAAACGGTGGTGATGGTAGCCTTCTTGCGCACGAACGCCATAGCCTTCTGAACAACTACGTCCTTAGCCAGCTCGGCGGCGGGAATAGCCGCCTTAACCTTGTCGACGTCCATCTTGTACATGTCAGCCAGCTTGGCATACTCGGCTTCCAGGTCCTCCTCGGTAGCCTCGATGTTGTCCTGCTTGGCAACGGTCTCCAATGCCAGACGCACCTTAACCTGCTTCTCTGCCTGCTCGCGGAAGCTGTCACGGAAAGAAGCCTCGTCCATGCCGGTGTACTTGATGTACATCTCCAAGCTCAGACCCTGAGCCTGCAGACGGTAGGCAAAATCCTGAATGCGGTCGTCAATGGCACGCTCGTACATAGCGGCGGGAATGTCCGCCTTCAGGCAACGGGCTACGCCCTCGGCCAGCTGCTCGTCCACCTCGGCATCGGCGGCGCGGTTGCGCTGCTCCTCCAAACGCTTCTTCGCATCGGCCTTGAATTCCTCAACGGTGTCAAAGTCGGTGGAATCCTTGATCAGCTCGTCGTCGATCGCGGGCAGCTCTTTCTTCTCAATCTTGTGCACCTTGCACTTGAACACGGCGGGCTTGCCCGCCAGCTCTGCGGCATGGTACTCCTCAGGGAAGGTAACGTTAACGTCCAGCTCAGCGTCCACAGCGGCACCAACCAGCTGCTCTTCAAAGCCGGGAATAAACTGACCGGAGCCGAGAACCAGCGCGTGATTCTCGCCCTTGCCGCCTTCGAAAGCCACATCGTCCACAAAGCCCTCAAAATCGAAGGTGACAGTGTCACCCATCTCGGCAGCACGGTCCTCGACGGACACCATACGAGCGCCGCGCTCCTGCAGGCGAGTCAGCTCGGCATTGATATCCTCATCGGTAACCACAACCGCCTTGCGGGTAACCTTCAGGCTCTTATGACCACGCATCTTGCACTCGGGCTTAACGGTGATAACCGCCTTAAATACCAGACCCTCAGCACCAACGCTGATCACGTCCAGATCAATCTTATCCTCCACGTACTCGTAACCGGACTCCTTGATAGCCTCGTCCAGAGCAGCGGGGTAAACATCATTCATAGCGGTCTCATAGAAGATGCCGGAACCGTAGATCTTCTCGATCATGGCACGAGGGGCCTTGCCCTTACGGAAACCGGGAACGGCCATCTTCTTGACGTCCTTTTTGTAGGCGGCGGCAACAGCCTTTTCGAAAGAGGCAGCGTCTACCTCGATCTCCAGCTCCACACGACCGTCTTCTCTTTTCGTAGCAGTTTTCAGACTCATTGTTATTCCTCCTAAATTGGCTCTCAAGCCGCATTGCGCATTATTATAACATATGCTTTTCATTTTGGCTATACTTTTTTGAAAAAAGTTGCAAAAATTTCAAATATTTTCCTCATTCATCGCAAGGACGGACCAAAGCAGGACAAAAACGCAACGCGTCCGCTGAAATCAAGCGATATTCAATGCCATCAACCAGCCCTTCCACCGCCAGACGAATGCCCACGCTGTGTACGTGACCGTAGTAACAGCGCTTGATACCCTCTTCCTGCAACACCTCAATAATTTCAGGGCAGGTCTGGTCGCCGTACAGCGGCGGGTAATGAAGAAATACCACAGGCTCCCTCCCCGTTTCCTTCGCCGCACGAATGGAGGTGCGCAGGCGACCCGCCTCCCGCAACAGCACCTTACGGTCCGCATCCTCCTCCGCATCGAAGAACCAGCCGCGGCTGCCGCACACGGCAATGGCATCGTCTACCACCACCGCGTCGTTATGAACGATGCGCAGGGATTCAAAGCCTTGCTCAGCTAAAAACAAGTCCATCTGTCGGCGGGTGGTCCACCAGTAGTCGTGATTCCCCTTTAACAGCAGTTTCTGTCCGGGCAGGCTGTCCAAAAAGCGAAAGTCCTCCGTCGCCTGCTGCAGACTAATGCCCCAAGAAACATCGCCCGGTATCACCACCGTATCGGTTGGAGCCACCAGACTTCGCCAATTCGTCTCCAAACGGGATACATAATCGTCCCACCCCGAAAACACGGCCATTGACTTGTCAGCACCTAACGACAAATGGGTGTCGGCAATCACAAACAGTGCCATTTATCCCCCTCCGCTCACCGAAGCTCCAGCATGCGGTATACCGTCTCCTGCATACCGGCAGTATCGTTGTTGCAAACATCTGTAAAGCGAACCCGCTTTACATTCAAAGAAGCCAGCGGTTCCGGGATAGAACAGCCCGCTTTGTCGCACAATTCTTGCATTTGGTCGTAAGGCGCCGCCTCCGATTCACAGCCAAGTGCCGCCAAAATAGAAGGCGTAAACTTATACGGATTCGCAGTAGATGCAATGACGGTAGGGGTGGTATCTCCCGTGGCGGCACGATAATCCTCGTACACAGCCACCGCCACCGCGGTGTGGGTATCCAAGAGGTATCCCTTCTCCTCGAACACCTGCTTGATGGTCTTTGCCACACGAGCATCGTCCGCACTGCCGCCCACAAAATGAGCATCGATTTGCACCTTCATCTCGGGAGAAACACTATATTTGCGCTCTGTCTTCAGGCTGTTCATCATGGCGGCGATTTCCTCGCTGTTCTCACCGGACAGGTGATACAGCAGTCGCTCCAGATTGGAGGACACCAAAATATCCATGGAGGGCGACGTAGTGGTGAAGAAAGGACGATTGCAGTCATACACGCCGCTCTCGAAAAAGTCAGTAAGCACACGGTTGCGGTTGGAGGCACACACCAGTTTGGCAATCGGCAGACCCATCTGCTTAGCATAATAGGCCGCCAGAATGTTGCCGAAGTTACCGGTGGGAACCACCACGTTGATGGCGTCCCCTACCGCAACGGTTCCCGCCGCAACCAAATCGCAGTAGGCGGAGATATAATATACAATCTGAGGAACCAGACGACCCCAGTTGATGGAGTTGGCGCTGGAGAAACGCATACCGTTGCGTTCCAGAGCGGCAATCACATCGCTATCGGTAAACAGGGCCTTAACCCCCGTCTGGGCATCGTCAAAGTTGCCGCGAATGGCACAAACTCCTACGTTATCCCCCTCTTGGGTAATCATCTGCAGGCGCTGCATCTCGCTGACACCGTCCACGGGATAAAACACCAGAATGCGAGTGTTAGGGGCATCGCGGAAGCCTTCCAGCGCCGCCTTACCGGTATCGCCGGAGGTCGCCACCAGAATAACAATCTGCTGTCCGGGAGCGGTCTTTTCCACCGACACCCGCATCAGATGCGGCAGAATCTGCAGCGCCATATCCTTAAACGCGCAGGTCGGACCATGCCACAGCTCCAAAACATGGCAGCCCTCGTCCAGCTTCACCACGGGAGCAACCGCAGCACTATCAAACCGCTCGCCGTAGGCGGCGGTGCAGCAAGCAGCCACTTCCTCCTCGGTGAAATCCCCCAAATAACGGGACAGCACGCGGGTAGCCCGCTCCCGATAGGACAGAGGCACTAAATTCTGAATATCCTCCGCAGTCAGTTGCGGGAATTCCATAGGGACGTACAGACCGCCCTCAGGAGAAATGCCGCCGGCAATCGCCTGTGCCGCGGTCACGCGAATGGAGTTGTTTCTGGTACTGGTGTAGCGCATAGTTGTTTCCTCATTCCTTATGTTTTTGCCGCCAATGTCTTGCTGAAAAACGCAAATGCATTGGAATAAAAGACTGCATCCAGCAGGGGCTCGGGATATCCCTCCCCTTTCAGATGTTGCCATAGTTTATCGAATACACAGATACCCTCCCATACGTCGGGTATCTCCATACCGTCCAAATCGCTGCCGATACAGACGGTTCGTTCGCCGTTAAGGGCGAGAAAGTGCTCTAAATGCCGCTGAAACGCGGAAAAATCCCAACCACCTAAGTGATCACCGTAAAGATTCAGCCCAACCACGCCGCCGCTGTCCCGTACGGCGCAAAACTGCGCATCGGTCAGGTTGCGCGGATGGGGGTGTACGGCATAAGAATTGGAGTGGGAGGCGATAAAGGGCCTTGTTGCCATTGCCGCCACGTCCCGAAAGCCCGCGGCATTGAGGTGGGAAACGTCCACCGTTATGCCAAGGGACTCCATGTCCCGCACCGCTTGTTTGCCATATGCAGTAAGACCGTCCGTACCGCCGAAACAGCCACTCCCCCATGGTCCGTCTCCGTTCCAAGTGAGGGTAATCAGCCGCACTCCGCGGCGGTAGAGATACGCTAAATACGGAAAGTCAGCCGCAGTCGCACCACCGTTTTCCACCGCCAGTAAGGCACGACAGATATGTGTGGTGTCGCACAGGCTATCCCTGTCCTCTACCCGCATCGCCTGTCGCCCCAATTGCCATGCGGAATCCAACAGCATTTCACAGTGTCCGCGTGCCTGTTCCGGTGTTTCGCCATCAGCAAGCCAGGCGGCGAACACCTGCGTCCACAGGTCATAACAACCACCGCGACGCATGTCAACCGCCGACTTTCTTCCGTCGGCAAGGCACCCCAGCGTATCGCAGTGCAGGTCAAAAAGCCGCACCCAAATCCCCCGTTTCATAGGCGCCCATAATATGGTTGATTTCTTCCGCTATCATAGGCGCTTTGTCAGAGGTAATGACCTCAATAACGTCGAAACGAGGCTGTAAGGTTACCCCATTGGAAGCCAGATAAATGGAAGCTGTCTGCAAAATACGGCGCTGTTTGGCGACGGTAACCGCCTCGCGGGGTGCATACATGGCATCGCTGCGACGAGTCTTTACCTCTGCAAAGACAATATATCCGTCCTTAGCCGCGATTATGTCAATCTCCCCCTGACGGCAACGATAGTTGGAGGCCAATATGGTGTAGCCTTTTTGCCGCAAGAAGCGAGCCGCCATCACTTCACCCGCCGCTCCCTTTGACGGGGCGGGCATCAGCCTTTGCCTCCCAGTATCTTGGTGAGAAAGCTGGGGCGGTGCACGGGACAGGGTCCGTGCTCACGCAAAGCCGCCGTATGGGCAGCAGTGCCGTAGCCCTTATGTATCGCGAAGCCGTAGGCGGGATATTCCGCGTCCAATTCCTTCATAACACGGTCACGAGATACCTTCGCCAGAATGGAAGCTGCCGCAATCGACTCTGACAAGGCGTCCCCCTTTACAACCGTAACGGCCGCTGTTTTCAGCATCGGCGGGATACGGTTGCCGTCAATCGCCGCCAAATCCGGCTGTATCGACAGCCCCTCCACCGCACGGGTCATCGCCAGATAGGTGGCGCCGAGAATGTTGTGTTCCTCGATTTCCTCCACCGATGCCGAGGCAATGCAGTAGGCAACCGCACGCTGACGTATGACATCAAACAGCAGCTCACGCTTCTTTTCCGACAGCTTCTTAGAATCATTCAATCCCTCAATGGGATTGTCCGCCGACAGAATAACCGCCGCCGCGTAAACGGGACCTGCCAAGGGCCCCCGTCCCGCCTCATCGACACCGCAAACAATGCCGCCGCACCGCAGACGCAGGTCTTGGTCAAACTGAGGGTCAAGCATCTGCAGTCACCTCCCTATCGGGGAATTCGAGGGTGATGCGCCCCAATTTTCCGCCGCGGTACTCGTCCAACAGCATAATGGAAGCGCGCTCGGTATCAATGGCACCGCCGGAGAGCAGCATACCCCGCTTGCGCCCGATTTCCTGCAGCAAATCCCAGCAGGATTCGAGAAGAGGCTCGGATAATTTATACCGCTCGCACAGCAGAGGTGCGTATCCCTGCCGCAACACCTGCAACAGTTCGCAGGCCATTTCCTCTAAGTTCAGCACTTGGTCCTTGATAGCGCCGGTGAAAGCCAGCCGCATGGCCACCGTCTGGTCCTCAAACTTCGGCCACAGGACGCCGGGGGTGTCCAACAGCTGGGTTCCGCTCTCCAGCACAAACCACTGGTTCATGCGGGTCACACCGGGGCGGTCCTCAACCTTTGCCTTGCCGCCCCTGTTCATGCGATTGATGAATGAGCTCTTACCCACGTTGGGAATGCCCACAACCATCGCTCGAATGGCGCGGTTAGCGCCTTTGCTCTCCCATTTCTCCACCAAATCGCGGAGCAGCTCCCGCAAGGCGGGCTGAAACTGGTTACAGCCACGACCGCTCTTGCAGTCCACCGCCAACGCCGCCATGCCCTGCGCGCGAAAATAGGAAATCCAGCGGCGGGTTGCTGCCTCGTCCGCCAAATCTGCCTTATTGAGAATCACCAAACGAGGTTTGCGCCCCGTCAGGCTGTCCAATTCGGGGTTGCGGCTGGACAGGGGGATACGGGCATCCACAATCTCCACCACCGCGTCCACCAACGACAGACTCTCCTGAATCTTACGGCGGGTACGAGCCATATGCCCGGGAAACCACTGAATCGTACCGATATCCGGACGCTCCGGGGTAATCTCCGGCTCTGTCGCCGTTGGCACTTTATGCCTTTTATCCGCCCGCTTTGCCGCGTGGCGGTCGTCACGCACAGGCTTCCCCTTGGCGACGGGGGCACCGCCGCGGCGAGTGCCCTCTTTCTTGGGTCCTTTATTCACATTACGGCGTGTGGTTGCCATACGTTTACTCTCCGTTCGTTATTTTACAGAAGTTGGGCATCAGCCGCACCAACGCTTTACCCACCACGTTATCCATAGAAATCGTGCCTATCAAACGGCTGTCAAGGGAATCCCCACGGTTATCCCCCAGCACAAACAACTGCCCCTCAGGAACAGTAATCTCGTCCCGCATACCATTAGTAGGAGTGAACCCGTCCCGCGTATACGGCTCGTCCAAGGGTTTACCGTTGCGGTAGACCACGCCCTCTCCCTCAGCGATGGAAATACGGTCACCGGGCAACCCGATAACCCGCTTAATCAGCGGGGCATCGCCCACCCGATTAATCACCACCACGTCACCGTAGGCAGGGGTGTTATAAAAGCTGGTAATCAGCAGACGGTCGCCATGCTGCAGGGTGTTGGTCATGGACGCACCGTCCACACTAACCACGCGGCAGACAAATGCGAACAGTATCGCCACCACCACAAGCGCGGTTATCACCGAGCTCATCCAATCGTAGCCATTTTCCAAGCGACTCATCTTGGCAGGAGACTCCTTTTGATGCTTACATGAAACGGACATGCGTGCGCCCCCCTTCGTCATTCATTCACGTTACCCGCGGCACCGAGCGGCCACAGACGATATACCACTCTGCCCACAATATCCTTCGTGTTTACCATACCAATCTCCCGCTGGCGGCTGTCCTTGGATACCAAGCGGTTATCCCCCAGCACAAACACACAGCCCGCAGGCACCGTAACGGGCCCTGTCATATCCCGCGGTATGGTGGCTCCCATGACATAGGGCTCTTTCTGCGGGATACCATTAACCAGCAGCGCGTAGTCCGAGGTAATCATGACCGTATCCCCCGCTATCGCCACCACTCGTTTAATCAGCGGCTCGTCGGTGTAGCGATCGATCACCACGATATCGCCCTGCGCATAGCTATCGCTCAGGCAGGACAAAAGCAGACGATCGCCACTCGTCAGTGTAGGCAGCATCGAATCGCCAACCACGCCCACCACACGCAGTACAAACGCTAACAGCAGCGTAATGGTAACCAAGGCAAAAATCAAGGTTTGCAGCCAATCGAATGCAGACAGCACTGCTTTTCGGTTTTTATCCCGCAACCACGTACCAAGCTGCATTCTCTCGCTCACCTCCGCTTTTGTGCTGTGCGGCTATTCTGCCACGTTAAAGTACATTATAACACATTGTTTTAAAGAAATAAAGAAGAATTTTCCCCATATAAAGCAAAAAAGGGACTTTTCAGTCCCTTTTTCACAAAAATCTTACAGGCGCTCTTTAACCTTAGCAGCCTTACCCACGCGATCACGCAGATAATACAGCTTGCTGCGGCGCACCTTACCGCGGCGAACCACCTTAACGGCGGCCACATTGGGGCTGTGCAACGGGAACACACGCTCCACGCCGACACCGTAAGCCACACGGCGAACGGTAAAGGTCTCAGCCACACCGCTGCCCTTCTTGGCAATTACAGTACCCTCGAAGGCCTGAATACGCTCGCGCTCGCCTTCACGGATCTTCACATCCACACGGATGGTGTCGCCGATGTTGAAATCAGGAGTGGTCTCCTTGATGCTGTCACCGGCAATGAGTTTCAATGCGTCCATAGTTCTTCCTCCTAAGTTTTCAGATGTTCATGTCAGCTGTGCCGCAGAGGACCATCCGCTTTAATGTCGTGGCTTTCGCCTGGCATTAACCCCCACAGGCAAACGCCTGCGGCCAAAAACGCCTGATACATGATAGCACAAGTGTTTCATAAATGCAAGTGTTTTTTTGCGTTTTCTGTAAATTTTCCAAAAAATCAGGCAAATTCGGTGCCGTTCATCTGTAAAACACGCAGGCGAACCACGTCACAGCGGACTTTTTCGCCGTAGAGCGCCTCCAGTGCGGCAGGCAACAGCCCGGGGTTGATATTTTCGGTGCTGCCGCTGGGTAACGTCACCTGTACCATCGTGTTCTCCCCCTCGGCAGTGACGTCCGCCTTTTCGAAATACGGGCGGATATCGATGGTTTTCATCGTTTTCTTCTTGGTTTTCTTTTCCACGTTCAGCTCCGGCAGTGCCAAGGCATCGCGCACCTTGTCAGCAGGACAGGACAGAGTCATGCGATACTCCGCCGCCGCCAGATCCCCCGGCTTCGCCACCGCCTCGGCGGCAGAAAGGATATGCAACCCCTCCGGCATCACGGCGTCCAGACGTGCCACCAGTTCTGCCGGCTCCATATCCTCTTCCAAGCGCAGGTCCATCGTCTCCCGCAGTCCCTCATACCCCAGAGAAAGAGGGGCAGCAAAGGTTAGATAGGGGTGACGGTTAAAGCCCTCTGTGTACCACAGCGGAATCGCCGCCCGACGGACAGCGCGGGACATGGTGCGGGTCAGGTCAAGATGGGAGATATACTTCGCCCGCCCCGTCTTAGAAAAGAAGATTCTAACGGTTTTCAACACAAACGCCCTCCTTCCAACAGGCCGCGCCGCAACCGGAGCATTTCTGCCGACAGTTAGGGGTAGTCTGCGCCTGATGCGCCAGCTCGTTTTCCTTGATAAGGAACGCCTTGGTTACGCCGTAGTCCAGATGATCCCACGGCAGAACCTCCTCATAGGGGCGGCGGCGGTTGGCATAGAAAGCGGGGTCAAGCCCGCATTCTTCAAACACGCTCATCCAAGCCTCAAAGTCAAAGTGTTCCGACCAGGAATCCAAATTGAAGCCACGGCGATGTGCCACCTCCAGCACGCGACACAGACGACGGTCGCCCCGAGCCAGCACCGCTTCCAAAAAGCTGGTTTTCGCATCGTGCCAGCTCAGCGAAATCTTCTTGGTATGCACCGACTCCACCAGATGCTGCTGCTTCTCCAGCAACTGTTCCATTGTATCCTGCGGCTCCCACTGGAAGGGTGTAAAGGGCTTCGGCACGAAGCAGGAGGCGCTCATCGTCACGGTGACGCCCTTTCCCTTCGGCTTGTCGGGGTTGCGGTAGAAGGTGTCTACCACCTTCTGTCCCAAATCCGCCATCCCCTCGATATCCTCCATTGTCTCGGTGGGCAAACCCATCATAAAATACAGCTTAACCGCGGTCCAGCCGCCGCGGAACGCCTTCGCCACCGTGTCGAGGATCTCCTCCTCGGTGATATTCTTGTTAATCGCATCACGCAGACGCTGAGTGCCCGCCTCAGGGGCAAAAGTAAGCCCCGCCCGCCGCAGTACGTTCAGGCGGTTTGCCAGCTCCTCGGAGAAACCGTCAATACGCAGAGAGGGCAGCGAAATGTTGGTGTGCTCCGGCTCCGCCCAGTCAAGCAGACGGTCCAGCAGCTCCTCCAGCTTGGTGTAGTCGCTGGTGGACAGTGAGGACAGGGAAAACTCCTCGTAGCCCGTGGAACGGCAGAGGTCGTGGCTCTGCTTGTCGATGGTATCCACCGACTTTTCCCGCACAGGGCGATAGATAAAGCCCGCTTGACAGAAACGGCAACCACGGATACAGCCGCGGAAAATTTCACTCTGGGCGCGGTCAAACACCACGTCGGTGTAGGGTACCACAAAGGATTCGGGATAGAAGCAGGTGTCCAAATCCTTGATGATGCGCTTGCGGACAGTGGGCTTTACCCCGTCCAGCGGGGTGACGGCGGCAATGGTGCCGTCCTCATTGTAGGTCACGTCGTACAGAGAAGGCACGTAAACGCCTTCAATATCCGCGCAGGCACGCAAAAACGACTTTTTGGAATAGCCGTTTTTCTTATGCTCTTTATAGAGATTGATAACCTCCAAGTCCACCTCTTCTCCCTCACCGAGGAAGAACAGGTCCACAAAATCCGCCAGCGGCTCGGGATTGCAAGCACAGGGACCGCCCGCCACCACCAAGGGAAAGCTCTCGTCGCGGTCCGCCACACGCAGGGGAATCCCCGCCAGATCCAGCATATTTAAGATAGCGGTAAAGCTCAGTTCATACTGTAGCGTGAAGCCTACGAAATCAAAATCTCGAATGGCATCGCGGCTCTCCAAACCGAACAACGGAACGTGATGCTGCCGCATCAGCTCCTCCATATCGCGGTCAGGCGCAAACACCCGCTCACACCAAACGTCCGGCTCGTTATTGAACTGACTGTACAGGATTTTCATACCCAAGTGGGACATACCCACCTCGTACAGGTCAGGAAAACAGAAGGCAAAGCGAACCGTCACGTCCTTCAAGTCCTTTGTGACGCTGTTCAGCTCGCCTCCCGTGTAACGGGCAGGCTTTTGCACCTGTAAAAACAGGTCTTCTAACTGCTTTTTCATTGGTCTCTCCTTATATTTGCGGTTTTTATGGCAAAAATTAAATAACGACAGGGGGGAATGCGATGAAAACAACGTGGAAATATCTGATAGCCGGCGGACTGGCAGGCGCCGCCAACGGGCTGTTCGGTGCCGGCGGCGGGCTGGTGCTGGTGCCGCTGCTTATCGGTTGGGTAGGAATGGAGGAGAAAAAGGCTTTCGCCACCTCAGTGGCAATCATTCTCCCCCTCTCCGTCGCCTCGTATATCACCTTTTGCCTACAGGGCGGAAACGTATGGGGTGATGCCCTCCCCTATCTCATAGGCGGCGTCATCGGTGGTCTGCTGTCCGCTAAGTTTTTTAAGAAAATCCCTGCCGTTTGGTTGCACCGCTTGTTCGGCGGGCTAATCCTGTACGGCGGTGTAAAGGCGGTGTTGCTGTTATGACGATTTTAGCTGTTATCATCGGTGTTGCCACCGGTATCATCAGCGGCTTCGGCATCGGCGGCGGCTCCCTGCTGGTGCTGTACCTCACGGCGGTTATGGGGGTATCCCAATACACCGCCGGCGGCATCAATCTGCTGTATTTCATCGGCTGTGCGCCTGCCGCCCTCATCGGGCACATCAAAAATCACGCCATCGAGTGGAAGGCGGTGCTTTGGTGCGCCGCCGCCGGCGTGGCGGTGGCGGTGCCCGTCTCTCTGCTCGCCGCCAACATCGAGGTGGACCTGCTGCGACGCCTGTTCGGTATGGGGCTATTATATATTGGTGTAAAAGAACTCCGCTATCGTAAGAGCGAATAAAGTGTACCACATTCGGCAGTATTTTGCAACGAAATAATCAAAAGAAACAAAAAATAAAAAAACCGAAAAATCACGAAAAAAACTGTTGACAAACCGCATATCATCAAGTATAATAAACAACGTTGTCAGCGAACAACGCTATGGCCCGGTAGTTCAGCTGGTTAGAACGCTAGCCTGTCACGCTAGAGGTCGACGGTTCGAGCCCGTTCCGGGTCGCCATACGCTGTTATAGCTCAGTAGGTAGAGCGCATCCTTGGTAAGGATGAGGTCACCAGTTCGACTCTGGTTAACAGCTCCAAAACGAAAAGCACTGCGAAAGCAGTGCTTTTTCTTTTACATCCGGAACACGCACAGAAAAGCCAGCCAAACTCGGCGGGCTTTTCTCATTTTTCTCTCTTACGGTACTGGAGCGGGGTCATATTCATCTCCCGTCGAAAGGCACGGCAGAAATAGCTCATATTGTTAAAACCCACCTCCACGGAAATATCGCTGACCGGACGATCGCTCTCCCGCAACAAGCGCGATGCCTCCGCGATGCGCAGATTCTGAATGTACTTGCCCACGCTCATTCCTTGCAGACGGGTGAACAGATGGGAGAAATAATATTTATTCAGATAGCACTGCGAAGCTATCTCCTCCAGGGATAATTCCTGTCGGAAGTTGGCACGCATATATTCCAGCGCTATTTGAATATTCTTATTACCGTGGAGCAAGTCCACGCTGTCCTTCTGCTGCTCGTTGATGAGGCGAATAAGATACATAATTAGGTTACGCGCCATATTCTCCGCAATCTCCGCATAAAAAGAGTCTCTGGCATTCAGCTCCTGCACAATACGCTGAAAATAGTTGTGTATAACATCGTAATATCGGTCGGCAGAATACACAACGCTGTACCCGGGCGGCAGGAGGTGATTTTTCGGCAGGTTGGTAATCTGCAGACGGTCCAGCGCCATAAAACGCAGCTCCATCGGCTCCTCATCGTCGCTCTGCTCCTCGTGGGAAACACCCGCATTATACACGATCACGTCGCCGGCATACACCGCTCTTGTCACGCCGTCAACGGTAATTTGCCCCTTCCCCTCAGACACAAACAAAATCTCGCAATAATTATGCCAGTGGTCCTGCTCACTCCAGCCGGCGCTCTTGTCCAGATACCCCGCATACACCAGTCGAGGCTTTAACTTAAAGGAATAGTGCTCTTTGAACAAAAAGTGCTGACGTCCTTTTCCGTCGTAGCGATGCATTTTTTCCATAAAAACACCCCTAAACCCGCATTTCACAAGAATAGTATAACAAAATTTAGCACAAAGTCAACCGTTTTCTTGAATTTTAACACAATATTGCTGTGCAAATAGGACAATAAAGGTGCTTGAAATATTTTATAAAAAAGGGTATTATATACAAGAACCAAGCAAAGTGCACAAAAAATTTCAGAAAGAGGCCAATGGATATGAGCGAAATTATCCTGCAAATGCGCGACATCGACAAGCATTTCTCCGGTGTTCACGCACTCAAGTCCGTCCAGTTTGAGCTACGGGCCGGTGAGGTCCACGCTCTGATGGGCGAAAACGGCGCCGGCAAATCCACGCTGATCAAGGTGCTGTGCGGCATTCATCAGCGCGACGGCGGCGAGATCCAATACTTTGGCGAGCCTGTCAGCTTCGCCAACATCGCCGAGTCCCAAAAGGCGGGCATCAGCGTCATTCATCAGGAGCTGAATATGATGAATCACCTGACGGTGGCGCAGAACATCTACATCGGTCGCGAGCCCCGCAAGGGCGGCATCATTGACGACCGCAAGATGGTGGAGGACGCCCGCGCGCTGTTTGAGCGCATCGGCGTCAAGATCGACCCCACCGTCACCCTCGGCTCCCTCACCGTCGGTAAGCAACAGATGGTGGAAATTGCCAAGGCGGTTTCCCACGACTGTAAGCTGCTGGTGCTGGATGAGCCCACGGCGGCTCTGACCCAGCCTGAGGTAGAAGAGCTATTCAAGATCATGCTGGAGATGAAGGAAAAAGGCATCGGTATGATCTACATATCCCACCGCATGGACGAAATCAACCGCATCTCCGACCGCGTCACCGTTATGCGTGACGGCGAGTACGTAGGCACCGTTAACACCAAGGACGTCACCAAGGACGACATCGTTAAAATGATGGTCGGCCGTGTGATTATGGGTGAGCAGAAGGAAGCCAGTTGCGTTCCCGCCGACGCTCCCGTCATTCTGGAGGTCAAGAACCTCAACGCCGGCAAGGAAGTGCGTAACGTCAGCTTCAATCTCCGCCGCGGCGAGATTCTGGGCTTTGCCGGTCTGATGGGTGCCGGACGCACCGAGGTCGCCCGTGCGCTGTACGGCGCCGACCCCAAGCAGAGCGGCGAAATTATTCTCAACGGCAAAAAGGTCACCATCAAAAAGCCGAGTCAGGCTGTGGAATGCGGTATCTGCTACCTGTCCGAGGACAGAAAACGCTATGGTCTGATGCTGGATAAGTCGGTGACCGAAAACACCACCATCGCTTCGGTTGACGATTTCATCACCGTCGGTCTGATTAACGACAGCAAGATGCGTGAGGCCTCTGCCGAAACCAACGCGCTGCTGCGCACCAAGACTCCCTCGATGGAGCAGCTGTTAAAGAACCTCTCCGGTGGTAACCAGCAAAAGGTTATCATCGCCCGCTGGCTGATGAAGAACTCCGACATCTTCATCTTTGACGAGCCTACGCGAGGCATTGACGTCGGTGCCAAGAGCGAGATCTACACCCTGATGGAGAACCTGACCAAGCAGGGCAAGTCCGTTATCATGATCTCCTCTGAGTTGGCAGAAGTCCTGCGAATGAGCGACCGCATCGTGGTTATGTGCGAGGGTCGTAAGACAGGTGAGCTGGACATTTCCGAGGCAACCCAAGAGAATATTATGAAACTTGCCACTATGCGAGAGGAGAATTAATATGAGCAACAAGAATCCTTTGAAGAAGACACGTAGCCTGCTGTCCGGCGGCAAGCAGAATATCGTTATCATTTTCGCCGCCATCGTCCTGTTTGCTATCTTCACCCTGATTAACCCCGGTTTCGCCAGCAGCGGTAACCTGCTGACCATGACTAAGTCCTTTGTTCCCTACGCCATTCTGGCTCTGGGTGTCACCTTCGTTATCGCCACCGGCGGTATCGACCTGTCCATTGGTACGGTGTGTATCGGCTCTGCCGTTTTGGCGGGCGCCGTCTGCGGCACCGGCGTCAGCGCTGACGAGGGCACTCTGTGGCTGACCATTCCGATCATTCTGGCCACCGGTCTGGTGTTCGGTCTGCTCAACGGTATCCTGGTCGCCAAATGCAAGATTGCACCCTTTATCGCCACGCTGGGCACGATGCTGGTTTCCCGCGGTTTGACCTCCGTTATCTCCGAGGCCGTCCGCGAGACCTCTTCCGCTGTTAAATACCCCCCCACCGGCTGGTTCCAGAAGATCTTCACCAACCTCAATGGCTTCCCCATCGGTATCATTTGGGTACTGGCTCTGACTATCATCTGTATGATCGTTATGTATAAGACCAAGGTTGGTCGTTACATTCTGGCCATCGGTAGTAACGAAGAGGCCGCTCGTCTGTCCGGTATCGACGTTGACAAGTACAAGATCATTGCCTATGCCATCGGCGGCACCTTCGCCGGTATGGCGGCTCTGTTCTACACCGCTTCCAACCCCTCGCTGACCATCGCCGGCGGTAACGGTATGGAATTGGATGCCATCGCCGGTGTGTACATCGGCGGTACCAGCACCACCGGTGGTGCTGCTTCCGTGGCCGGTACCATTCTGGGCTCCCTGATTCTGGTAGTTATCCGTCAGGGTCTGAACATCGCTCTGAGCAGCGGTAGCGTGGTTTCCGCCACCAACATCACCTATGCCGTGACCGGTGTCATCGTTGTAGGCGCCGTCATGCTGGACGTTCTGAAGAAAAAGGCGGCCGCCAAGGTCAAGATTGACCCCGCCCCCGCCAAGGAGAAAGAGGCAGAGAAGGTTGCAAAATAAGCAACCTATCCCCTACACAACTCAGTTTTAGAACCGACACGGTTTTAAATAAAATTTTAAGGAGGAAAAGCATATGAAAAAGTTCACCAAGATCCTGGCAATTGTTCTGGCAGTATCCCTGTTAGCTCTGTCCCTGGTCGCCTGTAACAAGGCTCCCGTCGCTGACGAGAGCGGCACTCCCGATGCCGGCGCCGGCAAGGGCACCATCGCTGTCGTAGCTAAGGGCGAGACCCACGCATTCTGGCAGGCTGTTAAGGCCGGTGCCGTTGACGCCGGTAAGGCTGCCGGCTACGACGTTACCTTCCGTGGCCCCACCGCCGAGAGCGAAGAGTACGTGGCTTCTCAGCGTGAGATGGTTCAGTCCGCTCTGAACAACAAAGACGTGAAGGCTATCGTTCTGGCCACCATCGGTCTGGGCTTCTCCGATGAGCTGACTCAGGCTTTTGACAACAAGATTCCTGTCGTTGAGTTCGACAGCGGTCTGTACGGCAACCGTGCCGACGTGACCGAGGGCAAGGATCCCTCCGTGGGTCTGGTTGCTACCGACAACAAGGCTGCTGCCGCTGTTGTTGCTGACAACTTCTACGCCTACCTGAAGGCCAACAACCTGGCTGTTAACGGCTACAAGGTTGGTATCATCCAGCATGACTCCTCCGCTACTGGTATCGACCGTGCGGGCGGCTTCAAGGAGAAGATCGAGGCTCTGGCCAAGGCTGACGGCATCACCCTGGACATCAACCTGCAGGTGAAGGCCAACAACGCCGGCGAGTATAAGCTGGGTCTGACTGCTCTGAAGGAGTGGGGCGCTCAGTCCATCTTCATGACCAACGAGGGTGTTGTTAACGAAGTGTTCCCCGAGATCTCCGACAACGCTGCTATGTACAAGGATATCCTGTTCTGCGGCTTTGATGCCGGTACCAACCAGTACAACTGGATTAAGGACGCCGGTGCCAGCTATGCTAAGCTGGTTGGCTCTGTTGCTCAGGACTCCTACAGCATCGGCTACAAGTCCGTTGAGCTGGCTATCAAGAAGCTGGCCGGCGAGGACGTTTCCGACGTGGGTATCGCCGGTGTGTGGTACAACGCCGAGAACATCGAGGATATGCTGTCCAAGAACCTGTTCTACATGGGTTAAGATTTTGCATCTCTAACATAGGCTAAACAAAGAGCGCCCCTCTGCCATTTGGCAGAGGGGCGGTTTCTTTTTACGCTGTCGGGAAAATCAGTTTAAGTATCAACAAGCCAATAACACCGGGGATTCCGAGTCCAAAGGCTGTACCGACGGTCAGCCAGCTCACCCCCAAGGTCGCCTGTGCAAAAGCGCCAAATAGATTAACTGCGCCCAAGGCGCACAACCCCTGCACGCCTGACGTCACGATACCTCGCAGTGGGCGGCGGCTTCTCACCGCCGCCACCAGCAACAACAGAGCGGTCAGTGCCGCTATCGTCCATAAAATTCCTTGCAACCAACCGCTCATATATCCCTCACCCTATTCGTTCCACAGGTGTTTCTTCTCGTGGCAGCGAATCTGCTGCTCTCTGGCAGTGCGCAAGAGATAGCGATACCGTGCGCGCAGCGATTCCATCTCGTAAATGCACCCCTCAATCAAATCGGGGTCAACCTCCTGCGCAAACTGACTCTCCACGCACTCCATGCGGGCGCAAACCTCGCGAATCGCCTCAATGGTGGGGTGCGGCGGTTCGTCCTGCCGCAATACATATTTTCGAAACACCTGTTGCATAGACCGACCAGCCTTTCTGTGATATAGTCTATGAACAGTATGGGGAAATTAGACCCATTTTAATCCCCGGTGGATAAAAAACCGCAAAACGCGAACTTCACGCGTCCGGCGGGCACGTCGCACGCTGCCACCTGTATCTCAACCTGCTGTCCCACAGAGTAAACGGGACGTCCGAGACCGTCAGCAAGAGACAGAAAGCCGTCATATTCCAAATAGCCCTCGGGGAGCTCCTCAACGGGCACCAATCCGCAGACGGTGTTTTCCAGCTCCACAAACAATCCCGCGGCGGTTACCGAGACGATAAGGCCCGTAAACCGGTCTCCCAAATAGCGGCGCATATATTCCGCTTTATAACAGTTTTCACAGGCTCGTTCCGCGTTCATAGCGCGAATCTCCGCCGTAGTAGACTGTTGTGCAGCCTCTGCCGTCACGCTTTTCAGCGTCTTTTGCAGGCGTTCCGCCGCTTCTCCGCACAGATAGCGTCCCAGTATGCGATGTATCATCAGGTCGGGATAGCGACGAATCGGCGACGTAAAATGGCAGTAATCCGCCAGTGCCAGCCCATAGTGCCCCAACGGGTCGGGGGCGTACTTCGCCTTCGCCATACAGCGAAGCAAGCGGTCGGAAATCAGGCGCGCAAACGGTGTCTCCCCTGCCGCCTGTACCAGCCGCTGCAGAAGATGGGGTGTTACCCCCTCCGCCGAGCTCGGAACAGGCAGATTCTGCACGCGGGCAAAATCAAACAGCTGCCCTAACCGCTCCGTGTTGGGAGATTCATGAACACGATAGACAAAAGGCAGATGGTTCTCCTTAGCCAGTTTGGCGACAGCGGTGTTGGCAGTAATCATCAGCTGCTCGATCAGCTCCTCCGCCTCTCCCGCAGGACGAGGTACTATGCCGTCCGCCTCCCCGTTTTCGTTGAGGTGAATGCGGCATTCTACACTCTCCAGCTGCAACACGCCGCGCTTTTGCGATGCTTGCTTCATCTCCTTGACCAAGCATCGCATATCCTGCAAAATCGGCAGAATCGGTTGATATTTTTCTGCAATCACCGAGGTCGCATTGCCCTCAAAAAGAGCATTCACTTCACTGTAAACCCCTCTCACGCAGGAACGGATAAGGGTTTTGGTCAGGCGACAACCTAGGATTTCTCCCTGTCGATTGAGCCGTATCAGGGCAGACAAAGCCCGCTTATCCTCCCCCGCATTCAGGGAACAAGCACCGTTACTGAGAGACTCGGGCAGCATGGGAACCACACGATCTGCAAAGTATACGGAGGTGCCGCGTTCATAGGCCTCGCTGTCCAGCGGGGTATGCGGGACCACGTAAAATGAAACGTCCGCAATATGCACACCCAGCAACCAGCCGTCTTCCATTGCCTGTAATGATACCGCATCGTCCAAATCCTTGGCATCTGCTCCGTCAATGGTGAAAATCGTCCACTCCCGCAGGTCTTCCCGCTGTTCCTCCTGCAGGTCGCAGGGCAGTTGAGAGCGCCAAGCCGCCTCCGCCAGCGCTTTCTCCGAAAAGGCAGTGGAAATCCCATATTCATCCAGCAATGCGTCGGCGCACACACGCGCACTCTCTCCACGGCCATAGCTGCGCTCGCAAACGGCACGCCATTCGCCCGAGCGTGAGGGCATCACCGTATACTGCACCAGCTCACCGGGGGAAAAGCCCTCGGCGCTGCCCCTCTGCACCGCCAAATCGTAGCGAAAACCGTTGCCTGCGGTGACGTACAGGCGACGGTGCTCCTCATACAGAAGCCCTACGTAGCGGCGTTCTCCCTCTTGCACGACGGACAAAATCTTACCTTGCTTACCGCGGCGGGAATCCGGCAACAGTGTAACCGAAACCTTATCTCCCGGCAGTGCACCATTCAGGTCATAGCCGGAAATATAGCAATCCCCCAGCCCCTCGTCTAAGGTCACAAAGCCGAAGGTGGTATGCAGAGAGGATAAGATGCCCAACACCTGCGACGGGGTTCCTTTCGCCCCCTCAGGACGGTAATACCGCCCCTTGGTATCGCGGCGCAGACGTCCTTCCTCCTCCAGCCCGTGAAGAGCGATTAAAAAAGCGGTTCTGTCCCCTTTCCGCAGATGCAATTGGGCCTCAATTTTATGCATAGGCAAGCGGAGGGACGGCTGCCCCTCAAACAACGATTCCATACGCCCCGCCAGACGGTCGGGCGATATCCTCTTCGCCATACGAACTCCTTTCTAATAAAGCAAAGAAAAACAGGCTCCTCCCACAAGCTGTGGGTGAAGCCTGTCTGTCAACAAAACTTACTTACCTGCCGTCGTGGTGGTGGTAGCCGCCGCGGTGGTGGTAGTCGTGGTGGTGCTACTCTCCTCGTGGTCATGGTCATGGTCATGGTCGTGACCGGCGTGATCGTCCTGCTGAGAGGAAGAGGTCTCCTCCTTCTTATCGCCGCTCAAAGCCTCGGTGCTGAGGAACTTGGTCACCAGCATACCGGCCAGAACCAGCACAAAGAACGCGATAGCAATCACCTTGGTCCACTTGGCAAGACGCATATCCCAGGTCTGGGCAGCACCCTTATCCAGAAACGTATCGGCGGCGCCGGAAATAACACCCACGTTAGCCTGACGACCCTCTTGCATCAGCACCACAAAAATGATGAGTAGAGCGAAAACAATCAGAATCGCACCGATAATAATTTCAAAAGCATTCATATTAATACCCTCCGGAAACAATAATACTCATAAATCCAATATATTTTAACACAAACCCTTAGGAAATGCAAGTGTTTTTTTATAAACAGGAATAATTCCTTGCCACAAGCATACAATACTGCCAGCAACGGTTTTTGTTTCATTACGCGTTTGCCGAAAGCCGCTGCCGAAAACCGCCACCGAATTACATTCGGCAGCGGTTTTCTTTTTGCTTATAACATGGACAGTTGTTCGCCGAAGTCCTCTGCCTGCGGCATAGCGCCGGCCGCGGGCAACGTCTTGGTGCGGTAGCGATTCTCCTTCACCAACGAGCCGGGCACAAAAGGAACTACGCTCTGCAGCGTATGCCGCCCTTTCAGCGTCATTACCTGTACGCCGATGGTGCTGCGGGTGGATTTCGGCGCAATCGCGCCGGTATGCAGCAGCAGACGGCGACCCGAGGTGGAGGTCAGCAGGAACTCTCCGTCGGCGGGCACATAGTAGATTGCCACCAGCGGTGACTTATCGCTGTAGGCACCCACCAGCTTGCGGCGGTTAGTCTTGGTGGCATAGGCCTCCATATCCACCTTGGCTACCTTGCCATTCTCATAAAAGAACAACATATAGCCGGTATACTCAGTCACCGCCGCCATATAGCGGGCGCCCTCGCCCTCATCAAAACCCAGCTTGGCGGGAATATAGTCACCCATCACGCTGGTCTTGGTGTCCTTAAAGTCGTTGGCGTGGCTCTTATACACGTTACAGCGATCACCGAAGAACAGCAGCTCCCGATTGTTGGAGGTTTCAATCGTCTGGGTGATTTCGTCGCCCTCTTTGAGCTTGTGTTCGCCACTCATACGCAAAGATTGGGGCGTAATTTTCTTAAAGTAGCCGTCTCGGGTGAAGAACAGCGTGCAAGCGTAATCCGCTACCTCCACCGTCTCCTCCTGCTCGACTACAATGTCGGAGGCATAGATGATCTCGGTGCGACGGGGCTGTCCGTACTTTTTCGCCACCGCTTGCAATTCGTCAATGATGATGCGGCGAATGCGATTTTTGCTGCCCAGCGTCTCTTCCAGATCCGCCACCGTCTTCTCCAGATCGGACACGTCGTCCAGACGCTTGAGAATATACTCGCGGTTCAGGTGACGCAGCTTAATCTCCGCCACGTACTCCGCCTGGACCTGATCGATGCCGAAGCCAATCATCAGGTTGGGGACCACCTCGGCCTCTTCGTCCGTCTCACGGACGATGCGGATCGCCTTATCAATGTCCAGCAGGATTTTTTCCAACGCCTTGAGCAGATGAAGCTTCTCCCTCGCCTTAGACAGGTCATAATAGGTGCGGCGCTCGACACTCTCGATGCGGAAGGCAATCCATTCTTGCAGCAGTCCCCGCACACCCATTACCTGCGGCACGCCGCCGATAAGCACGTTGAAGTTGCAGCCGAAGGTATCCTCAAGCGGCGTCAGCGCATACAGGCGGTTCATCAGCTTATCCGGATCGGTGCCGCGCTTGAGGTCAATGGTGATTTTCAAACCGTTCAAATCGGTTTCGTTACGGATATCGTTGATTTCCTTCACCTTGCCACCCTTCACCAGCTCAATCACCTTAGTGATAATCGCCTCAATGGAGGTGGAATACGGAATCTGCGTGACCTCAATGCAGTTGTTGGATTTATCATACTGATACACGCTACGCACGCGAATGCTGCCGCGACCTGTATCGTACACCTTTTGCAGCACGTCGCGCTCGTACACCAGTTGACCGCCACCGGGGAAATCCGGCGCCTTCAGGGTGGAGAGAATATCGTGGTCGGGGTCCTTCATCACCGCGATAGTGGTTTCGCAAATCTCCTGCAGGTTGAAGGAGCAGATGTTGCTCGCCATACCTACCGCGATACCCAGATTGTTGTTCACCAGTATCGAGGGGAAGGTGACGGGCAGCAACGTAGGCTCCTGCATGGTGGCATCGTAGTTATCGACAAAGTCCACCGTGTCCTTGTCAATATCGCGGAACAATTCTGCCGCGATGGGCGCCAATTTTGCCTCGGTATAACGGGAAGCAGCGCACTCCATATCCGAAGAATAGGCTTTACCAAAGTTACCCTTGGACTCCACGTAGGGGTGCAGCAGGGCCTCGTTACCACGGGACAGACGCACCATGGTATCGTAAATCGCCGCGTCGCCGTGGGGGTTCAGCTTCATGGTCTGACCCGCAATGTTAGCGGATTTAATCAGGTTGCCGTTGAGCAGACCCATCTTATACATCGTATACAGCAGCTTACGATGAGAGGGCTTGAAACCGTCTATTTCGGGGATAGCGCGGGACATAATTACGCTCATGGCGTAGGGCATATAGTTCTCCCGCAGGGTGTGGGTGATAATCTGCTGCTCTACCTCACCCGCACCGGTGATATGGGCATTCTCCGGCAATCCGGTGGAGGTAGGAGCAACCTGTTTTTTTGTCTTTTTTCCGGCCATTGTCCTATCCTCCTTACTCCAAATCTAACATATCCAGATACTCGGCGCCGTGTTCGGCGATGATACGCTTACGTCCCTCCAGATCGTCACCCAGTAACACGTCAAAGACCTGTGCCGTCTCCTCCGCATCGGTGGGATTCACTTTGACAAGGCGGCGGGTCGAGGGATTCATCGTGGTCAAGGACATCATCTCAGGTTCGTTTTCACCAAGTCCCTTAGACCGCTGAATGGTGTATTTTTGCCCGTCGATTTCTTCTAATATTCTGGTTTTTTCCAGCTCGTTGTAGGCGAAATAGGTGTCGCTCTTGGTGTTAATCTCATACAACGGAGTTTCCGCAATGTACACATATCCCTGTTCAATCAGCGTGGGGGTCAGGCGGTACAGCATCGCCAAAATCAGCGTACGAATCTGGAAGCCGTCCACGTCCGCATCGGTACAGATAACGATTTTGCTAAACCGCAGTGCGTTCAGGTCAAATGTCGCCAAATTCTTGTTGGATTTCGAACGCACCTCTACGCCGCAACCCATAACCTTCAGCAGGTTCACAATGATTTCACTCTTGAAAATCTTGTCGAACTCTGCTTTAAGACAGTTGAGAATCTTACCGCGGACAGGAATAACCGCCTGAAATTCTGCATTGCGCGCCTGCATAACGGCGCCCATAGCCGACTTACCCTCCACAATAAACAATTCACGCTGGCTCACGTCCCGACTGCGGCAGTCCACAAAGCCGGGTACGCGGGAGGTGATGTCATTGCTGGTTTGTAGGGTCTTCTTCAAATTCAAGCGGGTGGTTTCCGCCTTTTCACGACTACGCTTGTTAATCAGCACCTGCTCGCACAGCTTGTCCGCGTCCATCTTGTTCTCGATGAAATACACCTCTAAGTTGTGGCGCAGAAACTCGGTCATTGCTTCCTGAATAAACTTGTTGTTGATGGCCTTCTTCGTCTGGTTCTCGTAAGAAGTCTGGGTTGAGAAAGAAGAAGAAACCAACACCAAGCAGTCTTGCACGTCCTGGAAGGTAATCTTAGACTCATTCTTGAGATATTTGCCGCTCTTCTTCAGATAGGCATCAATCTGGGACACAAAGGCGCTCCTGACCGCCTTATCGGGGCTGCCGCCGTGCTCCAGCCAGCTGGAGTTATGGTAATACTCCAACAGGCTCACCTTGTTGGAGACACACATAGACACGTTGAGCTTCACTTTATATTCCGGCTTGTCCTCGCGGTCGCGACCCATACGCTCCGCCGACCAGGTTTGAATCGAAGTGAGAGACTCCTCCCCTGTCAGCTCCTTTACGTAATCGGCGATACCGTTTTCATAGACATACACCTGCTCGTTAAAGCTGCGCCCCTCTTGATTGCGGAAAACAAACTGCAGTCCGGGGTTGACGATAGCCTGACGGTGCAGAACGTCGTCAAAATAAGCAACAGGCACAGCAATGTCCGTGAACACCTGAATATCAGGCTTAAAGCGAATCTTGGTACCCGTATCCTTTTTGGCGTACGGCTCCTTGGTCAAACCGCCCACATTCTCGCCATGCTCAAAATGCAGGGTGTAGACAAAGCCGTCCCGTTTAACCTCCACGTCCATATACTCCGAAGCGTACTGGGTCGCACAGGCACCCAAGCCATTCAGACCCAAGGTATAATCGTCGGTATCGTATTTACCGCCCGCATACAGCTCGCAGAAAATCAGCTCCCAGTTAAAGCGCTGTTCCTTCTGGTTATAGTCTACAGGGACACCGCGACCAAAATCCTGTATTTCAATAGAATGATCCTCGTAGCGGGTAATCAAAATCTTACTGCCGTAGCCGGCACGCGCCTCGTCCACCGAGTTAGAGAGAATCTCAAATATCGTGTGCTGACAACCCTCTAATCCGTCGGAACCAAACATAACACCCGGGCGCTTACGCACACGGTCTGCACCCTTCAGCGCGGTGATGCTATCGTTTCCGTAGGCAGGTTTCTTCGTCGCCATAAGAAATCATCCTCCTTTCAACAATATGGTGTATCTTAACATCTTATTTTAACCCATATCTTGTGTTTCTGTCAAGAGCCACACAAGAAAAAAGCACCCCAAGCGGAGTGCTTTTCCTTATTTTTTAATATCCTTCCAATAGGCGGCAAAGGACTGCTCCGTCTTGTTGTCGCCGGGGGTGTAGTAGACCGCGTCCCGCAGGGCGTCAGGCAGGTACTGCTGCTGCACCCAATGCCCGGGAAAGGCGTGGGGATACTGATAAAACTGTCCCTTATTCTCTACCTCGTCACCGTCGAAGTGCTTATTCTGCAGCTGGCGGGGTATGGGTCCACTCTTCCCTGCGCGGATATCCGCCATAGCCGCATCAATGGCATCGTGCGCCGCCACCGATTTCGGCGCCTGACACACCAATACCACAGCGTCCGCCAAGGGAATGCGTGCCTCAGGCAGACCCACCTGCAGGGCGATATCCACCGCCGCCTTGACAATGGGCAGAATCTGTGGATAGGCCAGCCCCACGTCCTCGCTGGCGCACACCAGCAGACGGCGGCAGGCAGAGGGCAGGTCCCCCGCCTCCAACAGACGCGCCAGATAGTGCAGCGCCGCATTGGGGTCGGAGCCACGCATCGACTTTTGGTAGGCGGAGATGATGTCGTAATGCTCATCTCCCTCGCGGTCATACCGCATGGCGCTGCGCTGCGCCAGTTGGGAAGCAATATCCATCGTAACGACGATGCCGCCTTCCGTCACAGGCGAGGCGAGCACGCACAATTCCACCGCATTGAGCGCCTTGCGCACGTCGCCACCGCAGGAGCGGGCGATGTGCTCATACACACCCTCCTCCACGGTGATAGACGTATTTTTCTCCCCCTCAAGGAACGCGAAACCGCGCTGTACAGCGGGCACAATATCCGCAGGCTCCACCGCCCTAAACTCAAACACGGTAGAACGACTGAGAATGGCATTATACACGTAGAAATAGGGATTTTCCGTAGTGGAGGCGATGAGGGTGATCTGTCCGTTTTCGATAAATTCCAACAAGGTCTGCTGCTGCCGCTTATTAAAATACTGTATCTCGTCCAAATACAGCAGCACACCGTTCATGCCGGCAAAGGTATCCAGCTCCTCCACCACAGCCTTGATATCCGCCGTCGAGGCAGTAGTGCCGTTTAGCTTGTGCAGGCGCATGCCGGATTTTTCGGCTATCATGCGGGCCACCGTGGTCTTTCCCACGCCGGAGGGGCCATAAAAAATCAGGTTGGGGATATGGCCCGACTCCATAATATTACGCAGAGCCTTCCCTTTTCCTAAAATGTGCCGCTGACCCACCACCTCGTCCAGCGTTGACGGTCGAATGCGGTCCGCTAAGGGTGCTTTCATACATATCCCCTCCTTTCGGTTCGATACCAATTCATTTTACTCGGTTTTCCCCCTACTGTCAAGAGAAATACCGCCCGGTGGCTAACCGGACGGTATGCTGTGTTAGTTTAGAGGGTATTGCTCAGGGAGAAGGACGTAGTACAGCAAACGAATCGCATCGTCCGCATCCACCGTACCATCGCCGTTATAGTCGCCCCTCTCCAAAGGATACTGCTCCGGCAACATCGTGTGATAGAGCAGGTAGATGGCATCCTCCACCCCATTCAGACCGTCGCCGTCCAGATCAATATCCACCTCTCCGCAGAAGAAGCAGATGCCATTTTCATAGAAATGCCCCAAAGGGATTCCATCGGTGGCACCACAAACCGTACAGGTAGTCGGCTCCGTACAGTTAGCCTCTATCCAAGCATGGGGAAGCACCTCACCCTCGGTTTCACCACAGACGGAGCAGGTCTTAGGGGCGGTGCAGGTGGCAGGCTGCCAAATATGACCGAGAGCCGTACCTCGAGTCAATCCGCAACGGGTGCAGGTCACCGGAACAATACATGTGGCAGCCGCCCAATCGTGCCCATAGTGTTTACCCTCTGTTTCACCACAGACGGAACAAGTCTTAGGGGTGGAACAGGTAGCATTCACCCAAGTATGCTGTATTTCCCCCTCTGTTTCTCCGCAGACGGAACAAGTCTTAGGGGTGGTACAAGTGGCATCCACCCAATTATGCCCTAAGGCTTCGCCCTCGATCAGACCACAGACAGAGCAGATCTTAGGGGTGGTACAAGTGGCATCCACCCAAGTATGCCCTAAGGCTTCGCCCTCGGTCAGACCACAGGTGGCACAGGTCTTGGGGGCGGTGCAGGTGGCATCCACCCAAGTATGCCCTAAGGCTTCGCCCTCGGTTTCACCACAGACAGAGCAGGTCTTGGGGGCGGTGCAGGTGGCATCCTGCCAAGTGTGCCCCAAGGCTTCCTCAAACTTGCCACACTCCGGGCAGGTGCCGCCGGTGATACAGGTTGCCTGTGGCGCACAGTAAGTACGAGCGGCATCGAGCAAGTAGGTGTTTTCGGAATCAACCGAGATAGCTGCCCATTGCTCCGCTGTTCCACAGTAATGAACCGAGGTTAGCGAGGTGCAATAGTAGAATGCTTCGTAGCCAATGCTGGTTACACTATCCCCGATAGTCACCGAGGTCAGCGAGGCGCAATTGTAGAACGCCAAATCTCCAATGGTGGTCACGCTATCCGGGATGGTCACCGAGGTAGGCTTGGTGCAATCACGGAACGCAGAACCGGCAATCGTTTTGGTTCCTGCCCGAATGGTATAGGCGCCGGAAAGAGAAGAATTTGCCTGAATCAAATGGTTGCCGATATACAGCACGTTATCCGTCCAGTTGGCAGAGTTGTTATAAAGCGCTGTACCATAGAATGCCCAACTACCAATGCCGGTCACGCTGTCCGGGATGGTCACCGAGGTCAGCGAGGTGCAATACCGGAATGCATAACTACCAATGGTGGTCACGCTGTCCGGGATGGTCACCGAGGTAAGCGAGGTGCATTTATAGAACGCAAAACCACCAATGTCGGTTACGCTGTCCGGGATGGTCACCGAAGTCAGCGAGGTGCAATCTTCGAACGCAGAACCGCCAATGATGGTCACGCTGTCCCCGATAGTCACCGAAGTCAGCGAGGTGCATTTATAGAACGCAGAACCGGCAATCGTTTTGGTTCCTGCCCGAATGGTATAGGCGCCGGAAAGAGAAGAATTTGCCTTAATCAAATGGTTGCCGATATACAGCACATTATCCGTCCAGTTGGCAGAGTTTTTATAAAGCGCTGTACCGTAGAACGCAAAACCACCAATGGTGGTCACGCTATCCGGGATGGTCACCGAGGTTAGCGAGGTGCAATTTTCGAACGCAGAATCCCCAATGATGGTCACGCTGTCCGGGATGGTCACCGACGTCAGCGAGGTGCAATAGTAGAATGCTTCGTAGCCAATGCTGGTTACACTATCCCCGATAGTCACCGCGGTTAGCGAGGTGCAATTGTAGAATGCAAAATCCCCAATGGTGGTCACGCTATCCGGGATAGTCACCGTAGTCAGCGAGGTGCAATCTTCGAACGCATCCCCACCAATAGTGGTCACCGGATAACCGCCCAAGGTAGAGGGAATTACCAAATCGGTGGCCGTTCCGTTGTAGTCGCCAATGGTGGCTTCGCCATCCGACACGGTGTAGGTATAAGCGCCGCTGGTCGCCGCCTCCACGGTGGGAATCGCCCCCAACGGCACACACAGCAGCAACATCGCCACCGTCAGCAGGATGGATAACACTCTCTTCATCATCATATCGTCCCCTTCGTTATGAAAACTATGGCTGAACAGTTTCAGTATAGCATCACACCAAAGAAAACACAAGCAAAACTTTCCACACCCATCTCCACCCCGCCAAAGCTCCCTCTCCAAGGAGAAAGCCAAGAAGAATCCCAACTCGTAGGGGACGGCGCCCTCGACATCCCGTCAAGGCTGTCCCCGATGAAAAACCCAAAAACCAGATTGACAGAGCCGGCGGGAATATGGTATCCTGTCACCGAAAGGACGTGGTGAAAATGACCAAAAAACAACGGGCGCTGGCTGCCGTAGAGGCGCTGAAAGCCCTCTATCCCGAAGCAGTTTGCTCCCTAACGGCAGAAAACCCGCTGCAGCTGCTCATTGCCACCCGTCTGTCCGCCCAATGCACCGATGCCAGAGTGAATCTGGTCACGCCGGCACTGTTTGCCCGTTTCCCAACTCTGGATAGTCTGGCGGACGCCGACCCCGACGAGGTAGGCGAATATATCCGTTCCTGCGGACTGTACAAGACAAAGGCGCGGGACATCGTGGCGATGTGCCGCGTTCTTCGTGCTGAGTATAACGGCAGGATTCCCGATACGGTGGAAGAGCTGACCAAGCTCCCCGGTGTGGGACGAAAAACCGCCAACCTCATCTGCGGTGACGTGTACGGAAAGCCCGCCGTGGTGGCGGACACCCACTGCATTCGCATTACGGGACGGCTGGGTCTCACCGACAGTAAGGACCCCTACAAGGTGGAGCTGCAACTGAAAAAGCTGTTGCCTCCCGAAGAAAGCAACAACTTCTGTCATCGTTTGGTTCATTTCGGTCGGGACGTGTGTTCCGCTCGCTCCCCCAAGTGCGAAGCCTGTCCGTTAGTGGGTTTTTGCCCTGACAAGGGATAACGCTTTACGCCGTGAAAACCACTTAACTGTGCGGTAGCATACGCTGTACAGCGGACACGCTATTCCACTGAGCAACAGCCACAGTAATGAGTAACCAAGACACACCTGCCCTTTGATATTAAAAGGCGTTGTGCTGTAATCCCACACCCCTAATTTCAGCCAGATATTGAGAATGAAGCCGCTGACCAACTCAATCGCCGTCACCGCGGCGGAGCAGAGTGCACAACGGTGCAACAGCGGACGATGCCGAAGACGGGTATGGATACCTCCCATCACCTCAAAGCATATACCGCCCACCAGAAACATGCTCCAGTGGGTTCTTCCCCGCCATAGCAATTCAATCAGGTTGTAGCCAATACCGCCTAACGCCGTCATAGCCGCGTGCGTTTGTAGCGTTTCCGTTCTCTCTCTTTTCATATCGCGTCCCCATTTCGTTTTTATGAGTATGCGCATCAGAAAAAACAGATATGCAAAGAGATTGATTGGTGCGACTTCTCCTGCCCCGTAGCCTTCTCCAAAAAACAGAAACACCCCGCAACTGCGGGGTGTTTCTGTTTGGAGCAGGGTACGAGAGTCTGAACTCCGAGCGGCGAGATTAGGTTTCCATTCCGCTTTTCCTTGCCCCTTTTCCATTTTTCCTTCTCTTAGCTTTTCTGCCGCTCTATATTCGCCTGTCGGCGAATAGGGCGACTTCTCCTGCCCCGTAGCCTACCCCAAAAACAGAAACACCCCGCAACTGCGGGGTGTTTCTGTTTGGAGCAGGGTACGAGAGTCGAACTCGCCTTAACGGCTTGGGAAGCCGCTGTAATACCGATATACCAACCCTGCGGACGATGGATAGAGTATAGCACACTCTATCCAAAAATGCAAGGGGAAATTTGTCGTGGCGGCAAATTAATTACACCGGCATCGCTGCATACTGCTGCGCCAGCCACGCTTCCGCCTGCGCCAGCCCGTCCACGTCCAGCGGAAACTCCGCTTCGGCCTGTATCTCGCTCAGGTCACTGCACAGCATACCGTACCAAACGCTCACTGTTAAATGGCTGTCAATATCCTTCTCCACGTCCGCCTTGACGGGAACGACCTTATAGTTAAGTCCCTTGAAACTGCCGGTAAACGGGTTACCACTGATAAAAAAATGAATGCCCGGCAAGGAAAAATCACGTAATGCCATAGTCTACCTACCTCTCTTATAGCGGAAACTGCAGCTGCTGCACCGTTTCCTCTGTCACCGCCAGCGTGGTGGGGTGAATATATATGATTCGTTTTTGCTCCTGTCGTGCGTATCGCACGGTAGCGGCAGTACCGCTGCGGTGGTCGGCGATATCGATGTGGCACACCGCCAGCACGGTATCCGCTCTATCCACCATCCAACGATTACGGCGGCGGTAACAGGCAGCCGCGTCCGCAGCCGCCTCCGTAGGGGTAAACAGAACCTCTATTTTTTGGCAGGCGCTTCGTATCCGTCGATATTCCACCTGCCACGGGTGGCTCCAGCGTCCCTCCTGCCCCTCAAAAGGCACCGCCGCCCACAGCTCCACCTCAGGGTGTTCCTCACGCAATTTAAGAACCGCAGCCGCCGCCCACAAATCTACACCTATGCACATACCTGTAATAAATGTGCGGCATCCCTCCGCGTACAGAGCGGCTATCTGCTTCGCCAGTGCCCGCTGTACCTGTTCGGGGCGCAGACCGTCCGCCGAAAACCCAAAGCGATGGGGACGATAACCCGTAAAGCAGCAAACCGTACTCATTTTCGTCCCCTCCTTTTGCGCTTAGTATACCACAACTAACAGAAAATTACAAATACAACTTATCCAAGCCGCTGCATCCAATCGAGGGCCAGCGTCGTCCACTGGCGGGTACCAGGATACTCCACCGCTAATCCCTTGCCGTGGTCTCCCTCGGGGAACAGGTGTAATTCGCAGTAAACGCCCTGCTTTGTCAAGGCATCTGCAAACAACAGCGAATTCTTAACCGGTACCCCCGAATCGATGGTGGTGTGCCATACGAAGCAGGGGCAGGTATCCTCCCCCACACAGCTTTCCAACGACAGGGTATGGCACAGCTCCTCGCAGCGGTCGCCAAACAGATTTTTGAAACTACCTATGTGGGCGCATTCCACCGCCGAAATCACGGGATAAGACAGAATCGCTCCGGTGGGTCGAGCATTCATCCCGTCCACCTCGTCCCCAAGGACGGTGCACATATCCTCCAGAGTCGCCACGCAACCGTTGAGATGTCCACCGGCAGAAAAGCCTACGGTAAACACGCGGTCAGGGTCGATATGCCACTCGGCGGCACGGTACCGCACCAGCTTCACTGCCCGTTGGGCGTCTATCAGCGGTGCCGGATGGCGGTAAGGCGCAAGGCGGTAGTAACAGATGAACGCATTGTATCCATTCTCATAGAAAAAGCGGGCAATAGGATGCTGCTCGGTTTCCCCATACATACTGTATCCGCCACCGGGGTAAATAACGATAGCGGGACGCACCGCATCGTCCTCGTGGAGATAGGCGGTCAACTTATTCTCGCAGGGCTTGTCCGCCTCGTACAGCGGCATCTCATTCTCCCAGAGTTTATAGTCTTTTATCATCGTAAAGCACATCTCCTTTATTCATATCCGAAAAATGTCTCCGGCGTTTTTCCATACTCTGCCGCCAATTCACGGTCGCTGGGATAGGTGTCGATTCGATCAATATAAGACTCCAACAGAGGCAGCACGTGCTTTTCAGTCGCTTTGACAGGTATACCCGCATCCAGGTCAATAACACAACCATCGGCAAAAATCAACACATAGGAGCCACGCTCCACCAATTCGTCATAAGTGTTCCACCGTCCTTCAATGTAGCACACACGGTCGAGGTCCTCATAAGCGTATGTCTCCCTATTAAGAAACGGAAAATTCGCTCCATCATCAAAGACGATGCAATCTTCATAGACAAGCGGAGCAGCCATGGCAACGATGTGGGTAAAGGCCAGTGTAACCACCGTTGTAAGCACCGCAAGCAGCCACGCCGCGACCTGAGTCTTTTTGCCGGTAGTCAAACTATCCACAGCCGCAATACGCTCCGCCTTATCCCGAAACACAAGCGGAATAAACAAACGCCGCAATGCGATACCGCAGAACACCGCCGCTCCTAAAGGAAAGATAAACAAAAAAACCCAATCCACCGGATAATAAACAGTGCCAATACCCACAAAAAGATAGGCTAATCCGGTCATCAACCACGCCGCCGCCAGCATCGCTACATAACAGATACTACCGGAAACAAGAAGCAGCTTTCCTTCTTCCTTGCCATTGCTGAATGACTGCGCTTCCAGTAAAACGGTACAATTCGACGGCAACGGCTGATAGCTAACTGCCTCAGGGGTATCCAAAAAGGCAAGCAGGCGTTGCTCGTACGGGAGTAATTTGCCTTTAGCCGACCGTTTGGCGTACAGCTTTTTAGCTTTTGCCAAATTCCCCTGTAAAAACGCGGTGTAGCCGGCGTAGTTGGTGAAAAAGGAAAGCTGCGCAAACTGCTCATAAAAATCCACCCAGGTTACCCAAAAATCCGCCGCCAATTCCGGGTCTTGCGGCACCTTATCCTCCTTGATATTGGCACACTGCAGGACAGCCTTTTGCTTTGCTGTCAGTCTTGCCTCGTAGGCCACCTCGTCCATCGCCAGTGCCTCCAAGGCGGGCAGATATTCCTCCACCATTGCAGACAAGGTATCAAAGCAGGCATTCATCCTCATTGCATTTTCAATAAACGAAAAATAGGTACAGCGAAAATCATCCTCCCGTACCAATTCATACAGATGTAGAAAAAAAGGACGGTTTTTTAGTGGATACAGACGGACAAATAAAGTGCTTTTGGGGCACGACACATTCCCCTTAACTGTATACACGTATTCAATTTTACTAAGACGGGTCTCCACGCAAAACAGCACGGATTTGTTCCCCTCAATCACGTAGGTGTCTAATGCATCCAGCCGTTTTCCAAAGGCTTCAACCGCCTGTGCACACGCTAATATCATCTTTTCCATATGTAAAGCGGCTCTCCTTTACATCTTTCGCAATAAATCCGACAAACCCGTCAACCGTGCGGCTTCCACGAGGTTGCCGGCACGATTTAGACCTGCCGCGCGGCGAAGCAAATGCTCTGCCATATGTTGGCGGTAGGGTCTCCCCTCCTCCGCCGCAAAAAAGCCCGCATAGCAGGCCAATTCGTCCTCGGTGGGGGTGGCGGTATACTCCGCCGCTATTACAGGATAGAGATGCCGCTTGTCCTGTATGAGGTGCTCCTCGCGAATGGTAAAGCCGTTCTCGAGTAGCCAGCGGCGCAGGTCCTCCGCGTGGGTCATGGGCTGTAAAATCAGCCGCAGACGGGTATCCCGCACCCAAGGTGCACTATCTAAAATAGCCACGATGGTCTCGCCGCCCATACCGGCAACGGCGATATCCTCCACCTCGTCGGGCATGACAGTGGACAGACCGTCCCCCAAACGGCAGACAATGCGGTCCGTCAGGGCGGCGCCTACCACCGTGCGGCGCGCCGCCTCAAGCGGTCCAGCCCCGATATCCGAGGCGATGGCAGAGGGAACTATGCCCCGCTCCACCAAATAGACAGGCAAATAGGCATGGTCGGTACCGATATCCGCCACACGGCTGCCTGCCCGCACCAGTGCAGCCACCGCAGATAGGCGTTTATCTAAAGTTATCATTATAACTCCCTCCGTCACGCCTTACGGCGTACCACCTCCCTCGGAGAGGGAGGCTATGAAAAAGCCCGGAAAAGGTATACCTTCACCGGGCTTTTCGTAATTAGTTGCCGAAGTGCTTATTCAGCTTCTCCACCAGCTCGTCCACGGAAACGCCGTGAACGGCGCAGGCCTGCTCCAGGCTCTCGCCACGGGCAGAGGGACAACCCAGACAGTGCATACCCATCTCCAAGAAGTAGGGAGCGGTATTGCGGTCGGCATCCAGAATATCGCCGATCAGGCTGTCTTTCGTGATAATCATAGTGAAAACTCCTTTCAGAATATCTATATCTTTAGTATACACCTATTTATTAATTTTGCAAGAGGTACAAGCTCAGTTGGCATTCTTTTCCACAGCCAGGGTGACGGTCTCGCCGTTGATATTCCACTCCTTGACGTAGGCGGCGGTCTCGCCTACCGTCAGGGCGGTGGCCATCACGTCCTTGCCGATGCCGTCCCAGTTGCGGGATACCAGCTGCTCCACCTTGTCGTTGTCAGCCACGTACACCGTGATGGTATCCATCACCTCGAAGCCCGCCTCCTTACGCATGGTCTGCAGCTTGCTGACCACCTCGCGGACAAAACCCTCCTCGATGAGCGCCTCGGTCAGACGGGTGTCAATCGCCACGGTGATGCCGCGGTCGGTAACGGTGTAATAGCCCTCCGTCTGGGTGGTTTCGATAAGCAGGTCCTCGGTGGTCAGCACCACGTCACCGCTCGCCAGATTCAGGGTGATAGAGCCCTTTTCGTTCAGCTCGGCCATGGTGGCGTTGCCGTCCAGCTCGGTGAGGGCGGCGCGAATGTCGTTTAACTGCTTGCCGTACTTGGGACCCACCGTCTTGAGCTGGGGCTTGAAGGAATAGCTCATAAACGCCGAAGCATCCGCAATACGCTCCACAGACTTGATGTTCAATTCGTCCGCAATGATGGCGGCAAAATCCGCATCCAGTTCGTTGTCCATCTGCACGTACATCTTGCCCAAGGGCTGACGATTCTTACAGGCGGCGCCGTTACGGGCGGCACGACCCTGTACCACAATTAGCAGCACGTCCTTCATCGCCGTCTCCAACGCGGTATCGATATACGCCTCGTTCACCGCGGGGAAATCGCACAAATGCACACTGATGGGAGCGGACGCGTCGTTGGTGCACACCAGATTGCGGTAGATATCCTCCGCCATAAAGGGAATCAGCGGGGCTGAAATCTGTGCCACCGTCACCAGAGCGGTGTGCAGGGTCATATAGGCATTCACCTTATCCTGCGGCATATCCTTGCCCCAGAAGCGGTCGCGGCTGCGGCGGACATACCAGTTACTCAGCTCGTCCACAAACTCCTCCAGCGCACGGGCGGTCTCGGGAATGCGGTAGTTCGCCAGATTATCGTCCACCGCCTTGACGGTGGAGTTGAGGCGGGACAACAGCCACTTATCCATCAGCGAGAGCTTATCGTACTCCAGCGTGTACTTGGTGGCATCAAAATTATCAATGTTCGCATACAGCACGAAGAAGGCGTAGGTGTTCCACAGGGTGCCCAGGAACTTGCGCTGGCACTCCTGCACCGCCTTGCCGTGGAAGCGGTTAGGCAGCCAAGGTGCGGAATTGGAGTAGAAATACCAACGGATAGCGTCTGCACCGTAGGTCTGCAGCGCCTCCATCGGGTCAACGGCGTTGCCCTTGGACTTACTCATCTTCTGACCGTTCTCGTCCTGCACGTGACCCAGCACAATAACGTTCTTGTAGGGAGCCTTGTTAAAGATGAGAGTGGAAATCGCCAGCAGCGAATAGAACCAACCACGGGTCTGGTCCACCGCCTCAGAAATGAAGTCAGCGGGGAACTGCTGCTCGAACAGGTCCTTATTCTCAAAGGGATAGTGGTGCTGGGCAAAGGGCATCGCGCCCGAGTCAAACCAGCAGTCGATAACCTCGGGGACGCGCTTCATCACGCCGCCGCACCCGGGGCAACGTAGGGTGACCTCGTCGATGAAGGGGCGGTGCAACTCCACGTCTGCAGGGCAGTTGTCCGACATCTGCTGAAGTTCCTCACGGCTGCCGATGGCGTGCTGATGCCCGCAGGAGCACTCCCAGATATTGAGGGGGGTACCCCAATAGCGGTTACGACTGATGCCCCAATCCTGCACGTTCTCCAGCCAGTCGCCGAAACGACCCTTACCGATGGATTCGGGAATCCAGTTGACGGTGTTGTTGTTGCGAATGAGATCCTCCCGTACGGCGGTCATCTTGATAAACCAAGACTCGCGAGCGTAGTAGATGAGAGGGGTGTCACAGCGCCAGCAGAAGGGATAGTCGTGCTCGAACTTAGGCGCATCGTACAGCTGACCACGGGCGTCCAGATCCACCAGCACCTTGGGGTCGGCGTCCTTCACGAACAGACCCGCAAAGGGAGTCTCCTCGGTCATATGACCCGCACCGTCTACAAACTGGACAAAGGGCAGGTCGTACTTGCGACCTACCTGGGCGTCGTCCTCACCGAAGGCGGGAGCAATATGCACGATACCCGTACCGTCGGTCATGGTGACATAGGTGTCACAGGTGATGTAGAAGCCCTTCTTATGCTGCTTATCCGCTACCGCCTTGGCGCAATCGAACAGCGGCTCATACTCCTTATACTCCAAATCGGCGCCCTTGTAGCTCTCCAGCACCTCGTAGGCGGGAGCGTCCTCGGTTGCCAGCTTACCCAGCACCCGATCCAGCAGCGCCTCCGCCATATAGTAGGTCTGTCCGTCCGCCGTCTTTACCTTGCAATAGGTCTCGTAGGGGTTGACGCACAGCGCCACGTTGGAGGGCAGGGTCCAGGGGGTGGTGGTCCAAGCGAGGAACCAAGCGTCCTCGTCCGCCACCTTAAAGCGCACCACGGCGGAGCGCTCCTTGACGCACTTATACCCCTGTGCCACCTCGTGGCTGGACAGGGGGGTACCGCAACGGGGGCAGTAGGGCACAATCTTAAAGCCCTTGTACAGCAGCTTCTTATCCCAGATCTGCTTAAGCGCCCACCACTCGGACTCGATATAATCGTCGTGATAAGTCACGTAGGGATCGTCCATATCCGCCCAGAAGCCAACGATGCCGGAGAATTCCTCCCACATTCCTTTGTACTTCCAGACGCTCTCCTTACACTTGTCGATGAAGGGCTCCAGACCGTACTGCTCAATCTGCTCCTTGCCGTCCAGACCCAGCAGCTTCTCCACCTCCAGCTCCACCGGCAGACCGTGGGTATCCCAGCCTGCCTTACGGGGGACCATATACCCCTTCATGGTGCGATAGCGAGGAATCATATCCTTAATAACGCGGGTGAGCACGTGACCAATATGGGGCTTGCCGTTGGCGGTGGGAGGACCGTCGTAGAAGGTGTAGGTCTCCCCCTCCTTCCGCTCGTCCATACTGCGGCGGAACACGTCCTTGTCCGTCCAGAACTGCAGCACCTCACGCTCCCGCTGCACAAAGTCCATACTGGTAGGTACTTTCTTGTACATTTCCAAAAACCTCCAAAAAACAAAAATCCTCCGCCCCGCAAAACAGGACGAAGGTTAACACTTCGCTATACCACCTATCTGCACGTACCGACATACGCCGTCCCGCTAACGGAGGAACACCGTCCGCACCTACTAAGGAAACCCTGTTCAGCCGGCAGCTCCGGAGGGATATTCACCGCACCCATACGTCCGTCGGGCTTACACCGTCCCCGACTCGCTGTGGGGTATGCCTGTGGGCTACTGTCTCCATCTACGCCTTTATACTTTATATAGCACACCTATCATACCCCAAGGAAACGAAAAAGTCAAGGGGGAATTTTCACCCCCTTGACTTTACGTAACAACATTACTTTTTGCGAAACACCAGCCATTTGCCGCAGGTGTAGTTGAGCAGAATCACGATAGGTGTCACGATCATCTTGCACAGCATGCCATCGATGCCGAATAACGGGATATCTAACCCCGTCCAAACCAGTACCGGAACCAGCACAATTTCCAGCAGTCCTACCAGCAGGCGGGTGGAATAGAATTTGAGCAATTCAGGCACAACCACCGACGGCTTCCAGCTGCGGCTGCGGAATACCCGCACTTTGTTGGCGACAAAGGAAAAGGTCACCGCCGTCAGCCAGGACAAGGTGCTTGCCAGCCAAACCACCGCCGCCACGCTATCCAACAGGAAGGCGTACAGGCTGTAAGAAAGCCAACTCACCGCCGTGGTGAGCACGCACCACAGCAAGTACTGGATACCCTCCCGATGCCGCCGATACCACGCCTTCATCGGGTCTCCTCCGTATAGGCGGACAGACCTATCTTGGTCAAGCGAATGTGCTTGCGGCTGACCGTGTAGGAAATATACGCCTCATCCCCATACACCACGGTATAGGGATAGAAACAGCTCTCCTTCATATCCGCCACCAGCAAGGGCTTACTGTTGCGAATATCCTCGGTATCCACACGTACGATACCGATACCGTCCCGATTCAACGGAGCATGAATCAGGTACAGCGTGTCCTTGTAATAAATGAAATCCGAGCGGGACTGGGTATCGGCAATGAGGAAGGGCGTTTGCCAGCTGTTCGTTTTCAAGTCATAGACAGTGAGAAAGCCCTGGTTACACTCCTGCTGACGCACAAAATAGTACACTTTATCCCCCAGCACGTAGGTGGCATTCTCCCACAGAGAGTTGTTGATAAAATCAGGGGTGGACACGTACTCCCAGGTGACAAAATCCTTACTCTTGATGATGCAGTTGAAATTGCCGGAATAGGCGCCTGTATAGTAATAGGTCTCTCCGTTTTCCTCGCGGGTGGACAGCTTCTGCATAATGCCGATATCGCTCCACATAGCCTTAAACGGAATATCGTTAGCGGTCAGCGCCGCTTTCATTCCGCTGATACTGAAATCGTTGGTGATATCCCCCACCGTAAACCGATTGGCTCGAATGGGGCCAAAAGAATGGGTCTTGATGTTAAAAGTGCGGTACAGACGGTAGTAGTTGCCGTCGGGAGAGGCGGTCCACAGGATATACAGTTCCTCCCCGCCCTTGTACAGTAGAATGGTGTCATACAGGCGGTCGATGGTCCTGCCGTCCAGTACCTCCCCCACCTTCTGTACGTCCAGAACGGTCATATCCGCCGGGTCGTCCAACGGACAATATGCCAGTCGCGCCACCTGATACTGCGGGTCCTCCTGATCGGTGCCCGTATTGGCATAATAGGTCATATACACGGTACCGTCAATGATTACAAAGGTGGACACGTGCACCATTTGGTCGGGATTTTCCTCCCCGCGTGCCTCGCAGTAAGCGGCGGTGCGCTCAAAATCGGCGATGATATTCTTTTTCATCTCGGCAACGCAAGCGTCACCCAGCGTGCGGGCAACCTTATCGTCACCGGGACGCAAAAAGCCGTCGTACTGCATCAGCGGTACCGTTGGGACGATACGCTCCGCCTTATCCGTCTTTATGTCCGGTGTGTACACACCTTTGCCGCATTTATTTTCCATAATTTCTACCGCCTTTCTGCGTCTTTCCCTTGCATCATATCCCAAATCTTGCTATAATACAAGCCAAATAGGTGCAAGTTTAGGACGATTATATCCATTTGGAGGAATTATGCGGTTTTTTCATCAGTATCACGAAACAGCTCAAGTCTTACACAATCGGCGGATTCTGTTTGAGCCCCACCTGCACAGCGAAGTAGAGATCATCGCGCTGTATGACGGGCACGCCACCCTCACGGTGGACGGGCAAAACTATCAAATGGAGGCGGGCGACTTTCTGCTGGTCGCTCCCTACTGCATCCACAGCTACACCACCGACGAAGACGTGGAGGTAGGCAAGTTCATTTTTGCCCCAGACCTGCTGGCGGAAATGGGGCGGGTGTTTGACGATCGCTATCCCAACTGCCCCGTCATCTCCCGTCAACAGGCAGAAAAGGCCGGGCTGCACCGCCTGTCCCGCGAAATACTGGAAAACTACCGGCAGGTCTCTCCGCCTATGCAAAGAGCCTATCTCACTTTGCTCACGGGAAAATTATTAAATCTGTGTCAACTCCGTGAACGCCCAATGCAAACCAGGGATACAATGGAGCAGGTCTTTTCCTACTGCCGCGAGCATTTCCGTGAAAAGCTTACACGTCAAACGGTGGCGCAGGCATTACATATCAGCGAAAGTCATCTGTCTCATCTGTTCTGCTGTAAGCTAAAGATAAATTTCTGCCACTATATCAATACGTTGCGAATCAATGAGGCCTGTCGTCTTTTGACCGAAACGGACAAGAGCGTCATCGACATCGGTGAGGAAAGCGGCTTTTCCAGCCTGCGTTCCTTTAACCGTGTTTTCATCAAGCACTGCGGCGTCACCCCCACCGCCTATCGCAAAAGAACATAACAAGAACACCCACCTGCGTTTACAGGTGGGTGGTCTCGTTAGAGGGGTGTTTTGAGGAGGATGTACACAGGGGTTATAGACGTTCCGGTGCGGCTCCATTCCGTCCTCCCGTGTACAAGCATAGTCTACCAGACAGATTTGAACAATCTATGTCAGAAAAATGAATTCTCCGTAAGAAAAGTGTGAACGCTGCAAGGCAAGAAAAATTTTTTCAAAAAAATCAAACAAATGTTTGCATTTTTCGAACATATGTGCTATACTGGTGGCGGAAGGTTGTATATACCCATATTTTTCGGGAGGAATTGATATGAAACCGCTCAACGAAAAACAGCAAAAAGTACTGGCTTTTGTGAAAGAACGCCTGCAAGATGACATTCCGCCTTCGGTGCGTGAAATCTGCGATGCCACCGGCATTAAGTCCACCTCCACCGTCCACGCCTACCTTAAGCGGCTGGAGGACGAGGGCTACATCGACCGCCGCAGCGGTCTCAACCGTGCCATTCGCCTGCCCGGCGAGAGCGTAACCCGCGTTCCTCTGCTGGGTAAGGTCACCGCCGGTGTGCCCATTCTGGCGGTGGAGGAGGTTGAGGACTACGTCCCCTTCTCCGGCGGCAGTCACTATCAGGCGGGGGAGCTCTTCGCCCTGCGGGTGTCGGGCACCAGTATGATTAACGCCGGCATTCTGGACCGCGACGTGGTTATCGTCCAGCGCACCAACACCGCCCAGAACGGCGATATCGTGGTTGCTCTCATCGGGGACGAGGCCACCGTCAAGCGCATCTACATGGAGCAGGACCACATTCGCCTGCAGCCGGAGAACGATGCCTTCGAGCCGATTATCGTCAAAGAAGTTTCCGTGCTGGGCAAGGTGGTCTCTCTGGTGCGGTATTTCTGATATGGCACAACCGAAATATCTGGTGAGTGCCTGCTTGTGCGGACTGAACACCCGCTACGACGGAGGCGCCTTTGACTACCCCGCCCTACGCCGTCTGGTAGAGGACGGGGTGGCGGTGCCCTTCTGCCCCGAATGTGAAGGCGGTCTGCCCACACCCCGCGTCCCCTGTGAGATATGCGGCGAGCGGGTGGTTGCCGCCAACGGCACCGATTGCACCTCGGAATATTGTCTGGGTGCCGAAAAGGCGCTCGACCTCTGTAGGAAGTTTGGACTTTCCGCCGCCATTCTCAAAGAGGGTAGCCCCAGCTGCGGCAGTCACCGCATACGCGATGGTTCCCATACGGGACGTAAGATCCCCGGTATGGGTGTTACTGCCGCCCTGCTGGCAGAAAACGGTATCACACTCTACACCGAGGAGCTGCTCCCTGCAGAAATCAACGACAAATAACGTACGGAAGCACCGCCAATGCATCTGTTTGGCGGGGCTTCTTTTTGCAAACACCTGTCACTATTTTTAATATAAAGTTGACAGAATCTCAAAAAGATAGTATTATATCTGTAATTATATTTGAAAGGGGATTTCTATCCATCATGTCTACTGACCCTGACCCTGGTAATTTTATCGGCAATATTCTACTCGCTGTTATCTTTCTGCTGCTGACGGCGCTGTTCCATTTGGCGGACGAGTCCTTCGCCGCTCTCGGTGAAATTCGCATTCGCGAACTGGAGGAACAAGGAAACCGTCGCGCACGCCGCATTCGCAAACTCACTGAGCGCCAGCGGCAATTCTCCTCCCGCATTCGCCTGTGCAGCCTACTTTTTGGCATACTGGCCGCAGCAGCATTGTTCCACCCCTTTTTCGCTCCTCTCGCCATGTGGCTGGTAGGTACTGGCGGCGGCTGGCTCTCCTCCGCAGCAGCGGCTGTGATTGCCTATGCGCTATTGTCGCTTCTGACCGTGTTTGTGTTCATCACCTTTGGTTGTCTGTTGCCCCGTAGGCTAATTTACATCAATCCCGAGGCGGTGGCGCTCTCTGTGGCAGACCTGTTCGCCCTGTTCTTCACCCCGTTGCGCCCTCTATACTGGCTGTGTACGCTGGTGTCAGCGCCCGTCCTGCGTATGGTTGGCATCGACCCCCACGAGGACCCCGACACGGTGACGGAGGAGGATATCCGACAGCTGGTGGACGCCGGCGAGGAAATCGGTGCCATTGAGGGCACGCAGAAGGATATGGTGAATAACATATTCGAATTCGACGACATCACTGCCGCCGAGATTATGACGCCCCGCACCGACGTTGTCGCCATTGAAGTGGAATCCCCCCTTACCGAGGCAATCGATGAGGCGGTGGAGAACGGCTATTCCCGTATCCCCGTATACGAAGAGGATATCGACCACATCATCGGTATCCTGTATATCAAGGACATGCTTCCCTACGTCGGACGTGCCATTCCCGAGGACGTGACCGTCCGCAGCCTGCTGCGGGACACCCATTTCGTTCCCGACACCAAACGGTGCAACGACCTGTTTGAGGAAATGAACGAGAAACACCTGCAGATGGCTATTGTGGTGGACGAGTACGGCGGCGTTTCCGGTATTGTCACCATGGAGGACCTGCTGGAATCCATTGTTGGCAATATGCAGGACGAGTTTGATGACGAGGAGGAAGAAGTCACCCGGTTGGACGACAATTCCTTTGAGGTGGACGGCTCTATGAACATCAGTGACCTAAGCGAGCTGCTGGAGGTAGAGCTGCCAGAGGGCGACTATGACACCGTTGCCGGATTCATTATGGACCAGCTGGGGCACGTTCCCGATGAGGACGAGCGCGCCACCGTAATTTACAAAAATATTACCCTGACCATTCAGCAGATGGACGACCGCCGCATCGAACAGATACTGGTTTATCGCGAACCGCAGATTGAAGATGGTACGAAAGAAGAGGATTGATAAAATGCCGCCGCCTGTCGGCGGCATTTTTGCCGAGGAGGTGTGGGAATGAAGCAAAATTATCAACTTTTATTGGATAAACAGTTGACGCAATTGCAGGAATCGGGCATCGTTCCCCGCCTGCTTCTGCACAGTTGTTGCGCGCCCTGTTCCAGTTACGTACTGGAGTATTTAAGCCGTTATTTTGACATCACTGTGTATTACTATAACCCCAATATTTCTCCCCGCGAGGAATTCCTGCGTCGTGCGGAAGAACAGCAGCGCCTGATAGAACAGATGCCGCTCTCCCGCCCCGTCAACTGTCTCATCGGCGCGTATGACCCCGCCAGTTTTTCGGCCATCGCGGCCGGGCTTGAGAATGAGCCGGAGGGCGGTGCGCGGTGCACCGCCTGCTATCGACTGCGGCTAGAAAGTACCGCGCGCAGCGCCGCCGAGGGTGGGTACGACTTTTTTACCACCACCCTGTCCATCAGTCCGCTGAAAGACGCCGAGCGCCTTAACGCCATCGGCGGCGAACTGGCAGAGCTGGTGGGGGTCCCCTATCTCTACTCCGACTTTAAAAAGAAGGAGGGCTATAAGCGCTCCTGTCAGTTGTCGACAGAATATGAGCTGTATCGCCAGGACTACTGCGGCTGTGCCTTTTCCAAGCGAGATGCACAGCTGAGAAAAAACAAGAAAACAGATGGAAAATAGGTTGCTTTTCCAAACGGAATATGCTATACTCATTCTTGCTCAAAAGGAGCGATTTGCGGGCGTGGTGGAATGGCAGACACGCCGGTCTTAGGAGCCGGTGCCTCGGCGTGCGGGTTCAAATCCCGCCGCCCGCACCAAAACAGGCAGTGGTCCATACGGACCACTGCCTGTTTTCGTTCGGCGGTGCTTTGAGGTCTTTGTTCCGCCTTGTTTTGCACAGCAAAACAACAGATTTTCGCTGAATCGCGAACTACAAACGCACCTAAAACGTCCCTCAGCGGAAATCGGGGTTCAAAATCCCGCCATACGGACCATGTTGAATGTTCATAACGGACTTGACTGTTATGAACATTCTTTTTTATTTTGAGCAAGGTTTGGGGTGTTAGGGAGCACCCTAACAAGTGTGGATATCCATCCGCGATGCTTGTGTGGAACTTAATAACTATATTATCTCCACTTGAAAAAGGTGTAAAAGTATGATTTAATATAATTAGTGAAAGGTGATGTAATATGGGTATTTTAGGGACAATAATTTACAATATTAAAAACATGAAAAAAGCAAAGAAGTTCAGAACCTTGGGAAAAGAAGGGCTGCTTGCATTAAATGATGAAGATTTTTATGATGCAATAGAATGCATTTGCGAAGATGCGGTATATGATATTAAAGATGCACAATTAACCGATGAACAGAAATTTGTTTATTCACTCAACAAATTTGAGGCAGAGGTAAATAACGGTGGCTTGTGTCAGTTTTTTGTCAATTCCAGCAGTGAATGTGCTCCTTATATCAGTAACGCTCTTACTGCCATTGGTGCTATCGAATTAAAGATATTGTTCGATAATTTTATTGGTGAAAACAAGATTGATACAAACGATTTATCTTCCTTTAAAATCAGTAGTATTGATGAATATGAAGCACAAACCGAAAGGTTTGATTTTGATAGTTTTGATGATAAGTTTTACGAAGATGAAAATCTGCACAAACAAATTATTGATTATGCAAGAAAACATATTGAGAAACTCATCGCAGAGTAAAAATGTTGGCATTTTCAAATCCTTTAAGAACACTGCGACCAAAACAGGCAGTGGTCCATACGGACCACTGCCTGTTTTCGTTCGGCGGCGCTTTGAGGTCTTTGTTCCGCCTTGTTTTGCACAGCAAAACAACAGATTTTTGCCGAAGCACCGTCTAAAATCGGCGCACACACCACTTTCGGCAGAAATCGGGGTTCAAAATCCCGCCATACGGCTACGAATTTTATGAAAAAATACAGCATTTCCATTGAACTTATTCGAAAAATGTGGTAAACTGATATGGAATATGCAAGGAGGTGCGACCATGGACGTTCGGTTAGGCGATATTCTGGAAATGAAAAAAGACCATCCCTGCGGCAATCGCACCTTTGAGGTGTTGCGCATCGGTATGGATTTCCGTTTGCGGTGCACAAACTGCGGACGGGAAATGATGATCCCTCGTCATAAGGCGGAGAAAAATATCCGCAAAATCCAGAGAGCGGAGTAGCCCTCCCCTTTCCCCATTAATTACGGAGAAAGGCGGTCTATTCCATGTTCAGTAAACTGCAGGCGGTGGCACACCGCTATGAAGAAATCCAAAACCGGCTCTATCAGCCCGACGTAGCGACCCAACCGGAGCTGTACAACGCCCTGATGAAAGAATCCACCACCTTGCGCCCCTTGGTGGAAACCTTTGAGGCTTATTGCTGCGAGCAAAAACGGTTGGAGGAAGCGCTGGAACTGTTAGAGGACAGCGGCGGCGATAAAGAACTGCATCAACTGGCGCAACAGGAACTAAACGAAGCAAAAGAAGTGGTACAGCGGCTGTCCGACGAACTAAAAATCCTACTCCTGCCCAAAGACCCCAACGACGGGCGCAACGTCATCGTAGAAATCCGCGCGGGTGCCGGCGGCGAGGAGTCGGCGCTGTTTGCCAACTCCCTCTACCGCATGTACACCATGTACGCCCAGAAACAGGGACTACGCACCGAATCGGTGAACGAAAATCCCACCGAGCTGGGCGGCTTTAAGGAAGTCAGTTTCGCCGTAGCGGGCGAAAACGTATACAGCCGCTTTAAGTTTGAGAGCGGCGTTCACCGCGTCCAGCGAGTTCCCGAAACCGAGACCGGCGGGCGTATTCACACCTCTACTGTTACCGTAGCGGTGCTGCCGGAAGCAGAAGAAGTCGAGCTGGACATTAACCCCGCCGACCTGCAGATTGACACCTTCCGCGCCAGCGGTGCGGGCGGTCAGCACATCAACAAAACCGAGTCCGCCATTCGCATTACCCACCTGCCGACCGGTACGGTGGTAGAGTGCCAGGACGAGCGAAGCCAATATAAGAACAAAGACAAAGCCATGCGCGTACTGCGCGCGCGCCTGTTGGAGAAAAAGCAGCAGGAACAGCAGTCGTCCATTGCCGCCGACCGCAAATCCCAGGTGGGTACCGGCGACCGCAGCGAGCGTATCCGCACCTATAACTTCCCGCAGGGCCGTGTCACCGACCATCGCATCGGTCTGACGCTTTATAAAATTGATACCATATTAGACGGAGATTTGGACGAGATTATCGAGGCATTGAACACCGCCGACCGCGCTGAAAAGCTCCGTCAAAGCGAAAGCTGATGATAGCGAGGTGTATTATGAACACCCAATTACTACAATCTACACCGGAGGGTATCCGTACCGCCGCTGACCTGCTGCGAAAGGGTGAGCTGGTGGCTATCCCCACCGAAACCGTGTACGGACTTGCCGCCGACGGGCTGAATGGCGCGGCGGTCGCCGCCATTTTCGGTGCCAAGAAGCGTCCAATGGATAACCCGCTCATTCTGCACATCGCTGATGAAAAGGATTGGGCGCCACTGGTAACGGAGATTCCCGACAATGCTAAAAAATTAGCGGAAGCCTACTGGCCGGGTCCGCTGACGATGATTCTCCCCGCCGCCGCCTGCGTTCCGAACGAGGTGCGGGGCGGTCTGTCCACCGTAGCGGTGCGGTTCCCCGCTCACCCCGTGGCACAGGCGGTAATTCTGCAGGCGGGCTGTCCCTTAGCGGCACCCTCTGCTAACCTTTCCGGCTCCCCCAGTCCCACAAACGCTACACGGGTTTGGGAGGATATGCAGGGACGCATCGCCGCCATTCTGGACGGCGGGGACTGCGAGGTAGGAGTAGAGTCCACCGTTGTTGACCTCTGCCACACCCCTCCCCGTCTGCTTCGCCCCGGCGGCATCACCCCCAAAATGCTGGAGGACGTGGTAGGCGAAATCGAAATTGACAGTGCCGTGACCCACGCGCTTATCGAGGGAGCCGTTGCCGCCTCCCCCGGTATGAAGTACAAGCACTATGCCCCCAAGGCAGAACTGTGGTTGGTGAAGGGGACTGCGAATGCTTTTTGTGACTACGTAAACGCCCACAGTGGCCCGAATGTAGCCGCCCTTTGCTTTACCGAGCAGGTGGATAAACTGCAGGTGCCCGCCATATCCTATGGCAGTATCGACAACCAAATCGAACAGGCACACCGCGTATTCGATGCGTTGCGGCAATTAGACGAACAAGGCGCCAAAACCGTATACGTGGCCTCCCCCCGTCCCGAGGGTGTGGGTTTGGCGGTGTACAACCGTCTGCTTCGTTCCTCAGCCTTCCGCATCATCAACACCATTCGGGTGGTAGGGCTTACCGGTCCGACCGGTGCGGGCAAGAGTACCGTCGCCGCGGCATGGCGGCGTTTGGGTGTACCGGTCATTGACACCGACACCCTGGCACGGCAGGTGGTACAGCCTACCTCACCCTGTCTCGCCAAATTGGCAGAAACCTTTTCCTCTGCCATTCTCAACGAGGACGGCACGCTCAATCGCGGAGAGCTTGCCAAGCGCGCCTTTGCTACCCCCGAAGCCGCCAAACAGCTTAACGCCATTACCCACCCCGCCATCATTGCGCTGGCGCAGCAGCGTCTGGAAGAGGCCGCTGACGAGGGATATCCCGCGGCGGTGGTGGACGCTCCCCTACTGTTTGAGGCAGGCATGGATACCATCTGCCACAAGGTGGTGGCGGTGATGGCACCGAAAGAAAAGCGCCTACACCGCATTATGGCGCGGGACGACATCGACGAGACCGCCGCCGCACAGCGCATAGCCGCCCAGCAAGCAGACGACTTCTACTGCCGTACAGGGGTGACGGTACTGCAAAACGAGGCAGATGCCGTCGCCTTGCAGGAGCAAGCGGTTGCCCTGTGGCAGGACGAAGGGTGGTGGTCAGCCGAATGAGCAAGACCACCAAGAAAAGCCATTCTCTGCTAACCTGTATAGCACTGATTATCCTGTTAGCAATATGTATCGGCCTGTATCGCCCTGCATTAACGAGGTTCTATGAGGCATTCTATCCCATAAAGTACGCAGAAACGGTGGAGAACGCAGCAAAGACCTACGGCATTTCTTCCTCCTTGGTCTACGCCGTCATACACACCGAGAGTCACTTTGACCCCGATGCGGTGTCCTCCGCGGAGGCTATGGGGCTGATGCAGCTCACCGACGACACCTATCAATGGGCACTGCAACGCACCAATCAGGAGGACACCTACGACCCTCAAGTGCTGTTTATCCCCGAAGAAAACATCCGCTGGGGTGTGGTCGTCCTTTCTCTTCTGTCGGAGCAATTCACCGATACCGAAACCCTGCTTGCCGCCTACAATGCAGGACAGGGACACGTGCGGGAATGGCTGTCCGACCCCGCCTATTCGGCGGACGGCAAAACCCTCCACACCATTCCCTATGCGGAAACGGAAGAGTATATTAAGCGTGTGCTGAACGCTCGCAAACAATATAAAAATCTATACGAATTGGATTAAAGGAAAGGTGGAAATACTTATGAGCAACGAGAAAGAAAAGTCCCTGGGCGAACAGCTGCGGGAGCAGCTGGGCTACAAGACCAAAAACGGCGTATCTGTTATGTCCGCGGAGGAGGTAGCTGCTGCCGACGCATACTGCGAGGGCTACAAGCACTATCTGGACGTGGCCAAAACCGAGCGCGAGGCGGTTGACGAAGCCATTGCTATGGCTGTGGCGGCGGGGTTTGTTCCCTTTGACCCCAAGATGCCTCTCAAGGCGGGCGATAAGGTATACCTGAACAACCGCGGCAAGGCACTGCTGCTGGCCACCATCGGCACCCGTCCCATCACCGACGGCGTTACCATCGCCGCCGCTCACATCGACTCCCCCCGTCTGGACCTGAAGCCCAACCCGCTGTATGAGGACAGCGAGCTGGCCTATTTTGACACCCACTACTATGGCGGTATTAAGAAATACCAGTGGGTTGCCATTCCTCTGGCGCTCCACGGTGTTATTGTGCGCCGTGACGGCTCTGTGGTTTCCGTCAACATCGGCGAGGACGATAACGACCCCGTATTTTGTGTCACCGACCTGCTACCCCACCTGGGTCAGGAGCAGATGAAGCGCCCCGCCTCCGAGATTATCCGCGGTGAGGACCTGAACCTACTCATCGGTTCCCGTCCCTTTAAGGACGACGAGGGCAGCGACGCTGTCAAGCTGAATATTCTCAACATTCTGCACGAAAAATACGATATTACCGAGGCAGATTTCCTGTCTGCGGAGCTGGAAATCGTTCCCGCCTTCAAAGCAAAGGACGTAGGCTTTGACCGCAGCCTCATCGGTGCCTACGGTCACGATGACCGTGTGTGCGCCTACCCCGCTGTCACCTCCCTTCTGGCGGCAGGCACGCCGGAATATACGGCGGTAGCCATTCTGGCGGATAAAGAGGAGATAGGCTCCGAGGGCAATACCGGCATGCAGTCCGCTTTCCTGCGGTACTTCATCGACGATATTGCTGCCGCCTTCGGCGAAAAGGGTCACCACGTGCTGTCCAAGTCCATCTGCCTGTCCGCCGACGTGAACGCGGCTCTCGACCCCATCTATCCTGACGTGATGGTGCGCTCCAATGCGGCGAAAATCAACCACGGCGTGTGCATCACTAAGTACACCGGTGCCCGCGGCAAGTCCGGCACCAGCGATGCCTCTGCCGAGTATATGGCAAAGGTGCGCGGCATTCTGGACGAGAACGAGGTGCTGTGGCAGACCGGTGAGCTGGGTAAGGTAGATGCCGGCGGCGGCGGAACGGTAGCGATGTATATCGCCAATCTGGACGTAGATACCGTTGACCTGGGTGTGCCCGTACTCAGCATGCACGCACCGATGGAGGTTGTCTCTAAAATCGACGTATATATGGCTCACAAGGCATTCCTTGCCACCATGCTGCGCAAATAATGCCACGGATACTGTATGAGGACAAGGACCTCCTGTTAGTGGAAAAGCCCACAGGCGTCCTGTCGCAGGAGGAGGCGAGCGGCGGCGACAGCCTGCCTCGCCGATTAGCGGAGAAAGGGCTCCCCGTCAAGCCGATTCATCGGCTTGATCGCCCGACCGGCGGCATCATGGTGTACGCTCGCACGCCACAGGCGGCTGCGGCACTTTCCGCCTTGGTCGGACAGCACGACCGCTTTGTCAAGGAATATCTGGCGGTGGTGTCGGGGGTTCCGGACCCAAAAGAAGGGGAATTCACCGACCTGTTATACCACGACATGCGAAAAAACAAGTCGTTCACGGTCAAGAAAGAGCGTAAAGGGGTTCGCCTTGCCAAGCTTTCGTACTGTGTGTTAGATACAACAGATACTCCTTTGGGAGTGTTTTCACTGGTTCGCGTGCGTTTACACACAGGTCGCACGCACCAAATACGGGTACAATTTGCATCGCGGCAGATGCCGCTGTACGGCGATAGCCGCTACGGAGGTGTGAAAGGCGCGTGTTTGGGGCTATGGAGCCACACCTTGACCTTTCCCCACCCCATTACCAATCGGGAGATAACGGCAGAATCGTTTCCGCCCACGACCGAACCGTGGATTTGGTTTAAAAAGTAAAAAAGGACCGCAGAGCCTTGCTCTGCGGTCCTTTTTATACGATTAATTCTTCAGGCTCTGCATCGGGGCGGGAATCCGTCCACCGCGGTGGATAAACACCGCGGGCGAAGCACCGTTCAGCGGCATCACGGGACCCTCGCCCAGCAGACCACCAAAATTCAGTTCCTCCCCCACCTTCTTGCCGATGGCGGGAATGACACGCACCGCGGTGGTCTTGGCATTAACCATACCAATGACCGCCTCGTCTGCAATAATCGCCGAAATCACCTCAGCCGGCGTATCTCCGGGGATATTGATCATATCCAGACCCACCGAGCAAACCGAGGTCATAGCCTCCAGCTTTTCAATAGTCAGGCAACCGCTGCGGGCGGCGGCAATCATGCCCGCGTCCTCGGTGACAGGGATAAAGGCACCGGACAGACCACCCACGTGGGACGATGCCATTACGCCGCCCTTTTTCACCGCGTCGTTGAGCATCGCCAGCGCCGCCGTCGTGCCGTGAGAGCCACACTGGCTCAAACCGATTTCCTCCAGAATATAGGCAACCGAGTCGCCCACCGCAGGGGTCGGCGCCAGAGACAGGTCAACTATACCGAAGGGGACGCCAAGGCGGTGAGAGGCCTCCTGTGCCACCAGCTGACCCATACGGGTAATCTTGAAAGCGGTCTTTTTAATGATGTCCGCAATCTCGCCCAAATCCTTGTCGGGACCCGCCTTTGCCAGCGCGGCACGCACCACACCGGGACCGGAAACGCCCGCATTAATCACACAGTCCGGCTCACCCACACCGTGGAAGGCACCCGCCATGAAGGGGTTATCCTCCGGTGCATTGCACAGCACCACCAGCTTGGCAGGCCCAATACAGCCGCGGTCGGCGGTTTTCTCCGCCGCCTGCCGCACAATGCGCCCCATCAGCTCCACTGCGTCCATATTGATACCCGCCTTGGTGGAACCTACATTCACCGAGGCGCAGATGTGGTCAGTCACCGCTAACGCATCGGGAATCGCCTCAATCAGCTCCCTATCACCTGCGGAAAACCCCTTTTGCACCAATGCGGAGAAACCACCTAAGAAATTCACGCCACAGGTAGTTGCCGCCCGCTCCAGCGTCAGCGCCAGCTTAACCGCGTCCTTATTCTTACAGCCTGCCAGCACAATGGCGGCCGGTGTAATGGAAATTCGCTTATTGACAATGGGAATGCCCAGCTCTTTCTCAATGGATTCGCCGGTACTCACCAGCTTCTCCGCACGATAAGTAATCTTATCGTACACCTTGCGGCACACCTCGTCGATATTGCCGTCACAGCAATCCAAAAGGGAAATGCCCATCGTGATGGTACGCACATCAAGATGCTCTTCCTGTATCATCTTGATGGTTTCTAATATATCTTTTGCGTTCAGCATAACTTTCGCTCCTTAGATGGTGTGCATCGCGTTGAAAATATCTTCGTGCATACAGTGAATAACCAGCCCGTTTTCCTCGCCCAATGCGGTCATCTCGTCCACCAGCTCGGTAAAAGGAATGGTACTGGCGGAAATATCCACCATCATAATCATTGCAAACATATCCTGAATGATAGACTGCGTTACCTCAATAACGTTTACCCGATGGTCACTGCAACGACCCGAAACCTTTGCTAGAATGCCCACGGCATCTTTACCAACAACCGTAATAACAGCGCGCATAATTATTTGCCTCCTTGTTGCTTTATCGCCACTCATTGTATCACAGAAAGAGCGTATTGTAAAGGAAAAAGCGCGTTTTTTACAACAACAGCAGCAAGAGAATGTATATATTCCGTCCTTTTGTGCATACTCAAAGTGTGTCCAACCCAAAGCAAAACGAAAGGAGTCTTTTCCTATGAACAAACTGGCACTTATCATCACCATCATCGGAGCGCTGAACTGGGGCAGTATCGGTCTGTTTCAGTTCGATTTGGTCGCGTGGATTTGCGGCGGTTCCGGCTCGCTGTTTGCCCGTATCATTTATACGGTAGTGGCTCTGGCGGGTATCTGGTGCATCACCCTGCTCTTTAAACCCGCCGCCCGCGCCGACTAAGTGCGCAAAAGAAAAAGACCGCCTGTGGCGGTCTTTTTTTAGTTCAGCAAACGAGGTCAATGAATATCTGTACCCAGAAGCCGTCGCGTATGCCCACAACGAGCGCCTCAAAATCGGGGTCCATAATGTTGGCACGGTGATCGGGAGAATCCATCCACGCCTTCATTACCTTTTCGGCGTCATCGAATTGCATCGCTACGTTCTCACCGCAACCGTAATAGTCGGTACCCAATCCCTTCAGCAGAGAGTAGAAAGGATCCCCGTTTGGACGGTAGTGGGAGAAATTCGTCTCAATATCGTGGGTACGCTGATCTGCCGCCGCCTGTTCTGCCTGGTAATAGGACAAAGGCGAAAGCCCCGCCTTTGTGCGCTCCGCATTGACCAGCTCCAAAATCTTAGCCGCCGTCGCGTCCTTTGTCATAGGTAATTTGGGAATATTCTTAAACTCCTCATAGGGGCAGCGGGTACAAACCGCCTTAGACTCTCCGTCCTTGGTGTTGGTGGGCGCCTTGGTGGTAACCCACTTGCTCAGTGTATGCCCTAAGGCGGGCAGATAATCCTTTTTCTCCGTCTTGCCGCAGGAATATTCCACCAGCGTATACCCCTGCTCCGTGCAGGTGGCAGGCATCTTGGTGGTCTTAATCCACGTATGAACGTGTGACGTGGTCTGTTGGGCCGAATGGGATTCGGTTGCCACCACAGCAGACGACGCAGTAGAAGCCTGCGTTTTCTGCGTGGACGTCGGTGCTTTGGTAGTTGTGGTGGAAGCGGCCGTCGTCTTATCCGTAGGTTTTACGGTCGTAGTGGTAGTGCTTTTCACCGTTTTTTCCGCTGTCGTCGTTGTTTCCGGCTGAGAACCCTCTTCGGTAGTGTCCGTTGTAGTGGTATTCTCCGTATCCGACGTGACATCGTCACCGGTGGTGGTGGCATCATCAGCAGATGGCACGGCGTCCGTGCTCACAGACTGCTCCGCGGTTGTTTGCATGGCTTCCCCTTGTGTCTGCTCATCATCAAACGAAGACTCCACCTCCGCAGGAGGTGTGCCGCAAGCCGTTAACGAAAGCAGTAAAAGCGCCGCGAACATAAAGGCAAAAACTTTTGTCACGTGTATCCCTCCAGATTACTTATACCTCAAAGCATCAGCCCACCAAAGCAGCCGTATCGCGAGCGATTACCATTTCCTCATCGGTGGGAATAATCCAAGCGGGAATAGCGGAGTCGGCGGTAGTGATAAGGGTTTCCTTACCACGCACGTTGTTGGCCTCCACATCACACTTCATGCCGAGGTAGGCCAGCCCGTCCACAATCTCCTGGCGGATACGAGGCTGATTCTCGCCGATGCCGGCGGTGAACACGATAGCGTCCAGACCGCCCAGTGCCGCAACGTAGCCGCCCACAATCTTCAGAACCTGATAGGTGCGCATATCCCAAGCCAGAGCGGCGCGCTCATTGCCGGCATTGATAGCCGCCTCGATATCGCGGTCGTCACTCATACCGCCGGAAATGCCGAAGGTACCCGATTTCTTGTTCATAATATCGTCCATCTGCTTGGGGGTGAGTCCCTCCTTCTCCATCAGGAAGGTCACCACAGAGGGGTCAAAACCGCCGGAGCGAGTGCCCATCATAAAGCCGTCCAAAGGAGTCATACCCATGGTGGTATCCACCACCTTGCCGTCCTTGATGGCGGCAATGGAAGAGCCGCTACCCAGATGGCAGGTGATAATGCGGGTGCCCTCCACACGTCCCAGCAGCTCCAAGCAACGAGCGCTGACGTAGCGGTGGGAGGTACCGTGGAAGCCGTAACGACGCACACCGTATTTCTCATAATACTCGTAAGGCAGTGCAAACATATAAGCCTTCTGCTCCATCGTCTGATGGAAAGCGGTATCAAACACCGCAACCTGCGTAATCTCGGTACCGAAGGTGGCAGTGGCCGCCTCAATGCCCTGCAATGCGGCAGGGTTATGCAAAGGCGCCAAGGCCTTCAGGCTTTCTACGTCCGCCTTGACCTCGTCGGTGATAACCACGGAGCGGTCGTACTTAGCACCGCCCTGCACCACACGATGACCGATAGCGTCCACATCGGACAGGTCGTTAATCACCTTGCCCTCACCCTCGGTGAGCGCCGCCTTCACCTGCGCGAATGCCTCGGTGTGATTACGCATCGTCGGGTTGGATTTCCACGCGTTGCCGTATGCCTTGTGGGTGAAAATACCGTCGTCGGCACCGATACGCTCACAGATGCCCTTTGCCAGCACCTGCTCACCGTCCATATCAATCAGCTGATATTTCAGCGAAGAACTACCAGCGTTAATAACCAAAATTTTCATTTCACAACATCTCCCCATTGATTTTTACCTTATACAGTAATATAATATCATAAAGTGAGCTAAGATTCAACAAATTTTTCCAAAAAATACAGAAAGGAGCCGATTTCATGCGTGTTGCAGGTATCATAGCGGAATACGACCCATTCCACAAGGGTCACGCCGCCCATATTCAAGCCACTCGGCAGGAAGGAAAAGCCACCCATGTGGTAGCGGTCATCAGTGGCAGCTTCACCCAGCGCGGTATGCCTGCCGCCTTTACGAAATTCCAAAGAACCGCCATGGCTTTGGCAGGCGGTGCGGATTTGGTGCTGGAATTACCCCTGCCCTGGTCTATGGCCTCCGCTCAGCGCTTTGCCGAAGGCGGCGTCGCCCTGTTAAAGGGGCTTGGCTGCGTGGATACGTTATCCTTCGGCAGCGAATGTGGGCAAACGGCTCCTCTACAGCGGCTGGCCGCCCTCTCGGAAACGCAGACGTTTAAAGACGCGCTGCAATCGGCCTTGGATACCGGTATCCCCTATGCCGCGGCACAGCAAGCCGCTGCCGCGTCCATTCTGGGAGAGGAGGAGGCCGCGCTCCTCAACTCCCCCAACAACACCCTGGGACTGGAGTATATCCGCGCCGCCGCTTCACAGAAGGCGGATTTTGACTATTTTACGCTGACAAGGCAAGGGGCTTTACATAATGAGGACGCCCCAAAATCAGGCTTTGCCAGCGGTTCGTGGCTCCGTTCTGTTTTACAAAGTGGAGAATGGAGCGCCGTCCAGCCTTACGTCCCCACAGCGGTATTTTCTCTGTTGCAGGAAGAAATCGCAAGCGGAAATGCCCCTGTTGACAGTCATTTCTTAGAAAAAATGCTACCGGCACGGCTTCGCACCATGACCGTCGCGCAGCTGGCGGAGCTTCCTTATCTTTCTGAAGGGTTGGAGCAGCGCCTGCATAAAGCCATTCACACCGCCACCGACTATTCGCAGCTTATCGACGCTATCAAAACCAAACGATACCCGCTTTCTCGTATTCGCAGAGTTCTTTGGGCGGCCTTCTTAGGCATGAAAAAGCAGGACGTTGTAGAACAGCCCCCCTATATCCGTCTGCTGGGCATGAACAAACGGGGGCGGGACATTCTGGCGGCCGCCGCTCCGACGCTGCCCCTCGTCGCCCGACGGGTCGATATTGACCGACTGGACGCACGCGCGCAGCGCGTATTTGAGTTGGAAAGCCTTGCTACCGACCTGACCGCGCTGGCGCTCCCCCACCCCCAACCCTGCGGCAGGGACAGCACCTACAAACTATTATCTGTCTGAGGAGATGAACCTATGCGTGCACCCTATCAAACGCTCAGCATTCCCTACAAAATAGTGGAAGGACAGCCTCTGTTCTGCGTGTTTCATCGCGCCTATCCCGACATCTGGCAGTTCATCTCCGGCGGCGGCGAGGACGGCGAACAGCCGTTAGAAACTGCCTACCGTGAAGTATGGGAAGAAAGCGGAATCCGCGCCAATGAAATTATCCCTCTAACCACAAGCGGTTATGTACCCGCCGCCTATATCGGCCCCTACTATCGCCAAGGCTGGCCTGTTCCCACCTACGTGATACCCGAGTACACCTTCGCCTTCGAAACAGCGGAAGACCCTGTACTGTCTGAGGAGCACACGGAATACCGCTGGCTCCCCTTTCAGGAGGCACGCAAGCTGTTACGTTTCGATTCCAACAAAGTGGCTATGTACGAGATGCTCTGCCGCATTATGGGAGACAACGCCCCATGGGACGAGTAAGCCAACACAACCCGTTAGCAATAAAAAACGGAAATTTTCCGCTTTTTTTGCAAAATTGGTAGCATTTTGGAGACGCCTGTGCTATAATGATAGCAAATTTAGGAGTAAGGAGTGTTTTGTGTGAAAAAAATCATTGGCGAATTTAAGGAATTTATCAATCGCGGTAACGTAGTAGATATGGCCGTCGGTATCATGATTGGTGCCGCTTTCAAGGCCATCGTAGACGCACTGGTTAACAACCTCATCTCCCCCCTCATCGGTCTTATCTTCCAGAAGGACTTCAGTGACCTGGCCATCACCGTTGGCAGCGCTTCTCTGCAATACGGCGCTTTCATTATGGCAGTGCTTAACTTCTTTATCATCGCCGTGGTGCTGTTCTCCATCATCAAACTGATGAACGCTATGCGCGACATCGGCAAAAAGAAAGAGGAAGCCGCCGAGGAAGTGGCTCCCACCACCAAGGTATGCCCCTACTGCAAGTCGGAGATTGCTATCGACGCCACTCGTTGCCCCCACTGCACTTCGGAACTGTAAAACACATAAAAAGCCGCTGTTCCCTCGGGAACAGCGGCTTTTTTTACTTTACAAAAGAGGTACCACCAAGGTGCAAGGCTTCGGGATTGTATCGGCAGGCAGGTCGTTTTCTTCACAAATCAGCGTAGGAGACGTGTGACATGCGCGCCCGATTTCCCATACGCTCTCTCCTCCGTCGGCATAGTACAGCATCGCTGTTACCCGCCGAGCGGGATAGGGCGCATCGCTGTGCAAATCCACCCGACACAGACACTTCTTGTTCCAGCATTGCAGAGACTGCAATGCGATGTGCAAATAGACCTGCAGTTCCAGCTTTCCTTCAGCAACTCGGTAGCGCAGGTCGGTAACCGTCGCCTTGGCGCGGAGCTCATTCCCCTGACAGGGATACTCCAGCTGATACTCCTCCGGTCGCTCGTAGTAAGCGATTTGCCCGTCAGTATCCCGCGCCAGCACACAAACCAGCATACGCCCCGTCAGACGAGCCATTCCGTTTTCAGGCTGTCCCAGCAAGGTCTGCGGCTGTATCCATACGTCCAGCAGCTCCGTCAACTGCCCTGCCGGTAAATCCATCTGCATAGGCAGATTGGTCATCTCCCAGCGGCTGTCCATACGGGCATACAGAGGCAGTTCGCAGGTGTCCAGCGTGACGGGACACCGACTATGGTAGGCGTCCAACAGCAGCGGCACACTCATTGTTTCATACACCTGCAGCTGCACCAACAGCTTAACCGTTACTTCTAACACAGAATTGGTACCGTCCTGCCCCGCGGTACACCGTTGGGTATCCGACAATAGCAACACGTGCGCGGTATGCAGCTGTCCCTCGCAGGCGCCCTCCACGTCCAATATCTGGCTGTAAGGAACGGTATAATCCAAACAATGGGTGGCGGACAAGGTTTCGTCCGCATACAGCTGGTGGATATACACCTCTCCTTTTACAATAGCCTTGCCGGGGAGCAGCTTGCATTCACGAACCACGGCGCGACATTCTCCCCCCAACAACATCTCCGCAGGCGGGCAATTTTCGGGGAAATCCAAGGCTTCACTCACCGCCATTATCCGTTCCGCCGTGCAAACAGGCGCGGTAATCGCTACCTCCTCGCAACGGGTATACAGCCCCTCTTCCTCTCGTGGCATCATCACCGTCATCTCCGACGGACATTCTGCCCACGCGTCCACCGTCACTGCACCGCGCACGTCTAAGCGGCGGGGACTCACCGCGCGACAGTTTACATATTTAGGGGTCAGCTCAATCTGCACAAGGGCGGTATCCACCCGCCCGTCGGTGTGCAACGTACAGGACAGAGGCTGGGAAAATTCCACCTCCCGCACACAGCGACGCTCCTCGTCCAAATACAGCACGCGGACGTCCGCTGTACCGTCTAAAAGCAGCTGTTCCCCACTCCACTGGCGATTCTGCACCCGCGGCGAAACCAAACATTTCAGTATCACCGCAATATCGGGACAATAATCCGGTAGCGTATATTCCCCGCTGATAGCGCATTCTTCCTGACAGTCCAACACCACACGAGAGGCGCGAATGATTTGGTTTTTCAGCAGATTATCCATACTCTCACTCCTTTTCTGTCACACTACTTATATGCGCAGACCGGACAGAGTATGACAGAAAAACGGCGAATGGCAGAGCCATTCGCCGTTTCCCCTATTTTATCACAAGGTGGAGTTATCCGAGCAGGAACAGTCGCCGCCCTTTCCGCAGTTTTCGCTGTAGGGACAGCCAATGCATTTTTTGCCGCTCTTTTTCGCCTTGACGACGTAGGTCACCGCGGCACCAATAATCACCGCCAGTACGGCGATAACAATCAAATCGTCCATAGTGAAATCACTTTCCGGCGGTCGCCTTTGCCTTGTCGGCCTTGAGAGCGTAGTCCGCCTTTACCTTCTTATCAGCGTTGATACACAGATAGATAATGACAGCTGCCATTACCAAAACGGCAATCAAACCGGGCAGGAAGGCCTCGCCAACAGCGCCGGTGGTAATCAGCGTACCCACCTGATAGACCAGATAGCCCACGGTGTAGCCCACCGTCAGCTGCAAACCGATGCCGCCCCACAGCCACTTGGCGCTCTTCATCTCCGCATTCATCGCGCCGATAGCGGCAAAGCAAGGAGGCGTAAAGAGGTTAAACATCAGGTACGCCAGCGCCGCCACCTTAGTAATGGCGAATACGGCGGCAACCTCGGCGCCTGCGCCCTCCATCAGCGCCAGTTCCTCGGTATCAATCAGGTTATCCAATCCAAGGAAGCACACCGCCAGCGTGCCCACCACGTTCTCCTTGGCAATAAAACCGGTCACCGCGGCGGCGGCCAGCTCCCAGCTAAGAACGCCGACAATCGGCACCAGCAAATAGGCAAAGGGACCGGCGATGGAAGCCAGAATGGATTCGCTGGCGACCTCCGCCACCTGGAAACGCCAGGTGAAGGTCTGCATAATCTGCACCGCCGTATTGCACAGCAGAATAATGGTGGCCGCCTTAACAATATAGGACCAACCGCGGCTGCACATCGACTTAAACGCAAACCACAAAGAGGGAGCCTTGTACTCCGGCAATTCAATGATAAAGAAGGACTTGCGCACCTTATGACCGGTAATCTTATTCACCAGCAGGGCGCCTAAGAAAATAAGCACAATACCCGAGAGATACATCACCGTGCTCACCCAGCCGGCATTGTCAAAGAAAGCGCCGGCAAATAAGGAAATGACGGGAATCTTTGCACCACAAGGCATAAAGGGAGTCAGCATCGCGGTAGCGCGGCGCTCCCGCTCGTTACGGATTGTACGAGAAGCCATAACACCGGGAATGGCACAGCCAACTCCGATGACAAAGGGAATCACCGACTTACCGGACAGCCCCACCTTCTTGAAGATGGGATCCAACACAACCGCCACGCGGGCCATATAGCCGCAGTCCTCCAGAATGGCGATGAGGAAGTACATTACCATAACCAGAGGCAGGAAGCCTACCACGGCGCCCACACCACCAATGACGCCATCAACCAACAGCGCGGACAACAAGGGGTTAGCATTCTCCAGCAGACCGCCGACCCACTCACCAAACATATCGATGAAGGTAACCAGACCGGGGATAACCGTGCCGTTTTCAAACTCATAGCCTTCGGCGATCCAAGGACCGACCCACGCCTGAGAAATCTGGAAAACCAGGAACATAACCACTGCAAAAATCGGGATACCCAGCCACTTATTGGTCAGCACCGCATCAATCTTATCACCGAAGTTCTTATCTTTGGTCAGCACCTTACGGGTCTCTACCTTATTCACGATGCCGTTAACAAAGGTGAAACGGCGACGGTCAGCTGCCTCAACGGCCGCCTTGCTGGTTAGGTCAATATCCCCCTGATGAAAGGGGGCCGTTTGCGCCTTACCTGCGGCAGCTACCGCAGCAGCCACCACGTCAGACAGACCGTCCGAAGAAATAGAGGCGGTGTTCACAACCGGACAACCCAGCAGCGCAGACAAAGCCGCTGTATCGATGTTAGTCTCTTTTCTCTTATTAATGTCACTTTTATTCAAGGCGACAACCACCGGAATGCCCAACTCCAACAGCTGGGTGGTGAAGAACAGGCTGCGGCTCAGGTTGGTCGCATCCACAATGTTGATAATCACGTCGGGGTTTTCGTTCTTCACGTAGCCGCTGGTGATGCTCTCCTCTGAGGTGAAGGGGGACATCGAATAGGCGCCGGGCAGGTCCACAGCCACCAGCTGCTCTTCGCCGCTAAAGTACTTTTTCTTGATGGGATTCGCTTTCTTCTCAACGGTAACACCCGCCCAGTTGCCCACCTTCTCGTTGCGTCCGGTGAGGGCATTGTACATCGTGGTTTTACCGCTGTTGGGATTGCCGGTCAAAGCAATTTTCATTGGTTGGTCTCCTCCTCATTGTTCGGTCGATTCCGTATGTAAATCTTGGTTAGCAATGGGTAACTCAAAGGCAGGAAACAAGCAGCAGGGGCTCTGCTGCTCAATTTAGATGATAATCGCCTCGGCCAGTTGCTTATCGATGTTGTAGCGACCGTCCTTGATGGACACCACACAACCACCATGGATATGGGATACCACCGTGATCGGCTCGCCACTATAGCAACCAAGAGAAAACAAGAAAGCGTCCAGCTCCTCGTCATCCGTCTCGATGCGCTGGATAATATATTCCTTGCCCTCTTCTGCACTCGTCAAATTCATACCATACTCACCCTTAAAGGACTCATTTGCAGTTAGCGTCCGCTAACCACCACATATTATAGTCGCGATAACGGAGTTTGTCAACCCCTTTTTTTGAAAATTTTAGCGTTTTTTCAAAAAAATACCGCCGACGAAAGCCCGTCAGCGGTATCTGCAATATTTATACAGTTATTATTCCAACATAGCCAGAAATGCTGCCTCATCAATGATAGGCACACCCAGCTGCTGCGCTTTGGTCAGCTTACTGCCTGCGTCCTCCCCTGCCAGAACATAGTCGGTCTTTTTGGACACACTACCGGCGGTTTTGCCGCCATACTGCTCAACCAGAGCGGCAGCCTCGCTGCGTTTCATGGTAGGCAGCGTACCGGTGAGCACAAAGGTGAGCCCCTCAAAGCGGTCGTCCACCCTTGTCGTATGGGCGGTCATATTCACACCCGCCAGCGCCAGACGGCTGACCAGCTCGCGAGAGGGCTCCAGTGCGAAAAAGGAAACCACGCTCTGTGCCATCACGTCGCCAAAGCCGTCGATGGTACTAATCTCCTCGGCAGAAGCATTCATCACCGCCTCCATACTACCAAAACGGTTCGCCAGCAGCTTTGCCGCTTTTTCACCAATGTGGCGAATACCCAGGCCGTACAGCACGCGGCTCAGGTCGTTCTGCTTCGATTTTTCCAAAGCGGACAGCAGATTCTCGGCAGACTTATCGCCCATGCCTTCCAATCCCGCGATATCCTGACGGGTCATTGCATACAGGTCGTCGGCGTGGGATACGATACCCTCCTGCACCAACAGCTCCAACACCGCAGGTCCAAGCCCGTCAATATCCATAGCGTCCTTTGAGGTGAAATGAATCAAATTGCGCAGACGTTGGGCAGGACAATCGGGGTTAACGCAGCGCAGGTCCGCTTCGTCTTCCTCTCGTATCACCTTTTGCCCGCAGGAGGGACACACCGTAGGCAAGCGGTACACCGCCTCCGCGGTGTGGGATACCACCCGTACCACTTCGGGAATGATGTCTCCCGCCTTTCGCATCACCACTCTGTCCCCAATACCAAGGCCTTTTTCCTCAATAAAATTCTGGTTGTGGAGCGTGGCGCGGCTGACGGTAGTTCCCGCCAAAACAACAGGGTCGAACACGCCGGTGGGGGTCAGCACACCGGTGCGCCCCACCTGCACCTCCACGTCGCGCAGCACCGTCTCCTTCTCCTCCGGTGGATACTTGTACGCCAACGCCCAACGGGGATATTTGGCGGTACTGCCTAAGTTATCCCGCTGTGTAAAGTCGTCGAGCTTTACGACAGCGCCGTCAATATCGTATGGCAGATGGGAGCGTTTATTCCCGATTTCTTCCACCATGCTGACGATTTCGTCCGCCGTCTCCGTCACCTGATAAAAAGGAATGACGGGCAAACCCAGTTCTTTCATCCACTCCAAGGAGGCCGCATGACCGGTCACGGTCTCCCCCTCCACCAGTTGGAGGTTAAAGATAAACAGCGAGAGATTGCGGCGGGCGACTACCTCAGGGTTTTTCTGCCGCAGGGTTCCCGCGGCGGAATTGCGAGGATTCTTAAAGGCCTTTTCCCCGTTCTCTTCCTGCTCCCGCACCAATGCGGCAAACGCCTCGCGGGGCATATATACCTCGCCGCGGACAATCAGCCGCGGAACGGGTCTGGCCAGCGTCTGCGGAATGGCGGCAATCTGCCGTAGATTCGCAGACACGTCCTCCCCCGTATTGCCATCGCCGCGGGTGGCGCCACGATAGAATTTGCCGTCCCAATACTCAATGGCAATCGACAGACCGTCGATTTTCGGTTCCACCACGTAGCGGGGGGACGCAACCGCCTCCCGAATGCGGTGGTCAAAGGCGGTAATCTCCTCGTAGGAAAACACGTCCTGCAAGCTTCCCAAAGGCACCTCATGGGCCACAGGGGTGAACAGAGAGGATAGCTCTCCGTGTACCCGCTGGGTATAGGAATCCGCCGTAATCAGCTGGGGGAACTGATCTTCCAGCTGCCGCAATTCTCGCGTAAGCGCATCAAAGGCATCGTCTTCAATTTCAGGGGCATCTTCGTCGTAATACCGTCGGCTGTGGTAGTCAATCTGCTCCCGCAGAGCAGCTATCCGCAGCGCCGCATCTTCATACGTCATAATTTATGCTCCGTTTCCGTGTAAAGTTATATTGCTTTACTCATTCGACCGTACCATAATCAAATATTTTACCTAATAGAGTCTGGTCGTCACCATAGACCTCGGTAAGATTATCGGGCACCTCGCCCAAAAGCACCGCTTCGGTCAAGGGATAGCTGAGGGTTGCCCCCACCGAGGAGCGACCGCTTGGGGTCACCACGTATAAACTGACGTCCACGTGCACCAGTACCCGATATTTGCTTTGGTTCATGCCTACCGCCTCTAAAGAGGAGGATACGTCAGACAACACCGTGGCGGTTACACTCATAGGAAACCGAACGAGCGGTCCCCAACCGCTGAGCGCGTCCGGTCCGAACAGCGTGCCCAGCGGTATCCCCGTGGTAATGGAGCTGTACGCCTCCAGCTCTGTCATCACCCCGTCGGTAATGGCGGTGCGTACCGTATTGACAGCCGCCGTGTCCACAAACACCGATGATAGGAGGTGATTGTCGGTGTACTGCGTCTGTACCATATTGCCACACAAGTCCGCGTGCTGTAGCAGCACCTGTTCTGCAACGCGGTTGGTGGTTTTAGTCGCAATCCAAACCGCTTGACTCTCTGCAAAGGCAGTCAAAATCGGGCGACAACGGATAAACTCAGCTAACAGCAACACGACTAAAAGGCCCGGAATTACCAAACGGCGCCAATTGCTCCGCAAACGTCGCCGTTTCAGCCGCCGTTGCAGACCGCCCTTCATACGCACCACCTCATACCATCATACGACGGTAGCTTGGACACGGTGCCTGTCAGGTGGCGGCAACCGCCTCATTTTCCGTGGTTTTCTCCTGTTCCGCGGGCAAAATCTCGCTGAGTTTTTTGCGAATTTCCACGCCCTCGTACTTCTGACGGAACTGGGCGCGGGCATTGTACCGCTTATCACAGCGGCGGCAGGAAAACTCCGCGCAGAAGGCGCGACTGCGGAACCGCCAGCTCCCTTTCCGTTTCATATTCTGACCACATTCGGGGCAGTTAAAACACAATTCGCTGCGTTTAACCAGCGGGTCGTCCAAATCCTTGATAATGACGGTTTTGAACGTAATCCGCTTGTAAAACTCTTCGTCCACCGTCTGAATCTCCTGCAAAAAGCTGTCCTTATCGTACACCTTTTGCAGCACGGCGGCGGTGAGAAGGCTATCGTCCAGCGCCCGATGCAGGGACATATTATCCTCGGGAATCCCCAGCATCTCACCGGCGCGGGCAAGACCCAGCTGCTGGGAAGAATCCACCTCCATGCGCCGCTGGGCGTATGCCTGAAAGTCCATATAATACTGCAGGGTAGGAATCTCCTGCCGACCGTAAAAATAACGGCAATTCTCCATCAGCACCAACAGGTCGGTGGTGCTCCAGGTGAGAATGGCGGTAGGCTCCTTTCCTACCCAGCGGGTAAACCGCTTGACCATTCCCGTAAAGGTGGTGCCGTCCTCCAAATCCTCCGCCGTGATGTTGGTAAGGTCGGTGACAATGTCCGACAGCTTTTTGCTCACCACAGGGCGAATGGCACACTGGAACTTGTCCAGTATCCGCATATCCTCTGACACCTTGACGGCGCCCACCTCGATAATCTCGTTAAAATAGCCGTGGGCTTTCTTGGAGTAGCTTCCGTTCCACTCCAAGTCCACTACAACGTACTGCATATCAGCCCATTTCGCCCAAGGTGCGACCGCCCAGCAGGTGGAAATGGAGATGGTCCACCGACTGCCCCGCGGAAGCGCCGTTGTTGGTAATAATGCGATAATCGGTAACCCCTAATTGGGCCGCCACCTGCGGAATCACCGTAAAAATATGGGCAACCACAGCGGCGTTATCCGCCGTCACGTCCCGCGCACCCGCCAGGTGGGTCTTGGGAATAAACAACACGTGCACGGGTGCTTTCGGCGCGATATCGCGAAAAGCCAGCACCTGCTCGTCCTCGTACACCTTATCTGAGGGAATCTCCCCCGCAATAATCTTACAGAATAAGCAATCCATCGTCAGTTCCTCCTTATTTAAGCATACCCGCTACGGTATCCGCCACCGCGTCAACCACAGCCTGTACCTTGGATGTATCCTTGCCGCCCGCCATGGCGGAATCGGGACGACCGCCGCCCTTACCGTCACAAATGGCGGAAATCTGCTTCACAATGTTGCCTGCATGAACGCCCTTGGCAACGGCATCGGCGGTGGCAACAGCGAGAATGCTCACCTTGTCCTCCAGAGCGGATACCAGCACCACAACGCCCTGTCCCAGCTTGTCACGCAGCTGGTCGCCCAGCTCACGCAGGGCGCCTGCGTCCAACGCGGGGACGGTGGTGGCCAGCACCTTAACCCCGTTCACGTCCTGCACCTTGCTCATAACATCGCCCATTTCGCTCTGGGCCAACTTATTCTTGAGGCTCTCATTCTCCGCGGACAGGGACTTAACCTCCGCCAGCAGATGGGTAATCTTATCCTCAATCTCGCTGTCCTTCGCCTTCAGCTGTGCAGAGATGGCGGCAAAGCGCTGCTCCATCTTGTGATAGTAAGCCAGCACGTTATCCCCCGTCAGCGCCTCGATACGGCGCACACCGGCGGCAACACCGCCCTCGCTGACAATCTTAAACAGGGTAATAGCGCCGGTGTGAGATACGTGGGTACCGCCACACAATTCCTTGGAGAAATCGCCCATAGATACCACGCGCACCTTCTGGTCGTACTTCTCGCCGAACAGCGCCATCGCGCCCGCCTTTTTCGCCTCATCAATCGACATCACATCGGTCACCACAGGCAGGTCGGCGGCAATCTGCTCGTTAACCAGTGCCTCTACCTGCGCCATCTCCTCAGCGGTCATCGCCTGAAAATGGGCGAAGTCAAAGCGCAGACGACCGGGGGTAACCAGGGAGCCCTTCTGCTCCACATGGCTGCCCAGCACCGCACGCAGCGCCTTCTGCAGCAGGTGGGTGGCGGAGTGGTTCTTGCAGGTAGCCTGTCGGGCGGCGGCTTCCACCGTCAGGGTGGCGGTTTCCCCCACCGACAGCATGCCGCTTTCCATCACGCCCACGTGACCCACCTTGCCGCCGCGCAGCTTAATGGTTTCCTCCACACGGAAGGTACCGTTTGCGCCCACAATCACACCGGTGTCACCCTCCTGACCGCCCATGGTGGCATAGAAAGGTGTCTCGGCGGTAAACACTGTGCCCTTCTGCCCCTCCATGAGGGTATCAACAAGCTCACTCTCCCCCGCCAGCACGGATACCGCCGAGGTGGCGGTCAGGCTGTCGTAGCCCACAAACTCGGTGGACAGAGAAGGGTCGACGAGGTCATAGACGGTAGCGTCGGCGCCCATATAGTTGGTGGTTTCACGGGATTCGCGGGCCCGCTTGCGCTGCGCCTCCATCTCCGCCTTGAAGCCGTCTTCGTCGATTGTATAGCCTTTTTCTTCCAGAATTTCCTTGGTCAAATCCAGTGGGAACCCATAGGTGTCGTACAGCTTAAACACCGCGGCACCGTCCAGCACCTTCTTGCCCGCGGCGGACAGCTGCTCTTCCATCTCAGCCAGAATGCGCAGACCCTGGTCGATGGTCTTGTTGAACTGGGTCTCCTCGTTGGTCAGCACCTTGAGAATGAAATCCTGCTTTTCCGCCAATTCGGGATAGCCGTCCTTGGAGCCCTCAATGACGGTGCCGCTGAGGGTGGCAAGAAACTGCCCGTCGATGCCTAACAGGCGTCCGTGACGGGCGGCGCGGCGAATCAAACGGCGCAGCACGTAGCCGCGGCCCTCGTTGGTGGGCATAATGCCGTCGGAAATCATAAAGGTGGCAGAACGAATGTGGTCAGTAATCAGACGAATGGACACGTCGTCCTGCGGATTCGCCTTGTAGGTCTTGCCCGCCAGATCGCACACGTGCTGACGCAGAGCGTGGAGGGTATCCACGTCGAAAATAGAATCCACGTCCTGTACCACCGTCGCCAAGCGCTCCAGACCCATACCGGTATCGATGTTCTTGTGCTCCAGCGTGGTGTAGTTGCCCGCACCGTCGTTCTCAAACTGGGTGAACACGTTGTTCCACACCTCGATGTAGCGGTCGCACTCGCAACCTACGGTACAATCCGGCTTGCCGCAGCCGTACTTCTCGCCACGGTCGTAGTAAATCTCGGAGCAAGGACCGCAGGGACCCGCACCATGCTCCCAGAAGTTATCCTCTTTACCGAAACGGAAAATGCGCTCAGCAGGAATGCCAACCTCTTTATTCCAAATATCGAAGGCCTCATCGTCGTCCACGTACACGGAGGGGTACAGACGCTCTGCGTCCAAACCCACCACCTCGGTGAGAAATTCCCAAGACCAAGCAATCGCCTCGTGCTTGAAGTAGTCGCCGAAGGAGAAGTTACCCAGCATCTCAAAGAAGGTGCCGTGACGGGCGGTCTTGCCCACGTTCTCGATGTCGCCGGTGCGGATACACTTCTGGCAGGTGGTCACCCGATTGCGGGGCGGCACCTCCGCGCCGGTAAAGTACGGCTTAAGAGGGGTCATGCCTGCGTTGATAAGCAGCAGGCTCTTATCGTTATGGGGAATCAGAGAGAAGCTGGGCAAACGCAGATGCCCCTTGCTCTCAAAAAAGGAGAGATACATCTCTCGCAGTTCGTTGACGCCGTATTTTTTGTTAGCCATATTGATTCTTCCTTTCTCGGATTTAATGCATAAAAAACAAGAAACCTCCGCCCCAAAATGGGACGGAGGTTCCGTGGTACCACCCATATTGTGCGACAATGCCGCACCACTCGACACCCTTAACGCAGGTGATACGCCCCATTCCTCATGGGGAGCTCGGGAGTGGCGCGCAACCCGCTCGGCGAGGTTTCTCACAGCGAGGCTGTTGCCCCGAAACCCTCTCTGACGCTTCGCAAAGCTACTTATTCTCCGTCAACGCATATAACAAAATATAGTATAAAAGAAACGGTTCGTTTTGTCAAGGGATTCTGTGAGGAAAAATGCTTACTGTAAGATATCAATGCCGCCGAACAGACAAAAAGCGGATACGTACATCGTCACCGTGCCCTCTTTCTTCGCCACCGTCTCGTTAGAAACCCCGCCGAACAGCGAAAAGGATTTAACCACAACGTTCACGTGGGCAGGAACACGGATTTCCACGCCGCCGAACAGGGCTTTTGCTTTTACGCGACACCCCTCCGCCAAAACCGCCTCGGTCAGGTCGCAATCCAGCCCGCCGAACACCGCCGACAGGTCAGCCCCATCCACAATCTGTCCCGCTCCGTTTATTTCCTGTCCCGAAAAAACGGCACAGCCGAACAAGGTGTTTTCCATCGTTGTTTTCATAAGTTCCCTCTCCTTTTTCCATCGTTATACACAGTATAACATAAATGGGCGAAAAAAGAAACAGAAAATGCAAAAAAACAGCCTCCGGCAGAAACCGAAGACCGTTTTTTTGCCCCTTTGACCGTGTCCGACGATGTCGGCTTCCGAGGGCAGGTGTTCTGTTTATTGCGGGGCCGCTTCTTCTGTGGTGCTGTCCGCATAGCGTACTTCCTTTGCCAGTGCGGTAACCGGGTCTACGGGCTCTCCGTCAATGCTCATCTCCAGATGCAAATGCGGAGACTGTGCCACCTCACAGGGAACGCCCGACAGAGCACCGATGCCTTCCCCCACCTCTACGGTTTGTCCTTCCCGTACCGTTGCAGTCACCCCGTAGTAGCGGGATTGCACCCCAACGCCGTGGTCAATGGTAATAATGCCGCCCCACAGCAGGCTTTTCTCCACCGACAGAATGGTGCCGTTCGCCAAGGCTTTAACCGTCTGCCCCTCTTCCCCTGCAAAATCCACCCCGCTGTGGGTGCGCCAATCCTGCATCGTTTCACAGAACAGCAAGGCGGTGGGACTAAAAGGCTTCTGCACAGTATTACTCAGCGGCAAAATGTATAAATCCGCCGCCTGCGTGGTTGTGGTGGTGGTTGCCGTCGTGGTGGTTGTGGTGGTTGTCGACGTGGTGGTGCGGTTATCCGGTTGGTTGGTGACCACCTGCTCCACCATCTCCGCAGGCGGCTGCGAAGCCTCCTCTTCCGTGTCGAGGGTTCTTACGGCCATGGCCGCCACCACGGCACCCAGACCAATCAGGCTGACCGCCAAGGCGGCATACACACCGCGGCCCTGCCAAAAACGGGATTTCCCGTACGTTTCCTTTTTCATAGTTACGCCTCCCTTTGTCGCTTTCAATGGGAGTATGACCCGCTTTGGCCGGTGTTATTCACCGCCGCCACCTTTATTTGCTTTTACCAGTAAAGCCCTCGATAATTTGTCACTTTTGCCGTCTTGTATATGTACCCTCTATGTGATATGATGATTGTAACTGACGAAAGGAGTGCGCACTATGGCTATTCAGTTTCCGCTGTATATTGACTTAGACGGCAATAACTGCACCATTTTCGGTGGCGGCGACAGTGCGCTGCGCCGAGCTAAGGAGCTGCGCCGTTTCGGGGCGCGGGTTACGGTTATCTCCCCCGTTATCTGTGACGAATTGGTGGAAATGAGCGACCGTGGGGAAATACGGCATATCCCCCGCAAGTATTTTCGCGGGGATTGCAGCAATTCCCAGCTGTGTGTTGCCACCACAGAGGAAACCGCCGTTAACATCGCCATCGCCACCGAGTGCAAAGCAAAAAGCATTCCCGTGGAGGTAACCAATCCCCGCGAGTATGGTAACTTCACCCTGCCCCGCATGGTGATACAAGACGACGTAGTGGTTTCGATTGCAGGAGATGCCCCTTCCGAAATGCTGCAAGCCGTTCGGGATAAAATACAGGAGCTTCTGGAAAGTATATAAAAAGAGCCGGCGTATTGCCGGCTCTTTTCCTCTTAATACTGCTTGCTCTGGTCTTTCTTGTTGTCAGCCTTATTCTGGTCTTTCTTGTTATCGGCCTTGTTCTGCTGATTCTTGTTCTGATTTTCGTTAGAATACTGCTTGTTCTGGTCCATCGTAGGTTCCTCCTGCTTCGTTTTGTTAGGACAGCACGTCCCACGGAGAGTAGTGTGCGCAGCACGTCGAGAAATATGCGAGAGGCTCCTGTAAAAAAACAGAAAATCGCAAAAATTAGGCTTGACAACAAGGATTTGTTGTGGTATCATAGTCAACGCTGCAACAAGCATATACGCGGGTGTAGTTCAGTGGTAGAACCCCAGCCTTCCAAGCTGGTTGTGTGGGTTCGATTCCCATCACCCGCTCCACATTTCGTTCCTATTGGGACAGACAGGCGCCTGTAGCTCAGCTGGATAGAGCACCTGCCTTCTAAGCAGGGGGCCAGGGGTTCGAGTCCCTTCAGGCGCGCCAATATGGTGGGTGTAGCGTAGTTGGCCTAACGCGTCAGTTTGTGGCACTGAAGATCGTGGGTTCGAATCCCATCTCCCACCC
>JAFSGP010000035.1 GCA_017440755.1 Clostridia bacterium | reverse complement strand
TGTTTTATGGTTGATAGCTTCAATTTGTTGGTTTTTTTGGACACTTATAAATGTTTTTGAGTTATTAACGGATGTTCCTTTTATAATAAGCGTTTGTGGTACAATTTTTATATTTGCTGCTGTTGTGGTACATCTAGTGATTGTAATTAAAAGCATAAAAGATAAGAAAAAATAGCGATAAAAAGTTGAAATAAGAGAAAATCAGGATTTCAGACCGGTTCCATTTTGAGTGTCGGTCCCAAAGAAAAATCCGTTCTCGAAAGAGGACGGATTTTTCTTTGTATTATTCACTATTCATTTTTCATCATTCATTATTCATTAAACGAGAACGGATTTTCAATGAATATTGAATGATGAAGTCGCTTCGCTGATGAATAATGAATAATTGGGCTTCGCACTTTCCCCTCTCGTAAGACTCTCTCGATGAGGGAGGCTGACAAACCTGTGCAAACCGCAAACGCTATCGTAGGGGAGGGTGGGTGGCGTTTGATTTATGCTTTTCTTAGAACTCGTTGCCACCCCCCACGAGAATGTCGCTTTGCTCCATTCTCCCGCATCAGCACAACGATTTGGTGCCCTCCCGTTTTCGGGCGAACGCAGTTCGCCCCTACGTAGGGTCTGTGCGTAGGGAACGGATTTATCCGTTCCGTTTTGGAGTGGTGCCGATACGGGACGTCGAGGCGCCGTCCCCTACGGTTTATGGTTGGTGCTCCTTGTGTAGGGGACGGGTTTCCCGTCCTGCGGGCGAACTGTGTTCGCCCCTACGTAGGGTCTGTGCGTAGGGAACGGATTTATCCGTTCCGCTTTGGGGCGGTACCGATACGGGACGTCGAGGCGCCGTCCCCTACGGTTTATGGTTGATGCTCCTTGTGTAGGGGACGATGCCCACATCGTCCCGCCGCGTATCCACAAACAAATCTTGACTATTCCCTGAAATAATGGTACTATTTTTATACCATATATATACCCGCGTGAGGAAACTTCTATGAAACAAAAACTGCTGGCGTTCTTCCGCCACGAAACCGTAAAATATATCATCGCGGGCGGCTGTACCACCCTGTTTAACCTGGTGGTATTCACCATACTGAGCCAATGGCTGTCGGTGGAGGTCAACCTGAGCAACTTTTTCTCGGTGGTGCTGTCCATACTGTTCGCCTACGGCATCAATAAGCTCTACGTGTTCGAGTCCCACTGCGAAAACGGCAAAGAATTGGCGCTGGAATTCGCCAAATTCGTGGGCGCTCGTCTGCTCACCATGGTAATTGAGGTGGGCGGTGTGTTTGTGCTCTACTCGCTACTGCACGTCCACGAGCTGGTGTCCAAGGTCGCCACACAGGTCATTGTACTTATCGCCAACTACGTCATCAGCAAGCTGCTGGTGTTCAAAAACCAAACGAGGTGAAACCTATGCTGTTATCCGTTGTTATCCCCTGCTACAACGAAGAGGAGAATATCCGCCCCTTCTACGATAAGACCGTCGCCACCCTTAAGGATTTGGTGGCGGACACCGAATTCATCTTCATCGACGACGGCAGCCGCGACGGCACCGCCGCCGCCCTGCGTCAGCTGTGCGCCGAGGCCACCCACACCGTGCGCGCCATTCGCTTCTCTCGCAACTTCGGCAAGGAGGCGGGCATTCTGGCGGGGCTGGAGGCCTCCCACGGGGACTACGTGGCCATTATCGATGCCGACCTGCAGCAAAACCCCAAATACATTCTGGATATGCTGGATATCATCAAGCATACCCCCGACTGTGACGGCGTTGCCGCCTATCAGGCGCAGCGCAACGAGTCGAAGCTGCTCAGTTTCTTCAAGAGCTGCTTCTACAAGCTGATTAACAAAATTACCCAGGTGGAATTCCGCCGCTCCGCCAGCGATTTCCGCGTGCTCAGCCGCAAGATGGTGGACGCGGTGCTGGCCATGCCCGAAAAATGCCGTTTTTCCAAGGGCATTTTCTCTTGGGTGGGTTTCCACGTGGAGTATATGCCCTATGAGGTGGAGGCGCGCCACGCAGGCACCACCAAGTGGAGCTTCTGGAAGCTGACCGCCTATGCTATCGACGGCATCGTTTCCTTCTCGGACAAGCCGCTTATCATCTCCTCGGTGCTGGGCATTTTGCTGTTCCTGCTGTCCATTCTTCTGATGCTGGTGGTGGTGATAAAGACCCTGCTGTTCGGCGACCCCGTGGCGGGCTTCCCCACCCTGGCGTCCCTCATTCTGCTGCTGTCCGGCATTCAGCTGTTCTGTCTGGGTATCGTGGGCGAATACCTCGCCAAAACCTATGCGGAGGCAAAGGGCCGCCCTGTCTATATCATCAAGGATACCTTTGAAAGCAACAAAGAGGAGGCTGCGGAGTGAAACACATTCTCATGCTTGCCACCGGCGGCACCATCGCCTCCAAGCAGACCGACGACGGTCTGGCGCCGGTGCTGACACCGGAGGATATTCTCTCCTTTGTCCCCGCCGTGGCACAGGTGTGTCGCGTATCCACCCTGTCGGTGTGTAACATCGACAGCACCAATATGACCCCCGCCCACTGGATACAGATTGTGCGGGCGGTGGAGGAAAACTACCACGCCTACGACGGCTTCGTCATCTGCCACGGCACCGATACGCTGGCCTACACCGCGGCGGCGCTTTCCTATATGATACAGAATGCAGACAAGCCCATCGTCATCACCGGCGCCCAGAAGCCCATCAATATGGACGTGACCGACGCCCGCTCCAACCTGCTGGACAGCTTTATCTATGCGGCGGACGACGGGTCCCGCGGGGTGAACATCGTCTTTGACGGCAAGGTGATTCTCGGTACCCGCGCTCGCAAGGTGCGCGCCAAAAGCTACAATGCCTTTTCCAGCCTCAACTACCCCTACCCCGCGGTGATACAGGACGGGCTGCTGGTGCGGTATATCCCCGAGCCCCCCGCGGAGGGTAAGGTGCGGTTTTTCTACCAGCTGGCGGACAGCGTGTGCACGCTGAAGTTAACCCCCGGTATCAAGCCGGAGATTTTCTCCTATTTGTTCACCCAGTATGACTGCGTGGTCATCGAGAGCTTCGGCGTGGGCGGTCTGCCGCAGAATCTGGTGGACGCTTTCTACGCCGAAATGGACAAATGGTTCTCCAAAGGCAAGTTTGTGGTCATGACCACCCAGGTGGTGAACGAGGGCAGCAATATGACCGTCTACGAGGTGGGCAAGAAGGTGAAGCGGGACTTTAACCTCATTGAGGCCTACGATATGACCTTCGAGGCCACCATCACCAAGCTGATGTGGATTTTAGGGCAAAAACCCACCTCCTACGACGAGGTGCGCCGCCTGTTCTACACCCCCGTCAATCGGGACACCCTCTTCGCAGGGAGAATAGACTGATACAAAAGCACCCTTCTGTTGCAGAAGGGTGCTTTTTTCTGCAAAAAAGCCTGAAAAACTGCTGTTCCCCTATTGACTTTACTTTGATAAAGTGGTAAAATGCCTGTATTATCCGCCGAAAAAGAGAGGTATCGTCTTATGGCACCCTTTAACACCCATTCCATACAGCGGCTGTTCGACGCCATTCGTCGTCTGGAGACCCGCGAGGACTGTGAAAAATTCTTTGAGGATATCTGCACCATTAAGGAGGTGCAGGATATGGCCCAGCGGCTGGACGCCGCCATTCTGCTGGAGCAGGGGGTCAACTACCAAACCATCTCCGAGCAGGTGGGCATCTCCACCGCCACCATCAGCCGCGTCAGCAAGTGCTTAAACTACGGCAGCGGTGGCTATCGGCAGGCGCTGGCTAGAATGAAAGAGGAGGGAGAGATATGACCGAGCGTATACTCGCCGCTGTGCGAGAGCTGTATGGGCGGTACGGCTATCTGCCCTATAAGATGAGCAAGTTTGAGGAGTACGACCTGTACGTCCGCAACAAGGATTTTCTCATCTCCGACAGCGTCATCACCTTCACCGACACCAACGGTAAATTGATGGCGCTCAAGCCGGACGTGACCCTGTCCATCATCAAAAATAGCCGCGAGCAGGCGGGCTGTGTGCAAAAGGTGTACTACTCCGAAAACGTGTACCGCGTATCCAACGCCGCCCACTGCTTTAAGGAGATTCTGCAGGCGGGTCTGGAATGTATGGGGGACATCGACGACTATCACCTGTACGAGGTGCTGCGGCTGGCGGCGGAGAGCCTGCGGGCTATCGCCCCCGACTGCGTGCTGGATATTTCCCATCTGGGGATTACCGAAGCCCTGCTGAATAACCTGCCCGCGGAAAACCGCGAGGCGGCCCGCGTCTGCATCGGGGAGAAAAATGCCCACGAGCTGCGGCGGCTGTGCGAGGGGTGTTCCCCCGCGGTGACCGAGGCGCTGTGCGGACTTATCTCCACCTACGGCACACCCGCACAGGTGCTGCCCCGCCTGAAGGCGCTGCTCGCCGACGTTATGGATACCGCCCCCATCGCCCAACTGGAGCGGGTGTTGGCGCCCTTTGCGGGCAGTGACCTTTGCGACGTGCTGCGCATCGACTGCAGCGTGGTGGGCGACAGCCGCTACTATAATGGGCTGGTATTCAAGGGCTTTGTCAAAGGGCTGCCGGACAGCGTGCTTTCCGGCGGCCAGTATGACAAGCTGATGCAGCGCGTGGGACGCAGCAGCGGTGCGGTGGGCTTCGCCGTCTATCTGGACGAGCTGGAGCGGCTGGAGCAGACCGCCCACGGCTATGACGTGGACACCCTGCTGCTGTACGAGGCAGGCTGTGACCTGGTCGGCTTACAGCAGGCGGTGGCAACCCTCGCCAAAGAGGGCAGCGTATCCGCCCAACAACAGATTCCCGACAAGCTGACCTACCGACAGCTTGTACACTACAAAAACGGGGAGGTGACCCCCTGTGTCTAATATGCTGAATGTTGCCCTGCCCAAAGGACGGCTGGGCGAAAAGGTATACAGCCTCTTCGAGCAGGCGGGGTTCCCCTGCCCCTCGATTAAAGAGAACAACCGCAAGCTGATATTCGAAAACCCCGAGGCAGGGGTACGGTATTTCTGGGTCAAGCCCTCCGACGTAGCCATCTACGTGGAGCGCGGCGCCGCCGACATCGGCGTAGCGGGCAAGGATATTCTGCTGGAGTACCGCCCTCAGGTGTACGAGCTGTTAGACCTGAAGCTGGGTAAATGCCGTATGGCGGTAGCGGCGCCTAAGGATTTCCGCGACGACCCCGCCCGCACCCTGCGGGTGGCGACGAAATTCTCCCGCATCGCCAGCGACTATTACGCCGCTCTGGGACGGGATATCGACATTATCCACCTCAACGGTTCCATTGAAATCGCGCCCATTCTGGGGCTTTCCGACGTGATTGTGGATATCGTGGAAACCGGTACCACCCTCAAGGAAAACAATCTGGACGTGCGGGAAACCATCGTACCCATCAGCGCCCGTCTGATTGCCAACCACGCGGCTTTTAAGTTTAAAAATGAGTCAATCGAAAAAATTCTGCAGCAAATGGCTGCCTTAACGGAGTAATGCGATTATGATTAAAATACTGAAATGCGGCGAGGTAGCTGCCGCGGATATTTTTGCCCGTGTGGTGCCCACGGTGGACGTCACCGGCATCGTAGAGGACATTATCCGCACCGTCCGCGCAGACGGTGACGCCGCCCTCTACGCCTATACCGAGAAATTCGACGGCGCCAAGCTTAGCAGTCTGCTGGTCTCCCCCGAGGAGATTGCCGAGGCAGTGGAGTTGGTAGAGCCGAAGTTTATCGAGATACTGAAAACCGCCGCCGCCAACATTCGCGCCTTCCACGAGAAGCAGGTGCGGAATTCCTTTATCATTAACGACCGCCCCGGCATTGTGATGGGGCAGAAGGTGATTCCCGTAGACCGCGCGGGTCTGTACGTGCCCGGCGGCACCGCCGCCTATCCCTCCACCGTGCTGATGGACGCTATCCCCGCGAAAATTGCAGGCTGCCCTGAGGTGGTGATGGTCACCCCTCCCGGCAAGGACGGCAAGGTGAACCCCGTCATTTTGGCGGCCGCCTCCATTGCAGGCGTGGATAAGATTTTCAAAATCGGCGGTGCACAGGCTGTGGCCGCCCTCGCCTACGGCACCGAGAGCGTGCCCAAGGTGGACAAAATCGTGGGCCCCGGCAACGCCTTTGTAGCGGAAGCGAAAAAGCAGGTGTTCGGCGTGGTGTCCATTGATATGATAGCGGGACCCAGCGAAATCCTCATCGTGGCGGACGGCAAGTCCGACCCCCGCACCGTCGCCGCCGACCTGCTCAGCCAGGCGGAGCACGATAAATTAGCCTCTGCGGTGCTGGTCACCGACAGTATGGAGCTGGCACAGGCGGTGCAGGCCGAGTTGGAAGTGCAGATTCCGCAGCTGGAACGGGCGGAGATTGCCCGTGCCTCCATTGACGCGAACGGCAAGATTATCGTCGCCGATGACCTGTGGGCGGCCATCGACATCTCCAACGAGTTGGCGCCGGAGCATCTGGAGCTGTGCGTGGACAACCCCTTTGACTATCTGGACGCCATCCGCCACGCGGGCTCTATCTTTATGGGACGTAACTGCCCCGAGGCGCTGGGCGACTATCTGGCGGGACCCAACCACACCCTGCCCACAGGCGGCACGGCAAAATTCTCCAGCCCCCTGTCGGTGGACGATTTTGTGAAGAAAACCCAGTACACCTATTACACCCGACAGGCGCTGGAGGGGGTGGCGGAGGACGTGGCGTTCTTCGCCCGCAAGGAGGGGCTCACCGCCCACGCCAAGAGCGCCGTCGTGAGATTGGAAGAGAATACATGAGCCGCTTTTTCAGTGAAAAATTCTGTCAGCTGACCCCCTATACCCCGGGGGAACAGCCGCAGGATAAACAGTACGTAAAACTCAATACCAACGAGTCCCCCTTCCCGCCCTCGGAAAAGGCGCAGAAGGCGGCGACAGAGGCGGCGGCACAGCTGCAGCTGTATCCCGACCCCACCTGCAAGCAGCTGCGGGAGCAGCTGGCGGCGCTGTACGGGGTGGAAGCGGACGAGGTGATACTCGTAAACGGCTCCGACGAGGTGCTCAACTTTGCCTTTATGGCCTTCTGCGACGACACCCACCCCGCCATATTCCCCGATATCACCTACGGTTTCTACAAGGTGTTTGCCGATCTGTACCGCATTCCCTACACCACCCCGCCCCTGCGGGAGGATTTCACGGTGGATACGGCGAAATATATGGCCTGCGGCAAAACGGTGTTCCTCGCCAACCCCAACGCCCCTACGGGACTTGCCCTGTCGGTGGCGGAGATTGAGAAGATTGTGGCGAGCAACCCCGACAACGTGGTGGTGATTGACGAAGCCTACGTGGATTTCGGCGGGGAAAGCTGTGTGCCGCTGATTCACAAATACGATAATCTGTTGGTGACAGGAACCTTTTCCAAATCCCGCTCCATGGCGGGCGCGCGTCTGGGCTTTGGCTTTGCTTCCAAGGCGCTGATACAGGATTTGGAAACCCTGCGCTACTCCACCAACCCCTACAATGTCAACCGCCTGACCATGGCGGCGGGGTTGGGACAGCTGGCAGACGAGGAAGCCACCCGAAGAAATTGCCGCACAGTAATGGAAAACCGTGCCTACACTGCCGAAAAGCTGGAGGAAATGGGCTTTGTCGTCCTTCCCTCGGCAGCGAATTTTCTTTTCGCCACCCACCCTGCGGTGGACGGCGGAGCGCTATACCAAAAGCTCAAAGAGCGGGGTGTTCTGGTGCGGCATTTCGACACCCCCCGCCTATCCCCCTACAACCGCATCACCATCGGCAGTCGGGAGCAGATGGACGCTCTGCTGACCGCCGTGAAAGCTATACTGGAGGAATGACCAATGAGATGCGTGGACTATGCCCGCAAAACCGCGGAAACGGATATCACCCTCTCCCTGAATCTGGACGGTGAGGGAAAATCGGATATCCGCTCGGGTTGCGGCTTTCTGGACCATATGCTGACCCTGTTCGCTAAGCACGGTGGCTTTGACCTCACCCTCGCCTGCGACGGGGATACCTACGTGGACGACCACCACACGGTGGAGGACATCGGTATCAGCTTGGGCGAGGCGTTCTCCCGTGCGCTGGGAGACAAAAAAGGCATCAACCGCTACGGTAGCTGCGTGCTGCCCATGGACGAGACGCTGGTGCTGTCCGCCGTGGACCTGTCGGGACGGGATTTCTTAGGCTACGACCTGCCCATTCCCGACGAAAAGGTGTGTATCAAGGACGGGCTGAGCATGGACCTGCCCATTCCCACCAAGCAGGTGGGGTCCTTCGACACCGAGCTGGTGGAGGAGTTCTGGCTGGGCTTCGTCCGCAATGCGGGCGCCACCCTGCACATCCGTCTGCTGACGGGCAAAAACTCCCACCACATCATTGAGGGCACCTTTAAGTCCGTTGCCCGCACGCTGCGGCAGGCGGTGGCCATCGACCCCCGCTTTTCGGACGCCATCCCCTCCACGAAGGGGGTCCTCCAATGATAGCCATCATCGACTACGGCGTAGGCAACCTGTTTTCTCTGCAGAGCTCCTTCGCCGCCATCGGCGCCAAGGCGGTGGTTACCGCTGACCCGACGGTTATCCGTCGTGCCGACCGCATTCTGCTGCCGGGTGTGGGCGCCTTTAAGGACGCCGCCCGCAAGCTGGAGGACAGCGGTATGGCGGCGCTGGTGCGGGAGCAAGCTGCCGCAGGCAAGCCGATTATGGGCATCTGTCTGGGCATGCAGCTGCTGCTGGACGTGAGCTACGAATACGGCGAGCACAAGGGGCTGGGGCTCATTGAGGGCAAGGTGGTCCCCATTCGGGACGTGGTGCCCGCCGATTATAAGGTGCCCCACATCGGCTGGAACGGACTGCATTTGTGCGGGACGGAACACCCCCTGTTTAAATACGTGCAGGAGGGGGACTGCGTGTACTTTGTCCACTCCTATTACGCCACCGACTGCCCGTCGGTAATTGCCACCACCGAGTACCACGCCGCGCTGACCGCCGCCGTGGCAAAGGATAACGTGATGGGCTGTCAATTTCACCCCGAAAAGAGCGGCGACGTAGGGCTGAATATCCTGCGGGCATTCTGCGAAATGGGAGGGACGAAAAATGGCTAAGAAAGTGAAGCGCTTTGTCGTAAAAGAAACGCAAGGCGGATTTACCACCACCCAGACGGTGCTGGTGGATAAGCAAACCGGCGTGAATTACCTCTACGTCACCAGCGGCTACAGCGGCGGGCTGACGGTGCTGGTGGACGCACTGGGTAAACCCATCGTCACCCCCGTGATTGACGAGGAATAAAGGAGTAATCGTATGCATCTTTTTCCTGCTATTGACCTGTATGAGGGCAAGGCGGTGCGCCTCTATAAGGGCGACTACGCCGAAATGACCGTGTACAGCGAAAACCCTGCGGAAATCGGACGGGATTTTGCCGCCGCAGGAGCCAAATACATTCATATTGTGGACCTGGAGGGCGCCAAAAGCGGCACCACCCCCAATCTCGCCACCGTCTGCCGCATCAAACAGGAAAGCGGGCTTTTCTGTGAAATCGGCGGCGGCGTGCGGAATATGGAGGTGGTCAAAACCTACGTGGACGCGGGAATAGACCGCGTCATTCTCGGTACCGCCGCGGTGGAGGACCCTGCCTTCGTACGGGCGGCTGTGGACGCCTATGGGGATAAAATCGCCGTAGGCGTGGACCTCAAGGACGGCTTCGTAGCGGTGAAGGGCTGGACGGAAAAATCTACCCTGGACGCGGTCACCTTCTGCGGACAGATGCAGGAGATGGGGGTACGCACCCTCATCGTCACCGACATCTCCAAGGACGGCGCCATGCAGGGCACCAACCACGACCTGTATCGGCAGCTGCAGGCGCAGTTCCCCACCCTGCAGCTGGTGGCATCGGGAGGTGTCTCCTCGCTGGAGGACGTAAAACGGCTGGCGGCGACGGGGCTGTACGGCGCCATCATCGGCAAGGCGTATTACGTCGGCGCCATTGATTTGAAAGAGGCTCTGGAGGTATCGCTATGATTACCAAACGCATCATTCCCTGTCTGGACGTAAAGGACGGACGGGTGGTCAAAGGGGTCAACTTTGAGGGGTTGGGTGACGTGGCCTCCCCCATCGAGTTGGCCAAATATTACAGCAGCCACGGCGCGGACGAGCTGGTGTTTTATGATATCACCGCCTCCGCCGAGGGACGGCAGCTGTTCACCGATATTCTCACCGAAACCGCCCGTCAGGTGTTTATTCCCCTGACGGTGGGCGGCGGCATCAACACCGTCGCCGACTTCGAGCGAGTGTTGGGTTGCGGCGCCGACAAGGTGAGCGTCAATTCGGGCGCTATCCGTAATCCCGACTTAGTAGGCGAGGCCGCCCGCCTGTACGGTAATCAGTGCGTGGTGCTATCCGCCGACGTGAAGCGAGTGGACGGGGTGTTTCGTGTCTTTGCCAAGGGCGGACGGGAAAACACCGGACTGGAAGCTATCGAATGGATAAAACGCTGCGTCGGGGACGGTGCCGGCGAAGTGGTGGTCAACTCCATCGACACCGACGGCGTCAAGGGCGGCTTTGATTTGGAAATGCTTAAGGCGGTGTGCGCCGCCGTGGACGTGCCTGTCATCGCCAGCGGCGGCGCAGGCGGCATCGACCACTTCCTCACCCTGTTTAACACCCTGCCGGGGGTGGACGCGGGCTTGGCCGCCTCCATTTTCCACTTCGGCGAGGTGAAAATCAAGGATTTGAAGGCGGCTATGGCGGCCGCCAATATTCCCACGCGACTGTGAAAGGAGATTTTCCGATGATTGACGTAAATGCTTTGAAATTTGATGAAAAAGGGCTGATTCCCGCCGTGGTGGTGGACGCCATCACCAAGCAGGTGCTGACCGTCGCCTATATGAACAAGGAGAGCCTCAAAATCTCGATGGAAAAGGGGCTGACCTGCTTCTGGAGCCGCTCCCGTCAGGAATTGTGGCTCAAGGGAGAAACCAGCGGCAACTACCAGCACATCGTGTCCATCACCGCCGACTGCGACGGGGACGCGCTGGTGGTGGCGGTGGAGCCCGATGGTCCCGCCTGCCATCTGGGAGAGACCAGCTGCTTCCACAATCCCATCTGGCAGAGCGAGGAACGCAAAGAGTTCGCCCTGCAGGATCTGATGGATATGCTGGTGGGGCGTAAGGTGAATCCCAAGGAAGGCTCCTACACCACCTACCTGTTCGAGAAGGGGCTGGATAAAATCCTCAAGAAGGTGGGTGAAGAAACCACCGAGGTCATCATCGCCGCCAAGGCGGAAGATAAGGCGGAAACCGTCTACGAGATTGCCGACCTGGCGTATCACGTAATGGTGCTGATGATCGAGGCGGGAATTTCCCTGGAGGATATTCACCGCGAGCTCGCCTCCCGCCACGTGATCGATAAGAAGATTAAGCAGGAGAAGATGGTGTAACGACACACGCGCACTCTTGGCTCCCCTTGTCAGGGGAGCTGGGAATGTTTCCACAAAACAACGAGGCTGTGCCTGACGGCACAGCCTCGTTGTTTATTCTGCCACAAAAAAGCAGTCTTCTTCCCATTTTAGCGGGTTGGTGTCAATATACTCCCATATCCGCCGATAATCTGCCTCGTTGCGAACGATGTGGTCGTGGTAGGATTTTTGCCACAATTCAACGGAATGCATAAATGCATTCCCTACGCAGCGAGTTACCGCCGCCTTATATTTTCCGACCACATTGGGAATATCATACCGCTTCGTAGGGAACGGATTTATCCGTTCCGCTATCCGTATCAACAAGTGAATATGATTCGGCATAATGACGTATTTGTCAATGGTTATATTTTCGTAATGATTTTTTATCCCCAAGAGTTCCTGCTCCGCAATCCATCCTATTTCGGTCAACACAACTTGCGGGGCGTCGAGGACGCCGCCCCCTACGATATCGCATAATAGCTTTTTCTTCCCCTTGGTGCATATCGTGACGAAATAAGCACCGAGGGCACTATAATCCCAATCGGGCAGGCGGTTTTGCTTTCTTTTCGGCAGATCCATTACTCCAAAATCAAGCGGTCCTGCAGGGATACGTACTCCCGATCCTGTTTCACATTGATATAGGCGGGGCGGATGATCTTGCCCGCATTCTGGATCTCCTCGATGCGGTGAGCGCTCCAGCCCGCAATACGCGCCACGGCGAACAGGGGGGTGAACAATTCGCAAGGCAGGTCCAGCATACGGTAGATCAGACCCGAATAGAAGTCCACGTTGGCGCTGACACCCTTGTACATCTTGCGCTTTTCGGCGATCATCTCCGGCGCCATCTTGGCCACCTTCTCGTACAGGGCAAACTCCTCCTCGCAGCCCTTCTCCACCGCCAGAGTCTTGGCGCACTCCTTGAGAATGTCGGAGCGGGGATCGGACAGAGAGTAGACGGCGTGACCCATACCGTAGATGAGACCGTTGCGGTCGAAGGCGTTCTTGTCCAGCAGGCGGGCCAGATAATCCTTGATCTGCCCGTCGTCGGAGGTGTCGATGGTCTCCTTCATATCGTCGAACATACGCACCACCTTGATGTTGGCGCCACCGTGGCGGGGACCCTTGAGGGAGCCCAGCGCCGCCGCCACCGCCGAGTAGGTGTCCGTTCCGGAGGAGGTGACCACGTGGGTGGTGAAGGTGGAGTTGTTACCGCCGCCGTGCTCGGCGTGCAGCACCAGCGCCAAATCAAGAATCTTCGCCTCCAAGGGGGTGAACTGGCTGTCCTCACGCAGCAGGTGCAGCAGGTTTTCCGCCGTGGAATATTCGGGGCGGGGCAGGTGGATAAACAGGCTCTTGTCCTGATGGTAGTGCTGATAGGACTGGTAGCTGTACACCGCCAGCATGGGGAACACCGAGATAAGCTGCAGGCACTGGCGCAGCACGTTCGCCACCGAGATATCGTCGGGGTTGTCATCATAGGCATACAGCGCCAGCACGCAGCGGGACAGAATGTTCATCATATCCTTGCCGGGTGCCTTGAGAATCATATCCCGCACAAAGGAGGGAGGCAGGCTGCGGCAATGGGATAATTCCCGCCGAAAGCGCATCAGCTCACCCTCGTCCGGCAGCTCGGAGAACAGCAGCAGATACACCGCCTCCTCAAAGCCGAAGCGGTTGTCACTCTGGAAGCCCTTCACCAAATCCCGCACGTTATAGCCGCGGTAGCACAGCCGACCGTGGCAGGGGGTGGAGGAGCCGTCCGGATTGATAATACGGGCGGTGATATCCGACACCTCGGTCAGACCGGTGACCACGCCGTGACCGTTTACGTCACGCAGACCGCGAAACACCTTATTTTCGGCGTACATGTTGGGCTGAATGCCGTTTTTATCGCAGGACTGCTGTGCCAGCTGGGCGATATACGGCGTTATTTCGGAATAGGAAGTTTTCATAGGGTACCTCTTTCATTTGGGGATAATTTTCTGTATACAGGTTCATTTTAGCATATTTTTTAGCGCTTTGCAACGGAAAAGCGGCATTTTTTACAGTTCGGACACAGAAACCGAGCTGTCCGCCGCCCCTCTTGTCGAAAGACCACAAGAAAACGGGCAGCCGATCATCGGCTGCCCGTTTACCTTTCGTATATTCTCCGCTTAATATTACAAGCTGTCGATATAACGGCAGGCAGCGATGGCGGCGGTGGCACCATCACCCGTGGCGGTGGTCACCTGACGCACGCCCTTGCGGCGGCAGTCACCGGCGACGAACACGCCCGCCGTCTTGGTGACACAGTCCTCGCCGGCGTCGATGTAGCCCCAGTCGTCCAGAGCCGCCACGTCGGCGAAGGCGCCGTTCTCCGGCTGTAAGCCGATGGCGACGAACAGACCGTCAATAGCCAAATCGTACTCGCTCTCGTCCGCCACACGGCGCAGGGTGATGCTTGTCAGCGGCGCCTGGGCGGGCAGAGCCGCCACCACGGTGCCCAGCAGCACCTCCACGTTGTCCCGCTTGGCAAGGATATCCTGCAGCGCCTGCTCGCCGGTGAGGAAGTCCAGATTCTGCACCACGTACACCTTTTTGGAGGTCTCGGACAGCAGAATCGCCTCCTGCAGGGCGGAGTTGCCGCCGCCCACCAGCGCCACGGTCTTATCCTTATAGAAAGCGCCGTCGCACACCGCACAGAAGGAGATGCCCTCACCGATGTGGGTCTCCTCGTTGGGCAGTCCCAGATGGCGGTGGCGGGCGCCGGCGGCGATGATGACCGCCTTGCCCTCATAGGTGTTGCCGTCCTCGGTGAGCACCGCCTTGTGGGTGCCCTTGTCCTCGATGGCGGTGACGGTCTCGATTTCTACGTCCGCGCCCTGTCCCAGTGCCTGCTCCACCAGCTTATCCGCCAGCTCGCTGCCGCTGATAGTCTCAAAGCCGGGGTAGTTCTCCACCTTGGGGGAGAAGGTAATCTGCCCGCCGAAAGCGCCCTTTTCCAGCAGCAGAACGGACTTGTTCGCCCGACGGGCGTAGATGGCGGCGGTCAGTCCCGCAGGACCGGCGCCGACGATGATAATGTCGTACATAGTTACACCTCTGTTTGCCTCCCTCTGATGAGGGAGGTGAATTTTTGCCGCAGGCAAAAAGACGGAGGGAGAGAATCATCCATCTCTCCCCCAGTCACGGCTATCGCCGTGCCAGCCCCCTCGTCAGAGGGGGGCCAAGCTATAATCTGTCGCTTTTACTGCACAGACTGGATATATTTCTTGATGTCGGAGACGCCCTTGAACTGGGCAATCTCGCCGCCGACAGCCACCACCAGGGTGGGAGCCTGCTTGATACCCAGACCCTCGGTCAGCTCCACGTTCTCCTCCGCCAACAGCTTGGTGTAGCCGATGCCGGCCTTCTCCAGCAGGGAGGCCGCTACCTTACAGTTGGGGCAGGTGGCGGAAGCAAACAGGTACACACCGTCCGCCAGAGCCGCATCGCAAGCACAGGTCGCCTCAGCCGCCTGCTTGGGACCCTGATGGGTCAGCACAGAATTGGCAATGTTATACTCCTTACGGTCCTTGAACTCCTGGCTCTTACCGTCGTTCCAGTTCTTGACGGGACGATAGTAACCGGTGATACGGCTGTAAACCTCAGCCTCCTTGCCGCAGTGGGGGCAGGTGTACTGCTCGCCCGGCAGGTAGCCGTGCTCGGCACAGACCGAGTAGGTGGGAGACATGGTGTAGTAGGGCAGCTTGTAGTTCTCGGCAATCTTGCGCACCAGAGAAGCCGCCGCCTTCCAATCCGGCAGTTTCTCGCCCAGGAAGGCGTGGAACACGGTACCGGAGGTGTACAGAGTCTGCAGCTCGTCCTGCACGTCCAGAGCGGAGAAGATATCCTCGGTATAATCCACCGGCAGGTGAGAGGAGTTGGTGTAGTAGGGAGTGCCGTCCTCGTTGGCGGTGATAATCTCGGGATAGTGCTTCTTGTCGTGCTTGGCGAAGCGATAGGTGGTGGACTCGGCAGGGGTTGCCTCCAGGTTGTACAGGTCGCCGTACTTCTCCTGATAGTCGGACAGGCGCTCACGCATATGGTTGAGCACGTCCTTGGCAAAGGCCTGGGTCTTCTCGTTGGTCAGGTCGGCACGCAGCCACTTGGCGTTGAGACCCACCTCGTTCATACCGATCAGACCGATGGTGGAGAAGTGGTTGGCAAAGGTGCCCAGATAACGGCGGGTGTAGGGATACAGACCCGTCTCCAGCAGCTTGGTGATGACGGTACGCTTGGTCTTCAGAGAGCGGGCGGAGATATCCATCAGCTTATCCAGACGCTTGTAGAAGTCCGCCTCGTCCTCCGCCAGATAGGCGATGCGGGGCAGGTTGATGGTAACAACGCCCACGGAGCCGGTGGACTCACCGCTACCGAAGAAGCCGCCGGACTTCTTGCGCAGCTCGCGCAGGTCCAGACGCAGACGGCAGCACATAGAACGCACGTCGGAGGGCTCCATATCGGAGTTGATGTAGTTAGAGAAGTAGGGAGTGCCGTACTTGGCGGTCATCTCGAACAAGAGCTTATTGTTCTCGGTCTCGGACCAATCAAAGTCACGGGTGATGGAGTAGGTGGGAATGGGATACTGGAAGCCACGGCCGTTGGCGTCGCCCTCGATCATAATCTCGATGAACGCCTTGTTGACCATACGCATCTCCTCGGCGCAGTCACCGTAGGTGAAATCCATCTCCTTACCGCCTACAATAGCGGGCAGGTTCTCCAAATCCTTCGGCACCGTCCAGTCGAGGGTGATGTTGCTGAAGGGAGCCTGCGTACCCCAGCGGCTGGGGGTATTGACACCGTAAACGAAGGACTGAATGCACTGCTTGACTTCCTTCTGGGTCAGGTTATCCACCTTGACGAAGGGAGCCAGATAGGTATCGAAGGAAGAGAAGGCCTGTGCGCCCGCCCACTCATTCTGCATAATGCCAAGGAAGTTGACCATCTGGTTGCACAGGGTAGACAGGTGGCTGGCGGGAGAAGAGGTAATCTTGCCCGGGATGCCGCCCAGACCCTCCTGAATGAGCTGCTTCAGAGACCAACCGGCACAGTAACCGGTCAGCATGGACAGGTCGTGGATATGAATATCCGCCGAACGGTGGGCGTCGGCGATCTCGTCATCGTAGATCTCGCTGAGCCAGTAGTTGGCGGTGATGGCGCCGGAGTTGGACAGAATCAGACCGCCCACGGAATAGGTAACGGTGGAATTCTCCTTCACGCGCCAGTCGTTGATCTGCAGATAGTTATCCACCAGATCGCGATAGTTGAGCATGGTGGAACTGATGTTACGCACCTTCTCACGCTGACGACGGTACAGAATGTAGGCCTTTGCCACGTCGCCGTAGCCCGCCTGACCCAGCACCGTCTCCACGCTGTCCTGGATATCCTCCACAGCAATCATATCGGCGATGATCTTCGGCTCAAAGTCAGAAGTCACCTTCAGAGCCAAAAAGTCAATGAGATTGTCGTTGTACTGCCGCTCGCAGGCATCAAACGCTTTTTTGATAGCGTCGGAAATCTTGGCAATGTTAAAGTCGACCAACTGTCCGTCACGTTTGTTTACACGATACATAATACACCTCTCCTTTTTAAATATTTCTTTTTTATTATGTTAACCCCTTATTTCTGCATGGGGAATATAAGGCTTGACTTGGTTGAGCAGCTCTGCCATCTCCTCGTCGGAGAAGGGGGTGTACCCCGCCCCCAGCAGGTTGCCGGAGTCCACAAAGCGCTGGATAAAATACCGCTCGGTGCCCCGCAACCACTCGCCAATGGCGGCGAAGTCAGCAGGGGTGTGAATGCCGCCCACGGCGGTGGTGCGGAATTCGTGAGGAATGCCGCTCTGCCGCAGCAAGCGAATGCTGCGGTCGTATACCGACGGGTCCGCGTCGCTGCCGGTGGCCAGCGGGTAGCCGGCGGGAGAGCTCTTGACGTCCATCGCCACGTAGTCGATGAGACCGCTCTGCAGCGCCGCCGCCAGGCGGTCGGGTAGGCTGCCGTTGGTGTCCAACTTGACCGCGTAGCCCATATCCTTAATCTGTTTTAAAAAGTCCAACAGGTCGGGCTGCAACAACGGCTCGCCGCCGGTGACGCATACCCCGTCCAGAATGCCGACGCGGCGGGACAGGAAGGTGAGCACCTCCGCCGTGCGGTTGGGCTCCGCCAAGGGTGTCCGCACCAGACCGCCGTTGTGGCAGAAGGGGCAGCGCAGGTTGCAGCCGCCGGTGAAAACCGTGCAGGCGGTACGCCCGGGAAAGTCCAGCAACGTCAGCTTTTGGTATCCTTGTACGTTCATGGCAGACTCCCCCCTCAAATGCGGTGCTTTGTCAGTATAGCATACACCTATGGTTCTGTCAAGGGCTTTTTTACGAAAAAACACAATATATTGTGGTTTTTCGTAAAAAACATTCCCATATATTGCGTATTTTGTATTAGCGGTTTAACGTGAAAAAGTGGACAAAACCCCCTAAAATACAGGGTTTTGCCCACTTTTTCGATAATAAATATAGTATTTGTGAATTTTTCGCACCACTACATCTTGTGGTCGATAAGTTCCGCCAGTCGGCGGCGAAGCGCCTGCTCCGCCTCAATGGGGTCGGTGATATCCCACACCGCCTGCTCCATCGGGCACCCTCCATCTCCCGCCCGATTGATGATAGAATCCGTGAGGGTGTCATAGGTGGCGGCGATGCCAAAGGCGGTCAGGGTATCGTAGGCGGGGCGGCTCATCACGGGCGCGTACACCGCTACCACCCCCAAGCGCACGTAGAGGAAGGCCGCTGCCTTGCCTACCACGCGGTCGGCGGCGCAAAAGCCCGTCATATCCATACCGCCGTCCAGAAAATCAAGCAGCGGCGCAATCCCACGGCGGGTATCGGTAAACTCCTGTTCCCCCTGCCGCAGCACACAGGTGCAGGCTGTCTCTTTCAGGCGGGTCTTGGCCCGCTCCAGAGAGGCGGTCATTCCTCGAAGCGGGTCGCCACCCGCCCGAGCAAGGTGGGAATGTCCAGATGCTGGGGACACACCTCTTTGCACAGACCGCAACCGATGCAGTCGCTTGCCTTACCGTTGTTCTTTATCAAAATCTCGTAGTAGGAGAAGGGCGGCGTCCAGTCGGTCTGCTCGTCGGGGTCCTGCCGCTTATCCTCATTGTACAGAGAAAAACAGCGGGGAATGGCGATGTTCTGCGGACAGCCGTCCACACAGTAGCCGCAACCGGTGCAGGAGATCGCCCCGTCGGCACGCAGAATGGTCACCACCTGCCGCAACGCCGCCAGCTCCGCCTCGGTGAGAGGGGCGGCGTCCGCCATATAGGCGGTGTTGTCCAGCAGCTGTTCCATATTGCTCATACCGCTGAGCACCATAAACACCCCGTCCAGACCCGCGGCAAACCGCACCGCCCAAGAGGCGGGGGACCAGTCGGGGTGGATTTCCCGCAGTAGCGTCTCCGCCGCGGGGGGCAGGTTAGCCAGCGTGCCGCCCTTCACCGGCTCCATCACAATCACCGGCTTGCCGTGGCGGCGGGCGGTCTCATAGCACAGGCGGGACTGCACGTCCTCGCTGTCCCAGTCCAAATAGTTGAGCTGCAGCTGGACGAACTCCATCTCCGGGTGGGCGGACAGCACCCGCTCCAGCACCTCTGCCGTGTCGTGGAAGGAGAAACCGATATGCCGCACCAATCCCTGCCGTTTTTTCTCCACCAGCCAGTTATAGCAGTCGTAGGTGTCAAACAGGGTATCGTACTCCGCATTCATCGAGTGGAGCAGGTAGTAGTCGAAGTAGCCGGCACCCGTCCGCTCCAATTGCTCGTTAAAGATGCGGTCTCGATCCTCCTTGCTCTTCACAAAACCGGGGTGTAGCTTGGTTGCCACCGTATAGCTGTCCCGCGGGTGGCGGGAGGTCAGCAACTCCCGCACCGCCCGCTCGCTGGCGCCACCGTGGTACATCCAAGCGGTATCGAAATAGGTAAACCCTCTCTCCAGAAAGGTATCCGCCATCGTCTTGGCGCAAGAAAGGTCGATAGCGGTATTATCGTTGGGGTCGGTCCGGGGCAACCGCATCAGCCCGAAACCTAATTTCTTGGTGTCCATTCCGTCTCTCCTTCCATCTGTCCGCGGCTCGCAAACCTTGTTACTTCTCCACCTTGAATGCGTACACGGCGCCGTCCTCCACCGCGGTGGAATCCACACCGGTGGGCGCCATCTCGCCGTTCACATAGAACGCCCAGTAGGTGCCGTCTACGTCGTAATCGGCGGTGATGCCGTTCACCTCTTTCACATACAGCCCATAGGGTCCGTCCTCGCCCTTAATCAGCCCCTCGTCCAGCAGGGCCTCCCCCACCGTTGCCTTCTCGGTGGTAATGGTGAAGTCCGTCTGCTTGCCGTTCCCGTCCGCCACCTGAAAGGTGAAGGTGACCGCGCCCGCAGGGGCGTTATTGTCTGTACAAGCCGTCATCGACAGTGCCATAGCCGCAATCAGCACCGTACACAGAACGACCGACAGAACACGGATAGATAGGTTGTTTTGTCTTGTCATAGTTCTATATACTCCTTTATATTATATCGTCAAAGCCTTATGCCTGCTCTCGAGGCACTCCGCGTAGGAACGGCCTTGCGTATGAACGGTCGATATTTCGGCTGACCGCACATCGCTCCACCTTCTCGGAAAGTCTCCAATGGCGTGTCCGACCGCTGCGGCGCGGTCGCAAGGAGCAATGCCATATATGCGGATCACGGCGACGGGCTCGCACAGGATTCTCACCTGTTTCCCGACGGTTCACGGGACCATTATAGCATGCGAAAAACAGAAAAGCAACCGCCATAGCGGTTGCTTTCTCATCAGGTTTTGCAGAGTTTCATAATAAGACTGTGGGGCAGCAGCTTTGCCAAAATCCGATAGAACTTAAAGAACAGGCGAGGGGTATACACCGCCCGTCCCTTCGCCGCCAGCACCACCGCGCGGTCCGCCACCTTATCGGGGTCGCTGTAGGGCAGCAGCTTGAACATCGGGGAGCGTCCCGTGATATCCGCCACCTCTAAAAACTCGGTTTTCATCGGGCCGGGGCAAACTGCCAGCACGTTAATTTTCTTCGCCTTCAATTCCTCCCGCAGTCCCTTGGAAAAACTGAGCACATAGGCCTTGGTGGAGGAGTATACCGTCATACGGGCGTTGGGCGCGAAGGAGGCGATGGACGCCACGTTCAGCACAAAGCTGCCCGCCGCCATATAGGGAAGCGCCAGCGTGGTCACCGCGGTCAGGGCGCGGCAGTTTAAGTCCACCATACGGCTCTGGGTAGGCCAGTCGCTATCCGCTACGTTGTCCAGCTGTCCCAGCCCTGCATTGTTGATAAGCATCTTCACGCAGGGCTTTTCCGCCGCCAGACGGGCGGACAGAGTCTCGTAGCTGGCGCTGTCCGTCAGGTCAAAGGGCAACACCACGGTGGGAACCGCGCTGCCCGCCGCCATCTCCCGCAGGCGCTCCTCCCGACGGGCAATCAGCCAGATGGCGTCCAAATCGGGGTAGCGGGCGGTTACACTACGGAAAAAGGATTTCCCCAGACCGGCGGAGGCGCCGGTCAAAATGGCAATGTTCATAAATACCTCTCCTTATTTCCATTCAGTCCAATATTCGGTGGTAAAGTCGCCAAGCTCCAGCTTCGCCGCATTGGCGGGTACGACCAGCGAATAGGTGCCCGTCTTGCGGGCGCGAATGGTGCCGATATACAAGGTGCCCTGTTTTACAACGGCACCATTTTTGTCATAGAGAACGTAGTCGACCGTCGATTCCTCTGCGGTCATGTACGCGGAGGAACAATTCTCCACCATCAACGTAACGGTTGTACCGCTGACAGAGGCGGCCTTCACCAACAGACGCCCCTTACCGTCCAAATCCGTGCCCACCGCAGGCAGGTCGATGTGTATGGTCGGTTGACTCTGGGTGGGGATCTGCTGGCTCTGAGAGGGAGCTTGCTGGCTCTGAGAGGGAGCTTGCTGACTCTGAGAGGGAGCTTGCTGACTCTGAGAGGAAGTCTGCTGACTCTGGGAGGGAGCTTGCTGACTCTGGGAGGAAGTCGGCTGACTCTGGGTGGAAGTCTGCTGACCCTGGGAGGGAGCTTGCTGACTCTGAGAGGGAGCTTGCTGACTCTGGGAGGGAGTTTGCTGACTCTGGGAGGAAGTCTGCTGCCCCTGGGTGGGAGTCTGTTGCCCCTGGGTGGGGCGCGCCGTAGAGGATTGTCCCCCGCCTGCAACGGTCGTCCCCGTCACAGAGGTGCTACCCAACGCAGAACTACCCATTGCGGTGGTCGCCGTAGTGCTGTCCCCCTGAGTGGTGGGGGCAATCGTCCCGCTCTGCTGGGAAGCGGGGCGGGTTTGCGCCGTCGTACTGTCGCCCGCGGCGGTGCTCCCCGCTGTGGTGGTATCGGTGGCATTGCCCTGCGTATCCGCCGTGGTGGTCCCCTTTTCCTCGGCAACCCCCGCCGTGGTGGTCGTATCCGTTATCGCGGCGCTGCTCTCCGCCCCGTCTGCAGGTGCCTGCTTACAGGCGGTGCAACACAAAAGCACCAACGCCACAATCCATAAAGCCTTTTTCATTCCCCACACTCCTTTCGGTAATCACAAGGGCAGTATACCAAATTCCCTTTTTTCTGTCAACTTGTCCACTATTTACACTTTCGTTACGATTTCATCATTCTGACGACACATTTATCCGATATAGTTAAGCTGTACTTCGGGACACCCCCGAGTATAACCCCTCTTTTTCATTTTTTACCCTTTCTTTTTCCTGCTGCCGCCGACGGTCCCCCTACCGTCGGCGGCAACCCTTTTTATGTAGAAATGGGTGGCTTTTTGTGCCACGCTGTGCTATACTGAAACACACAGAGAACAAACCCGCGCCGCCAACCTCGGCAGAAAGCGAGCATACTATGGAATTTTGTGAAAAACTGCAAGAATTGCGCAAACAAAAAGGGCTGACGCAGGAGGAGCTGGCCGCCGCCCTCTACGTATCCCGCACCGCGATTTCTAAATGGGAATCGGGCAGAGGTTACCCCAATATAGAGTCCCTCAAAGCCATCGCGGCGCTTTTCTCCGTTACGCTGGACGACCTGCTGTCGGGAGAGCGGCTCCTGTCCGTTGCCGAAGAGGACAACAAGCGAAAACAAGCCCTTTTGCAGGATTTGGTGTTCGGTTTATTGGATTTGAGCGTTGCTCTGTTTCTGTTTTTGCCCCTTTTCGGGCAGAAAACCGCGGCGGGACTCCTTACGGTGTCCCTGCTTTCTCTTACCACCGCCGCGCCGTACGTGCGCGTCGCCTATTTGGCGGCGGTGGCTGCCGCGGTGGCGCTGGGGATAGCGACCCTCGCTCTGCAAGCCTGCCCCTGCGCCCTTTGGCACAAGAGTAAACGGACAGCATCATTAGCGCTCAACGCGGTGGGGGTTCTCCTTTTTATTGTCGGCTCCCAGCCCTATGCGGCGGCGCTGCTGTTTGTGTTTTTGGTGATAAAAGGGCTGCTGACACGATTCGTGTCGCGGCGGTGACGACGGGTTTCTTGTGTTTTTCTCCCCGCTCCTGTAGGGTGGTTTCAGGCGAAAGCCAAACACATAAACAGGAGGCTGTCTAACATGAAAACACGCAAGACAAAAACACTCGTCCTTTCTCTGGGGCTACTGGTCGGCTTTGTGCTGTGGACGGTAGCCCTTCGCTTTTGGGACGTACAGGCAATCGGACCCCGTGAATCCGCCGTAGGTCTGGCGACGCTCAACCGCTATTTTCATCACCTTACGGGCGTGCATATGACCCTTTACGTGGTTACGGATTGGCTGGGGCTGGTCCCCTTTGGGATAGCCGTGGGGTTTGCCGTGCTGGGGCTCGCCCAGTGGATTCGGCACAAACATATCCTGCGGGTGGATTATTCCATCCTTACCTTAGGGGGCTTCTACCTGCTGGTGATAGCGGCGTATCTTTTCTTTGAGCAATACCACGTCAATTACCGCCCCGTACTCATCAACGGGTATCTGGAGGTGTCCTTCCCCTCCTCCACCACCCTGCTGGTCATGAGCGTGATGCCAACCACCGCCATGCAAGCAAAGGCGCGCATAAAGCACCCCGTCTGCAGACGGTGGACGGTGTTTGCCATTGCCGCCTTTACGGCGTTTATGGTAGCAGGCAGAACGGTGTGCGGCGTACATTGGCTCACCGACATCATCGGCGGCGGACTGCTCAGCAACGGGCTGGTAGGACTATATGCGGCGGCAAATGAGCGCGCGTGACGGGGGCGAACCTTGAGTTCTGCACTATCCGCAACTATTTTGGTTTCGCCAATAGGCGAAATGGCGGTTGTCAAAACCGCCAAAAAATAGTTGACGGACTTCGCGTAAAACGCGAATCAGGCTAAAACGAAGGCAGCTGTCGCAACTATTTTGGTTTCGCTAATAGGCGAAATGGCGGTTGTCAAAACCGCCAAAAAATAGTTGACGGACTTCGCGTAAAACGCGAAGTCCACGAGACTTTGAACTCCGGTTTAGGCGGAAATCAAATTCTGCTCCTATGGTAGTTTCTTGTTCCGCCAAAACCCTGATATTTTCGCCGTTGGCGAAAATATGGTGAGTCAAGAACCTCAATCCACCACGTGGACGAAAAAAAGAGAGATGGACAGGGTGGCGAGACTTTGAACTCTGGTTTAGGCGGAAATCAAATTCTGCTCCTATGGTAGTTTCTTGTTCCGCCAAAACCCTGATATTTTCGCCGTTGGCGAAAATATGGTGAGTCAAGAACCTC